>NZ_JBSHLM010000003.1:519030-703851 GCF_053644375.1 Streptomyces sp. NPDC055400 | reverse complement strand
CTCTCAGGCTTTCCTCCGGGCAGTTTCCCTTCGGTCTTGCGTTTCCGACTCTATCAGACTCTTTCGCGTCCGATTTCCTCGGCGCCTTTCAGGTTTCCGCTCCGGCCTTTCGACCTTTCACGTTTCCCTTTCCGGCGGTTCCGACTCTATCAGATCCTTTCGGGCCTGATTTCCAGTCAGTGGCCACCCGGCGGAGCCGGATCTTTATGCCGTGTCTTCCCGGCTGTTGGGCCGTTCCGACGTCCCAGACTTTAGCGGATTCTCCCGGCGGCTCCTAATCGGGCCGCCGCACCGAAATCGAATTGAATTCGGGCACGCCGAATTCGGTCCCGGAGGGAGATCGTGCTGGTGGTGGGGGTGCCGCTTGAGCGGCGGAGGTGCTGTCGCAGAACCGTTACGGCTCCGTGGCAACTCGAAGAACCTTACGTATCGAGGAGGGTCATGTCAACACCCTCCTGGCAACTTCTTTTCAGTCGAGGTCCGTGAGGCGGCCGCCGGCGTCCGGCTGGGCGTCCTCGACGCGGCGCAGCAGGCGGGTCAGGACCTCGCCCAGGACTCCCCGCTCGTCGGAGGAGAGGTCCTGGAGCAGGTCCTCCTCGAACCCGGAAGCGAGGCGCATCGCCTCGAGCCACTTGGCGCGGCCCTCGGTGGTGAGCTCGACGATGACGCGTACCCGGTTGGACTCGTCGCGGTCGCGGGTGACCAGGCCCTCGCCGACCATGCGGTCGATGCGGTGGGTCATGGCGGCCGGGGTGAGGCCGAGGCGCTTCGCCAGGTCGCCGGGGCCCATGCGGTACGGGGCGCCGGAGAGGACGAGGGCCTTGAGGACCTCCCAGTCGGCGCTCGAGATGCCGAGGTTCGCGGTCTGACGGCCGTAGGCGACGTTCATGCGCCTGTTGAGGCGGCCGAGCGCGGAGACGATCTGCTCGACCTGGGGGTCGAGGTCCTGGAACTCGCGCTGGTACGCGGCGATCTGCTCGTCGAGGGTCGGCTCACTGTCGCCGGGGTTGTCGCCCATGGCCCGCAGTATGGCACGGGCGGCTTGGCGTTGAAGTCCTTCGGTGTGTATTGTTTAGATCCTAACTTTAGCTTCGAAGTCTTCACTTCTAACTCCTAAGGCAGGTGAAAGTGACCAGGGCGATGGGCGCAGCGATGCGTCGGATCCAGGTGGGCAGCGCGCTGAGTTCGTTCGGCGTCGGGTTCACGGTCCCGTTCCTCTATGTGTACGTCGCTGAGGTGCGAGGTCTCGGGGCCGGAGCTGCGGGCATCGTGCTCGCCGCCTTCGCCATGGCCGCTCTGGTCGTCCTGCCGTTCACGGGACGGGCCATCGACCGGCGCGGTCCCGTGCCCGTCCTGGTCGTCGCCACGGTGGTGGCGGCTGTCGGTGCGCTCGGGCTCGGGCTCGCGGGCGGTCGGCCGACCGCGATCCTGTCGGCGGCGGTGCTCGGTGCGGGCACGGCCGTGATCCAGCCGGCGCTCGCCACGATGATCGTGTGGACGTCCACGCCGGACACCCGTACGCGCGCCTTCGCCATGCAGTTCTTCCTGCAGAACCTCGGTCTCGGCATCGGCGGGCTCATCGGCGGCCAGATCGTCGACGAGAGCCGCCCGTCGAGCTTCACCCTGCTGTTCGGCATCGAGGCCGTGATGTTCCTCGTGCTCGCCGCTGTCGTCGGTTTCGTGCGGATGCCGTACGCGCCGGCGATCGGCGGGGCCGTGCCGAAGGGTGGCTCCGGGACGGGCGGCGGGCTGCGGGCGCTGTTCCGGCACCGGGCCATGGTCCAGCTGTGCGTCCTCGGGTTCGTGCTGTTCTTCGCCTGCTACGGGCAGTTCGAGTCGGGCCTGAGCGCGTACGGCGTGGAGGCGGCGGGGATCTCCCCGTCGACGCTGGGCATCGCGCTCGCCGCCAACACCGCGATGATCGTGGTCGCGCAGTTCGCGGTCCTGAAGTTCGTCGAGCGGCGCAGGCGGTCCCGGGTGATCGCCGCGGTCGGGCTCGTGTGGGCGGTCGCGTGGCTCGCGGCCGGGTACGCGGGTGTGGGGCACGGCAGCATGGCCATGGCCACGGCCGCGTTCATCTCGACGTACGCGCTGTTCGGTCTGGGTGAGGCGATGCTGTCGCCGACCGTGGCGCCGCTGGTCGCCGATCTGGCGCCGGCCGGGACGGTCGGTCAGTACAACTCGGCGTTCGCACTGGTCAAGCAGCTCGCACTGGCCGTCGGTCCGGCGGTCGGCGGGCCCATGGGGGCCGCGCTGCACGGTCCGTACATCGTGACGTTCGTGCTGTTCTCGCTGGGCATCACGTTCCTCGCGGTGCGGCTCGGGCGGCATCTGTCGCCCGTGCAGGACCAGCCGTCTCTGGCGAAGAGCCGCATCGTGGCGGAGGGCGGGGCTCCGGTCGAGCCGGTGCCCGCGGCCGCGTCCGCCTGAGGCCCGGCCGGATTACGGCGTACGCGGCAGGGCGAACTCGCACCAGACCGCCTTGCCGCCGCCCGGGGTGCGCCGGGACCCCCAGTTCGAGGCGATCGTGGCGACGATGGCGATGCCCCGGCCCGCCTCGTCGGCGGGTTCGGCGCGGCGGCGGCGCGGGAGGTGGTCGTCGCCGTCGGTGACCTCGATGATCAGCCGCCGGTCGGTGCGGCGGAGCCTGAGGCGCATGGGGGGCGTCCCGTGCTGGAGCGAGTTGGCGACGAGTTCGCTGGCGGCCAGGACGCCCAGGTCGTGCAGCTCCGGTGAGAAGCGCCAGCTGGCGAGTACGCCCGAGGCGAAGGCACGCGCGCGTGGGGCCGCTTCGACGCCGCCGAGGAGTTCCAGGGCTGCGTTGCGGAACAGCTCTCCGTCGGGTCCGGTGCGCGCCGGGTGCTGGAGGACGAGGACGGCCACGTCGTCGTCGTGGTCGGCGGTGACGCCTGCCGCGCGGATGAGTCGGTCGCACACGACCTGGGGTGTGCCGGTGGCGCCGGCGAGCGCGCGCTCCAGGGAGGCGACGCCCTCGTCGATGTCCTCGTCCCTGCGTTCGACCAGGCCGTCGGTGTACATGACGGCGGTCGATCCGGGGCCGAGCGGCACCGATCCGGAGGCGTGCAGCCACCCGCCGGTGCCGAGCGGGGGTCCGGTGGGCTCCTCCGCGCGGTGGATCGTGCCGCTCTCGTCGCGTACGAGGATGGGGAGGTGGCCGGCCGACGCGTAGACGAGGCGGCCCTCGTTCGGGTCGTGGACCGCGTAGACGCAGGTGGCGATCTGGTTGGCGTCGATCTCGATGGCGAGGCCGTCGAGGAGCTGGAGCACCTCGTGCGGCGGCAGGTCGAGGCGGGCGTAGGCGCGGACGGCGGTGCGCAGCTGGCCCATGACGGCGGCGGCGCGCACCCCGCGGCCCATGACGTCGCCGATGACGAGGGCGGTGCGGCCGCCGCCGAGGGTGATCACGTCGTACCAGTCGCCGCCGACCGCGGCCTCGGTGCCGCCCGGCTGGTAGGTGGCCGCGATGCGCAGGTCGTCGGGCTGCTCCAGCTCCTGGGGCAGGAGGGAGCGCTGGAGGGTGACGGCGGTCTCGCGCTGGCGGCGCTCGCTGGCGCGCAGCCGCTCGGCGGCCTCGGCGTGGTCGGTGACGTCGGTCGCGAAGACGAGTACGCCGAAGCCGCCTGGCCGTTCCTGCCCCGCCCCTTCGTCGTCACCGTCCGCTTCGCCGGCCGGCACCGTCACGGGTGTGCAGGTGAACGTGTACGAGCGGCCGCCGGCCACCTTGCGGGACTTGACCGTGCGCGGCTTGGCGCTGCGCAGGACCTGGTCGAGCAGCGGCAGCAGGCCGAGTTCCTCCAGCTCGGGCAGCGCTTCGCGCGCGGGGGCGCCGGTGGGGCGGTCGCCGAAGGCCGCGACGTACGCGTCGTTCACGTACGCGATGCGGTGGTCGGGGCCGTGGACGAGGGCGACGAGGGCCGGGACGCGGTCGAGGACCTCGCGTGCGGGCAGTTCGTCGATGCCGGCGGCGGGCGTGGGCGCGTCGTCGGACGGGGGTTCGTGGCGGGCGGCGGGCACGGCGCCTTCCCCTCGCTGGCTTTGGGAGACGCCATGGTCGGACCGCGCTGCCGCGCGGCGCTGCGTTCCGGGGAGCCGGGCGCTCCAGCGCGTGAAGTTCACTGTGGGGAAAGCCTCGTGAGGTCGGGTGGGGTCTCCCCTGTCCGGCCGGGAGACCGGGAGCGCGGGGAAGGGCAACGTGGCGGTCGGTCCGCCCACGGTCAGGAGCCGGCCAGGGTCATGGACCAGTCTGACCGACCGGACCGACATCCGTCAGACGCCGGTCCTTGAGGGGGAGTTCCTGAGTCCGGTCAGGTCGACCCCTTCGGGTCCTGGGGCGGGTTCGCCGGGGGGCTGCCCGGCGGGTTTCCCCCGGCCGCGAGTTCGAATTCCGCACGCGGGCGTTCGAGCGAGCCGAGGGAGACGATTTCGCGCTTGAAGAGCCCGGAGAGTATCCATTCGCTCAGGACACGGGCCTTCCGGTTCACGGTCGGCACCCGGCTCAGGTGGTAGACGCGGTGCATGAACCAGGCAGGGTAGCCCTTCAGCCTGCGCCCGTAGACGTGTGCGACACCTTTGTGCAGGCCGAGCGAGGCGACGGAGCCGGCGTATTTGTGCTCGTAGTCCGTGAGGGGCTCGCCGCGCAGGGAGGCCGCGATGTTGTCTCCGAGGACTCTGGCCTGGCGCACCGCGTGCTGGGCGTTGGGCGCGCATTCCTTGCCCTCCCCGCCGGCCGTGATGTCGGGGACGGCGGCCGCGTCGCCCGCGCCCCAGGCGTGCGGAGCGCCGTCGACGGCGAGCTGGGCGGTGCAGGTGAGGCGGCCGCGTTCGTTGCGCGGCAGGTCGGTCGCGGCGAGCAGGGGGTGCGGTTTGACGCCCGCGGTCCACACGACGGTGCGGGTCGGGAAGCGGGAGCCGTCGTCGAGGACGGCGACCCGGTCCTCGCAGGATTCGAGCCGGGTCCGCAGGCGTACGTCGATGTTGCGGCGCCGCAGTTCGCTGACGGTGTAGCGGCCCATCTCCTCGCCGACCTCCGGGAGGATGCGGTCGCTGGCCTCCACGAGGATCCATTTCAGGTCGTCCGCGGTGACGTTGTGGTAGTAACCCGCGGCGTAGCGCGCCATGTCCTCGAGTTCGCCGAGTGCCTCCACACCCGCGTAACCGCCCCCTACGAAGACGAAGGTGAGGGCCGCGTCGCGGATGGCGGGGTCGCGGGTCGAGGAGGCGATGTCCAGCTGCTCGATGACGTGGTTGCGCAGGCCGATGGCCTCTTCGACGGTCTTGAAGCCGATGCCGTGGTCGGCGAGCCCGGGCACGGGCAGGGTGCGCGAGACGGAGCCGGGTGCCAGGACGAGTTCGTCGTACGTGATCTCGACGGCGCCCGTGCCCTCCTCCTCGGTGGCGAGCGTGGTGAACGTGGCGGTGCGCTTGCCGTGGTCGACCGCCGTGACCTCGCCGACGATGACGCGGCACCTGCCGAGGACGCGGCGCAGCGGCACGACGACGTGGCGCGGCGAGATGGATCCGGCGGCGGCCTCCGGCAGGAACGGCTGGTAGGTCATGTACGGGTCGGGGGTGACGACGACGATCTCGGTCCGGCCGCTTCTCAGTTCCGGTTTGAGTTTCTGCTGGAGGCGCAGGGCGGCGTACATCCCGACATATCCGCCCCCTACGACGAGGACGCGCGTACGCGGGACTTCCGGGGCCGTCCCCCGGGAAGAAGCAGTCTTCGGCATCGGCACCACCCCATGACGCATCGGCCACTTGAGTTTGTCCACAGCCCCGGCAAATTGTGTGACCGGCGGCCGCACCGGCAGCCGGTCGGGCGAATTGCCGGAGTACAGGACATGTCCGCAGGTCAGCGGGTGTGTGGCGGGTGAGGCGCGGGGGTGCAATCGGGGTGGAATCGCCGCGTACTCCGTTCGGGGGGCGCTCCGTGCGGAACCTGCCCCTTCTGAATTGACTCCGGCTCAACTATGTTCGTGTGCTGTCGGGGTGTCGGGGGATGCGCTGACGGATCCGTCGGACGGGTCCGTGGAACTGGCCTGTTCCTCACGCTCCGGCTTCCAATGGCGGGGAGAGTCTCCGGGGGGAGACGTCATTACCGGGGGAACACATATGCACATTCAGGACTCTCAATGGACTTCCGCGGCTTCCGCTCCGGCCATGGCCGGCGGACCGGCCGCTACGGCGGGCGGTAACGGGCGCGGCGCGGGCGACAGTTCGCGTGCCGCGCCGCTGCGCGTGGATGCCCAGCGCAATCTGGAACACGTCCTGCGCGCGGCGCGTGAGGTCTTCGGCGAGCTGGGGTACGGCGCGCCGATGGAGGACGTGGCGCGGCGGGCCCGGGTCGGTGTCGGCACGGTGTACCGGCGCTTCCCGAGCAAGGACGTACTGGTGCGGCGCATAGCCGAGGAGGAGACCTCCCGGCTGACCGACCAGGCGCGGGCCGCCCTCGGCCAGGAGGACGAGCCGTGGTCGGCGCTGTCGCGCTTCCTGCGCACGTCCGTCGCCTCCGGTGCGGGGCGGCTGCTGCCTCCGCAGGTGCTGCGCGTCGGCGTCCCCGACGAGCGGGCCGACGCGGCGGGCGCGGTCCGGGACGAGACGCGGGTTCCGCAGCAGCGGCACGCCGGCGTCCCGCCCGAGCTGCGTCTCGTGGAGCAGCGCACGGCCCCGGTCACCGAGGCCGTGCCGGCGGACGACGCGGGCGCCGCGGAGCTGCTCGAGGTCGTCGGGCAGCTCGTGGACCGGGCGCGCGCGGCGTCGGAGCTCCGTGAGGACGTGACGGTGGCGGACGTACTGCTGGTGATCGCCACGGCGGCGCCCTCGCTGCCGGACGCCGCACAGCAGGCCGCGGCCTCGTCCCGACTTCTGGACATCCTGCTCGAAGGGCTGCGGTCGCGGCCCGCGTGAGGGCGGGCAGCACGGCGCAGGACCGGTGACGGCCGCGGGTGGCGCATGCGCGTCGCGCGCGGCCAACTCCCGTTTTTGGTACGGAGGTTAACCACTACCCGTACGAGTGAAAGCTATTGCTTCGCCGTACGAAGTTTCCACGGATGAGTGGTTGACGGGCACCGGCAGGTGGTGCGGGCCGCCCTTGTGGCACTCTTTCCCGCGTGTTCGGGTCTGAGTGTGTGGTCGGGGGCTTTCCGCGATGAGCGTTGACGGGCGGGACGAGCCACTCGAGAACAGTGGTGCGGGCGACACCGGGACCGGCGGGCTGCCCGCGCGCCAGGTGCCGAGCCAGGGAGGTCCACGCCGGGACGACTCGCCGGTCTCCGAACCCCCCGGCCCCCCGGCCCCCGCCGGCCCTTCCGCCGCCCCGGGCGAGGACCGCTCCGACCTGAGCGTCCCGCAGCAGCGCGAGCACGGCGTGGATCCGGGCACCTCCGTCCTGCCGCCCCCGCGCGAAACGCCTCCCGCGGACGCCGACCTGATCGCCCGTATGCGGTCCGGCGACGACACCGCGTACGAGGAGCTGTACCGCCGTCACTCGGCCGCCGTTCACCGTTACGCACGCACCTGCTGCCGGGACGGGCACACCGCCGACGACCTCACCGCCGAGGTGTTCGCGCGCATGCTGCAGGCCGTGCGCGGCGGCAGGGGGCCCGAACACGCGGTGCGCGCCTATCTGCTGACCACCGTGCGCCGCGTCGCCGCGGGCTGGACGAAGTCGGCCAAGCGCGAGCACCTGGTCGAGGACTTCGCGGTGTTCGCCCAGCAGGCCGCCCGCTCCAGTGAGGTCTCCGACGACGACACCCTGGATCTCGGCGCCGACGTCCTCGCGATGCACGAGGCCGAGCAGTCGATGGCCATGCAGGCCTTCCGGTCCCTGCCGGAGCGCTGGCAGGCCGTCCTGTGGCACACGGAGGTCGAGGACGAGTCGCCCAGCGAGGTCGCCACGCTCTTCGGCCTCGACGCCAACGGCACGCGCGTGCTGGCCAAGCGCGCCCGCGAGGGCCTCAAGGAGGCGTACCTCCAGGCCCATGTGAGCACCACCCTCACCCAGGACGAGGAGTGCGCGCGCTACGCCGACCGGCTCGGCGCGTACGCCCGCGGAAGCCTGCGCACCCGGGCCGAGCGCGGCCTGCGCAAGCATCTGGAGGAGTGCGCCAAGTGCCGGCTCGCCGCCGGTCAGATCAAGGAAGTCGCCAGCGGGATCCCCGGTGTCGTGCCGGTCGCGGTCATCGGCTGGTTCGGTGCCGCCGGGTACGCGAAGGTGGTCGCGCTCATCGGCGGCGGCGCCGCGAGTGCGGCGGGCGCCGGTGCGGCGGCCGCGGCCGGCGGCAGTTCCGGAGGGGCCGCGGGCGGGGGCGCCGCGGCGTCCGAGGGGCTCGGCGCGCCCGTGAAGGCGGGCATCGCGGCCGGTGTGGTCGCCGCGGGCGTGGCCGTGGCGGTGGCGATCGCCCTCGTGGGCGACCCGCAGAAGCCCGAGCCGGAGGCGCGCAAGGAGAAGCCGGCGGTCTCGCAGCCGATCCCCCCGCCGAAGCCGACGCCTCCCCCGAAGCCCGAGCCGCCGGCCCCGCAGCCGACGCCTCCCCCCGAGCCCGCGCCGAAGCCGACGCCCAAGCCCACCCCGAAGCCGACGCCCAAGCCGACACCACCCCCGAAGCCGGCCCCGAAGCCGACGCCCAAACCCACTCCGAAGCCCACGCCTCCCCCGCCCGCCCCGGCCGTCTACCAGCTGAACCAGCTGTCGTACGGCGGGCTCGGCGACGGCACCGAGCCGGAGATCCGGCCCGGCGAGAGCAGCTGGGTGTGGCAGCGCTACGGCCTGCGCATCGCGGACAAACAGTACGCGAACGGCGTCACCGTCCACGCGCACTCCTCCGTGACCGTCGACCTCAACCGCAGCTGCACCGCGTACGACGCCTTCGCCGGTGTCGACGACATGACGCTCGGCACGGGAGCGGTGCGGTTCTCCGTGTACGCGGACGGGGTGCGCCTGTGGAAGTCACAGGTCCTCAGGGGCGGGGACCCTGCCGTTCCGGTTCATGTGGATCTCGCGGGGCGCAAGGCGATCCGGCTGGTCACCGAGCCGCAGACGAAGTTCGACTCCCTCGCGGTCGGGGACTGGGCTGAGTCCCGTTTCACCTGCCGGTGAGCTGCCTCGGCCGAGGGGTCTCAGTTGAAGCGGCGGACGCGTTCCGTCAGGAGCGTGACCGCCTCGGCCGCCGTGTGCCCAGCCCCCGCGGCGTGCGCGTCGGCGTACCGGGCGGCGCCCAGCGCGGCCCCGGCCGCCGCCTCGAACGCCTCGATCTCGGTGCGTTCGGGCAGCGGGCGCTCGGCGCCGCCGCGCCAGCCGTCGGACGCGGCCACCAGCCCCACCGCGCCCTCCGTGTCGCCCAGCTGGGCCAGGAAGAGCGCCCCGCGGCCCGCGAGGTCCGCGTTGACGCTCTCCGCGCAGCGGTTCTCGACCGCGTACCGCAGGGCCTCCGTGAGGACCGCGAGGCCGCGCGCGGGCCCCGACTCGGCCGCCGTGATCCGCGCGTCGACACCGCCGACGAGCGCCGTGAACTGCGGTGGCGGGGTGCCCCGCGACGACTCCGTGGCCGCGTCGTCGCACAGCGCGCGGGCCCGCGCCACCTCGCCGTCCTCCACCGCCATCACGGCGTTCAGGAGCAGCACGTACGCGTGGGGATCCGGCACCCCGTACCGGTCGGCCTCCCCGATCGCCTCGGCCAGGAGCTTGCGCGCCGCGTCGCGCTCGCCGGAGCGGTAGGCGATCTCACCGAGCCGGGCGATGAGGAACGGCGCCTCCGCGTACGCGCCCACCTCGTAGGCGAGGCGCAGCGCCTCCTCGAACTCGCCCTTCGCCTCGTCGAACCGGCTGCGCGCGACGGCCGCCTCACCGGCTGCGCTGCACACCTGGGCGCGCATCCACCGGTCCCCGACGCGGCGGCTGATGGAACGCAGTTCGGCGAGGTCGTCGTCGATCCCTTTGAGACTGCCCGACCTGTCGACGGCCGTGTGCGTACGGAACATCAGGGTGACGCCGGTCTCCCAGGCGCCGCCGTACACACGGCAGTTGGCGACGGCCTGGTCGAGGGCGGTCCTGACGTCCTCCGGGTTGTCCAGGAAGTGCACGGTGAACGGCCAGATGATGCCGGGGAAGCGCGCCCCCGCGGGCCCGGGCGGAGCGAAGGCGTCGCGCACCCGCATGAGGTACTCCCGGTCGGCCTCCCCGCGCAGGGCGCTCTCGGGCAGGGTCTGGGCCACGAAGAAGATGTGCAGCAGCCGCAGCTCCATGAGCGGCCAGTACAGGGGGTCGTCCTCGTCCGCCAGATCGCCCACCACCGGGAACGTCCGTCCGTCGCGCGAGGGGACCCGGCAGTCGGACGGGGACGGGCGCTGCGGGCGTGGCGTCGGGAGCAGCTGCTCCAGGATGTGGCCGATCCATTCGGTGCCCTCCCTGCGGTAGTTGCGCAGCCACCAGAACCAGCCGGTGGAGAGGGCGAGTCTCACCGCGGACTCGGTGTCGCCGGTGACCGTGGAGCGGTGCAGGGCGGCGCGGAGGTTGTCGAGCTCCGTCTCCAGGCGCTCGATCCACGGGAGTTGCTCGGCGGAGCGCAGGAGCGGGTCGGCCTTCTCGACGAGGGCGCGGAAGCAGGCGACGTGGCGCCGCTCGGCCTCGGCGCGCAGCAGCGGTGTCTCGGCGGCGCGTTCGGTCGCGTACTCGTGGATCGTCTCCAGCATCCGGTACCGCATGCTGCCGTCGCCCGGGGTGGCCACCAGGAGGGACTTGTCGACGAGCGCGCCGATCAGGTCGGATGCGGGGCCGGTGCAGACGGCCTCCGCGGCCTCCAGGTCCCAGCCGCCGGCGAAGACGGACGCCTCGCGCAGGACCGTGCGCTCCTGTTCGTCGAGGAGGTCCCAGGACCAGTCGACGACCGCGCGCAGGGTCTGCTGGCGGGGCAGTACGGTGCGGCTGCCGCTGGTCAGCAGGCGGAAGCGGTCGTCTAGACGGTCCGCGATCTGGCGGGGGGTGAGGAGTCTGAGGCGGGCGGCGGCCAGTTCGATGGCGAGCGGCAGGCCGTCGAGGCGGCGGCAGATCTCGGCCACGGCGTCGGGGTCGCCGGTGACGTCGAAGTCGGGGCGCACGGCGCGGGCGCGCTCGTCGAACAGGCGGTGCGCGGGGTCGGGTGGCAGGGGTTCGACGGGGCGCACGGACTCGCCGGGCACGCCGAGGGGTTCGCGGCTGGTGGCGAGGACCGTGAGGCCGGGGCAGTGGGTGAGGAGGGTCTCGGCGAGCGCGGCCGCGGCGTCGATGACGTGTTCGCAGTTGTCAAGGATCAGGAGCAGGCTGCGCTGGGCGCAGTGCTCGACGAGCAGCGCCACGGGGTCGTCCTGCGGCGCCGAGTGCTCGCTGGTCATCAGGACCGTCTCGCGCAGGCCGAGGGCGCTGACGACGGCGCCCGCCACGGCCTCGGGCTGGTCGAGCGGGGCGAGCTCGGCGAGCCAGGCACGGGGGTGCTCGGCGGCGGCTTCCTCGGCGAGGCGGGTCTTGCCGGAGCCGCCGGGTCCGGTGAGGGTGACGAGGCGGGCCGCTTGCAAGTCTGAACGGATGGCGTCGAGTTCGGGTTCCCGGCCGACGAACGAGTTGAGGCGTGGCCTCAGATTGCCGGCGCGCTGCGGCTGCCGGGGCGGCGCCGGGCGGCCTGAGTCGCGGGCGTGGACGCGGGCGGGGTCGAGCAAGTCGGCGTACAGGGCGGCCAGTTCGGGGCCGGGGTCCGCGCCGAGGCCGTCGGCGAGGGTGCGGCGGGCCGTCTCGTAGGCGGCGAGTGCGTCGGCGCCGCGGCCCGCGTCGCGCAGGGCGCGGATGAGGAGCGCGTGCAGCGGCTCGTCGTACGGGTGGGCGTGGGTGAGTTCGGTCAGCTCCGGTACGACGTCCGCGGCACGGCCGAGCCGCAGATCGGCCTCCACGCGCGCGCGTGCCGCTTCGAGGCGCTGGGCCTCGGGGCGGGTCGCGGCGGTGCGGTCGGCGAGGTCGGCGAGTGCGGGGCCGCGCCACAGGGCGAGCGCGTCGCCCAGGGCGCGGGACGCGGTCGCCGGGTCATGTGCCGTGAGGGCGGCCGTGCCCTCACGCACGAGGCGCTCGAAGACGTACAGGTCCACGTCGTCGGGGCGGGCGGCGAGGCGGTAGCCGCCGCCCGCCTGCGAGGTGACGGCGTCTTTGCCGAGGGCGCGGCGCAGTCGGCCGACGAGGGCCTGGAGGGCGGCGGTCGCGTCGGCGGGTGGCTCGTCGGCCCATACGCCGTCGATGAGCGCGTCCGCGGGGGCGGTGCGGCCGGCGTGCAGCGCGAGCGACGTGAGCAGGGCGCGCAGGCGCTGTCCGCCCACGGGCAGGGCTGTGCCGTGATCGTCGTACGCCTCGGTGACGCCCAGGATTCGGTACCGCACGGGTCCATTCTCACGGGTCGGGACGGCCCCGGTCGCGCGGATTCCGTTCCGGGGCACTGAGGACAGCACGGGCGCGATGCTTCAGCGCCCGGCTCCCAGCGCGCCCCGCTGCGGTGCGACGCTCCCCGTGGGGACGGCGCGCTGGCGGGCCGGGGTGCCGGTCCAGCAGGTGCCGCGGCGGGCGAGCAGGCGGCGCAGCCAGAGTTCGAGGGAGACGAGGTCGGCGAGGCCGTCCAGCGGCAGGGGCTCGCCGTCGGCCGCCGCGCGCAGGGCCTTGCGGACGACGCGGGCCTCGATCAGGCCGGTCTGGGCGAGGAGCGGCGTGTCGAAGAGCTGGATGAGGTGGTCGGCACGGACGCGCAGGCCGGTGCGGGCCGCCGCGGCGGACGACGCGTGCGAGGGTGCGCCCCAGCCTGCGGGGAGTTCGCTGACGCCGGCGCCTTCGAGGACGGTACGCAGGATGTCGGCGCGGGCGCCGGGCCGGACGCGGAGCGCCTCGGGGAGGGCGCGGGAGGCGCGTACGACCTGGTTGTCGAGGAAGGGGGCGTGCAGGCGCTGGAAGCGGACCTCGGCGGCCTGTTCGAGGACGCGCAGGTCGGCCGCGTGGCGGGCGAGGGCGGCGCGGGCCCGGAACGCGCCGGGCCGCTGCCCCGGTCCTGGCCCCGGACGCGTCGCGCCGTCCTGGAGGCGAACCGATACTTCAGCGAGGGCCTCGCCCGTCAGCCAGCGCGCGGCGGGCCCCGGTCTCGCCCAGGCGAGGGCCGCGAGCGATGCGCCGACGGCGCCCGCTTCACCCCCCGGGTCCTCGAAATTGCGCTGCAGCAGCCGCTCCGCGAGGCTTGCGATGCCCGTCTTGTACGGCGTGCGGGCCAGCTTGCGCGCAGCGCCGTACACGCGCGCGGGCACCAGCACGGAGCCGCCGTCCGCCTTGGCGAGCGCGGCGACCGGCTTGACCATGTGTCGCCGGCGCCGGTCCATGAGGAGATCGGCGAGGCGGGCCGGGTGCGCGTCGAGGACCTGGCGGGCGCCGTAGCCCGTGAAGTGGTCGGCGCTCCCGGAGAGCAGGCGCGTGCGGTGGCGGGCGGCGGTGATCAGGGAGGGGCCGGGTTCGTCGGTGAGGGGGCCGTCCAACTCGGCGTAAGGGAGCGCCTCTTCGCCCGCGGTGACGACGACGTGGTGCAGGCGGGGGTTCGCGGCGATGGCGCCCGCGCGCTGGAGTTCGGCCTCGCGTCCTTCCGCGCCCGCGGACAGGTCGTTGAAGGTGACGGCGAGGAGGCGTTCGCCCGCGCCCGTGCCGTGGCCGAGGACCGTGCCGGGCAGCCCGGGCAGTCCCGCCGCGAGCAGCGCGAGAGTTCCGGACGCGGGTCCTCCGGAGAGGTCGGCGCCGATGCCGGGCACGGGCATGCCGCGGGCCGCGCGCCGCTCGGCGGGGCCCATGCCGGGGACGGGTCCCGGGTCGATGTCGGCGCCGGGGACGTGCCGGGGCGCGGCGAGCCGGGCGCGTACGGCCTCGACGAGCGCGTCGCGCAGGGCGTCCACGGCGCCGGCGGGGTCCGCGGAGGGCGCGGCGACGGCGAGCGACGCGACCGGTTCGTAGCCGGCGATCTCGCGGGCACCGGCGCGCAGGATCAGCGCGTGGCCGGGCGGGATGCGGCGTACGCCCTGGTACGGCGTCGAGTCGTGCAGGGCTTCGGGCACGTCGGGGGCGGCGAGCAGGGCCGCGAGATGGCCGATGTCGAGGTGGGCCTCGATGAGGTCGGCGAGCGGCAGGGCGGCCGTCGCGTACGCGGTGCCGCCGGCCCAGGGCGTGTAGAACACGGGCCGTGCGCCCGCGAGATCACCGGCGATCATGAGGCGCCGGCCGACCTGGACGACAGCGGTGTAGCTGCCGGACCAGGCGGTGAGGTGGCGCAGGGCCCCGCCGCGCGCGGCGAACAGGCCGACCCGCAGCTGCTCGTCGGTGGCGCCGCAGGTGCCGAGTACGGCGATACGGGTCTGCTCGTCGGCGCTGACGATCCTGACCTCGTCCGGACGCCAGTCGCCGACCGCCCACAGCGGATCGGGGTCACCCCACAGGAGCTGGGAGCCCACGGGATGGACGGTCTCCCCGTCGGGTCCGGTCGAGCCCGCGGACCCGAACCGCACGGGCCCGGCGGCGGTACTGCTCCACCCCACCAACCACCGCATCGCCGCCTCCACAGGCTGTGGACAGAACCTCGTCAGAAGGAATCAGAGGAAATCACAGGAACAGGGTCCCCATGCTGCCACGAAGGAGGCGTACGGGAGGGGCGACGGGGCGGCACGTGCGCCACCGAATGCGCCCCTTTTGAGCGGTAGTTGAACCCCCCGGGGACCGCTCGGAGGCATCGGTGGCGGCGTACGGCACCATCGATATTCGGCCAAATCGGCTGTGGATGGCCAGACCTGTGCACACCACATCGGACACGGCGCGCAACACACGGTCCGGGAGGCGCCCTGCACCTCCCGGACCGGTCCGCCACCCGCGGGGATGAAGGCGGCGGTGTCCCCCAGCCCGCTGGATCCAGTACAGCGGGCCGACCCACGCACCATCCATGGAAGCGCTCCCCCCATGGCCGCAGAAGAGCGCACGCACAGGCGCACGGCCACACGGGCGGAGCACACCGTGACGGCGGTGCCCCGGGCGCGTACTCCCGTACGGACAATATTCCCGCCATCCGGAACTATGCCCCTTAACGCTTGGGATCCGGCGAACTACGCTGGGTGTACGAATGCCGCGCGGTTATGCCACCGCGGCAGCCGGCTGTGTCGAGGGGTGGCGCATGTCCAGGGAGCAACGCGGGCCGAACGAGAAACTCGGCACCGTTCTCGCCCTCGCGGGAATCAGCAACGCAGGCCTGGCGCGGCGGGTCAACGACCTCGGCTCGCAACGCGGTCTGACGCTTCGCTACGACAAGACCTCGGTGGCCCGCTGGGTCTCCAAGGGCATGGTGCCGCAGGGCGCTGCGCCGCACCTCATCGCCGCCGCCATCGGCCAGAAGCTGGGCCGGCCCGTGCCGCTGCACGAGATCGGCCTGGCGGACGCGGACCCCGCGCCCGAAGTGGGCCTCGCCTTCCCGCGCGACGTGGGGGCGGCGGTGAAGTCGGCGACCGAGCTGTACCGCCTCGACCTCGCGGGCCGCCGCACGGGCGGCGGCATCTGGCAGTCGCTGGCCGGATCGTTCGCGGTGAGCGCGTACGCGACGCCCGCGTCGAGATGGCTGATAACGCCGGCCGACTCGTCGGTCGCACGCGACGCGCAACCGCTGGAGAGCGGCGGGGACAACACGTCTCAGAAGGTCGGCCACAGCGACGTCCAGAAGCTGCGCGAGGCGGCCGAGGACGCGCGGCGCTGGGACTCCAAGTACGGGGGCGGCGACTGGCGTTCGTCGATGGTCCCCGAGTGCCTGCGCGTCGAGGCGGCCCCTCTGCTGCTCGGCGCCTACTCGGACGACGTGGGGCGTGCCCTGTTCGGGGCGAGCGCCGAACTGACGCGCCTGGCCGGGTGGATGGCGTTCGACACGGGCCAGCAGGAGGCGGCGCAGCGCTACTACATCCAGGCGCTGCGGCTCGCGCGCGCGGCGGCGGACGTGCCCCTGGGGGGCTACGTGCTGGCGTCGATGTCGCTCCAGGCGACGTACCGCGGCTTCGGCGACGAGGGGGTGGACCTGGCGCAGGCAGCCCTGGAGCGCAATCGCGGGCTCGCCACCGCCAGGACGATGAGCTTCTTCCGGCTCGTGGAAGCACGCGCACACGCGCGCGCCGGTGACGCGCACGCCGCGGGTGCCGCGCTGCGGGCCGCGGAGGGCTGGCTGGAGCGGGCGCGCGACGGGGACCACGACCCGTCGTGGCTCGGCTTCTACTCGTACGACCGCTTCGCCGCCGACGCCGCCGAGTGCTACCGCGACCTCAAGGCGCCCCGCCAGGTGCGGCGCTTCACGGAGCAGGCCCTGTCGAAGCCCACAGAGGAGTTCGTGCGCTCGCACGGGTTACGGCTCGTGGTGTCGGCGGTCGCCGAGCTGGAGTCGGGGAACCTGGACGCGGCGTGCGAGCAGGGCACGCGCGCGCTGGAGGTGGCGGGGCGGATCTCGTCGGCCAGGACCACCGAGTACGTGAAGGATCTGCTGCACCGCCTCGAACCGTACGGGGACGAGCCGCGCGTCGTGGAGCTGCGGGAGAGGGCGAGGCCGCTCCTGATGGCACCGGCGTAGGGCAGAGGTGTGAAGGAACCGGTCCGGCCGAAGGGCCACCGCCCGGGTTTGAACGCGTTGTCAGTGGCGCAGTGCAGTATCGGGGGCGGGAGGTGAGGCACGGTGATGACGAGCGGGTACGACTGCGATGTGCTGGTGATCGGCGGCGGGATCGTCGGTCTGTCGACGGCGTACGCCCTCACGCGCGCGGTACCGGGCACACGGGTGACCGTCCTGGAGAAGGAGCACGGCCCCGCCAGACACCAGACGGGGCGTAACAGCGGGGTCATCCACAGCGGTGTGTACTACCGCCCCGGCTCGCTCAAGGCCCGCTTCGCGGTGCGGGGCGCGGCCGAGATGGTCAAGTTCTGCGCGGAGTACGGCGTCGCGCACGCGGTCACCGGCAAGCTGATCGTGGCCACCGAGCGCGACGAGCTGCCCCGCCTGCACGCCCTGGTCCAGCGAGGCCGGGAGAACGGGATTCCGGTGCGGGAACTCGGCCCCGCCCAGATCGGCGAGTACGAGCCGTATGTGCGCGGCCTCGCCGCGATCCACGTGGGCACGACGGGCGTCGCCGACTACGTGTCTGTGGCCCGGCATCTCGCCGAGGCCTCGGGCGCGGACATCCGGTACGGCGCGGAGGTGGTGCAGATCGACCGCCGCGCGGAGCGTGGTGTCGCGGTGCGCACGGCCGCCGGGGACGTCGTCCGCGGGCGCGCCCTGGTGAACTGCGCGGGGCTGCACTGCGACCGGATCGCCCGGCTCGCGGGGGACGACCCCGGCATGCGGATCGTCCCCTTCCGGGGTGAGTACTTCGAGCTGGCCCGCCCCGAGCTCGTGCGCGGCCTGGTCTATCCGGTGCCGGACCCGGCGTTCCCCTTCCTCGGCGTCCATCTCACGCGCGGCATCGACAAGAGCGTGCACGTCGGTCCGAACGCGGTGCCCGCGCTGGCCCTCGAGGGCTACGACTGGTCGACGGTCAGACCGCGCGAGCTCGGCGCCACGCTGGCCTGGCCCGGCTCCTGGCGGATAGCGCGCCGGCACTGGCGGTACGGGGCCGGGGAGCTGCGCCGCTCGGTGTCCCGGGACGCGTTCACGGCGGCGGTGCGCAGGCTGCTGCCCGCGGTGACCGCGGACGATCTGGTGCCCGCGCCGGCCGGCGTCCGGGCGCAGGCGGTCCTGCGGGACGGGACCCTGGTCGACGACTTCCTGATCCGCGAGGCCCCGCGCACGGTGCATGTGCTGAACGCGCCGTCTCCCGCGGCGACGGCCTCGCTCCCGATCGGCCGCGAGGTCGCCCGGCGGGCCCTGGCCGCGCTCGGTTCCTGAGCTTGGGCCCCGGCCGGATCCGGCGTCTAAAATCGCCTCACTGTGTCTGAGTCACCCCACACCCCCGAAGCCCGCACCCCCGAGGCCGCCGGTCCCGAAGCCGCCGGTCCCGAAGCCCCCGGTTCCGAATCCCCGGCTCCCGCACGCGCCAAGGGCGAGCCGCGCTTTCCCGACGGGCCCGCGCCCGACCCCGCCGGTTCGCACTTCGAGCGGCGCATCCGCAGCTTCCAGCCCCGCCGCAGCCGCGTCACGACGGGCCAGGCGGACGCCCTCCAGCGGCTGTGGCCCCTGTGGGGCCTCGACATCGACGGGCAGCGCGTCCTCGACCTCGACGAGCTGTTCGGCGGCAGGAAGCGCGTCGTCCTGGAGATCGGCTTCGGCATGGGCGAGGCGACGGCGCAGATGGCCGCCGACGACCCCGACACCGGCATCCTCGCGGTCGACGTGCACACCCCGGGCCAGGGCAACCTCCTGGGCCTCGCCGAGCGGAACGGCCTGACGAACGTACGGGTGGCCAACGGCGACGCGATCATCCTGCTCCGCGAGATGCTCCCCGCCGCCTCCCTCGACGGGCTGCGCGTCTACTTCCCCGACCCCTGGCCCAAGAAGCGCCACCACAAGCGGCGCCTGATCCAGCCGGAGTTCCTCAGCCTCGCCAAGGTCCCCCTCAAGCCGGGCGCCCTGGTGCACTGCGCGACCGACTGGGAGCCGTACGCCGAGCAGATGCTCGAAGTCCTGACCGAACACCCGGACTACGAGAACACGCAGGCCGACGGCGGATACGCGCCCCGGCCCGCGTTCCGCCCCCTCACGCGCTTCGAGGGCCAGGGCCTGGACAAGGGCCATGTGGTCCACGACCTGCTCTTCCTGCGCGCCGAGCACGCACCGGCCACCGCCGCGGACTGACACCCCGTCGCGGGCGGGCCCGTCCCTCGTTAGGGTCAACGCTGTGGCGACCTATC
The DNA here is from genome assembly GCF_053644375.1 of Streptomyces sp. NPDC055400. Lineage (NCBI taxonomy): Bacteria > Bacillati > Actinomycetota > Actinomycetes > Kitasatosporales > Streptomycetaceae > Streptomyces > Streptomyces sp. NPDC055400. Next base: position 684,938 of record NZ_JBSHLM010000003.1, on the reverse strand, counting down.
CCTCGTATCCGAATGCGTTTCCGCACGCGCAGCCCGGAGCAGGCGCTCCGGGGCCCGGCACGCTGCGGCATCCGCGCTGGTGGGAGCGGAAGGCCGTGCACGCCTGGGCGCTCGTCTCGCTCCTGACGCTCTCCGGCCTGGTGATCCTCGCCCTCGTGCGGGAACAGACCGGCACCAAGGGGTTCCTGGTCGGGCTCTGCCTCGCGGTCCTGCCCGTCCCGCTGCTGATCGCCGCGTTCCGCTGGCTGGACCGGGTCGCGCCCGGGCCCTGGCGGAACCTGCTGTTCTCCTTCGCCTGGGGCGCCTGCGCCGCCGCGCTCATCGCGATCGTCGCCAACAGCTTCGCGACCCACTGGATCGCCACGAACTCGGCCGACCCCGCGCACGCCGACACCCTCGGCGCGACGGTCATAGCGCCCATCGTCGAGGAGTCCGCGAAGGCCTGCGCCGTCCTGCTCATCTTCCTGTTCCGCAGACGGGACTTCACCGGGATCGTCGACGGCGTGGTGATCGCCGGCGTCACCGCCACCGGCTTCGCGTTCACCGAGAACATCCTCTATCTGGGCAACGCCTTCGGCACCGACCAGCTCAACAGCGGCACCGGCATCGCCTCGGTGACCGCCGCCACCTTCTTCGTACGCATCGTCATGTCGCCGTTCGCGCACCCCCTGTTCACGGTGCTCACCGGCATCGGCTTCGGCGTCGCGGCCTGGACCGCGCCCGACCGCGGGCCGGTGCGGCGCGTGTTCCTGCCCCTCGGCGGGCTGCTGCTCGCGATGGGCATGCACGCCACGTGGAACGGCTCGTCGGCGTTCGGCCGGTTCGGGTTCTTCGGGGTCTACGCGCTGTTCATGATGCCCGCGTTCGGGCTGCTGACCTGGCTCGCGATCGGGACCCGCCAGCGCGAACTGCGCACGGTGCGCTCCGAGCTGCCCGCGTACGCGGCGGCCGGCTGGGTCGGCCCGGCCGAGCCGTTCGCCCTCGGCTCGATGCGCGCCCGCCGCCTGGCCCGCGAGTTCGCGCAGCACCACGGCGGCAAGGAGACGGCCAGGGCCGTCGCCCAGTACCAGCAGTACGCGACCTCACTCGCGCTCCTGCGCCACCGCGGGCGGCGCGGCCGGGCCGGGGCGGACTATGTCGTACGGGAGCGGGAGCTGCTCGACGAGCTGTGGGCGCGGCGCCACGCGGCCCGCCCCGCCCTCGCCTACGCGTCCCGGGCCACCGCGCCGCCCGTGTGGGTGCCGCCGATGTACGCGGGGCCGGTGTACGCGGGGCCGGTCGCCCCGTTCCCCGCGCACAGCGCCCACAACGCGTACAACCCGTACCGCTACTGAGGACGCCTCAGGCGGACGCCTCCGTGAGCTTCGAGAGCTCCGCGTCCGTCAGCTCCAGGCCGGCCACGGCCACCAGCGCCGGCAGCTGCTCCACGGTGCGGGCGGACGCGATCGGCGCGGCCACCGTCGGGCGGGAGGCGAGCCAGGCGAGGGCGACCGTCGCGACCTCGGCGCCGTGCGCCTGCGCCACCTCGTCGAGGGCCTTGAGGACGCGCACGCCACGCTCGGTCTGCAGGTGCTGACCCGCGCCCGCGGCCCGCGGGCTGTCGACCTCGGTGCCCGGCCGGTACTTGCCCGTCAGGAACCCGGACGCCAGGGAGTAGTACGGGACGGCGGCGAGGCCGCCGCGGGAGGCGACCCCCTGGAGCCCGCCCTCGTAGGTGTCGCGCGAGACGAGGTTGTAGTGCGGCTGGAGCGCCGCGTAGCGGGCGAGGCCCTCGCGGTCGGAGAAGTCCAGGGACTCCTGGAGGCGCTCCGGGGTCAGGTTCGACGCGGCGATGGCGCGCACCTTCCCGGACTTCACCAGCTCGTCGAGGGCGGTGATGATCTCCTCGACCGGCACGGACGGGTCGTCGAAGTGCGTGTAGTAGAGGTCGATGTAGTCCGTGCCGAGGCGGCGCAGCGACTCGTCTGCGGCGGACTTGATGGTGTTCGCGGACAGCCCCTTGAAGTCGGGGTGGGCGCCGACCTTGGTGGCGATGACGACATCGGAGCGGTTGCCGCGCGCGGCCAGCCACTTGCCGATGACGGTCTCGGACTCGCCGCCCTTGTTGCCCTGTACCCACGACGAGTACGCGTCGGCCGTGTCGACGAAGTTGCCGCCGGCGGCGACGTACGCGTCGAGCACGGCGAAGGACTGCGCCTCGTCGGCGGTCCAGCCGAACACATTGCCGCCGAGGGAGAGCGGGAACACCTCGAGGTCGGACGAGCCGAGCTTGCGAAGAGAAGTCATGGTCCGTCATAACACCGATACGGAGCAAGATATTCCGGGCATGGCCGACCGGCAGCCCTGACGTCGGGGGGTTGCCGTCAGGACCACCGGGGTTCGGAGGGTGAGGCGCCTCAGATGGTCAGGCCGTTGGAACGCAGCCACGGCGCGGGGTCGACTCCGGTCGCCTGGCCGCCGGGGTGGACCTCCAGGTGGAGGTGCGGCCCGGTCACGTTGCCGGTGGCCCCGACGCGGCCGATGACGTCGCCGCTGGTCACCTTCTGGCCGGCGCTGACGTTGAGGGACGACTGGTGGCAGTACCAGAGCTCGGTGCCGTCCGGCAGCTCAAGGACGGTGCGGTAGCCGTACGCGCCCGCCCAGCCGGCCTCCTTGACGGTGCCGGAGTGGATCGCCTTCAGCGGCGTACCCGTGGGAGCGGCGAAGTCGAGACCCGTGTGGTAGCCGGAGGACCACATCGAGCCGGGCTGACCGAACGTGCCGGTGATCGTGTAGGAGGCGACCGGCAGCGTGAAGCTCTTGGCGAGCTCGGCGAGGCGCTCGGCCTCGGCCTTCTTCTTCGCGGCCTCCTCCGCCGCCTTTTTGTCGGCGGCGGCCTTGGCCGTGGCGGCGTCCTGCTCCTTGGCCGCGTCCTCGGCGGCCTTCTTGGCGGCGGCCTCCTCGGCGGCCGCGGCCTCGGCGTCGGCGGCCTGGTCCTGCTGCTGCTCGGCCTGCTGCATGATGCGGGCGCGCAGTGCCTCACCGGCGGTCTCGCCCTGGCGGGCGTCCGCGGTGGTGACGCCGGCGCCGGTCAGCGGGGCCGCGTCGGCGCCGGACGAGTCGTCGTCCGAACCGTCGGATATCAGCGCGCCCACGCCGGGCAGCGACTTGGCGTCCGGCAGCGAGTCCTTGACGGCCGAGAGGTCGGGCATCGAGATGTGTACGGGGGGCTTGCCGCCCTGCGCGGTGGCGATGCCGCCCGCGCCGACGGCCGCGATCACGCCGACCCCGAGAACGGTGGAGCTGCGCGCGAGGCCGCCGCGCTGCTTGGCTACGCGGTGCCGGCCGCGTACGGGGCGGACGGACTCCTCGGTGGGATTCCACTCGTCCCAGGTCCGCTCGTCCGCTTCGCCGAACTCTTCGTCGATCGGCGCGTAGGAGAACTCTGGGGCAGGCCGGTTGGACGCCACTGGGGCGCGCTCCTTTCCTTCCTTCTCGCCTACCGGGTTAGCTGACGGGTTCGGAGCAGGAAGGTCTCCTACCGACGCCTTCCGCAAGGAAAGACGTCCGATTCACCCCAAGTTGGTGGTTCCCCGGCTCCCTTGCGGGATTAGGCGCGTGCGCACGGAGCCATCTCTTGTGACGGCTGGGACGACCGCGCTGCGTTATCGAACGTTAATAGACACCGGGGCCCGATTCCAAGCCGTTCCGACTGATCGTTAACGCCTTTGGCCTGGACTTATCGGGGCACGAGCGGGCGGAATCGGGCGAGTTGACCGGCCGTCGGAGCGGGCGGTTCATCTGACGGTTTGTCAAATGTTATGCGCAGCGACGTCGTTCGACTAAGGAAGGTGAAGACGGCAGTCACGGCTGCTTCACTGGTGCTTCACGGCCGCCTCACCGCGAGCAGCGCCATGTCGTCCGTCGTGCCGCCCCCGGTGTGCCGGCGGACCTCGGCGGCGAGCGCGGCCAGCAGCGGATCGGGCCCCGGGAACATCCGCCCCGCGAGCCGGGCCGCCGGGTCGTAGAAGGTGCCCTCCGCGTCGCGCGCCTCCGAGAGGCCGTCGGTGTAGAGCAGCAGCGTCGCCCCGGACGGGAACTCCGTCTCGGACGCCCGGTCGGGCCAGCTGCCGAGGCTGCCCATCCCGAGCGGCAGCGCGGGCTCCGGCGGCGACAGGACCTTGAGCGCCCCGTCGCCGCCCAGGATCAGGGGTTCCGGGTGGCCGCGGTTGATGACCCGTACGAGGCCGTTGCCGTGCGGGATCTCGGCGAGCACGGCCGTGGTGAAACCCTCGGACTCGTCGAGGCCGTTGCGCCGCAGCCCCTCCCGCGCGAGCGCCCGCTCCAGCCGCTGCGCGACCGCCTCCAGGGTCGCCTCCTGCTCGGCCGCCTCCCGGAAGGCGCCGATGACGACGGCCACGGCGGACACCGCGCCCATGCCCTTCCCGCGTACGTCGCCCACGACGAGCCGCACCCCGTGCGGGGTGTCCTGCACCGCGTACAGGTCGCCCCCGATGAAGGCCCCCGCCTGGGCCGCCTCGTAGCGCGCCGCGATCTCCAGGCCGCCGATGCGCTCCGCCGGCTCGGGCAGGACGGCGAGCTGGGCCGCCTCGGCGATCTGGCGCACGGAGGTGAGCTGCTCACTGCCCCGCCGCACGACGCGGTTCATGACACAGGCGAGGACGGCGACGGTGACGACCGTGACGAGTTCGGTGATGGCGTCGGTGTCGTAACTGCGGGTGTATCTGAGATGCACCCCGAGTACGACGGCGACGGTCGCGAGGCCGGTCAGGAAAGTACCGCGGGGCGAGAAGAACGGTGCGGCGACCAGCGGCGCGGCGGTGAAGAGGGGCACGCCGGTGAACGTCGACGGCGTCATGTAGTCGTAGATCGCCCCGACCACGATGAGCAGCACGGGCAGCAGACGCACGAAGAACCGGGCGCGGGACAGGCCCGGCTCCGACTCTCGACCGTGTCCTCCTCGCTGCCCCACCGCTCGTCTCCCGCCACCGTCCGCGTCGGTCCCGCGCCTGCGCACGTCGTCGGACCCCACCCCAGGGTTCCCCCGGAACAGGCATCGGGCGACCTGACGGGACCGACCGGGTGAAAGGGGCCCGAGGCGGCGGATCGCGGAACGCCGGGCAACCGATTCGCGTTCTGTCGCCGCAATGGCGTAGAGTCGTGTTTACCGACGCGGGGTGGAGCAGCTCGGTAGCTCGCTGGGCTCATAACCCAGAGGTCGCAGGTTCAAATCCTGTCCCCGCTACTGAAGGCCGAAGGCCCGGAACCAATGGTTCCGGGCCTTCGGTGTATCCGCCTACAGGTCGAACTCGTGCGGGGGCAGGTCGAGCATCAGGCAGGCCTCGCGGACGACGGCCTGCTCGGTCTTGTCGAAGTCACCGTCCGCGCCGCCGATGACGATGCCGATCTGGATGACCGCGCGCGCCTCGGCGGGCTTCTTCTTCGCCTTGGCGATCTCCTGGAGGACGCTGACCTTGCCGAAGTCGAAGTCGGCGGTCAGCTTGTTCAGATTTGCGTCGAAGCGGCTCTGGAGCTGGTCCGCCGGGAAGTTCTGCAGCACCTCGTTCGTGGAGATGAGCTGGGCCACGCGGCTGCGCTCGGCCGGGTCGATGTTCCGGTCCGCCGCGGCGACCAGCGCGCACATCGCCATGCTCGCGTCACGGAAGGCGCCGCTCTTCAGGTCGTTCTTCTTCGCCATGAGCTGCGTCTGCATCGTCGACGCGGACTCCTTGAAGCGATCCCACAGGGCCATGACTCTCCTCGATCGGCACATACTGATCTTCTACAGCGCTGTAGAAACTAGTGGGGGGCGGCAAAAGTTCCGCCCCTAAACTGAAGGCTCGAACCCCTTGCCGGGGAGCCTTTCGCGGTCCGATGAACGGGAGAAGACGACGGTGACGACACCCGAGAATCCCTGACGGCGCCCGAGAGTGACCGACACCGCCCCGCAGACGGACCCCGGCCGTCCGACCCTCCAGCTCCTGCGCTCCCTCGACAGCGGCCCGCGCGGCCTCACCGAGGCGGAGGCCGAGCGGCGCCTCGCCCGCCACGGTGAGAACGTCCTGCCGGGTACGCGCCCCCTGTCCTGGCCCCGCCTGGCCGCCCGCAGCCTGCGCGACCCGTTCACCGGCGTCCTGCTCTGCCTCGGCCTCGTCTCGGCGACCGTCGCGGCCTGGGGCACCGCCTGCGTGATCCTCGTTCTGGTCGCCGTCAGCTGCGGCCTGCGCTCCGCCGGCGAGCGCCGCGCGGACAGCGCCATGGCGGGCCTGCGCGACCTGGTCGCGACGACGGCGACCGTGCTGCGGCGCCCCGGCGACGACGAGAGCGCCGCACCTGTCGAACACGAGGTCCCCGTAAGCCAGTTGGTGCCCGGCGACGTGATACGCCTTGGCCCCGGCGACCTGGTCCCCGCCGACGTGCGCCTCCTGCGGGCGCAGGGCCTGACCGTGCAGCAGGCGGCGTTCACCGGGGAGTCCGTGCCGGCCGACAAGCATCCCGTGGACCTGCCCTCGGACGGCGAGTCGGCGCATCTGTGCTTCCAGGGCGGCAGCGTGGCCTCCGGGAGCGCGAGCGCCGTGGTGCTCGCGACAGGCGCCGGCACCCGCTTCGCCTCCGCCCACCGCACGGTCGGCGTACCACGCGGGGCGAGCGCGTTCGAGCGCTCCGTGCACGGCATCTCCTGGACCCTGATCCGCTTCATGCTGCTGACGCCGCCGCTGGTCCTGATGGCGGGCGCCGCGCTGCGCGGCCGGGGCCTGGAGACCCTGCCGTTCGCCGTCGCGGTGGCCGTCGGGCTCACCCCGGAGATGCTGCCGGTCATCGTCACGACAGCGCTCGCCCGCGGCTCCGCGCTGCTCGCCCGCGCCCACGGCGTCATCGTCAAACGGCTCCCCGCGCTCCACGACATCGGCGCCGTCGACATCCTCTGCGTCGACAAGACGGGCACCCTCACCCAGGACCGCCCTGCCGTCGACCTGGCCCGCACCGACCCCGATGCCCTGCACTGGGCGGCCGTCTCCGCCTGGTGGACGCTCCAGCTCGCCGACCTGCCGGCCCCGGACGCGCTCGACGAGGCGGTCATCACCGAGGCCCTCGCGGCAGACCCGGCCGTCACCGACGCGTACGACGGGATCACCGCCCTGCCCTTCGACCCCGTACGACGCCTCGCCACCGCCGTTGTCCGGCGGCCCGGCGGCCTCGGCACGGTCACGCTCGCCGTCAAAGGCTCCGTGGAGAACGTCCTCGACCGGTGCGCCCTCGACGACACCGAACGCGCGAGCCTGCTCGCCCGGGCCGCGGCGCTGTCCGGCGACGGGCTCCGGATCCTCGCCGTGGCGACCGCCGAACGCCCCGCCCGGCAGCGCCCGTACCGCACCGCCGACGAACGCGGCCTCACCTTCACCGGCTTCGTCGCCTTCACCGACGCCCTCGTGCCGACCGCCTCGCAGGCGCTGCGCGATCTCGCAGGGCGCGGCGTCACGGTCAAGGTGCTCACCGGCGACCACCCCGGCACCGCCGCGCGCGCCCTGCGCGATCTGGGGCTCGCCGCCGGCGACGTACAGACCGCGGACGTCCTCGACGCGCTCACGGACGGGGAACTGGCCCGCCTCGCCCGCCGCACCACCGTCTTCGCCCGCTGCACCCCCACCCACAAGGCCCGCATCGTCACCGCCCTGCGCGCCGGCGGGGAGACGACCGTCGGCTTCCTGGGCGACGGCGTGAACGACCTGCCCGCGCTGCGCGCCGCCGACGTCGGGATCTGCCCGCGCGACGCGGTCCCGGTGGCGCGCGACGCGGCGGACATCGTGCTCGCGCAGCCCGCGGACCGGCCGGGCAAGGACCTCACCGCGATCGGCCACGCGATCACCGCGGGACGTCACAGCAGCGGCAACATCGCCACGTATCTGCGCGTCACGCTCTCCTCGAACCTCGGCAACGTGATCGCGATGCTCTCGGCGGGCCTCCTGCTGCCGTTCCTGCCGATGCTCCCGGCTCAGGTGCTCGCGCAGAACCTGTGCTTCGACGGGGCCCAGCTCTCGTTCGCCTTCGACCGCCCGGCGCCCGGCGCCCTGCGCCGGCCCACGACGCTGCGCCCGCGCGACTTCCTGCGCTTCATCACCGGGTTCGGCGTCCTCAACGCCGCCGCCGACCTCGCGACCTTCGGCGTCCTCGCGCTCGCCCTGCACTCCACGGCGGGCGCGGCCGACGAGGCGGCGTTCCACTCGGGCTGGTTCACCGAGAACCTCCTGACACAGGCGCTGGTGATGCTGCTCCTGCGCACCGGCCGCGCCCCGCGCACCCCGGCCCCGGTCCGCTGGGCGGTCGCGTCCCTGACCGCCGCCGGCATCCTGCTGCCCCTGACCCCCGCCGCCCGCCAGCTCGGCATGACTCCCCTGCCGCCCGTGTACTACGCGCTCCTCGCGGCGGTCCTCGCCCTGTACGCGGTCGCACTGACGGCGGTGAAGCGGCGGTATCTGCGAAAGGGCTGACGCCCCGACACCCCGGGCGAGCGGCGGGCGAGCTGACGGCCCCGGAACCCCCGAACACGCCGAAAGCCCAGATCGGATGCCCTCCGACCTGGGCTTTCTCTGTAGACCCTGTGGGACTCGAACCCACAACCAATGGATTAAAAGTCCACTGCTCTGCCAATTGAGCTAAGGGTCCACGCGCCGGCTCGCGCCGACGCATCCCCGAGCATAGCCCGCCGGGGCCGGGAGGCCGATCGGGTATCGGCCTCCACGGCCTGTCGGATGTCACACGGGCGGCCGCGCGGCGCGCCCGCCGCTCACGGATCGACCGGTTCCGGCGCTCCCACGCGCCCCGCCTCACGCGCCACGGTCCGCGCGTGCTCCGGGTTGAGGAACCAGTGCCGGGCCGACACCAGCCACCACACGCCCGCGAACCCGAGGACCACAAGGACCGCGATCGGGGCGTAGTTGAACGTCTCCCAGGTGACCGGTGAGACCTGCGGCAGCATGAAGAGGACCGTGATGACGGCGACCCACACCACCGCCACGATCCCGATCGGCCGCGACCACCTGCCCAGGTGCCAGGGCCCGCGCTCGAAGGCGTCGCCCTTGCGCAGCCGCAGCAGGGTCGGGACGACGTACGCGATGTAGAGACCGATGACGGCGATCGAGGTCACGGCCGCGTACGCCGTGACGTTGATGAGGTACGGCAGTCCGAGCACGAGCGCGCCGAACGCCGCAAGCCACACCGCGGCGACGGGGGTACGGGTGCGCGGGCTGACGGTGTGCCAGACGTGCGAGAACGGCAGCGCGCCGTCACGCGAGAAGGCGTAGATCATACGGCTGTTGGCGGTGACGGAGGCCATGCCGCAGAAGAGCTGCGCGCCGATGACGACGAGCAGCAGCAGCTTTCCGGCGGTCGCCCCGAGCGCGTCGAGCAGGATCTGCGCGGGCGGCGCGCCCGTGGCCGAGCCGAGGGCGCCCTGGTACGACTGGATGGCGAAGGTGAAGCCGAGGAGCAGCACGAACCCGGCGATCCAGGACGTCCAGATGGACCGCACGATGCCCTTCGGCCCCGCGGTGGAAGCGTCGTGGGTCTCCTCGGTCATGTGTGCGGAGGCGTCGTAGCCGGTGAAGGTGTACTGGGCCATCAGCAGTCCGATGAGGACGACGTAGAACCCGCTGCCCCAGCCGGTGTTGTTGACGAACTTCGTGAAGACGAAGGACGCGGTCTGGTGGCTGTCCGGCGCGAAGGCGAGGGCGCCGACGATGACGGCGACGCCGACGACGTGCCACCAGACGCTGACGCTGTTGAGCAGCCCGACGATGCGCACGCCGAAGGTGTTGAGGAGTCCGTGCAGCACGAGGATCGCCGCGAACAGCAGGATCGTCCGCCCCGGCGTCACCTCGAAGTCGAACTGGAGGTTCAGATACGCGCCGAGGAAGGACGCGGCGCCGAAGTCGATCCCGGCGGTCACCGCGACCTGACCGAGGACGTTGAACCAGCCCGTGAACCACGCCCACGCGGCGGCCGTCCGCGCGGGTGCGAGCCGGTGCGCCCAGAAGTAGAGGCCGGCGGAGGTCGGGTACGCGGAACAGATCTCCGCCATCGCGAGCCCGACGAACAGCGTCATCAGTCCGACCCCGACCCACCCCCAGGTGATCAGGGCGGGGCCGCCGGTGTTCATCCCGAACAGATACATCGTCAGGCACCCGGAGAGCACCGAGATGATCGTGAAGGAGACGGCGTAGTTGGAGAACGCCGACATGCGGCGGGCGAGGACCTGGGTGTAGCCGAGTTGCGCGAGGCGCTCTTCGTCGGTCGATGGCGGCGGCTGCTGCTGCGCCGCTGGGTCACTTGTCATGCCCCCAGCGATGCCCGTCCAACGGCCGTGCCATGCGCGGCCGTTGGCCAAAAAATGCCCGCGAGTGAACGGCGGTGGGTGAACGGCGGTGCAGGAGCGCGAAAAGAAAGAAGGGCCCAGGAGACGTGATCGTCTCCCGGGCCCTTCTCAGGTCAGGCGGTCAGGCCCTGCGGCCTTCAGCCGTTTCAGCCGTTGCGCTTCCAGCGCGGCTTCTCGTCGCGGCGGAACGAGGAACCGCCGGTCGAGCCGGAGCCCGCACCGCGGTGGTCGTCACGGCGGCCGTACGGACGGTCGTGGCCACCGGAGCGGAAGCCGCCGCCGGCGGGACGGTCGTCACGACGGTCGCGGTTGAACGGACGGTCGCTGCCGCGGTGGCCGCCGGAGGGGCGGTCGTCACGGCGGAAGCCGCCGCCCGAGGGGCGCTCGTCACGACGGTCGCGGTTGAAGCCGCCACCGGAGGGACGGTCGTCGCGACGGTCACGGTTGAAGCCGCCGGACGGACGGTCGTTGTCGCGGCGGAAGCCGCCGGACGGACGGTCGTTGTCACGACGCTCGAAGGAACGGCCACCGCGGTCGTCACGACGGTCGCGGTCGAAGCCGCCACGGTTGTCGTCACGGCGGTCACGGTTGAAGCCGCCACCGGAGGGACGGTCGTCGCGACGGAAGCCACCACGGTTGTCGTCACGGCGGTCACGGTTGAAGCCGCCACCGGAGGGACGGTCGTCGCGACGGAAGCCGCCACGGTCGTTGTCACGGCGGTCACGGTTGAAGCCGCCCGACGGACGGTCGTCGCGACGGTCGCGCTTCTCGTAGTTGCCCCGCTCGTCACGGCGCTGCGGGCGCTGCTCGTACGAGGACGAACGCTCCTGGCGCTCGGCCGGCGCGGCAGCCTGCTCCGGGACGGACGCCTCGGCGGCCTTCTCGGCAGCGGCGGCGACGGCGGCGGCGACGCCCTCGGCGTCCTCGCCGCGCTCACGGGCGGCACGCGCGGTGAGGCGGTCGGCCTCCTCGCGCAGCTCGCCGGCGCGACGCGTGGCCCGCTCCAGCTCCTTGGTGAGGGAGGTGACCTCACGCTCGGCCTGCTGCGCGGCGTTGCCCGCGGACTCGGCCTGGACCTCGGTCATGGACCGGGCACCGGTGATCTCGGCGACCTCCGGGTCGAAGGCGGCACCGCCCTGGATGATGTGGCGCGAGGCGTCGACGCCCGCGTCCTCCATGAGGCGGAAGATCTGGCGGCGCTGGTGCGGCAGCGACAGGGAGACGACGACACCGGACTTGCCGGCACGCGCGGTACGGCCCGAGCGGTGCAGGTAGTCCTTGTGGTCACCGGCCGGGTCCACGTTCAGGACCAGGTCGATGCCGTCGACGTGGATACCGCGGGCGGCGACGTCGGTGGCGACGAGCGTGTTGACGTAGCCGTCCTTGAAGTCGGCGAGGACGCGGGTACGAGAACCCTGCGTCATGCCGCCGTGCAGCGCGTCGGCCTTCACGCCGGCGTCCTGGAGCTGCTCGGCGATGCGGTCGGCGCCCAGCTGGGTGCGGACGAAGATGATCGTGCGGCCCTTGCGGGAGGCGATCGCGGCGGTGACCGGCGCCTTGTCCTTGGGCTTCACGATCAGGATGTGGTGGGTCATGGTCGTGACGGCGCCCTGGGCGGCGTCGACCTCGTGCGTGACCGGGTTGTTCAGGTAGCGCTTGACCAGCGTGGAGATCTCGTTCTCCATCGTGGCCGAGAACAGCATGCGCTGGCCGTCGGCCGGGACCTGGTCGAGCAGCTCGGTGACCTCGGGCAGGAAGCCCAGGTCGGACATCTGGTCGGCCTCGTCGAGAACGGCGATCTCGACGTTCGCGAGCGAGCAGGCGCCGCGGTTGATGATGTCGCGCAGACGGCCCGGGGTGGCGACGAGGACGTCGACGCCGCGCTCGAGGGCGTAGATCTGGTTGCCCATGGACGTACCGCCGCAGACGACCTTCATCTTCAGGCCGAGGACGTCGCCGTAGGGCTGGAGGGCGTCGGCGACCTGCATCGCCAGCTCGCGGGTCGGGGTCAGGATGACCGCGCGGGGCTTCTTCTTCTCGGTGTGACCGCCGGCGAGACGCGCCAGGGTCGGCAGACCGAAGGAGAGGGTCTTGCCGGAGCCGGTGCGGCCACGGCCGAGGATGTCCTTGCCGGCCAGGGCGTCCGGGATGGTCGCGGCCTGGATCGGGAACGGCGCGGTCACGCCGTTCTGCGCGAGCTTGCGGACGATGCCCTCGGGCAGACCGAGGTCGCCGAAGGTCACGGTGGGCTCGGCGGGGGTGTCGGTGTCGGCCTCGGCAGAGGCACTGTCGGCGGCCTCTCCGACGGCGACGGCAGTCACGTCCTCGTCGACGGCGAGAACCTGCACGGCCTCGTCGTTCTCGGGCATGACGGTGTGGTCAGAACTGGAAATGGACATGCGAAATGCGAAACCTTCCGGAGTCTCGGCACGCGCCCGTCAACTCCGTGAATTTCGCAATCGACCGCCTCAATGCGGTCCAGCCACGGCTGGGGAGAGAACGCGCCACGCGGCGCTCTCTTAACGGCGCCGGGCAAATGGGATCAAACGATCTACCACCATAGTCACCCACCACCCCCCAGCGCAAACCGATCCCTTGAGACCCCGCTCACACCCTCCCCCGAGGTCAGGCCTGCACAGGCGTGCCCGCCCGCGGCGCCGGCTCCCGGTCGGCCTGCACCCGGGCCGACGCCTGCTCGTGCGCCGACGACGAGGGCTCCGCGGTGGTCGGGTCCGGCGTCGGCGTGGGGGTGTCCGGGGTCGGCGTGGGCGTGTCCGGAGCGGTGCGCGTCGGGGTCGGCCGGGACGGTGGCGTGGTGCGCCCGCTCGCCGAGGGCTTCGCCGGACCCACCTCACCCTTGGAGGGGCTCGCGGAGGGCGAGGCGGCATCCGAGGCCGCGTCGGACGCGGTGCCGCCCGGCGACGGCGACCCCTTCGCGCCTTCCCGGCCCCCGGCCTGCTCCTCGCCGCCCCCGGGGACCACCGCCCCGCCGTCCGGCGCCGCCCGCCCGCCGTGCCGCCCCGCCGAGTGCGACGGGGCGGGCCCGCCCCCCTCGTGGGCGACGCTCATGCAGCCGGTGGTCGCCGCCGTGACGGCCACCACCGCCGCGGCCAGTCGGACCAGACGAGGCGGTACGGACAGCTGGCGCACGGGCGAGCACCTCCGGGGCGCTGGAAAGCTGGAGCTGAAGCGATACGGGAACCGCCGAAAGGACCGGCGTCACCGTTCCCAACTCCCGTCCCCCGCAAGAGGACACGCCCGCTCACGGCCCGGCCGTCACCCGTATCCGAGGGCGTGCAGCCGCGCGTCGTCGATCCCGAAGTGGTGGGCGATCTCGTGGACCACGGTGACCTCCGTCTCCGCGACGACGTCTTCGCGGGACTCGCACATCCGCAGCGTGGGTCCCCGGTAGATGGTGATGCGGTCGGGCAGCACACCCGCGTACCACTCACCCCGGTCGGTCAGCGGCGTCCCTTCGTAGAGGCCGAGCAGCTCACGTTCCCCGTCGGCGGGCTCGTCCTCGACGAACACCGCCACGTTGTCCATGAGCCGCGTCAGCTCCGGCGGAATCCGGTCCAGGGCTTCGGCGACCAGTTCCTCGAACTCCTCGCGCGTCATCTCCAGCACACGGCCATTGTCGGCCACTCGCCCCCGGATCGACCTGTCCGTCCGGGCATACGGGACCATCCGCGTGGGCATACGGGACCAATGGCCCGCGCCCCCGCTGTCGCCGCCCTGTCCGCCCTGCGGAACATCCCCTCCGCGGTAGGCCGTCACCATCGCGCCCGCCGCCCCCGCCCCGCCGGCGATCTCACCCTCCAGCCCCGCCCGTACCTCCGCGCCCTGGGCCTCGCGGCCGTCGTCCTCATGGGCGCGTGGCTCGGCCTGCTCATCGTGGGGAACGTCCGCGTCCCGGTGGGCCCGATGGACACCCGGATGACGCTGCGCCCGTCCCTGACCGGCGGCACGAAGATCAACGTCTCGCCGCTCGGCTCCCTGGAACTCAAGTCGCACACGGCCCCCATCCGCCTCGACGTGGACGTCGACCGCCTCGACCCGGTCCGCTCCCAGGCCCTGGTCGACCACCCCGAGCGCCTCTCGGGCCTCCAGGACGAGGTCACCCGCGACGTCGAGCACGGCACCCTCGACCTCGCCCTGCGCTCCTGCGTCGCCGTCGTCTCCGGCGCCACCGCGCTCGGCCTCGCCGTCTACCGCCGCCCCCGCCGCGCGCTCGGCGCCGGCGGCCTCGCGCTCGCCCTCCTGGCGGCCTCGGGAGGGGCGGCGTACGCGACCTGGAACCCCAAGTCGGTCCTGGAGCCGAAGTTCTCGGGCCTGCTCTCCTCGGCCCCCTCGGTCGTCGGCAACGCGCGCTCGATCGTCACCGAATTCGACGTCTACCAAAAGGAGTTGGCGCGCCTGGTGACCAATGTGACCAAGCTCTACGACGTGACGTCGACGCTCCCCGCGTACCGGCCGGACCCGTCCACGATCCGCGTCCTGCACGTCTCGGACATCCATCTGAACCCGGCCAGCTGGAAGATCATCTCCTCGCTCGTCGAGCAGTACGACATCTCGGTGATCGTCGACTCCGGCGACACGATGGACCACGGCTCGGCGGCCGAGAACCCCTTCCTCGACCCGGTCAAGGACCTCGGCGCCCCGTACATCTGGGTCCGCGGCAACCATGACTCGGCGACCACCCAGCGCTACCTCTCACGCATGAGGAACGTCCGCGTACTCGACAACGGCAAGGCGGTCACCGTCGCCGGGCTGCGCTTCGCCGGCACCGGGGACCCCCAGTACACGCCGGACCGCGCGGTCAAGGCGCAGGGCGACCCGGCCGAACGCATGGCGGGCATCCGGCTCGCCTCCGCGCTGCGCGACCAGCGGGAGGCGGGCACGCCGGTGGACATCGCGATAGCCCACAACCCCGTGGCCGCCCGCGAGACGGACGGCACGGTCCCGCTGGTCCTCGCGGGCCACATCCACCACGAAGCGACCGAGGTGATGAAGCTGGGCACGCGGCTGCGCATCGAGGGCTCGACCGGCGGCAGCGGCCTGCGCGCCGTCGACGACGGCTCGCCCGACCCGGTGCAGGCGTCGGTCCTCTATCTGGACCGCGACACGCGCCGCCTGCAGGCCTGGGACGAGATCGAACTGGGCGGCCTCGGCCTGACGACGGCACAGGTCAGCCGCCATCTGCCCAAGGAGAACCAGCCGGGCGCGAGCCCCTCGCCGACGCCGCCCACGGGCTCGCCCGCACCCTCTCCCTAAACCGTTTTGGCGATCCCTCCCCGCATCCCATATGCTTCTCACGTCCCCGACGCGCTGCGAAGCGCCCAGGCGGGCCAATTAGCCCTCATCGTCTAGTGGCCCAGGACGCCGCCCTTTCAAGGCGGTAGCACGGGTTCGAATCCCGTTGGGGGCACGCAACACACTGTGCGACACTTGTGTCGCACAACAGCTTGGTCCTGTGGAGCAGTTTGGAGTGCTCGCCACCCTGTCAAGGTGGAGGCCGCGGGTTCAAATCCCGTCAGGACCGCTGCGATTCGTTCGCGAACCGCGTGGCTGGGTAGCTCAGTTGGTACGAGCGATCGCCTGAAAAGCGATAGGTCGCCGGTTCGATCCCGGCCCCAGCCACAAGATTCAGGCCCCGTCCCCGGACGGGGCCTGTTGCGTTTCCCCCGCCGGCCCCTCCGGCCCGGCCCCCGAAAGCCCCGTCCCGGACGGGGCTTTCGTCGTTTCCGGGCACAGCGAACCGCGGTGTCCCCGGCGGATCACGCCCCCGGCGCCCCCGCATGGGCCGGTTCCGTCGTTCGGCCGCCCGGGTGGCGGTGGCGCCAGACCCAGAAGACCGTACTCGACAGCAGGGCCCATGCCGTGAGGACCAGGAACGGGAACACGTGCTGGTGTCCGCCGAAGTACACGGCCGTGTGCTGCGCGTTCACCGAGGCACCCGGCGGCAGCCACTGGCCGATGCGGCCGAGCACCGACGGCAGCAGCGGCCACGACACCGCGCCGCCCGACGACGGGTTGCCGAGGAGCACCATCAGCCCCCAGGTCGGGATCATCGCCCAGCGGCCGACCAGCGTGTTGAACATCGTGAAGACCATCCCCGACGTGAACATCGTCAGCGCGAGGATCGCCCAGGACTCGGCGAACGGCAGATCGAGCGCGCCCAGCCACCAGTCCACGACCGCCGCGATCACGAACGCCCCGAGCAGCGCGTACGCCACCGTGTACGCGATGCGTTCCAGCGGATTGAGGGCGCGTGCGTGCACGCTCAGCTGGATGGCGCCGACGAAGCCGATGATGACCGCGGCCAGCGAGACGTAGAAGATCGCGAGGCCGCGCGGGTCGCCCTTCTGGAGCGGCTTGACGTCGGTCACGGTGACCGGGACCCCGAGTGCGGCGCCGACCTGCGGTGCGGTCTCGGCGAGGACCTGCGCGACCGAGGCGCCGGAGGCTCCCGAGACCTGGAGCGCGACACGGTCGCCCTGCCGCACGTCGAGGATCGCGAAGACCTTCTGCTGGTCCACGCCTTCGACGGCCGCCGCGATGTTGTCGTACAGGTGCACTTCGAGGGACGCGTTCAGCGCCTTCTCCATGCCGGCCAGGAACGCCGCCCCGCCGTGCTTCGCGTTCGCCGCGCCGACCACGGCCGTGGGAATCCGGTGCGGCGTCGGGTTCGCCATCGTGTACGTGTACGAGCCCGCGAAGAGGCCTGCGGCGGCCGCCAGGATGAACACCAGGACGGTCGCCGGCAGGAACGGCGACTTCTTGAAGTCCTCCCAGCGCTCCCCACGCGTCGGCACGCGCCCGTGCGCGCCGTGGTCATGCGCGCCTTGGTCATGCGCGCCTTGGTCGTGTGCGCCGTGATCGTGGTCGTCGTCGCTCGGCTCAGACATATGGACACGTTAAAACACCTATATCGGACCTTCAGCGCCAAATACCCCCGTCTCCGCCGATACCGGCCCACGTCAAAACCATTCGCCACCCGTTTCCCGGAGGTGAGATCCTGGAGGACGTATGTCTACGCAGCCTGCCCCCGTCCTCGGCACCCTCGCCCAGCGCCTGTCCGAGCTGTCCCTGCGCGATGCGCACCGGCTCGGCCGCAGGCTCGAAGGCGCGCGCCGCATCCGCAAGCCCGAAGCCCGGGCCGCCGTGCTCGCCGAGATCGAAGCGGAGGCCGAGAAGGCCGAGGCCAGGACCGCGCTGCGCCGCGGCCGCTTCGACGCGCTCGACGTCACGTATCCCGAGCAACTTCCCGTCAGCCAGAAGAAGGACGAGATCGCCGACGCGATCCGCGACCACCAGGTCGTGATCGTCGCGGGCGAGACCGGCTCCGGCAAGACGACCCAGATCCCCAAGATCTGTCTCGAGCTCGGCCGCGGCCTGCGCGGCATGATCGGCCACACCCAGCCCCGCCGGCTCGCGGCCCGCACCGTCGCCGAGCGCATCGCGGACGAGATGGACACGCCGCTCGGCGAGGCCATCGGCTGGAAGGTCCGCTTCACGGACCAGGTCGACCCGGACGCCACGTTCGTGAAGCTGATGACGGACGGCATCCTGCTCGCCGAGATCCAGACGGACCGCGAGCTGCGCGCGTACGACACGATCATCATCGACGAGGCCCACGAGCGGTCCCTGAACATCGACTTCCTGCTCGGTTATCTGGCGCAGCTGCTGCCCAGGCGCCCGGACCTGAAGGTCGTCATCACGTCGGCGACGATCGACCCCGAGCGCTTCTCCCGCCACTTCGGTGACGCCCCGATCGTCGAGGTCAGCGGCCGTACGTACCCGGTCGAGGTGCGCTACAGACCCCTGCTCGAAGAGGATTCGGACGACGCCGACCGGGATCAGATCACCGCGATCACGGACGCCGTCGAGGAACTCCAGGGCGAGGGCAAGGGCGACATCCTCGTCTTCCTCTCTGGAGAGCGCGAGATCCGCGACACGGCGGACGCGCTGGAGAAGAAGAAGCTCCGGTTCACCGAGGTCCTGCCGCTGTACGCGCGCCTGTCGCACGCGGAGCAGCACCGCGTCTTCCAGCGCCCCTCGGGCTCGCTCCGCCGCATCGTCCTCGCGACGAACGTCGCGGAGACCTCGCTGACCGTCCCCGGCATCAAGTACGTGATCGACCCGGGCACCGCCCGCATCTCGCGGTACTCGCACCGCACGAAGGTGCAGCGCCTGCCCATCGAGGCGATCAGCCAGGCGAGCGCCAACCAGCGCAAGGGCCGCTGCGGCCGTACGTCGGACGGCATCTGCATCCGCCTGTACTCGGAGGACGACTTCGCCGCCCGCCCCGAGTTCACGGACGCGGAGATCCTCCGTACGAATCTCGCCTCCGTCATCCTCCAGATGACCGCGGCCGGGCTCGGCGACATCGAGAAGTTCCCCTTCATCGACCCGCCGGACCACCGCAACATCCGCGACGGCGTGCAGCTCCTCCAGGAGCTGGGTGCGCTGAACCCGGCGGAGAAGGACGTCCGTAAGCGCCTCACCGAGCAGGGCCGCAAGCTCGCCCAGCTGCCGGTGGACCCGCGCCTGGCCCGGATGGTCCTGGAGGCCGACAAGAACGGCTGTGTGCGCGAGGTCATGGTGATCGCGGCCGCGCTGTCCATCCAGGACCCGCGCGAACGCCCCAGCGAGAAGCAGGCGCAGGCGGACCAGCAGCACGCCCGCTTCAAGGACGAGACGTCCGACTTCCTGGCGTTCCTCAATCTCTGGCGCTATGTGCGCGAGCAGCAGAAGACGCTCGGCTCGTCCGCGTTCCGCCGCATGTGCAAGTCGGAGTACCTGAACTTCCTGCGCATCCGCGAGTGGCAGGACATCTACACGCAGCTGCGTACGGTCGCGAAGCAGATGGGCATCCATCTGAACGAGGACGACGCTCCGGAGCAGCAGGTCCACATCTCCCTCCTCGCCGGTCTCCTCTCCCACATCGGGATGAAGGACGTGAAGGAGTCCACGGACAAGGACCCCAAGCAGCGCGGCGGGCGGAACGAGTACCTGGGCGCGCGCAGCGCCAAGTTCGCCGTCTTCCCCGGCTCCGCCCTCTTCAAGAAGCCCCCGCGCTTCATCATGTCCGCCGAGCTCGTCGAGACGTCGCGGCTGTGGGCCCGCGTCAACGCGAGGATCGAGCCGGAGTGGGTCGAGCCCCTCGCCGAGCACCTCCTCAAGCGCACGTACAGCGAGCCGCACTGGGAGAAGGACCAGGCGGCCGTGATGGCGTACGAGAAGGTGACGCTGTACGGCGTCCCGCTCGTCGCCCAGCGCAAGGTGAACTACGGGCGGATCGACCCCCAAGTGAGCCGCGAGCTGTTCATCAGGAACGCGCTCGTCGAGGGGGACTGGCGCACGCACCACAAGTTCTTCTCGGACAACCGCAGGCTGCTCACCGAGGTCGAGGAGCTGGAGCACCGCGCCCGCCGCCGCGACATCGTCGTCGACGACGAGACGCTCTTCGACTTCTACGACCAGCGGGTCCCGGACCATGTCGTCTCGGGCGCCCACTTCGACAGCTGGTGGAAGCACAAGAAGCGGGACGAGCCCGAACTCCTCGACTTCGAGCGCTCGATGCTCATCCGCGAGTCGGCGGAGGCCATCACCAAGGACGACTATCCGGACTCGTGGCGCCAGGGTCCGCTGAAGTTCCGGGTGACGTACCAGTTCGAGCCGGGTGCGGACGCGGACGGTGTGACCGTCCACGTACCGCTCCAGGTGCTCAACCAGGTCACGTCCGAGGGCTTCGACTGGCAGATCCCGGGCCTGCGCGAGGACGTGGTCACGGAGCTGATCCGCTCCCTGCCCAAGCCGGTCCGCCGGCACTACGTCCCGGCGCCGAACTACGCGAAGGCGTTCCTGGAGCGGGCCGTGCCCCTCCAGGAGCCGCTGCCGACCACACTCGCCCGCGAGCTCCAGCGCATGGTCGGCGTCCCCGTCACCCCGGACGACTTCGACCTGTCCCGCGTACCCGACCACTTGAAGATCACGTTCAGGATCGTCGACGAGCGGCGCAGGACCCTCGCCGAGGACAAGGACCTGGAGTCGCTCAAGCTCCGCCTCAAGCCGAAGGCCCGCAAGGCGATCTCGCAGGCGGCAGCGGCCACGGCCGAGCGCTCGGGCGGGGAGTCCCTGGAGCGGTCGGGCCTCACGGACTGGACGATCGGCACGCTCAGCCGCGTCTTCGAGACCCGGCGCGCCGGCCAGCCCGTGAAGGCGTACCCGGCGTTGGTCGACGACGGGGACACGGTCTCGGTGCGCCTCTTCGACACGGAGGCCGAGCAGCAGCAGGCGATGTGGAAGGGCACGCGCCGGCTGATCCTGCGCAACATCCCGGTCAATCCGGGCAAGTTCGCCTCGGACAAGCTGACCAACCCCCAGAAGCTCGCCCTGTCCGCGAACCCGCACGGCACGGTCCAGGCGCTCTTCGACGACTGCGCCATGGCCTCCTGCGACAAGCTCATCGCGGACTTCGGCGGCCCCGCCTGGGACGAGGAGTCGTACCGGAAGCTCTACGACAAGGTGCGCGCCGAGATCGTCGACACGACCGTACGGACGGTGAGCCAGGTACAGCAGGTGCTCGCCGCCTGGCAGGCCTGCGAGCGCCGCCTGAAGTCCACGAAGAGCCCGACGCTGCTCGCCAACCTCACGGACGTGCGGACCCAGTTGACGGCCCTGATCCGCCCCGGCTTCGTCACGGACACCGGACTGCGGCGCCTGCCCGACCTGGTGCGCTACCTGGTCGCGGCCGACCGGCGCCTGACGCAGATGCCGACGAACGTCCAGCGGGACACGTCGCGCATGGAGAAGGTCCACGAGATGCAGGACGAGTACGCGTGGCTGCTCGAACAGATGCCGCAGGGGCGGCCCGTGCCGCAGGAAGTCCTGGACATCCGCTGGATGCTGGAGGAGCTACGGGTCAGCTACTTCGCCCACGCGCTCGGCACCGCGTACCCCGTCTCGGACAAGCGGATCGTGAAGGCGATCGACGCGGCAGCGCCGTAACGGTCCGGGCACGTTAAGTGAGTTCGACCGCCGGGCCTGCGCTGCTGTACAGTCTCATCTCGCAGCACAGAGCAACACCAAGTGCCGCGAGCAAGGTCCTGTGGAGCAGTTTGGAGTGCTCGCCACCCTGTCAAGGTGGAGGCCGCGGGTTCAAATCCCGTCAGGACCGCACAGAAGACTGAGGCCCGCATCCCGCAAGGGGTGCGGGCCTCAGTCGTGTGCGCACCCGCCCGTGCGGCCCGGCCCCGCGCGTCCGTGCCCCTGCGCCCCGCCCCCGGGCGTCTTGACTGCGTCCCGCTCCCCCGGTACTCAGACAACAGGGACTCCCGACCCGGAGGTGACGCATGGCGGCATCCGCCCGGCACGAGACGCGCGCCCTGCTGCGCGCCCACCTCTCCGCCGCCTCCGGCTATCGCCATCTGACCCGGCACTGCCCCGTCTGCCACCAACTCCTGCGCCTCGCCCTGGAGCCGGGCAGAGAGCCCGCAGGGGCCCGCGAGAGGGGCCGTGGGGCCGCGGAGGACGAAAGTCCCCCCACCGCATGACCAAAGGCGCCGGACGGCGGCCCCGACCGGTGGGAGCCTGGGGGAGAACGACGGACACCGCCACGCGAATCCCCTCTAACCCAAGGGCCTCGCCAGCAACAAGTGTTCGAGCGTGTGACGGGCATCACGGGACCAGTTTTGGAAACACCGTTTCTTACACCCGTCCTACAACACCTCAATTTAATATGTGCAATTGCACCACTCCCAGGGCCCGCCGAGGCACTCCCGAAGGCCCACCCCGCGACCCCTCCGGCGGACCTCCCCCGACGACCCGCCGAGCGCCCGCCGGCGCCCCCCGGCAGGCCGTCACCGGCACTCCATCAGGGACCCACAGGGGCGCCCACAAAGCCACGCACAGGCACCCCACAGACCGCCCGGCCCGCACGGATCCGCGCATAAAAAAATCGCGCTGGACCCGGCGGAGTCCAGCGCGATCGACGACGCACCCTTGAAGCATGAGCAGGCGTGGGCCCGTTGGGGCAGACCCGCGTCGTGTGGAGCTATAGGTTGGGCGCGAAAAGGGCTGGGGGGCCCGGAACGCCCGTTTTATTCAGTTGTTCAGGCCTCGCTGCGCTGCTGCGGAATGCCCGCAAGCAGTGCGCGGACCTCCGCCTCGCGGTAGCGGCGGTGCCCGCCGAGCGTGCGAATCGACGTGAGCTTGCCAGCCTTTGCCCAGCGCGTCACCGTCTTCGGGTCGACGCGGAACATCGTGGCGACCTCAGCCGGGGTCAGCAGCGGCTCGGCATCAGGGGTGCGAGCGGTCATGAGCGGCCTCCTCGGGAGAACCGAACCTTCTCGGTTCATTCCTCTAAATTCTGCACCTTGACCCGCGTTGCCCGAAATGGCGGACGCGAGTCGAGTCGGTTATAGGACGAACGGCTTGTCCTCGGCACTACAACTACACCATCCGTCCAGCCGCGTCGGCCAAACCGATGGAATTGCCCTCCCAGGTGTTCATCAGCGACGGAAGCCGATGGACCATGCCATAGCGGACAGTCACGCCACTGTGACGATCAGTCACAGTGGCGCCAGGAGTCACGAGACCCCCCATAGCGTGCAATGCTGAGATTCCGGCTGAACGCGGACGAAAGCAGCCGGAAGGAGTCCTCCCCGGACTCCTTGTCCTATTTTGGCACGAGGAGGGGCGATGGACGCAAGGGCGAAGTAAGTGCGGTCCATCACGCTTGAGGCAAAAGACCGGATCGGGACCTACGTCCCCACACGCCTGTCCGGTCAGTTCGCGAACTGCCGGTCCCGCACCGCACGCCAACGTTCCATCAGCCGCGCGTATGCCGCTTCGGCGCCGTCACTGTCACCGCGCCGCAGCGCCTCGATCCCCTCCGCCACGTCCGCAGCGGAATGATCATCATCCAGATCCTCCGCGGACAAAGCGTGCACCAGGCCGCCGTAGTCGAGCTCGACGAATGAACGCGGGTGGAACTCTTCGAGCCAGCGCCCCACATCCACCAGGCCGTCGATCAGAGGCCCCTCGTCCATCGTGTCCCGCAGCGTGCGAAGCCCCCGCGCGACCCGGCGGCGCGCCTGCACCATCGGCGTGCGGTAGCGCAGCACCGGCGCCTCCCCGTGCGCGCCGTCCGCGGCCCCCTTGCCGTACTCGCGCTCCTCGTCCGCGACGAGCACGAACCAGTTCAGCGGGATCTGCCAGGTGGACGTGCGGATCCAGGGGCGGGCGTCGGGGTTGCGGGCCAGCCAGCGCTCGTAGTCCGCGGCGGACTGCCGGCGGACCACCGGCGGGAGCACGGCGTCCAGCACGGGTGTCGGCAGCCGCCCCGGCAGCTCGTCCAGCGCCTGCCAGCCGCGCAGCCGCGTGCGCCAGGGACACACGCACACCACACCGTCCGTCTCGATGACGAAGGCGTCGTCGCTCTCGTGGACCGGCACGGGCACCGGCGGCGTGGGCAGCAAGTCGGCCAGCGAGCGGCGCAGTTCGTCCTGGTAGGAAGGGCGCTCGCGGCGCTGCGCGTAGCGCTCCCAGTGGCTCCGCTCGGGCTCGGGGAACGCCGCGAGGGGTTCGTACACGCGCAGATACGACGCGTAGGGCACGGTCACCGAAGACACCTTGGGCACGGCTGCTCCCTCCCCCGGCCTGCGCCTGGAAAACACTGCAAATCGTCCCATGGCCGAAGCTGAACGCACCTGGCCGGACACGCGCGTACTCCGGGAGAGGGTGATCTCCGGCACTGCGCATCTGGCGGCTCGGCGCAGGCTCTAGTCTCTTGCCCAACGGGGCCCGCCACCCGTACGGGCACCGTCTCTCCAACCGCCGCTACTTGACCGGGAGTCACCACAGTGACCGACGTATCCGGCGCCCCTGCCGATGTTCTGCACACCCTGTTCCGGTCGGAACAGGGCGGCCATGAGCAAGTCGTGCTCTGCCAGGACCGCGCCAGTGGCCTCAAGGCCGTCATCGCCCTCCACAGCACCGCCCTGGGCCCCGCCCTCGGCGGCACCCGCTTCTACCCGTACGCGAGCGAGGCGGAGGCCGTCGCAGACGCCCTGAACCTCTCGCGCGGGATGTCGTACAAGAACGCCATGGCCGGCCTCGACCACGGCGGCGGCAAGGCAGTGATCATCGGTGACCCCGAGACGATCAAGAGCGAGGAACTGCTGCTCGCCTACGGCCGCTTCGTCGCCTCCCTCGGCGGGCGCTACGTCACGGCGTGCGACGTCGGCACCTACGTCGCCGACATGGACGTCGTCGCGCGCGAGTGCCGCTGGACGACCGGGCGCTCCCCGGAGAACGGCGGCGCCGGCGACTCGTCCGTGCTCACCGCCTTCGGTGTCTTCCAGGGCATGCGGGCCTCCGCCCAGCACCTGTGGGGCGACCCGACGCTGCGCGGCCGCAAGGTCGGCGTCGCGGGCGTCGGCAAGGTCGGCCACCACCTCGTGGAGCACCTCCTGTCGGACGGCGCCGAAGTCGTGATCACGGACGTGCGCGAGGAGTCCGTACGGCGGATTCAGGACAAGCACCCGTCCGTCCGGGCCGTGGCGGACACCGAGGCGCTCATCCGCACCGAGGGTCTCGACATCTACGCCCCGTGCGCCCTGGGCGGCGCGCTCAACGACCACTCCGTCCCGGTCCTCACCGCGAAGATCGTCTGCGGCGCGGCCAACAACCAGCTCGCCCACCCGGGCGTGGAGAAGGACCTCGCCGACCGCGGGATCCTCTACGCGCCCGACTACGTCGTGAACGCCGGCGGAGTGATCCAGGTCGCCGACGAGCTGCACGGCTTCGACTTCGACCGGTGCAAGGCCAAGGCGGCGAAGATCTTCGACACGACGCTGGCCATATTCGCTCGTGCGAAGACGGACGGGATTCCGCCGGCCGCCGCGGCCGACCGGATCGCCGAGCAGCGCATGGCGGAGGCCCGCCGCCGCTGACGTTCGGGGTG
The DNA here is from genome assembly GCF_053644375.1 of Streptomyces sp. NPDC055400. NCBI lineage: Bacteria > Bacillati > Actinomycetota > Actinomycetes > Kitasatosporales > Streptomycetaceae > Streptomyces > Streptomyces sp. NPDC055400. The sequence goes on along the minus strand of NZ_JBSHLM010000003.1, from coordinate 659,595 downwards.
CCCGGGAGCGGCCCGGCGGCGGATGCGGGAGACAAGACTCACGCCCGTCGGCGGGTCGCCCGCCAAGAAGAGGTTAAAATCGCAGTTGACCAGCGAGGACAGGGCACCTTGCTGGTCCTGCGCCCAGGCGCGTCCTGCGGGCGACGTACCGTATGGCCGCGGGAGCAGGTACCGTGGAAGCCCTAAGGACGGGTCTCTCTGCGGAGAGCCCGTTCGAGATCATGAACGCGTGTCAAGACTCTGGGGCCGTCGAGCCCCGTCACCGAGGGGGTCGAGCCATGGGGCGCGGCCGGGCAAAGGCCAAGCAGACGAAGGTCGCCCGCCAGCTGAAGTACAGCAGCGGCGGGACTGACCTGTCGCGTCTGGCCAATGAGCTGGGCGCTTCGACCTCGAATCAGCCGCCGAATGGCGAGCCGTTCGAGGACGACGACGAGGAAGACGACCCGTACGCCCAGTACGCGGATCTGTATAACGACGACGAGGACGACGAGGACTCAGACGAGTCCGGTCCCTCGTCGCAGCGCCGCGGCGCTTGACCTCGCAGTCCTGCAGTCTGCAGTCCAGCAGTAGTTCTTCGCAGTTCTCGTTTGCGTAGCAACTGCACTTCACCCGGTCCGGGGTGGTCACACCGCCGGACCGGGTTTTGTGCTGCCCTGCGGGCCTTACTTGCTGTAGTCACCCGTGAGCGCCGCGCCCGTGGTGTGCTCGCCGCGCTCGGTGATCTCACCGGCGACCCACGAGTCCACGCCGCGGTCGGCGAGCGTCGCGAGCGCCGAGTCCACCGCGTCCTGGGGGACGATCGCCATCATGCCGACGCCCATGTTCAGCGTCTTCTCGAGCTCCAGGCGCTCCACCGCGCCGGCCTTGCCGACGAGGTCGAAGATCGCGCCGGGCGCCCACGTGGAGCGGTCCACGGTGGCGTGCAGGCCGTCCGGGATGACCCGGGCCAGGTTGGCCGCGAGGCCGCCGCCCGTGATGTGGCTGTACGCGTGGACGTCCGTGGTGCGGGTCAGCGCCAGGCAGTCCAGCGAGTAGATCTTGGTGGGCTCCAGAAGCTCCTCGCCGAGCGTGCGGCCGAGCTCCTCGATGTGCTGGTCGAGCTTCAGGCCCGCACGGTCGAAGAGGACGTGGCGGACCAGCGAGTACCCGTTCGAGTGAAGACCGGAGGACGCCATGGCGATCACCGCGTCACCCGTACGGATACGATCCGGGCCGAGCAGCCGGTCGGCCTCCACGACGCCGGTGCCGGCGCCCGCGACGTCGAAGTCGTCCGCGCCGAGCAGGCCCGGGTGCTCCGCGGTCTCGCCGCCGACGAGGGAGCAGCCGGCGAGGACACAGCCTTCGGCGATGCCCTTCACGATCGCGGCGACACGCTCGGGGTGCACCTTGCCGACGCAGATGTAGTCGGTCATGAACAGCGGCTCGGCGCCGCACACCACGATGTCGTCCATGACCATCGCGACGAGGTCGTGACCGATGGTGTCGTACACGCCGAGGCGGCGGGCGATGTCGACCTTCGTGCCGACTCCGTCCGTGGCGGAGGCGAGCAGCGGACGCTCGTAACGCTTGAAGGCGGAGGCGTCGAAGAGGCCGGCGAATCCGCCGAGACCGCCGAGGCCGGCGACCTCGGGGCGCTGCGTCTTCTTCACCCACTCCTTCATCAGTTCGACGGCGCGGTCGCCCGCTTCGATGTCGACGCCCGCGGACGCATAGCTGGCACCAGGTGTCTCAGACATGGCTTGAGAACTTTCGTGTCGTACGACGGGGGTCTTACGGGCGACGGAGGGCGTCGGCGGCGGCGGTGTTCGCCGGTCCTGCCGCGAGCTCGGTCTCCAGGAGCTGCTTGCCGAGCAGCTCGGGGTCGGGAAGGTCCATCGGGTACTCGCCGTCGAAGCAGGCGCGGCAGAGGTTCGGCTTGTCGATGGTCGTGGCCTCGATCATGCCGTCGATGGAGATGTAGGAGAGGGAGTCGGCGCCCAGGGACTTGCCGATCTCGTCGATCGACATGCCGTTGGCGATCAGCTCGGCGCGCGTCGCGAAGTCGATGCCGAAGAAGCACGGCCACTTCACGGGGGGAGAGGAGATCCGGATGTGGATCTCGGCCGCGCCCGCTTCGCGGAGCATGCGGACCAGGGCGCGCTGGGTGTTGCCGCGCACGATCGAGTCGTCGACGACGACCAGGCGCTTGCCCTTGATGACTTCCTTGAGCGGGTTCAGCTTCAGCCGGATACCGAGCTGCCGGATGGTCTGCGAGGGCTGGATGAAGGTCCGGCCGACGTACGCGTTCTTGACCAGTCCCGCGCCGAACGGAATGCCGGAGGCCTCCGCGTAGCCGATCGCGGCGGGAGTGCCCGATTCCGGCGTTGCTATGACCAGGTCGGCCTCGACCGGTGCTTCCTTGGCGAGTTTGCGGCCCATCTCCACGCGGGAGAGGTACACGTTCCGCCCGGCGATGTCGGTGTCGGGGCGGGCCAGGTACACGTACTCGAAGACACAGCCCTTGGGCTTCGCTTCTGCGAATCGGGAGGTGCGCAGGCCGTTCTCGTCGATGGCGACGAACTCGCCCGGCTCGATCTCGCGCACGTAGCTGGCGCCGCAGATGTCGAGGGCGGCGGACTCGGAGGCGACGACCCAGCCGCGCTCGAGCCGGCCGAGGACCAGCGGGCGGATGCCCTGCGGGTCGCGGGCCGCGTAGAGGGTGTGCTCGTCCATGAAGACGAGGGAGAAGGCGCCCTTGACATCCGGAAGGATCTTGGCGGCGGCATCTTCGATGGTCAGTGGCTTGCCGTCGTCGTCGACCTGGCCCGCGAGGAGCGCGGTGACGAGGTCGGTGTCGTTGGTCGCCGCGAGCTGGGTGTTGCGGCCGTTCTCCTTGGGGAGGGCCGCGACCATCTCGGCGAGCTGCGCCGTGTTGACCAGGTTGCCGTTGTGGCCGAGCGCGATCGAGCCGTGCGCGGTGGCACGGAACGTCGGCTGGGCGTTCTCCCACACGGAGGCACCGGTGGTCGAGTAGCGGGCGTGACCGACCGCGATATGACCTTGGAGGGAGCTGAGAGAGGTCTCGTCGAAGACCTGGGACACGAGGCCCATGTCCTTGAAGACGAGAATCTGGGAGCCGTTGCTCACCGCGATTCCCGCGGATTCCTGACCTCGATGCTGGAGGGCGTAGAGCCCGAAGTAAGTCAGCTTGGCGACCTCTTCACCGGGAGCCCAGACACCGAAGACGCCGCAAGCGTCCTGGGGGCCTTTCTCGCCGGGGAGCAGATCATGATTGAGTCGACCGTCACCACGTGGCACGCCACCGAGTGTAGGCGAGATCGACCACTGGTCCGAATTGGCGAACGTGATCCCGCGCCTGGTCGAGCCGGTCGGGCCCGCCTTTGAGGCCCTTGCCCGAGGGCGCGCCGACCGCCACCGACCCCCTTCCGCCCGCCCCGCCCCTTCGCCGCGATCACGGCGCTGACCTGGCTCTTCGTGTGCTACAGCCGTCTCTGGGCGGACTCGCGAGCGGCGGCGGCGTGCGGTGCGGGGTGGTGGGCTTCGGTGGGGGCGGCGCCGGGCGCGCGGGCGCCGCCGGGTGTGACGGAATTCGCTGCGGGCCGCCTGGTCAGCCGCGGCCCGCGCCCGCCACGGCGCCGGTTCCGTCGGGAGCCTTCAGCGTGAGGGTGCGGCCCTGGACCTCGTACGACAGCTTCTGGGCGAAGAGCTTCAGCAGGGCGTGTTCGGTGTCCATGCGCGGGCCCTGGCAGAGCATGCGGGTGGTGACGGGCCTGCCGAGGGTGAGGTGGCCGTCGCGGAATTCGGCCTTCGCGCGGAAGCGGTTGCAGCCGAGGCTGCCGGTCGCGGCGCCGTCCTTGCCGAACCTCAGCTTTGCCTTGCCCACAGCTTCGCCGGGGAGCGAGGTCGCCACGTCGTCCGAGAGCAGGCTCGTGACGGTCCACTCGGTGCCTATCAGCGGGGCCGGACGCTCCTTGACCAGGGCGATCGTGTCGCCGTCTTCGGTGGTGAGGGTGAGGTGGTCGCCGTCGGTCCTGGCGTGGTTGCTGCCGCCGATGGCGCGGGCGAAGGTCTTCTCGAAGGCCCGCTGCTTCTTGTCCGTGCACAGCATGAGCGTCGCGATGCCTTTGCCGAGGTGGATGGTGTCGCCGTCGAGCTCGGCCTCCACGTCGAAGTTGTTGCAGCCGTAGTTGCCGCGTGCCCGGTCCGCCGAGGGGAACTCCACGTAGGCGCTCTCCGGCGCCCGCGTCTTCGTGCCGTCGACGGTGACGCTCTCCACGTTCCAGCGGACTCCGGTGACGGGCGTGCCTCCGACGGACACGGTCTGTGATCCGCACGCCGCGACGGCCGCGAGGGGCAGGAGCGCGGCCAGGACGGTGAGGTTCCGGGATTGCCTGTGCATGGAGGTTGGACGGGCGGGGCGGTCGGATCGGTTCCCCCGGTCCGCCGTCGGAGTCAGCCCATGAGGGGCAGCAGCTTGCTGAGGTCCGCCCGTTCGCCGCTCGCGCTGACCTTCGCGTCGTCCAGGGCGGCGCGCCACTCGACGCGTCCGGTGGCGAGGCGGATCCAGGTGAGCGGGTCCGTCTCGACGACGTTCGGCGGGGTGCCGCGGGTGTGGCGGGGGCCCTCGACACACTGGACGACGGCGAACGGCGGGATCCGCACCTCGGTCGACGCGCCGGGCGCCTTCACGGCGAGGGTGTCGGCGAGCAGCCGGGTGCAGGCAGCGAGCGCCTGGCGGTCGTACGGGACGTCGAGGCCGGGCAGCGCGTCGTTCAGGTCGTCGGTGTGGACGACGAGTTCGACGGTCCGGGTTACCAGGAAGTCGGCGAGGGTCATGGCACCGAACCGGGTGGGTACGAGGCGGGTGTCAGCAGCCGTGTTCAGAGCCGCCTCGATACGGGCCGTCGTGCGCGCGAAGAGTTCGGCGGGCGGGGCGCTCGCGGCGAGTTCCCTGGTGCCGTCGGCGATGGCAGCGGACTCGGTCACCGTCCCGAACGGCCAGTCCAGGAGCGGGACTTCGTGCTTGGGCGGCTCCGGCATCTCCAGTCCCCTGGCCACCGCGCCGACCGCCATCGTGAAGTGCGCCGCCAGCTCCCGTACGGTCCAGTCCCCGAGCCGCGTCGGCGCGCTCAGCTGCTCTTCCGAGAGGCCCGCCACCGCTTCCCGTACGTGGGCGAACTGAGCGAGCACCGCCGTCCGGATCCTGGCGGAGTCATAGGAGCGTGCACGCTTCTTGGCCGGTGACATGGGGCGAGCCTATGCCTTGACGGCGTCTTCGCAGACACGGCAACGGCGGTCACCGGAGCCGGAGAAGGCGTCGGCGCCCGTCACGTCACCCGCCCTCCCGGAAGGACGAGGCAGCCGGGAAGGTGATGTCGGTGCAGCCATGGCGGCGGGCCTGGTCGTCGACGTAGATCCGGAAGATCCGCTCGTACTCGGGCGCTGCCACCCTCCCGTACGCGAAAGACATGGTCATGGTGTGGATCCGGGGCTTCCCCGCGCAGACCGAGGAGGCCCACCAGACCGGCTCCTCGGTGTCGCGGCCCGCCTCGCCCGGCTCGGCGTCGACCGGGGTGTCCGAGGCGGTGGATCTGCGCAGTTGGACGTTTCGGGCGGCATCGCCGGAGTAGGTGTGGAAGGACGCGAAGTACTTGCCGGGGCGGTCCGGGGAGTAGACGCTGTCCAGGCCGTCGCCCTGGGCCTCCCACACGGCGTTCGCCCGCTGCGGGGAGAGGATGAGGGCGCACCGCTCGTCCCACGCCCTGGAATCGCTGCGGCTCTGCAGGACCTGGTCGCCGTACTTGCCCCGCTGTGCCAGGCCCGAGCTTCGGTACCAGGCGCAGGTGCCATCGGCCTTGGCGGCGGACGTCGGGCCCTCGGTGAGCGCGGGGACGTCGTCCGGGGCGTCGGGCAGCCTGTCGGCGCAGCCCGCGCGATCGGCGAGGCGGTTGGCGGTGATCACGGCTGTGTCCGCGAGGATGTCCCGGTCGTGGTCGGTCAGCTGACCCTGCTCGGTGAACGGCGAATCGGACTCCGTGAGGCCGGCCCACGCCCACAGCGTCCCCACCGGCTGCCCGCCCAACCGGCCCTCGGCACACGGCAGATGAACGGTCACCCCGGTGTCGCTGACGGTGCCCGCGATGCCGCCGCCGAGCGGCTGCTCGGGGTAGACGTGAGCGCTGTAGGGACCGACGGGGTCGATCGGGTTGTCCCAGGGATCCTCGGGGGTGTACGCCGTCTCCTGGGCCACAGACCCCATCGCTCCGGTGAAGAACCAGCGCTCGCCGCTGCTCGTGCCCTGCTTCTCGCCGGCCTCGGTACTGAATATCTCGCAGTCCTCGCCCGAGGCCAGACTGTCGAGCTGGATGGTTCCCTCGTCGGCGACCCGGTGTGTGACGTTGCCGCCCGCCGGCGAAAGCGCGAGTACACGACCGGCCGGTACGAGGCCCGCGCAGGCCTCGTTGATCTGATGCCGGCTGCTCAGGACCTGCCAGATCTCCTTGCCGCCCCAGCCGATGCCGCCGATGGCAACCAGACACAGCAGCACATTGACGGTCTTCTGCACCCGCTCCGGTACTCGCACCGCTTCCCCCGCCCCCTGTGACTCCCAGCACTGCCGAAGCTACCAACCGCCACTGACAACCCGGCCGTACAGCCACAGGATCCTCACGGACGCCCGACGCCCGACGCCCGATCATCGGTGAACGAAAAGTCCCCGCCTGCCGCAGCAGACGGGGACTTCACGACCGTACGTACGGCCGGCGGAACTTACGCCAGCAGCGCCGGGATCGTCGCCTCGTGCGCCTCGCGGAGTTCCGCGAGGGAGAGGGCGAACTCGCCCTGGACGTCGACCGCGTCGCCGTCGACCACGCCGATGCGGGTGGCCGGGAGGCCGCGCGCACCGCACATGTCGGTGAAGCGCAGCTCCTCGCTCCGCGGGACGGCGACGACCGCGCGGCCCGCCGACTCGGAGAACAGGAACGTGAACGCGTCCAGGCCGTCGGGCACGATGAGCCGCGCGCCCTTGTCGCCGAGCATCGCCGACTCGACCACGGCCTGGATCAGACCGCCGTCGGACAGGTCGTGCGCGGCGTCGATCATGCCGTCGCGGGACGCCGAGATCAGGATGTCGGCGAGCAGCCGCTCCCGCTCCAGGTCGACCTGCGGCGGCAGACCGCCGAGGTGGTCGTGGACGACCTGCGACCAGGCCGAGCCGCCGAACTCCTCGCGGGTGTCGCCGAGCAGGTAGAGGAGCTGGCCCTCTTCCCTGAAGGCGACCGGCGTGCGGCGGGCGACATCGTCGATGACACCGAGCACGGCCACGACCGGCGTCGGGTGGATCGCCGCCTCGCCCGTCTGGTTGTACAGCGAGACGTTTCCGCCGGTCACCGGGGTGCCGAGGATCTGGCAGGCGTCGGCGAGACCGCGGATGGCCTCGACGAACTGCCACATGACGTCCGGGTCCTCGGGCGAACCGAAGTTCAGGCAGTCGGAGATCGCGAGCGGCTTGGCGCCGGTCGTCGCGACGTTCCGGTACGCCTCGGCGAGGGCGAGCTGCGCGCCGTGGTACGGGTCGAGCTTCGCGAAGCGGCCGTTGCCGTCGGTCGCGATGGCGACGCCGAGCCCCGACTCCTCGTCGATGCGGATCATGCCCGAGTCCTCGGGCTGCGCGAGGACGGTGTTGCCCTGCACGAAGTGGTCGTACTGCGAGGTGATCCACTTCTTCGACGCCTGGTTGGGCGACGCGACCAGCTTCAGGACCTGGGCCTTCAGCTCCTCCTTGGAGGACGGCCGCGGCAGCTTGTTCGCGTCGTCGGCCTGGAGCGCGTCCTGCCACGCGGGGCGGGCGTACGGGCGCTCGTAGGTCGGGCCCTCGTGGGCGACCGTGCGCGGGTCGACGTCGACGATCTTCTCGCCGTGCCAGAAGATCTCCAGGCGGTCGCCGTCGGTGACCTCACCGATGACGGTCGCGATGACGTCCCACTTCTCGCAGATCTCGAGGAAGCGGGCGACCTTCTCCGGCTCGACGACCGCGCACATGCGTTCCTGCGACTCGCTCATGAGGATTTCCTCGGGTGAGAGCGTGGAGTCGCGCAGCGGTACGTCGTCCAGCTCGACGCGCATGCCGCCCGAGCCGTTGGACGCCAGCTCGCTGGTGGCGCAGGAGATGCCGGCGGCTCCGAGGTCCTGGATGCCGACGACGAGCTTCTCGGCGAACGCCTCCAGGGTGCACTCGATGAGGAGCTTCTCCTGGAAGGGGTCACCGACCTGCACGGCGGGACGCTTCGAGGGCTTCGCGTCGTCGAAGGTCTCGGAGGCCAGGATCGAGGCGCCGCCGATGCCGTCGCCGCCCGTCCGGGCCCCGTACATGATGACCTTGTTGCCCGGGCCCGACGCCTTCGCGAGGTGGATGTCCTCGTGGCGCATGACGCCGATGGCGCCCGCGTTGACCAGCGGGTTGCCCTGGTAGCAGGCGTCGAAGACGACCTCGCCGCCGATGTTCGGCAGGCCCAGGCAGTTGCCGTAGCCGCCGATGCCGGCGACGACACCCGGCAGGACACGCTTGGTGTCGGGGTGGTCGGCGGCGCCGAAGCGCAGCGGGTCCACGACGGCGACCGGGCGCGCGCCCATCGCGATGATGTCGCGCACGATGCCCCCGACGCCGGTGGCCGCGCCCTGGTAGGGCTCGACGTACGACGGGTGGTTGTGCGACTCGACCTTGAAGGTGACGGCGTAGCCCTGGCCGACGTCCACGACACCGGCGTTCTCACCGATGCCGACGAGCAGCGCGTCGGACTGCGGCGCCTTCTCGCCGAACTGGCGCAGGTGGATCTTGGACGACTTGTACGAGCAGTGCTCGGACCACATCACGGAGTACATGGCGAGCTCGGCGCCGGTCGGGCGGCGGCCGAGGATCTCCACGACGCGCTCGTACTCGTCCTTCTTCAGGCCGAGTTCGGCCCAGGGGAGCTCGACGTCGGGGGTCTGTGCGGCGTTCTCAACGGTGTCGAGGCTCATGAGGCGGCGACCAGCTTCTTGAGGATCGAGGTGAAGAAGGGGAGGCCGTCGGTGCGACCGGAGCCGACGAGCGGCTCGACGGCGTGCTCCGGGTGCGGCATCAGACCGACGACGTTGCCCGCCTCGTTCGTGATGCCGGCGATGTCGCGGAGCGAGCCGTTCGGGTTGAAGTCCAGGTAGCGGAAGACGACCCGGCCCTCGGCCTCCAGCATGTCCAGCGTGCGCTCGTCGGCGACGTAGCGGCCGTCCATGTTCTTCAGCGGGATGTGGATCTCCTGGCCGGACGCGTAGTCGGCGGTCCAGGCGGTGTCCGCGTTCTCCACCCGCAGCTTCTGGTCACGGCAGATGAAGTGGAGGTGGTCGTTTCCGAGCATCCCGCCGGGCAGCAGGTGCGCCTCGGTCAGAACCTGGAAGCCGTTGCAGATACCGAGTACCGGCATACCGGCCTTGGCCTGCTCGATGACGGTCTGCATCACCGGCGAGAACCGGGAGATGGCACCGGCCCGCAGATAGTCGCCGTAGGAGAATCCACCGGGCAGGACGACAGCGTCGACCTGCTTCAGATCCTTGTCCTTGTGCCAGAGGGCTACGGGCTCAGCGCCGGCAAGCCGGATGGCGCGCTGCGTGTCCCGGTCGTCGAGGGATCCGGGAAAGGTGACGACTCCAATACGAGCGGTCACTTTTCTGCCCCCACCGCGGGTTCTTCCACCTTCACGGTGAAGTTCTCGATCACGGTGTTGGCGAGGAACGTGTCGGCCAACTCATGGATACGGGCGAGGACGGCATCGTCAACGGGCCCGTCAACCTCGAGTTCGAATCGCTTTCCCTGACGTACGTCGGAGATGCCCTCGAAACCGAGGCGCGGCAGTGCACGCTGCACCGCCTGGCCCTGGGGGTCGAGGATCTCCGGCTTGAGCATGACGTCGACTACGACGCGTGCCACTGGCACTCCCGGTGTGTGGTGCTGAGCAGGTCCCTTCAGACTACCCGGACAAAATTTCTACTCGCGTAGACCGTAGGAAGCTACGAGAGCCGGATCACGTTACTGCAACAGCCCCGGTGACCCCCGAGGAAAATCCGGGGAAAGATTTCGGAGACCCATTGCCTCCGGACACGCGGGGGGATTTAGTCGGTCTTCACAATGCAATGCCATGCAGGGTAAAAAGGAAATGGCGAAAGCGGGCAGTTCGCCTCTGCTTTGCCCCATAACAGCCGGACAGTCGACATCGGCGCACGTCAAGGTGCAGATGTCGCACGAAGGGACCGATATTCGTGGCGCAGCGTGTCGTGGTCACTCTCTCCGACGACATCGACGGCGGAGAAGCCGCAGAAACGGTCGTGTTCGGTCTCGACGGCAAGTCGTACGAGATCGACCTGAATCCAGCCAATGCCAAGAAACTGCGCAAGGCCCTGGCCCCCTTCCTCCAGGCCGGCCGCAAGCAGACCGGCTCGGGCCGTGCGGCGTCGGGGAAGACCGTCAGGAGCTTCAAGCACACCGCGGTGTCCGCCGACCCGGCGGCCGTCCGCGCCTGGGCGCGCTCGCACAAGATGGACGTCCCGCCACGCGGCCGCATCCCCAAGCGGGTCTACGAGGCGTTCGAGGCGGCCAACTGACCCCCTCCGGCAGCCCGCAGAGCAGCCGACTTGCGCTGCACCCCTGTTGATCAGCTAAAGTCTGGAGCACGCCGAGGGGCGAGGCCGAAAGGCCGGACCTCACGGAGTCTTGCGGGTGTAGTTCAGTAGTAGAACATCCCCCTTCCAGGGGGAAGGCGCAGTGTGCAATTCCTGTCACCCGCTCTGCATCGCGTACCGACCACTCTCCGGAGTGCGGTAGGCTGGTGCTCGCACCGATCGATGAGAGTCGATCGGCGGCAGTGCGAACGTAGCTCAGTTGGTAGAGCGCAACCTTGCCAAGGTTGAGGTCGCGAGTTCGAACCTCGTCGTTCGCTCCAGTTGAAGGCCCCGGTCCATCGGACCGGGGCCTTCTGCATGTCCGCCCCTCTCTCGTCTCCCGCGGCGCACGCCCGCGACCCGCTCTGACATTTGTCATGCGGTTCGGTGACAGCGCGCACTGCTCCTCGCCCCGGCGCCGGGAAAGGCTCGGGGCATGGAAACGAACGAGCGCGTGATCGACGTCACCGATCTGCGACGCGTGTACGGGGGCTCGTACGAGGCGGTGCGCGGAGTGACCTTCTCCGTCGCCCGCGGCGAACTCTTCGCCCTCCTCGGCACCAACGGCGCGGGCAAGACCTCCACCGTCGAGCTCCTCGAAGGACTCGCCGTCCCGGCCGGCGGCCGTGTCCGGGTCCTCGGGTACGACCCGTACACGGAACGCGACCTGGTCAGGCCGCGCGTCGGGGTCATGCTCCAGGAAGGCGGCTTTCCGTCCGAGCTGACCGTCGCCGAGGCCGTCCGGATGTGGGGCGGATGCACGAGCGGTGCCCGGCCCGCCGGTGAGGCCCTTGAGCTCGTCGGGCTCGAACGGCGGTCCCGGGTCCGCGTGAAGCAGCTGTCCGGCGGCGAGAAGCGGCGCCTGGACCTGGCGCTCGCCCTGCTCGGCCGGCCCGAGGTCCTCTTCCTCGACGAGCCGACCACCGGCCTCGACGCCGAGGGGCGGCGCGCCACCTGGGAACTGGTGCGCGAGCTGCGCGCCGAGGGCACCACCGTGCTGCTGACCACCCACTACCTCGAAGAGGCCGAGGAGCTCGCCGACCGGCTCGCCATCCTGCACGAGGGGCGGATCGCCGCTGAGGGCCGCGTCGACGAGGTCGTCGCCGCCCAGCCCTCGCACATCTCCTTCGAACTTCCCGAGGGCTACTTCCCCGGCGACCTCCCGCCGCTCGCCGAGCTCGGCGTCAGCGGCCACGAGACCGACGGCCGCACCATCCGGCTGCGGACCGGCGAGCTCCAACGGGCCGCCACCGGGCTCCTGTTGTGGGCCAGGGACGCCCGGGTCGAGCTGCGGGGGCTCGACGTGCGCAGCGCGTCGCTGGAAGAGGCGTTCCTGCGGATCGCGCAGGACGCGCGTACGGACACCATGGCCGGTACGGAGAACAGGGACGAGGTGGCGGCGCGATGAGCGCGGTCGTGACGGACAGGACGAAGCCCGCGGTCACGGGCGGCACGACGGCCGCAGGGCGGATGCGGGCCCTCGCCCGCGCGGAGCTGACGCTGATCGGACGCAGCAAGGGCACGCTCTTCACCGCGGTGTTCGTGCCGCTGGTGCTGCCGTTCAGCGTGCGCTCGTCGATCGACAGCATGGACCTGAAGGGTGCGGGGCTCACCGTCGGCTCGGTGCTGCTGCCGTCCGCGATCGGCTTCTCCCTCCTCTTCGCCGTCTACAGCGCGCTGGTCGGCGTGTACGCGGCGCGGCGCGAGGAACTCGTCCTCAAGCGGCTGCGTACCGGTGAGCTGCGGGACGGGGAGATCCTCGCGGGCGCCGCGGTGCCCTCCGTCGCCATCGGCCTCGCGCAGAGCCTCGTCCTCGCCGCCGCCTCCACCGCGTTCCTCGACGTGGGGGCTCCGCGGGCGCCCTATTACGCCGTACTCGGGCTGCTGCTGGGGCTGGTGATGTGGCCCGCGCTCGCCGCCGTCACCGCGAGTTTCAGCAAGAGCGTCGAGAGCGCGCAGGTCGCGGCCATGCCGCTGCTGCTCCTCTCGATGCTCGGCTCCGGCACCGTGGTGCCGCTCGAAGTCATGCCGGACCGTCTCGCGTCGGTGTGCGAACTGCTGCCCCTCACGCCGGTGATCACCCTCGTACGGGGCGGCTGGACCGGGGACCTCTCCGCGTACGACGCCGTCACCGCGGCCGCCGTCGCGGTGGCCTGGACCGTCCTCGCCGTGTTTGCTGTACGCCGGTGGTTCCGCTGGGAACCGCGGCGGTGATCCGACGGAGCGGGGACATGAGGCGGCCTGGCGCGTGGTGGCGGGGGAAGAGCACCCCGGCGAAGGTGGAGACGTACACACGGTGGTCTCTGCACTCCTTCGGGCTCGTCGAGATCTGCTGGCTCGGGCCGCTCGCCTTCGGTGAGGTGCCGGCCGCGCTCGCGTGGACCCTGTTCCTCGCTCTCTGTGCGCATGCCGTGTTCGGCGCGGTGACCACGTCCAGGGCGCTCGACTGGACGCGCGGCCGGCGCGAGCAGCCGGTCCGCCTCGTCATCGCGTACGGCGTCGTCACCGCCGTGATCTCCGTCGGGACGCTCGGCGTGATGCTGCGGGTGCCCGCGGACGAGGAGGCCGGCACCCGCACGGCGCTCGTCCTCTTCGTCGGCATCCTCATGGTCGGCGTGGGCTGTGCCACGCCCGGGCTGCGCACCCGCAGGCGGGTGATCGGCGCGGCGCTCGGCGCGTCCCTCGGTGCCGGGGCGGCGTCCGTGCCGTCCGGGCTGCCGGCGCCCGCCGCCCTCATCACGGCGGCCACCGTGCTGTTCACCACCGCGATCTTCGCGCTGACCGCCGGATTCTCCGTCTGGCTGCTGAACGCCGTCCACGAACTCGACGAGGCCCGCGAGACGAGGGCGCGGCTCGCCGTCGCCGAGGAGCGGCTGCGGTTCGGGCGCGATCTCCATGACGTGATGGGCCGCAATCTCGCCGTGATCGCGCTCAAGAGCGAGCTCGCGGTCCAGCTCACCCTGCGCGGGCGGCCCGAGGCCGTGGACCAGATGACCGAGGTGCAGCGCATCGCCCAGGAGTCGCAGAAGGAAGTACGGGAGGTCGTGCGCGGCTATCGCGAAGCCGACCTGTCGGCAGAACTGGCGGGCGCGCAGGGCGTGTTGACCGCCGCAGGGATCTCCTGCGAGGTGACGGGTCCGGCCACCGGGCTGCCCGGCCCCGTGCAGTCCGCCCTCGGCTGGGTCGTCCGCGAGGCCACGACGAACGTCCTGCGGCACGGGGACGCCCGGCGCTGCCACATCGGCGTACGGGTGGGGCCGGACGCGGTGGTCCTGAGCGTGGAGAACGACGGGGCCGGAACGCCCGGGTCCCTGAGCGGCGGGTCGGGGCTCGCGGGGCTGCGGGAGCGCCTTGCCGAGGTCGCCGGGACCCTTGAGGCCGGTGTGGTGCCGGATGCGGACGGGATGTTCCGGGTGGTGACCGAGGTGCCGCTCGCCGGGCCCACCGTGGAACAGCGGCGCGACGCCGCCTACGAAAGGAGCGCCGGGTGACCGTGCGCGTGCTGCTCGCCGATGACGAGCACCTCATCCGCGGGGCGCTCGCCGCGCTGCTCGGGCTCGAGGACGATCTGGTCGTCGTCGCCGAGGCCGCCACCGGGCCCGAGGCGCTCGCCATGGCGCGGGCACACCGGCCCGATGTGGCCGTGCTCGATCTGGAGATGCCGGGCGCCGACGGTGTGAAGGTCGCCACAGCGCTGCGCGGTGAACTGCCCGCGTGCCGGGTCATGATCGTGACCGGTCATGGGCGTCCCGGGCATCTGAAACGGGCCCTCGCCGCCGGGGTGCGCGCCTTCGTGCCGAAGACCGTGAGCGCCCAGCGGCTCGCCGAGATCATTCGGACCGTGCACGCGGGAAACCGTTATGTGGACCCGGAGTTGGCGGCCGACGCGATCGCCGCGGGCGACTCCCCGCTGACCGCACGCGAGGCCGAGGTGCTCGAATTCGCCGCCGACGGGGCGCCCGTGGCGGAGATCGCGGAGCGCGCCGCGCTCTCGCAGGGGACCGTGCGGAACTATCTGTCGTCCGCCGTCTCGAAGCTCGGGGCCGAGAACCGGCACTCGGCGGTGCGGCTCGCGCGGGAGCGGGGTTGGGTATAGTTGCTCTCGCGCCACGGCGCAGTGCGAACGTAGCTCAGTTGGTAGAGCGCAACCTTGCCAAGGTTGAGGTCGCGAGTTCGAACCTCGTCGTTCGCTCCACAGAAAGCCCCCGGCACCTCAGGTGCCGGGGGCTTTCGCGTATCCGCGGCGCCGTGGTTACCAGCTGACGCCGGTCAGGCGCTCGTACGCCTCGATGTACTTGGCGCGCGTCGCGTCCACGACCTGCTGCGCAAGCGCCGGCGGCGGCTGCTCGCTCCCCCGGTCCCAGCCCGACTCGGGGCCCGTCAGCCAGTCCCGCACGAACTGCTTGTCGAACGACGGCTGGGCGTGGCCCGGCTCCCACTCGGCGGCGGGCCAGAAGCGGGACGAGTCCGGGGTGAGGACCTCGTCGCCGAGGATCAGCGCCTCGCCGTCGAAGCCGAACTCGAACTTGGTGTCCGCGAGGATCACGCCGCGCTCCCGCGCGATGTCCCGGGCCCGGCCGTAGACGGCGAGCGTCATCTGGCGCAGCTGGGCGGCGGTCTCCGCGCCGACCTGGCGGGCCACCTCCTCGTACGACACGTTCTCGTCGTGCTCGCCGACCTCGGCCTTCGTGGCGGGCGTGAAGATCGGGGCGGGCAGCTCGGAGCCGTCGGTCAGGCCCTCGGGCAGCGCGAGGCCGCAGACGGTGCGCGAGGCGTTGTACTCGACGAGGCCGGAGCCCGTCAGATAGCCGCGGGCCACGCACTCGACGGGGACCATGCGCAGCGACTTGCAGATGAGGGTGCGGCCCTGCCAGTCGGCGGGGGCGCCGGGCGGCAGCTCGGTCGACAGGACGTGGTTGGGGACCAGGTCGGCGAGCTGGTCGAACCACCACAGCGACAGCTGCGTGAGCACGCGGCCCTTGTCGGGGATGGGGGTGGGCAGCACCCAGTCGTAGGCGGACATGCGGTCTGAGGCGACCATCACGAGGTCGCCCGCCTCGTTCCGGTACAGGTCCCGCACCTTGCCGGTGTGGAGGTGTACCAGGCCCGGCACCTGCTGGGGTTCGGGCTTTTCGACGAATCCGGACACGGTTCCTCCCCGTGGATATGTACGAGTGCACCTGATTCTCGCTCATACGGGGACGAGTTTTGGCCACGGGTCCGGCGGGCGGCAGCGGCGGGGACGGGTCGGGGCGCGGCTGGTCAGTCGCGTTTGCAGATCCGGTCGAGGAGGTTGGCCGTCGCGCGCTGGATCCGCGGGTCGACATGGCCGGGGCGGTCGAGGGCCGGGGACCAGGCGAACGTGCCGGACGCGAAGACCAGCGATCCGGACGGCGCCCGGTACAGGGACGTCTCCTGGTGGCGCGGCGCCCGCTCGCTGTCGCGGTAGGGCGAGTGGGCGAGCAGGATGCGGTCCTCGTGCTCGGGCAGCGCGGTGCGCGGAAAGTAGCGGTCGGCCTCGCCCGCGACCAGGCCGTCGATCTCGTCGCCCTCGTGCGCCCCGGTGGCCTCCCACAGCCAGTGGTCCGCGTTCCGCACGACGAGGGGGTGCGGCTCCGGGACCCGGCCCGCGTACTGGATGCCCATGAGCTGCTGCTCGGGGCGGTCGATCTCGCGCCACAGGGCGGACTTCCCGGGCGCCCTGCGCTTGTGGCAGGTGAGCAGCCGGTCCGGCACGCCGGACGGGGACGGACCCAGCTCCACCTGCCAGTACATGGTGTTGGCGGAGAGGAAGACGAGTGACGTGCCGTGCTCGCGGGCCACTTCGGTGGTGCGGCGCATCGGTGTCGACCAGTACTCGTCGTGGCCGGGGAAGACGAGACCCCGGTAGCGGGTCGGGTCGATGCGGCCCGCGTGCAGGTCGCGGGCGTCGGCGTACGCGAGGTCGTAGCCGTACCGCTCGGCCCAGCGGATGAAGTCGTAGGCGTGGCCGACGTGCAGGGGGAGGCCAGCGCCGGCGTACGGGCGGTCGAAGGAGACCGTCGTCGCCGCGTCGCCCTCGCCGAGCAGCCGCCCCTCCTCGTCCCACGCGTGGTAGAGGCTCGCGCCCGTGTGCCCGTCCTCCGGATAGAGGTTGTACGCCTGCCAGGTCACGTCCGGCAGGAGCAGGAGGAGATCGGCGGGCCGGCTGTCGCGGACCGTGAAGGGGATGTGCGAGCGGTAGCCGTCGACGGTGGTGAGGACGGCCACGTACGCGCCCACGTTCCAGAACGACGGGATCTGCAGGCGCCAGGACAGCCACCAGTGGTGGCAGGAGACCGTACGGTCCGCGGTGAGCGGGGCCGGCTGGACGATGCCGGAGAGCCTCGGGCTGGTGATGATCTTGCTGGCGCCGTCGCCGCCGTAGTGACCGATGCGGTAGATGTCGACGCTGAACTGCTGGGGCGGGTCCACCGTGATGTGGAAGTCGATCGCCTCGCCGGGCGCGGCCGCTCCGGTCGACGTGAAGCCCTTGATCTGGCGGTGCACGTCGTCGGCCATGCGGGGGCCGCCGGTGCGGGGGCTGGGGATGCTGGTCGCGATGGTGCTCGCGCCGGGCTGGGGGGCGTGGTCGACGTACCAGGGGACGACCTGGCCCGTGTCGTCGAAGTAGTGCTCGCTGCCGCGCAGCCACGGCAGGGGGCCCTGGCCGAAGGGGTCGCTCACGGCGTGGGCGAGCGCGCCGGACTCCCAGCGGCGGATGGTGCGGGGTGACCGCACGTGTTCCGGCCGTCCGGCCTTCTGCCCCTCCCGTTCCGGCCCCATGCCCGCTCCCCTCCCTCGCTCCCCCGAGCCCTCGTACGCTCCGTCTGTCAGCGACCGACCCCAGCACATCACATTACGCACGCACTCCGTCACCGTTCGTCGCGAATTGACGTGAACGGAACGTGAGCCTCCAGCGGTGGGGGGTTTGAGCGGTGCGGATGCGAGGGACGGGGGGGGTGCGCGTGTGCCGCGATTTCCGTCGTGGCGCAGGCCCTAGACCAGGCGGACCGGCTTCTCGGGGCGGATGCCGAGGCGGGTGAGCCAGGCGCGCAGGGGTTCCGGGTCGCCCTCCTCCACGAGGCTCAGGACGCGCGGGGTCAGGTCCTTGGCGCGCTCGCCGCCGACGAGGAGCGAGGGGCCGTCCAGCCAGTCGAGGCCGGGGGCGGCTCCGGCCGTGTCCACGGCGGCGCAGCACACCATCGCCGTGACGTGGTCGGCCACCAACTCCCGTCCCGTACGGGGTGGTTGGAGAGGGAAGAGCGGGAGCATGCCCTCGTCCCACAGCGCTTCGTCCGGCCCCTGTCCGGCGGCGGGCACGGGCGGGGCAGGACGCTCGCTCTCCTCCCGGGCCGACTCGGCACTGAGGCCGGCGGCGAGCAGAGCGGTGGGGGTGTCCTCGCGGTCTTCGCCGTCCCCGGAGTCCTCGGAGTCCTCGGAGACGTTCTCGGCGATTTCGGAGGCGTCCTCGGGGTCATGGGGGGTGGTGTGGTCTTCCGGGGCGACGGAGTGTGCGGGGTCCACGGGGGCCGCGGAGTCCACGGGCGCTGTGGTGTCTGCCGGGGATACGGGCTCCGCGGAGTCCCCGGCGCGCGTCGCCGTCGCGAGGTGGTCCATCACCCGGGCGAGTGTCGGGCCCTCCCGGTCGGGGGACGCGGGGTTCGCGGAGCCGTGGACGCCGAGGGCGTCGAGAACGCGGTGCAGGCGCGCCGCGTCCATGCGCCACTTACGGTCCACGACCTCGTCCGGATACTCCTGCCAGTCGACCGGCGCCCAGTCGGGGCTCTGCTCGGCGGGGCCTCCGTGGAACAGCCGGGCGGCGAGCAGCGACGCCGCCTCGTCCACCGTGCCCGGCTCCTCCAGCAGATCGCAGGCGGGCCGCTCCCCGAGCCGGGAGGCGAACCCCTCGGCGAGGCGGTCGCGCCGGGACAGTTCGGTGAGGGCGGCGACGACGCCCGCGTCCAGGCGGGAGGGCCAGCGCCCCATGCGCCAGGCGGGCAGCGCGACCCGGGTGAGCAGCCGGTCCCAGCCCGCGTAGGCCAGGCCGACCTGCTCCTGGGCGACGATCCGCACGCCGTAGTCCACCGTCTGTGCGCGCTCGGCGGCGGCCGCGGCGACCCCGCGCTCCATCTCGCCCGCGTGGCCCCGGCAACTGCGCAGCAGCAGGCGCGCGACCCAGCCGACGCCGCCGAGTACCAGTCGCCCCAGCGGCCCGCGGCCGGGCGCCGCCGCGACGGCGACCGCGGCGTCCAGGCCGCGCACGAAGCGGCGCGCGGCCGCTATGTCCGGGTGCGCCGACGGCCCCGTACCGGCGACGACGGGGGCGAGTACGGCGCGCAGCTCGCCCACGCGCATCCACCACAGGAAGGGGGAGCCGATGACCAGGACGGGCGCGGCCGGCACCCGGCCTCTGCCGGCGCCGCCGCCCCGGATGCCCGGGTCGTCGGCGTCACGCGGGATCCGGCCCTCGTCGTCCTTGGGTCTGGGCGGTCCGTGCGCGGGATGCGTACGGTCCTCCAGCCAGCTGTCGCAGTCCGGGGTGAGCGCTATGGCGGAGGGGGCCGGGACGTCGAGCCGGTCGGCGAGATCGCGTACCAGCCGGTAGAGATCGGGGGCCCGCTCCTCGGCGATCGGCACCGTCGGGCTGACGGCCGGGCGGGCGCGGGCCACCACGAGGGCGATGCCCGCCGCGCACGCCAGGACGACCAGGGCGAGGACCGTCACGATCCACCGCGCCGTCCGCCAGCCGCCGCCGGCCATGTGCCCGGTGGCGGCGCCCGCGGCCAGCACGACCGCGAAGGCCGCCGGCAGCAGGGCGACGGCCAGCGCTCTGCCGCGGATGCGCAGCACCGCGAGAGCCCGGGAGCGCGCGGCCTGCGCGCCCATCTCCGCACCCATACCGGACACGACCGATGTCACCCCCTGCTGCCTATGTTTCCTGCACCCATGGCGTTGTCCACTCCCCCACTGTGGCACCCGTCACTGACATCGCAATGCCGGTGGGCCAAGTGCCGGAACGCTTTCGCCGCACCCTAGTTGGGGCTCAGGGCATCGTCAGCCGGATGGGCGAGCGGTCACTCGATGGAATGGCTTTGGGTAGAGGTGGATGACATTCAGGCCCCTGATCCGCTTCGGATCAAGGGCCTGAGGTTCACGCAGGTGAGGCTTACGGTCAGGCCTCCGCGGCCGCCTTCGCCGCGATGTCGGTGCGGTGCTGCGAACCGTCGAGTCCGATCCGCGAGACCGCCGCGTAGGCGCGCTCGCGGGCCTGTGTGAGGTCCGAGCCCGTCGCGGTCACGGAGAGCACACGGCCACCGGCGCTGACGACGGCGTCCCCGTCCCGCTTCGTCCCGGCGTGCAGGACGTACGCGTGGGGCGCGTCCTGCGCGGCCACGTCGGCGAGCCCGGTGATGGGGTCGCCGGTGCGCGGCGTCTCCGGATAGTTGTGGGAGGCCACGACGACGGTCACGGCCGCCTCGTCGCTCCAGCGCAGGGGCGGCAGGTCCGCGAGCGTGCCGTTGGCCGAGGCGAGGAGGATGCCCGCGAGCGGGGTCTTCAGGCGGGCCAGGACGACCTGGGTCTCCGGGTCGCCGAACCGGGCGTTGAACTCGATGACCCGCACACCGCGCGAGGTGATCGCGAGCCCCGCGTACAGCAGGCCGGAGAAGGCCGTGCCGCGGCGGCGCAATTCGTCGACCGTCGGCTGGAGGACCGTCTCCATGACCTCGTCGACGAGCTTCGGGTCGGCCCACGGGAGCGGCGAATAGGCTCCCATGCCACCGGTGTTGGGGCCCGCGTCGCCGTCGAGCGCGCGCTTGAAGTCCTGCGCGGGCTGGAGCGGGACGACGGTCACGCCGTCGGTGATCGCGAAGAGCGAGACCTCGGGGCCGTCGAGGAACTCCTCGATGACGACGCGGTCGCAGGCGTTGGCATGCGCGCGGGCGGCCTCGAGGTCGCCCGTCACGACGACTCCCTTGCCGGCCGCGAGCCCGTCGTCCTTGACGACGTACGGGGCGCCGAAGGCATCGAGCGCCTCGTCGACCTCGGCCGGGGTGGTGCAGACGTACGAGCGGGCGGTCGGCACGCCGGCCCCCGCCATCACGTCCTTGGCGAACGCCTTCGAGCCCTCCAGCTGTGCGGCTTCCCCGGAGGGACCGAAGCAGGGGATGCCCGCGGCGCGTACGGCGTCGGCGACCCCCGCGACAAGGGGTGCCTCCGGGCCGACCACGACGAGGTCCGCGGCCAGCTCACCGGCCAGCCGGGCCACGGCAGCGCCGTCGAGGGCGTCGACCGGGAGCAGCTCGGCGACCTCGGCGATTCCTGCGTTGCCGGGCGCGCAGTGCAGCGCGGTGACGTCGGGGTCGAGGGACAGTGAGCGGCACAGGGCGTGTTCGCGGGCGCCGCTGCCGATGACGAGGACCTTCACGCCAGCCAGCATAGGCGGCGGGCCGGTGTGCTCTTGTACGGGCCGCCGAGAGCGGGGGCGGCGGGGGTTCGTGTGTTTCTCCATGGAACGGGGTGCCGGGGGCCGGTCCGGGGGGCTTTGCGGGGGCTGAGCCGCCTGGGCACCGGCCTGTGCTGCGTGGCCCGTGCTGTCCGGTCCCCGTTACGAGGCCGTCTACTCGTTCGTGAATTCCTCGACGACCGTCGCCCCGAGCTCGCGGACGATCAGGTCGTGGCCGGAGAGGATCCCCGACTCGTCGAGGTCGGCGTCGTCGTCGGCCGGGATGTCGTCCTCGATGGAGACCGGGGGCGGCTCCGGGGCCGCCGGTCTCGGCGCGGGGGCGGGGGCGGGGGCCGATGCCTGCGGCGCGGACCGGTCCGCGGGGCGCGGCGCGGCCGGGGCCTGCGGGGCAGGCGGGCGCGGCGGAGTGGGCGCCGCGGGGGCGCCACCGCCGCTCTGACCCGCGTAGCCACCGCCCTGGCCCGGGTAGCCGCCTCCCGGAGCGGGGGGCGGAGCCTGGCCGCCACCGCCGCCGCCCGAGGGGTCGACGACCGCCTCGACCTTCCAGTGGACGCCGAACTGCTCGGCCAGCGCCGTCCGCAGGACCTCTTCGCTGCCGCTGCTCGCGAAGTTGTCCCGCGCTCCGGCGTTCAGGAAGCCGAGCTGGAGGGTCGTGCCGTCGAAGCCGGTCACCTGCGCGTTCTGGCTGAGCAGGATCCAGGTGAAGCGCCGCTTGTTCTTGACCACTTCGAGGATGTTCGGCCACAGACTGCGCGGGTCGAGCCCACCGGCGGCGGGCGGTGCCGCGGCGGGGGGCTGAGCGGGGGCCTGCGGCTGGGGCTGGGCGGGGGGCGGCGTGGGCGCCGCGGCGGAGGGCTGGCCCCCACCGGTGCCTCCACCGGTGCCTCCGCCGGCGGGCGCGGCCGTGGGCCACCCGCCGGGGCGCCTGCCGCCACCGGCGGGGGCGGCCGTGGGCCATGCGCCGGGTGCGGCCCCGGCGGGCGGCGCCGCGGGCGCGGATTCCGCCGGAGCAACGGGGGCGGCCGGCGGCGCGGATACCTGAGGAGCCGGTGCCGGTGCCGGAGCAGGAGCCGGGGCAGGAGTCGGCGCCGGCGCAGCAGGCGCGGGCGCCGCTTCCCCGCCCGGTCCCGGCCCCCGCACCGCGGCCCGGGCAGCGGCGGGACCGCCCCCCGCAGGGACCTGCGCGGCCGCACCGGGGTGGGCGTCCGGCGACGGCACGTATCCCATGGCCGGGCCGGAGCCCTGTCCCGCGGGTACGAAGTGGCCGCCGCGCTCCAGGCGGTCGAGCCTGGCCATCACGGAGCGGGCGTCGTCGTACGCGGCGGGCAGCAGCACGCGCGCGCAGATCAGCTCGAGCTGGAGGCGGGGTGAGGTGGCGCCCCGCATCTCCGTGAGCCCCTCGTTGACCAGGTCGGCGGCGCGGCTGAGCTCGGCGCCGCCGAAGACTCCGGCCTGGGCCTGCATCCGCTCGACGACGTCGACCGGAGCGTCGATGAGGCCCTTCTCGGCCGCGTCCGGAACGGCGGCCAGGATCACCAGGTCCCGCAGTCGCTCCAGAAGGTCGGCGACGAACCGGCGCGGGTCGTTGCCCCCCTCGATGACGCGGTCGACGACCTCGAAGGCGGCGGCGCCGTCACCCGAGGCGAAGGCCTCGACGACGGAGTCGAGCAGCGAACCGTCCGTGTACCCGAGGAGGGACGTCGCCATGGCATACGTCACACCGTCCTCGGCCGCGGCGGCGAGCAGCTGGTCCATGACGGACATGGAGTCACGCACGGAACCGGCGCCGGCCCGCACGACCAGCGGCAGGACGCCCTCCGCGACGGGGATGTCCTCCTTGCCGCAGACCTCTCCGAGGTAGTCCCGGAGCGTCCCGGGCGGCACGAGGCGGAAGGGGTAGTGGTGCGTACGCGACCGGATGGTCCCGATGACCTTCTCGGGCTCCGTGGTGGCGAAGATGAACTTGAGGTGCTCCGGGGGCTCCTCGACGACCTTCAGAAGGGCGTTGAACCCCGCCGACGTGACCATGTGGGCCTCGTCGATGATGTAGATCTTGTAGCGGCTGCTCGCGGGCCCGAAGAAGGCCTTTTCTCGCAGGTCACGGGCGTCGTCGACACCACCGTGCGAAGCGGCGTCGATCTCGATGACGTCGATCGAACCCGGCCCGTTCCTCGCCAGGTCGCGGCAGGACTGGCACTCGCCGCACGGCGTCGGCGTGGGCCCCTGCTCGCAGTTCAGACACCGCGCGAGGATGCGCGCGCTCGTCGTCTTGCCGCAGCCGCGCGGGCCACTGAACAGGTACGCGTGATTGACCCGGTTGTTCCGCAGCGCCTGCTGCAGCGGGTCGGTCACATGTTCCTGCCCGATGACCTCGGCGAACGACTCCGGGCGATAGCGGCGGTAGAGCGCGAGAGACGACACGTATACGAGGTTATAGGCGCCCACTGACAACCATGGCCGCCACTGACAACCATGGCCGCCGCTGACGACCGCGGCCGCCGGGGGCGAGCCGCCCCGGAACGCAAGACGCCCCCCACGCACCCGCCAGAGCCGACCTACCCTTGCTGCCTTCCGGCCCTGGGGGAGTTCAGTCAGATAGCGCCACGTGAGGGGCTGAGCTCCACAGTAGCGGATGCCGGGCCGGAATCACGAGCCCGGTCCCCGGCCCGATCTCCGCCCCGGATCATGTTCGCGAGCACCCCCCAACGTCTTGTATTGTTTGCGGCGGAGGATTCGCCTAGTGGCCTAGGGCGCACGCTTGGAAAGCGTGTTGGGGGCAACCCCTCACGAGTTCGAATCTCGTATCCTCCGCCATTGCTCTCACCGGGCAATACGTCGAAGGGCCCCACCGCTTGCGGTGGGGCCCTTCGACGTTCTGTGATTGCGTAGCCGGCTACGCGACTGGGAGGTTCTCACATGACCAGTAAGTTCACCGAGCTTGCGATCGACTGTGCCGATCCTGACGCTCTCGCCCGGTTCTGGTGTTCCGTCCTCGGCTACGAGGTGCACGACCGGGAGGACGGGCTTGTCATCATCGGCTCCCCCGAGGTGCCCGAGGGCAAGGACCGCCTCGGCCCGGTACCGCCGGCGCTCACCTTCGCGCGCGTGCCCGAGGGCAAGGCCGTCAAGAACAGGCTCCACATCGACGTCAACCCGACCGACAGGGAGCAGGACGAAGAGGTCCGCCGCCTGCTCGGCCTGGGTGCCCGGCACGTCGACGTCGGGCAGGGCGATGTGAGCTGGGTCCCACTCGCCGACCCGGAGGGGAACGAGTTCTGCGTCCTTGCGGGCCGCCGCCCCTGACCGCAGCGCGCGCGTCGTTCCCCGGCTCAGGTTTCGTCGGGGTTGGCGACGATGAGTTGTGCGGCGTCGGCGTTGTCGTCCTGGCGTACGGCGCGGGCCATCGCGGCGCGGGCCGCTGCGGGCTCCGATTCGGGAGGCACGACCAGGAGGACGAAGAGCTCCTCGTCGCCGCGGGTGACGAGGGCGGTGCCGTCGCCGACCTCGTGGGCGTCGAGATGCACGACCCGGTCGTCGATGATCAGGCGGGTCGGCAGCGCTTCCCAGGCGGCTGAGTCGAGGCCGACGCGCATGATGGGGCCGAAGTGCGAGGTCAGCTCCGCGACCAGGGCGGGCAGTTCGGCCGTGATGTCATGGGACCGGGGCCACCACGCGCCGTCCAGGAGCCCTTCGCGGGACTGGGTGATCTCCAGCCTCAGCAGGGCCGTTGCGGGTTCCGCCTCCTGACAGGGGGCTTCCGGCAGAAGCACTGGGGGCTGGTGGGGGGTGTCGGATTCAGCCATGGTGGTTCGCCCGCCTCGGTCGTACGGCCGACGCCCGCCGAGCGGCCGTGCCGATGTCGGGGGGGTGCGTCGACCGGCGCGATGCCGTCGTAGCTTTACGGTAACCCCGGGGGCCGCGCCCACGCTCGTCGCGGCGGGCCGCGGGCTGCCGCGGCCGGAGTTACGGTTGGAGCAGTGGAAAGCGGGAGGTGACGGCCATGGAGGCGATCATCCTCATCGGCGCCATCGTCCTCGTGACCCTCATGGGAATGCGCCTGATCCACCGGATCAACGCCCGGCACGACGCACGCATCGCCACGCACACCTTCAGCGATCCCATGCCGGGTGTCGGCAGACGGAGCCGCAAGAATCACCGGCGGATCCCCGAAGACGCGTCCGGCCCGGCCGACCGCAGCTGACGGGGACGGCGCGCGTCCGTCATTCGTCCTGCTGTGGCGCCAGGTGTCCCACCACTTCGGTGAGGTCGCTGACCGCCTGTTCGATCTTCTGGCGGATGCTCTTCTGCTCGGTGACGATCGCCGCGAGCAGGAGGCCGGTGAGCGCGGCCGAGCCGTTGAGTGCCTGGAGGTTGAACATGACCTCGAAGAGGCTGTGGTCGGCGAACGGGCCGACGTGGTCGGTGGCCGCGGAGATCCCCAGTACGGACACGAACAGCACGCACGGCGCCGCCCCCGCGAGCTGGAAGCGCAGCGCCGCCCACGTCAGCAGCGGGAAGACGAGGAAGAGCAGGGCGAGCGGGCTTCTCGTGGCCAGGGGTGTGATGACGGCGGCGGTGACCAGCAGGGCCGCCGCCTCCGGCCACCGGCGGGTGTTCCAGGGGGGCCGGGCCCTGCTCAGCGCGATCAGCAGCGGGGTGCCGACGAGTACGCCCATGGCGTCGCCGGCCCACCACGCCGCCCACACCGGCCAGAACGCGCTCCACTGCAGACTGCCGCTGAGCACCAGCACGCACGTGCCCACGGTGGCGCTCAGCAGTATCGGCAGCAGTCCGCCCAGGAAGACCAGGGCGACCCCGTCCCGCAGCCGGTCCAGCGCGAGGCGGAAGCCCGCCTTGCGCAGCAGCAGGCAGGCGCACATCGGGGCGAGGGTGTTCGCGGCGACGATCGCGAGGTCGGACAGGCGGAACGGGTTGATCGAGTCGATGAGCAAGAAGGCGCCGAGCGCGATGCCCGGCCAGATCCGCAGGCCCATCCAGAGCAGGCAGGTGACGGCGACGCCCGTCGGGAGCCAGAGCGGGGTGACGACCGCGCCGTCGAGGGCGATCCGCTGCCACAGGCCGAGCCGTCCGGTCGCGTAGTAGGCGGCGGCGACGGCGAGGATCCTCAGCAGGGCCTCGGAGAGGCGTCGGAGTTCCTCGGTGCGCACCACTGGATCACATAATCACTCCCGTCCGGTGGCGGAGCGTGACACGCGCTGCCGGTGGCCCGCTGTCACCCGGGCAGGACGGGTGGCGGGTCGTGGCACAGGACGAGTACCGCGGAGTCGTCCTGGTGGCCGGTGCAGTCGGCGACCTCCATCACCGCGGCGGCAAGTTCCGCGGCGTCGGCGCCCGCCCCGCCCGCGACGACCCGGGCCACGCGCTCCAGGCCCGCCTCGATCGGGAACGAGGGCCCTTCGACCACGCCGTCGGTGACCAGGACGTACGCCCCCGCCGTCGAGAGGCGGTGCCGGGTGACCGGGTACTCGGACCCGGGCAGCATGCCGAGCGGCAGTCCGCCCTCGTCCGCCGAGACGCCGTACCGGCCGTCGACCGTGGCCCAGATGGCGGGGACGTGGCCCGCGCGGGCGGACTCGAGGACCCAGGTCGTCGGGTCGAAGCGGAGGAAGCTGCAGGTGGCGAAGAGTTCGTGGCGCATCGACAGCAGCAGGTCGTTGGCCTGGGCGAGCGCCTCTCCCGGGTCCGGGGCGAAGGCGGCCACGGCGCGCAGGGCGATGCGGATCTGCCCCATGAAGGCGGCGGCCTCGACGTCGTGGCCCTGGACATCGCCGATGGAGAACCCGAGGGTGCCGTCAGGGGTGGCGAACCCGTCGTACCAGTCCCCGCCGATGTCCAGGCCGTGGCGGGCGGGCGAGTAGCAGGCGGCGGTCCGCAGTCCCGGCAGGGCGGGCAGCGAGGTGGGGAGCATTTCGCGCTGGAGGGCTTCCGCCAGTTCGACCCGGGCGTGCTGGACTTCCGCCCCGGCGCGTGCCTGTGCGGCAAGGCGGCCGAGCCTGGTCAGCAGGTCGTCGGCGCTCTCGGGCTGGCTGGGACCACGCTGCGTCATGGACCGCTCCGGATACGGAAAACCCCGGCTTCATCATATTTGCGTGGCGCCTCCACCGCCGCTCAGCTCCTGGACCTCGCCGTAGGTCGGGACCGCGGCGGCCACGTCCCGGCCGGCCCCTACGTCGAGCGCCGCCGTGACCGCGGCGCCCAGGGCCGCGCGGAACAGGAGCGAGCCGAGGCTGACGCGGCGGACGCCCAGGGCGGCGAGCTCGGGGACGGTGGGGCCCGTGGGGGAGTAGAGGATGTTGAGGGGGATGCCGGACGGGCGCAGGTGCGCCACCAGTGCGGTGATCGCGGCCGGGTCGGTCAGGCCCGGTACGAAGACTCCGTCGGCGCCCGCCTGCCCGTAGGCGTCGAGCCGCCGGCGGGTCTCCGGCTCCGGCGCGGTCCGCGGGTCCGGGAGCCAGTACGTGTCCGTGCGGGCGTTGACGAACAGGTCCGGTACGGCGGCCTTCACCGCGGCGATCTTCGCCGCGTGGACGGGGGCCGGGGTGAGGGTGCCGTCGGCCCTGCCGTCCTCCAGATTGATCCCCACCGCGCCCGCCCGCGCCAGCTCACGGGCGAGGCCGGCGACCTCGGCCGGGTCGTCGCCGAACCCGCCCTCCGCGTCCACGGACAGCAGGAACGCGCCCCCGCCCAGGCGGCGGGCCAGGCGCAGGGTCTCCTCGCGGGTGGCCGCGGCGCCGTCGGGCAGCCCGGCCGCGGCGGCCACGCCGAGGCTCGTCGTGCCGATCGCGGTGAATCCCTGCCCGGCGAGCGCGGCGGCGGAGGCGTGGTCCCAGGCATTGGGGAGAAGGAGGGGACCGCCGGGGTCGTGGTGCAGGGCTTTGAAGGCTTGGCAGGCGGGCTGGTTCATCGGGGGGTCGTCCCTTCGAGGGGGCCGGCCGCGAGGGCCGTGCCTCCGGCGGGCGCCGTGGGCGCGACGGCCGGGACCGGGACCGGAGCGAGGCAGGGGTCCGCCGGCGCCCGGCGCACGTCCTCGTACCGGTTGGACCGGTATCGCTGTGTCATGCGGCGCACGTTAGGCGCGGAACCGTTCGGTGCCGGCCGAAGCGTCCGGGAGCGGCGGGCGCCCCTCAGTCGTTGACCGCGGTAAGGAGCACCGCCGCGTCCGTGACCGCGCGCAGCCCGTGCCGTTCCTGCGGGAGCGCGTGGAGCCGGCCCTCCGTGAGCGTCACGTCGCCCGAGGCGGCCGTCAGTACGACCTCGCCTCGCAGCACCTGGAGCGTCGCGGCGGGCGGCGCGTTGTGCTCCTCCAGGACTTCGCCCGCCGTCAGGGCGATCACGCTTTGCCGGAGGGTCTCCTCGCGGAGCAGGAGGTGCGCGCTGCGCCCGTGGGGGGAGAACCGGGCGGCGGCGACGTGCTTGTCGGCGAGAGCGTTCAGGTCGTACGTCGTGGTCATGCTTCCAGCGTCCCCCGGAGACCCGGCCCCCGCCACAGGCACGGGATGTCCCCCGGTCCCGGACCCCGGCGGCCGCAGGCCACCACGTGAAGCCCCTACCTCCCGCAGTGCTCCGCCACCAGGTCCGCGAAGGCCCTCGCCAGTGGGGTCAGCGTGGACCAGCGCCGGACCGCCCAGCCGACCGCGAGCGGCGGCAGGTCCGGTACGGGGACGAGGACCGGACCGCCCGCGCGGCCGGACTCGCGCCAGCCGGGCAGTTCGGGGACGAGCGCGTGGCCGAGGCCGAGTTCGGCGAGGTGCACGGCGGTGGCCCAGTCGGCGACGCCCGCGTCCGACCCGGCCGGCCTGACGATCCCGAGCCCCGTGAAGTGCCGGTCGAGGTGGGAGCGCGACGTGGACTGTTCGGGCGGCCTGATGAGGTGGGCGGCGGCCAGGTCGCCGGGGCCGATCCGGGTCCGGCCGGCCAGCGGGTCGTCGGGGCGCACCGCGAGGACCCAGGGGAGTTCGACGACGGGGCGCTGCTCGACGCCGCGTTCCGGCGCGCCGATGGTGACCCACGCGAGGTCGAGGTCGTGCGCGGCGAGCGCCTCGTAGGCACTGTGGCTGGAGCTGACCGTCTGGAATTCCAGGCTCGCCCGGGGGTGGCGGCGCCGGAAGCCGACGATGGCCCCGGACATGAAGTGGCGCACGGTCGTCGCGCCCGTGGTGACGCGCACCGCGCCGCTCTCGCCGCGGGCCAGGTCGCGCAGGCGGCGCAGCGCGTCGTCGATGCCGCCGATGCCCTCGGCGGCCGCGGTCTGCAGGATGCGCCCCGCGGGGGTCGGCAGGACACCGCGGGCGTGCCGTTCGAGGAGGCTGACGCCCACCTCCCGTTCGAGGCGCCGGATGTGCTGGCTCACCGCCGACTGCGTGCAGGAGAGGTCGCGGGCGACGGCGCTGAGGCTGCCCGCCGCGCACACGGCGACGTAGACACGGAGATCGTCGAGGGTCACCGCGCCAACCGTAGCCATCCGAGTGCTTCCAAGCCAGGCCTTTGAACTTCCCAAGAAATTACGAGGATTGACTTGGGTGTCGGGCTCCGAAACGATCTCGGATGTGGATGCACTTGAAGCAGTGGCCGTCGGAGCGGCCGGTGTCGCCGCCGGCGCGATCAACGCGGTGGTCGGCTCCGGAACGCTCATCACCTTCCCCACGCTCCTCGCGTTCGGCTATCCGCCGGTGCTCGCCAACGTGTCGAACAACATCGGCCTCGTGCCGGGCGTGCTCAGCGCCGCGTACGGCTACCGGCGCGAGCTGAAGGGGCAGAAGAAGCGGCTGCTCCGCTTCGGCACGGCCTCGCTGATCGGCGGCCTCACGGGCGCGCTGCTCCTGCTGAAGCTGCCCGCCGACGCGTTCACGGCGGTGGTGCCCGTGCTCATCCTGGCCGCCTGTGTCCTCGTCGTGCTCCAGCCCCGGATCAGCCGCTGGTCGAAGAAGCGCCAGGCCACGGCGGTGCGCGCCGACGGCGGCGTCCCGATGTGGTTCGGGGTGCTCGGGACGGGTGTCTACGGCGGCTACTTCGGCGCCGCGCAGGGCGTGCTGCTCATGGGCATGTTCGGCAGCTTCATCCACGACGACCTCCAGCGCCTCAACGCGGCGAAGAACGTCCTGGCCTCGATCGTGAACGGGGTCGCGGCGGTCGTCTTCGTCGCCGTCGCCGACGTCGACTGGGCGGCGGCCGCGGTGATCGCCGTCGGCTCCACGCTGGGCGGCCTGACCGGCGCGAGGTTCGGCCGCAGGCTGCCCCCGGCGGTCCTTCGCGCGGTGATCGTCGTGGTCGGCGTCACCGCCTCGGTGATCATGCTCGTACGAGGCTGAGCCCGCGGGCCGTCAGCGCTTGAGGAACGCGATCCGGGCGCGCTTCTCCGGAAGGAACACCTCCGGCAGGTCGATCTCCGGGAGCACGATCTCGGGGCCGAGTTCGAAGCCCGCGCGCTCCAGGAGCGCGACCGCCTTCGCGTTGCGCGCGTCGGGCTCGACCACGATGCGCCGCTTGCCGTGCCCTTCGAGCGCGTACGCGATGAGGACGGTCATGAGCGCTCCGGTGAAGCCGCTTATGGCGCCGTCCGTGGCCGGGGCGATCAGGAAGTGCACGCCGATGTCGCCGTCCTCGGCCTCGTAGCACTCACTGACCCGGTCGGCCTCGGGCTCGTACGTCTGGAAGAGCGCGACGGGGTCGCCGTCGAGGCGGACGAGGTGGGCGTGGTGCGTGGTGAGCGAGTCGAGGTGCTCGTACGTCTCGCGCACCTGCTCGCGGCTCGCGCCCTCCATGCCCCAGAACCGGGCGCGCTCCTCGCGCACCCAGCCGTGGAGCACGTCGAGGTCGGCGGCGGGGTCGACCGGGCTGACGCGGACGGTGCCGAACCCTTCGACGGTCTGCTCGTACACGCGGTGCCCCTTCTGATGAGGGTGGTCTTCTCTGGTGAGGCGGGTCCAGTCCGTGACCACGGGGACCAGTTCGCCCCGCAGCCACAGGGGGAGCTGGTCGCGGCGGTGCGGCGAGCCGGGGATTCCCGAGGCGCCGAGCGGAACCACCCACAGGCTGTTCGCGCGGTCGGCGACGTCCCACACGTAGCGGGCGGCCGGGCCGCGGGCGCTGAGGTCGGTGACGCCGGGGACGCTCGACGTGGACAGGACGCAGTCGTGGTCGCCGGGCAGGCCCGGACCGGCCTCATCGCCGTCAGGGAGTGCCCGCCAGGCGGCGAGCCGGTGCCGGTCGCCCCAGGTCTCCCCGGTCGCCGAGGTCCCGGCGGCTTCCTCGACCGCCTCACGGACCACCGTCTCCCGGTCCACATCAGGGAATTGACTGGTCGTCAGCAACGTCTCCAGCGCGTACGCGATGCGCGGCGCGAGGGCCAGCCACGGCCGGAAGACCTCCGGGTACGCCTGACCCATCCCCGTGAGGGGCGCGAACGCGGGGTGCGCGGCCAGCTTCCGTACGACCGCCGACCGCACCCGCGCGTACACGGCGGCGTCCGCGCTGTCCGCGTCCATGTGCCGGTCCCAGGCGAGCAGCCGCTTCCTGAGTGCCGCCGCTTCGGGGCCGAGGCCGCCGAGGCGGGCCACCAGGTGGAGCAGAGGGCGGGCGGAGGCGAGGCGGGTGTCGGTGTGGACGGCGGCCATGCCGGGCGCCGTCCACACCTCCCGCGCGTCGAGCAACTCCCGTATGCGGTCGGCCCGGTGCGGCGGCGCGAACTCGATGCCGAGGGGCGCGGCCAGGCCCCGCTGGTTCGCCATGACCGCGACGGTGCCGACCGGCTCGCGGGGCAGCTCGCGCAGGCCGCGCCAGGCGTGCCGGGGCTCGTGGGCGGGGACGACGCGGAGCAGGTTCTCGGGGTCGCGCTCGGGCACGGCGCCCGCGACGCGGTGCAGGAGACCGCCCTCGGTGTCGGCGGCCTGGACGACGTTGACGGGCTCGGCCCAGCGGTCGAGGGCCCGGTCCACGTCGGCGACGGTCCGGGCGCGGAGCAGGGCGGGCAGCGCGGCGAAGCCCAAGTCCTCGCGTACGCGGGGCGGTTGGCGCAGTGCGATGCCCTCGCCCTCGTCGGGTCCGCCGATGACGACCGTCCCGCGTTCGGTCTCGACCACCTCCACCTCCTGCGGCCGCCCGCCCGCCACCTCGAAGGTCTCCACGCTCCGGAACGCGGGCCGCCACCCGTCGGGCCCGAACGCCTCCACGCCGCCGTCCGGGAGCCGCCGCAGCCGCTCCCGGTACAGGTCCTGGTAGTCCGCCATCGCGTTGGTGATCGCCCAGGCGACGGTGCCGGTGTGGCCGAAGTGGCCGATGCCGGGCACGCCGGGGACGGCAAGGCCCACGACGTCGTAATCCGGGCAGGCGAGCCGTATCTGCTGGTAGACGCCCGGGTCCTCGATGTAGCGGTGCGGGTCGCCGGCGATCAGAGGGCCGCCGGTGGCGGTGCGGTCGCCGGTGACGAGCCAGCCGTTGCTGCCGGAGGTGCCCGGGCCGTCCGTGGCGAAGAGGCCGACGGCTCCGGGCCCGATGCGGCGTACGACCTCGTCGCGCCAGAGCTTGCCGGGCATGCCGGTGAACAGGATGTGTGTGGACAGCCAGATGCCGAGGGGGGTCCAGGGCCGCCAGCGGCCCGGTTCGAGGCCGGCGCGGGCGAACTCCGGTGCGGCGCCGCCGAGTTCTCGCAGTCCGGCGTCGACCCCGGCGACGTACGCGTCGAGCCAGCCGCGTGTCTCCTCGTCGAGTGCGCGGTAGCAGCGCCGGGCCGTGTCGTCGATACGGGCCTGCCGGGCGAACCGGTCCCAGCCGGCGGCCTCCTGGCCGAGGAAGGCGGCGGAGGTGCCCTGCGAACGGTGCCGCTCGACCTCGATCTGCCAGGCCCGGTCGGCGGCGGCGTTGCGCCCCTGGGCGTGGGCCAGTTCCCGCGCGCTGTCGGCACGGAGGTGGGGTATGCCCCACTCGTCCCGGTAGACCTCGACGCTCACGCTTTCCCGCCCCGCCTTCACCCGCCTTACTAATTAGGGCAGCCTAACCTAAGTCGAAAAGGGGTGCGCCCCGGCCCGCGCCGCGCGATCATCGACACATGGACGTCACTCTTCACCTCGCCCAGGAGCCGGACGCCGACGCGCTCCTCGGCCGCAGCCCCCTGGCCGCGCTCGTCGGCATGCTGCTCGACCAGCAGGTACCGATGGAGTGGGCGTTCGCGGGCCCGCACACGATCGCCCAGCGCCTGGGCGCCGACGATCTCGACGCGCACGAGATCGCCTCCTACAACCCCGAGGCCTTTGCCGAGCTGCTGTCCGCCAAGCCGGCCGTGCACCGCTACCCCGGCTCGATGGCCAAGCGGATCCAGCAGCTGTGCCAGTACCTCGTCGAGCACTACGACGGGGACGCGAGCGCCGTCTGGGAAGGCGTGAAGGACGGCAAGGAACTGCTCAAGCGCCTGGGCGACCTGCCCGGCTTCGGCACGCAGAAGGCCCAGATCTTCCTGGCCCTGCTCGGCAAGCAGCTCGGGGTACGCCCCAAGGGCTGGCGCGAGGCCGCGGGTGCGTACGGCGAGGCGAAGTCCTTCCGGTCGGTCGCCGACATCACGGGACCCGAGTCGCTCACGAAGGTGCGGGCGCACAAGCAGGAGATGAAGGCGGCGGCGAAGGCGGCCAAGGCCGCGGGGAAGCAGGACCCGAAGGGGGTCCCGCCGCGCGTCAGCACACGCCGCGCCCCGTAGCCCATGAGGGCGGATCTCGTCCGCCCTGATCGTCTTCGGGGCGCCACCGGGGGACATTTACGTCCATGAGCACGCGCTCCTCCCCAGCGGGCGCGGGCCGCCGCACCGCGCGACGGCCCGCGTGGGCCCGGACGTTGCTCGTCCTCCTCACCCTGCTCGGCACGGCGTTCGCGTCCACGGTCCCGTGCGCCGAGGGCGCGCCCGCGCACGCTGCGTCCTCCTCGTCCTCCTCCACCGAACCCGGCGAGCTCCACCAGGACGCCCCCGACACCGCACTGCGCCTGCCGACGGCGCAGGTGGCGCGTCCCCCCGTTGAACGCGCCACCCTCGTGCCCCGTGCGCGCCCTTCCGCGCCACCCGCGCGCCCCCGTGCGCCCCGCGCCACCCTCAACTCCCTGAACGTCCTGCGCTGCGTCGTCCTGCGCTGCTGACAGTCCGGCTCCGCCCTCCCGGCGGACCCAGCCTGCACACCCCCCACGCACGACAAGGACGACACCCTCATGCCCATCGACCCTTACGCGGTCCTGCGCGCCCTCCTGCGCGCCGAAGCGGTACGCGACGGTCGCGCCGTACGCCCCGCACGCGAGACCCCGGAACCCACGCCCCCGACCGACGACAAGGCACAGGACACGGACCCGCAGGACCGCACCTGAGCCGCCCGCACGACAAAGTCCCGGCCCCGCACCCGCGGGACCGGGACCTCCACCGAGACCGTTACCTCCGCCGCGTCCCGAACAGCGACCGCGAGATCTCCCGCCCCAACTGCGTACCGACCGACCGGGCAAGCGACTTGAAGATCCCGCTGCCCACCACCTGTTCCACGACCGACGCGTCCTCCTTGGGCTTCCCGCGCCCCCCGGAACCCCGCGCCGCCGCCTTCTCCGCCTTCTCTGCCTTCGTTGCTTTCTCCGCCTGCGCGGCCCGCGCCTCGGCGTCCTTGCGCGCCTGCGTCTCGGCCTCCTGGGCCGTCAGCTTCTCGTACGCGGACTCACGGTCGACGGCGTTCGCGTAGCGCGGGTACAGGGCCGACTCCTTCACGGCCTTGTCGAGCGCGGCCGCGTCGACGGGCGCCATCCGCGACTCGGGCGCCCGCAGCCGGGTCGCGGCGACCGGCGTCGGCGCGCCCTTCTC
The DNA here is from genome assembly GCF_053644375.1 of Streptomyces sp. NPDC055400. NCBI lineage: Bacteria > Bacillati > Actinomycetota > Actinomycetes > Kitasatosporales > Streptomycetaceae > Streptomyces > Streptomyces sp. NPDC055400. Next base: position 624,583 of record NZ_JBSHLM010000003.1, on the reverse strand, counting down.
GCTCAGCACGGTGACCACGGCCTCACCCGTACCGAGCGAGGTCAGCAGCTCCTCGAGGTCGTACGCGGAGTGGGGGAACGTCCTGACGGTCGACTTCAGCGCCTTCTGGTCGTCGGGCGTGAAGGCGCGCAGCGCGTGCTGGACCCGGTTGCCGAGCTGGGCGAGGACGTCGGACGGCACGTCTTTCGGTGTCTGCGTCACGAAGAACACGCCCACGCCCTTGGACCGGATCAGCCGCACGGTCTGCGTGATCGCCTCCAGGAACGCCTTCGACGCGCCGCTGAAGAGCAGATGCGCCTCGTCGAAGAAGAAGACCAGCTTCGGCTTCTCCACATCACCGACCTCGGGAAGGTCCTGGAAAAGATCGGCGAGCAGCCACATCAGGAACGTCGAGAAGAGATGCGGCTTGTCCTGCACGGCGGGCAGTTCGAGTACGGAGACCAGGCCGCGGCCGTCCGGGGCCGTGCGCAGCAGTTCGCTGCTGTCGAACTCGGGCTCGCCGAAGAAGTCGCCCATGCCCTGCTGCTCGAACGCGGTCAGGGAGCGCAGGATCACCCCCGCCGTCGTGGTGGAGAGCCCGCCGATGGTCTTCAGCTCCTGCTTGCCCTCGTCGGAGGTGAGGAACGTGACGACCGCGCGCAGGTCCTTGAGGTCGACGAGTTCGAGGCCCTTCTGGTCCGCGTAGTGGAAGATCAGGCCGAGCGACTGCTCCTGCGTCTGGTTGAGCTGGAGGCACTTGGAGAGCAGGACCGGGCCGAAGCCGGTGATGGTGGCCCTCAGGGGGATGCCGGGGCCGATGCCGCCGAGCGCATAGAACTCGCTCGGACAGCCGGTCGCCCGCCACTCCTGACCGACCTCGGCCGACCGCTGCGTCACCCTGTGGCTCGGCTCGCCCGGGGCCGAGATGCCGGAGACGTCGCCCTTGATGTCGGCGAGGAAGACGGGGACGCCCTGCGCGGCCAGCTGCTCGGCGATGAGCTGGAGGGTCTTGGTCTTGCCGGTGCCGGTGGCGCCAGCGACGAGGCCGTGCCGGTTGAGCATCCCCAGCGGAATCCGGATCTGCGCGTCCGGCAGGCACTGGCCGTCCCACACGAGCGCGCCGAGATCGAGGGCGGGCCCGGCGAAGGCGTACCCGGCGGCGATCTCCAGGGCGGGGGCCGGGAGAGCGGGGGCCGTGGTGACGGGCTCAGGGGCCGTGGTCCCGGCGGGGGAAGCGTCACCTGTCCCGCCCGGGGCCGAGGAAGCTGCGGTTCCGGGCGTCAACCCGGCGCCCGCGCCTACCCCCGATGAAGGCTTCGCATGCGCCGGCCCAGCCGGTATCGGCTCGCTGTCACTCATTTCTGGCCCCTGTCCCCGGATTGAGTGTTCCCGGTTTGCCCCTGTTTAGGGCGTCATTTCCCAGAGTCGCACTCCGTCTCCATGGCTGCGCCCGGAGAGCCGGGCCCGGTAGGCTTTCCGTGTGATCTTCAAGCGCATCGGAAACGGCCGGCCGTACCCCGACCACGGCCGGGAAAGCACCCGGCAGTGGGCGGACGTCGCGCCGCGCCCGGTCCGCCTCGATCAGCTCGTGACGACCAAGGGCCAGCTCGACCTCGAGACGCTGCTCGCCGAGGACTCGACGTTCTACGGCGACCTCTTCGCGCACGTCGTGAAGTGGCAGGGCGACCTGTACCTCGAGGACGGTCTGCACCGCGCCGTGCGCGCCGCGCTCCAGCAGCGCCAGGTGCTGCACGCCCGCGTCCTCGAGCTGGGCTGAGCCGCGGGCCGCGCGCCCGCGTTGACCCTTTCGGGTAGTCCCCGGCGTCGGCCAATGATCATTTAGTAGGAATCACCGCCGGGGCGCACTACGCTGCGCCCATGAGCATGCTCACTCCCCCCGGCATGGGCGGCAAGTACCGCATCACGGGAGACAAGTATCCGCGCATGCGCCGGAGCCGCGGGCGCAGCAGGATCGTGCTCGCCGTCGTCGCCTCCGTCGTGGCGGTCGGCCTGATCGGCTGGGGCACTCTGCAGCTGATCGACGTCTTCACCGGCGGCGGTGACAAGGCCTCGGCCGCGGGAGCCACCGGCGACTGCCGGACGAAGACCTCGGCGTCGCCCTCGGCGAGCCCGAAGACCCTGCCGAAGCCCGGCCAGGTCACGGTCAACGTCCTCAACGCCACGCCCCGCAGCGGCCTCGCCAAACAGACGGCGGACGAGCTGAAGAAACGTGGCTTCGCCATCGGCGACGTGGGCAACGCGACGAAGGCGTACGACAAGAAGGTCAAGGGCCCCGGGCTGCTGCTCGGCGCCAAGGCGGCCACCGACGCGGCGCTGCCGGTCCTCGGCACGCAGCTCGCCGGCGCCGAGCTGAAGACCGACACCCGCGCCAAGCCGGCCGAGGTCGACCTGATCATCGGCACCGCGTTCAAGCAGCTCACGGCGAAGGCGGACGCCGACAAGGCCCTGGCCGCGCTGGCCGAGCCCTCAGCGGCGTCCGCCACGTCGAAGAAGCACTGCTGAACTGAACCGGAGCGACGAGATCCCTTACGGGGTGGCTACTCGGCCGCCCCGTACATCCGGTCGCCCGCGTCGCCGAGGCCCGGGACGATGTACCCGTTCTCGTTGAGCCGCTCGTCGACCGAGGCCGTCACGACCGTCACCGGCGTACCGGCGAGCTCGCGCTCCATGATCTCCACGCCCTCGGGGGCGGCGAGCAGCACCACGGCCGTCACGTCGTCCGCGCCGCGCTTGATCAGCTCCTGGATCGCCGCGACGAGCGTGCCGCCGGTGGCCAGCATCGGATCGAGGACGTAGACCTGCCGCCCGGAGAGGTCGTCGGGCATGCGCGTCGCGTACGTGGACGCCTGGAGCGTCTCCTCGTCGCGCACCATGCCGAGGAAGCCCACCTCGGCGGTCGGCAGCAGCCGCACCATGCCGTCGAGCATGCCGAGACCGGCCCGCAGGATCGGCACGACCAGGGGCCGCGGGTGGGAGAGCTTCACGCCGGTCGTGCCCGAGACGGGGGTCTCGATGTCGACCTGCTCGGTGCGCACGTCCCTGGTGGCCTCGTACGCGAGCAGGGTGACCAGCTCGTCGGCGAGGCGCCGGAAGGTCGGGGAGTCGGTGCGCTTGTCGCGCAGCGTGGTGAGTTTGTGCGCCACCAGCGGGTGGTCGACGACGTGGATCCGCATGTCCTCAACAGTAACCGGGTCCGGGACGCCCTCGTGCTGGCATCAAACCCGCCATCGGAGGGAAAGTCGGAAGGACCGACTGGGGGGGTGCGCCTATGCCGGATCAGGGCCGGTACGACCGGGGACAGGACCCGGAGCCGGAGGACGCCGAGGACGGGCGCAGACGGCGCCGAGCCCAGTTCCTGCGGGAACTCGCGGAGGCGCGCGCGCTGCGCGACCGGGTCCGGCCACGCCGTGCGAGGGCGGCACGAATGCGGCAGCAGATGCGCATGCGCACGCTCCGCTGGTGACGCCGCGCGAACACAGCGGGCGGAAGACCTCTCCTGAAGCGATGGTTTCTGCCACGATTCCGATTGGGCGGGGCTCGGAACTGCACACCCCGCCTCCCGAGTCCGCCGGGGGGAACCCCAACCGGCACACCTGAGACCAGTGGGAGAGTCACGGTGTACTTCGCCGCACTGCTCGCGCGCACCGAAGACGGGTGGGAAGCGAGCGATACAGAGCTCGACGACGTGGAGGCCCTGTCGGATCTGACCGACCTGGCCCGTGAAGCCTCGGCCGGTGCCGAGGACGACACAGTGCTCGTCTTCATCGAACAGGAGGACGCCTGGTTCGGCGTCGTCCGTGTGGACGGCGAGGAGGACCCTCGCATCTACGTCTCCGACGCGGCCGCGGCCGCCCGGAGTTCGTACGGCGAGATCCTGCTCACCGACGAACTGCTCGGAAAGGATCCCGACCAGGACGAGCTGGACGCCCTGGATCTCGACGGGACCGAGGACGGCGAGCCCGACCCGGCCGACGAGGACGAGGCCGGGGACGACGACGCGGCGGATCCCGCCGCCGAGGCCGTGCCCCCGGGCCCGATCGGGGACCGGCTGATCCTCGCCGACCTCGGAGTCTCCGAGAAGGAGCTCCTCGCCCTCGACACCAACGACGCCCTCAGCGAGATCGCCGAGGTCCTGGGAGCGGCGGAGGTCCTCGAAACGGTCCGATAGGTCCCACCCGTCCACCATGTGCCCCTTTCTCCACGACGATGCCGGTACCGGCCGCGGTCGGCTACATTCCGCCCGTGAGCACCGCAGACCAGACACCGGACCCCGTACGCGACCCCTGGCGGCAGGCCATGCGCCTCGCCGTCCGGGAGGCGCGGCTCGCCGCCGAGGGCGGTGACGTGCCCGTCGGGGCCGTCGTGCTCGCCCCGGACGGCACGACCGTGCTCGCCTCGGGGCACAACGAGCGCGAGGCGGCCGGCGACCCGACCGCGCACGCGGAGGTGCTCGCGATCCGGCGGGCGGCCGCGGCGCTCGGGGAGTGGCGGCTCACGGGGTGCACGCTCGTCGTGACCCTGGAGCCGTGCACGATGTGCGCGGGCGCCCTCGTCCAGTCCCGGGTCGACCGGGTCGTCTACGGGGCCCGCGACGAGAAGGCCGGGGCGGCCGGGTCCCTGTGGGACGTCGTCCGCGACCGGCGCCTCAACCACCGCCCCGAAGTGATCGAGGGCGTACTCGCCGACGAGTGCGCGCAGCAGCTCACGTCCTTCTTCCGGGACCGCTAGGGGTGCCTGGAAAGCGCTCCGGACGGGTCTCCCGGATACGGATTTCAGACCACGGCCCAACGTGGGCTAGGATCTCTCTCGGTAGCGTGTCCGAGCGGCCGAAGGAGCTCGCCTCGAAAGCGAGTGTGGCGCAAGTCACCGTGGGTTCAAATCCCACCGCTACCGCTGACAACACCCCTCTTCCCCGGGTCACCGGAGAAGAGGGGTGTTCTGCATGTCCGGCCATGTCCAGCCGCACGCAGACCGATCGGGCAAAACGCCCCGCCCGCCGGGCCGTTGGCATCGAAAACCGGATAACCGGCTGAACAGATGTCCGGGATACACTCACGCCCGGCACAGGGGTCACACGGGATACAGGCAGGGAGGCCAGAGCGTGGTGCAGACGAAAAAGATAGGTCTCTTCGTCGTCGTCGTGTTCGTCCTCTACGTGATCATCACCGACCCGGCCAAGGCCGCGGACTACGTCCAGATAGGCTTCGAGGGCGTCTCGTCCGCCGCTCAGAGCATCGGCGACTTCATGACCTGGGTCGTCAACGGCGGCGGGAACTGAGCGACCTCGCCAGCGTCTGCAAGGAGTGCCCGTGATCCGCCATCTGGTCCTCTTCAAGCTCAATGAGGGCGTCCAGCGCGACGAGCCTCGCGTCGTCGAGGGCGTCAAGGCCTTCCGCGCACTCGGTGAGCAGATCCCGGAGCTGACGTTCTGGGAGTGCGACTGGAACATCACCGACCGCCCCATCGCCTACGACTTCGCCATCAACTCGGCGGTCGAGGACACCGATGCGCTCAAGCGGTACATCGAGCACCCGGCCCACCAGGCAGGTGTCGCGCAGTGGCGCGAGTTCGCCACGTGGGTGATCGCGGACTACGAGTTCTGAGCGAACCGCACGGCAGAGCGGCCCTTCACCGGAACGGCGAAGGGCCTTTTTTTCTGCTCCATATGCCCCAACTTGCCCTTCAACACGTAGTTATGCGGTGCTTGCACACAGTGCACCTGTCTTGTGATGCTATGACCGCTTTTGACGGATGAGTTGACGGACGAGCTGACAGAGACAGAGGTGGCGTTGACCGTGCCGGCCAGTACAGCGCCTCAAGCACCGCCCGCGAAGAGCCGGGGCGCCGACACCCGTGCGCTGACCCAGGTCCTCTTCGCCCAGCTCAAAGACCTGCTGCCGGGGACCCCCGAGCACACCAGGGTGCGCGCCGCCCTCATCGAGGCCAACATCCCGCTCGTGCGGTACGCGGCGGCCCGCTTCCGCAGCCGCAACGAGCCGATGGAGGACGTCGTCCAGGTCGGCACGATCGGGCTCATCAACGCGATCGACCGCTTCGACCCCGAGCGCGGCGTGCAGTTCCCGACGTTCGCGATGCCGACCGTCGTCGGCGAGATCAAGCGCTACTTCCGCGACAACGTCCGCACGGTCCACGTGCCGCGCCGGCTCCACGAGTTGTGGGTGCAGGTGACCGGCGCGACCGAGGACCTGACCACGGCGTTCGGGCGCACCCCCACCACCGCCGAGATCGCCGAGCGCCTGCGCATCGGCGAGGACGAGGTGCTCGCCTGCATCGAGGCGGGGCGCTCGTACCACGCGACCTCGCTGGAGGCGGCCCAGGAGGGCGACGGAATGCCCGGCCTGCTCGACCGGCTCGGCTACGAGGACCCGGAGCTCGACGGCGTCGAACACCGCGATCTCGTACGGCATCTGCTCGTTCAGCTGCCCGAGCGTGAGCAGCGGATCCTGCTGCTGCGCTATTACAGCAATCTGACGCAGTCACAGATCAGCGCGGAATTGGGCGTTTCCCAGATGCACGTGTCGAGGCTGCTGGCCAGAAGCTTCGCGCGGCTTCGATCCGCAAACAGGATCGAAGCGTAACCGGAACGAGTGGAGTGCCTTTCTCGGCACTTCCCCGCCGAAATACGTCAGTTCCCCGCCACACCCCCCTTTTCCTGCACGGATTCACCCCATCCATGTCGACATGTCACTACAGCGTGTTGCCGACATGTGACATTCTGCTGGAACCGCGTTTGCCGCAGTCCCGCCTCCGGTATTCAGGTGGAGGCTGCGTTCCTTCCAGACGGGAGCGCCCGCCGCGACCGTCCGCAACCTCAAGGGGGTGGCATGTCCGCAGTCCAGGGCAGCTCGAAGGTGCTCACGCTCAGCAAGAGCGCGTCAGCGCCCGACGTGCTTCACAGCCCGCCGGTATCCGGGGCTTCCGAAGCCATCGACACCCGCACCCTGTCCCGCTCCCTCTTCCTGCGGCTCGCCGCACTCGACGAGAACAGCCCCGAGCGTGGCTACGTACGGGACACCCTCATCGAGCTGAACCTCCCACTGGTCCGGTACGCCGCGGCCCGCTTCCGCAGCCGGAACGAACCGATGGAGGACATCGTCCAGGTCGGCACGATCGGCCTGATCAAGGCGATCGACCGCTTCGACTGCGAACGCGGCGTGGAATTCCCGACGTTCGCGATGCCGACCGTCGTCGGCGAGATCAAGCGCTTCTTCCGTGACACGTCCTGGTCGGTGCGCGTGCCGCGCCGGCTCCAGGAGCTGCGGCTCGCGCTGACCAAGGCGAGCGACGAGCTGGCCCAGAAGCTGGACCGCTCGCCGACCGTGCCCGAGCTGGCCGCGGTGCTCGGTGTCTCCGAGGACGACGTGGTCGACGGGCTCGCGGTGGGCAACGCCTACACCGCCTCCTCCCTCGACTCCCCGGCGCCCGAGGACGACGGCGGCGAGGGCTCGCTCGCGGACCGCCTCGGCTACGAGGACACGGCCCTGGAGGGCGTGGAGTACCGCGAGTCACTCAAGCCGCTGCTCGCAAAGCTCCAGCCGCGCGAGCGCCGCATCATCATGCTGCGCTTCTTCGCGAACATGACGCAGTCACAGATCGGCGAGGAGGTCGGCATCTCGCAGATGCACGTGTCGCGCCTGCTCACGCGGACGCTGTCGCAGCTCAGGGAAGGCCTGATCGCCGACTGACGCACCGCGCGCGCCGCCGGTGCCGTTGACGGGCTTCCGAATTGACGGACCGTCAGACACACTGGCGCGATGCGACGAGCATCGATACGCGGCCGCCGAGGCGCCCTGACGGGTGCGACGGCGGCCGTGGTCTGCCTGGGCGGTCTCCTTGCGGCGTGCGGGAGTTCCGGCGGCGGTGATGGTTATGTGGCGGTCGGCGCGGCCGGTGCCACGCCGGAGCGGACGCCGGGGCGCACGGTGGCGCCGACCGGTGATGTGGAGCTGGTGCCGCTGGACGGGGCCGACTCGGATCCGCCGGGTCCGTCGGGTCCGTCGGAGGGCGGGACGGGCAGCGCCGAAGGCGGCGGCAAGTCCCCCGGTGGCGAAGGCAGTTCAGGGGATACGGGCGCCGGGGCCGGAGCGCAGGCGCGTACCGACGGCGGCTCCGGGGCGTCCGAGGCGTCGGGGCCCGGCGGGTCCGGGTCGCCGTCCGCCGGCGGTTCCGGCGCGGGCGGCTCCGGCGGCGGCAGTTCCGGCGGTGGGGCGACGACCACGCCGTCCGCCCCGGACACCGGCACCCCGAGCGGGCCCGCCGCCCTGAAGGTCGGGGACCCGGAGCGCGAGGCCGCGGACAAGCGGTGGTGCGAGGACGTGACCCTGGACATGGTCAACACCGGTGGTACCGCGGTGCGTTCGGGCACGGTGACGTTCGGGACGCACATCATCGGCGCCCTCGGCATCGACTGGGCCACCGTCGAGTCCACCCAGGACCTCCCCGTGCCGATCGACGCGGGGAAGCGGAAGAAGAGGACCTGGACCGTGTGCGTCGACGCCTGGCGGGTGCCTCTCGGCATGCACGTGGAGACGCGCGACGTCTCCGTCGAATGGAAGTGAGCGGCTCTCGCGCGCGAGCCGCGATGACCTACTTGAGGGCCAGCCAGGCCACGCCGGCCACGATGACGACGGCGAGCACGATGCCGAGAATCAGACCGGCGCCGGGTCCCGACTTCGCCGGGGCGGCCTGCTGGCGCGACGGCGAGGCAGGTTCGTCGACGAAGGCGCGGAACATCTGGGTGCTCCCCGCGGGGTCGTAGTTGCCTTCGGGGGCCGGGCCCTGGGGGTTGTGTGCCATGGGGAAGGACCCTAGCGAATACGTGCGGGCGACGCCACACCCATGCTGAGCTGCAGCTTTACATGTGCAACCCCTCCCCTTTACCGGGTTTTTAGGCTCGTACACCCCTTTTCGTTTGCCTGCGGCAACCAACTGTCTCTATGGTTGCCCTAAGCAACGAACGTAGGAGGTGCCGTGGCGGAGCAGAGTCAGTACGAAGAGCTCGCCCGACAGTTCAGTGCCTTCGGTGCCGTCAAACGAGACCTCCAGCGGTCCCTGCCACACGACTGTCCGGCCGGTTCGGCCGCGGTTCTCATGCTCCTCGGCCGGTACGGCGAGATGCGGATGAGCCGCCTGGCGGAGCTGCTCGCCGTCGACATGTCCGTGACCAGCCGCCACGTGGCGCACGTCGCCGACCGCGGCTGGATCGACCGGTCGCCCGACCCCGCAGACAAGCGCTCCCGCATCCTCAGCCTCACCGATCAGGGCCTGAAGCAGATCGAGCTGCTCTCCGAGCGTTCGACCGAACTGCTCGCCTACCGGTTGAGCGACTGGTCCGACGACGAGGTCGGGCAGCTGATCGCGATGATGAGCCGGCTCCGCGAGAGCTTCGGCGACTGCCGGTACACACCGGGGCTCGTGCAGGCACTTCCGGACGCCACCGAAGAGACCACCCGTACACCCGCGTAAGTAAAGGAACCCCATGGCAACAACCACACCAGCAGGTGTGCGGGGCAGCCACGCCAAGCATGGAGGCGCAGCCGCCCCCGGCAGCGGCGCTCCGATGACGCACAAGCAGATCATGGAGGCGCTGTCCGGGCTGCTGCTCGGCATGTTCGTCGCGATCCTGTCGTCGACGATCGTCACCAACGCGCTTCCCGAGATCGTCGGCGACCTGGGCGGCGGCCAGTCCGCCTACACCTGGGTCGTCACCGCCTCGCTGCTCGCGATGACCGCGACGACGCCCCTGTGGGGCAAGCTCGCCGACATCTTCAGCAAGAAGGCGCTCGTCCAGATAGCCCTGATCGTCTACGTGGGCGGCTCGGTCGTGGCCGGCCTCTCGCAGAGCCCGACCATGCTGATCGCCTGCCGCGTGGTGCAGGGCATCGGCGTCGGCGGTCTGTCCGCCCTCGCGCAGATCGTCATGGCCGCGATGATCTCCCCGCGTGAGCGGGGCCGTTACTCCGGCTACCTCGGTGCGACCTTCGCCGTCGCCACCGTCGGCGGCCCGCTGCTCGGCGGCGTCATCACCGACACCTCGTGGCTCGGCTGGCGCTGGTGCTTCTACGTCGGTGTGCCGTTCGCGATCATCGCGCTCATCGTTCTGCAGAAGACGCTGAAGCTCCCCACGGTCAAGCGGGACAACGTCAAGGTCGACTGGGCCGGTGCCTTCTTCATCACCGCCGCGGTCTGCACCCTGCTCCTGTGGGTGACCTTCGCCGACGACAAGTACGACTGGCTGTCGTGGCAGACCGGCGCGATGGTGGGCGGCGCCGTCGTCCTCGCGCTGATCTTCATCTTCGTGGAGACCAAGGCCGCGGAGCCGATCATCCCGCTGCGGCTCTTCCGCAACCGCACCATCACGCTCGCCTCGATCGCCTCGCTCTTCGTGGGTGTCGCGATGTTCACGGGCACCGTGTTCTTCTCGCAGTACTTCCAGCTGGCGCGCGGCAAGTCGCCGACGATGTCCGGTGTCATGACGATCCCGATGATCGGCGGCCTGTTCATCTCGTCGACCGTCGCGGGCCAGATCATCACCAAGACCGGCAAGTGGAAGGCGTGGCTGGTCTCCGGCGGCGTCCTCATCACGGCGGGCCTCGGACTGCTCAGCACGATCCGCTACGACACCCCGTACTGGCGCGTCGCGATCTTCATGGCGCTCATGGGTCTCGGCATCGGCATGATGATGCAGAACCTCGTGCTCTGCACCCAGAACCAGGTCGCTCCGGAGGACATCGGTTCGGCCAGCTCCACGGTCACCTTCTTCCGCTCCCTCGGTGGTGCGATGGGTGTCTCGGCGCTCGGTTCGATCATGGCCACGCGCATCACGCACTACGTCAAGGACGGCCTCGCCGACCTCGGTCCCAAGGGTGCCGCCCTGGGCCACGGCGGCACCGGCGGCGGCGCCATCCCGGACCTGGACAAGCTCCCCGCGCCGCTGCGCACGATCATGGAGAGCTCGTACGGGCACGGCATCGCGGACGTGTTCCTGATCGCCGCTCCGATCGCGCTGCTCGCGCTCATCGCCACGCTGTTCATCAAGGAGATCCCCCTGCGTACCTCGAACTCCCAGGCTGTTCCGGCCGCCGAGTCCGAGTCCGAGGCGCCTGTGGCCGCGGCTGCGGCTGCCGGTGCTCCCGAGGCGGAGGAGCTCGTTCCGGCCATGGCGGCCGCGGTCTCCGCGCCCTCTTCGGACGGCTCGACCCAGCGTCTCCAGGCGGTCGCCACGACGGCGGGCAGCGTCCCGGCGACGGCGTCCACCGGTGGCGGCACCCCGGTCCGCGGCTTCGTCCGCGGCTCCGAGAGCGCCCCGGTGGCGCGGGCGGCGGTCACGCTGATCTCGCTCGGCGGACGCCAGCTGGGCCGCGCGGTCTCCCAGGGCGACGGCGCCTACGGCCTCGACGCCCCCGGCGCCGGTTCGTACGTCCTGATCGCCTCGGCCGACGGCTACCAGCCGCAGGCCTCCACGGTCGTCGTCGGCGAGGAGCCGGTCGCGTACGACATCCTGCTCAGCGGCACCAGCGGCCTGAGCGGCGTCGTGAAGTCCGTGGACAGCAAGCTGCCGGTCCCCGGCGCCATGGTCATCGTGACCGACGTCCGCGGTGACGTCCTGGCCACCGGACTCTCCGGCGAGCAGGGCGAGTTCACCTTCGCCGAGCTGGTCCCGGGCGCCGTGACCGTTGCGGTCAACGCGGCGGGCCACCGTCCGCTCGCGCTGCCCGTCGAGGTCGGCGGCACCGGGGTCACCCGGGTCGAGATCGAGCTGCACTCCGGTGCGCAGGTCGCCGGTGTGGTCCGGGCCGCGGGCGGCGCGCTGAACGACGCGCGGGTCACGCTCGTCGACGCGGCGGGCAACGTGGTCGCCACGGCGACGACCGGTCACGACGGCGCGTACGCCTTCACCGACCTGGACAGCGGCGATTACACGGTCATCGCGACCGGCTACCCGCCGGTGGCCACCGGTCTGACGGTCAACGGCGGCGGCGCCGAGGGCCACGACATCGAGCTCGCCCACCCCGGCGAGTGACGACCCCGGGCGGGGGCGCGCTTCGAGCGGAGACGCGCCCCGGCCCGGTAGTGGGAAAAGGACCCCGGAACCGGTGGCGGCACTACGGCAGGGGACGGCCGGCCGCCACCGGACCGGGGTCCGGCCCGTTTACGGGCCATCGACCAAAGGGGCCTCAGCCATCGGTTCGAGGACCCAGCGGCGGGCGGCCACGCCCGCGAGAGCGGCGCCGGTTCTCCGGCGCAAGGGAGAAGCATGGGACTGAGCGCGCGGATCCGTACCAGGGACGGATGGGCTCTGCCGCACGCCGTCGTGACGGTGACCGACATGACGGGTGCGCAGGTGCTGCGGGCCGAGGCCGACGACGAGGGGGCCGTGCACGACGCGGTGACCCTGACCCCGGGCCCGTACGTGGTGATCGTGACGGCGGTCGGTTACGCGCCGACGGCGTCCACGGCGATGGTGACGGCGAGCGGCCGTGCCGACGTCGGCACGGTGGTCCTCGCCCGGCAGGGCGGCGCCGAACTGCCGCCGCCCGGGCCGTGGACGATCGACCCGGTGCACTCCTCGGTGGGCGCGGTCGCGCAGCACCTCGGCATTTCGAGCGTGCACGGCCGGTTCAAGGAGTTCGGCGGGCGCATCGAGATCGCCCAGGACGTGGAGAAGTCGCGGGTGGAGGCGGTCATCAAGGCGTCCTCCATCGACACGGGCAACGGCATGCGGGACGGGCACCTGAAGACGCCCGACTTCCTCGACGTCGAGACGTTTCCGGAGATCACGTTCCGCTCGACCGGCCTGGAGCCGGCCGGGTCCGACCGCTGGACGGTGCACGGCGAGCTGACGCTGCACGGTGTCGTACGGCCCGTGGACCTGAACCTCAGCTACCTCGGCACGGGCGCGGACCCGTGGGGCGGCACCCGGGCGGCGTTCCGGGCGACGACCGAGCTGAAGCGCGAGGACTTCGCGATGAACTACAACCAGGTCGTCCAGGCGGGCATCTCCGCGATCGGCACGACGCTGAAGGTGGAGCTGGACATCCAGGCGGTGCAGGGGGACGCGCTGCCGCAGGTGTGAGAGCGGTCCGGGGTTCGAGCGCGGTCCAAGCCGTAGGGTGCTGGACATGGCACCCAGCATCGCTTCCAACACCCGCGTCTCCCTGGACGAGTTGCTCGAGTTCGTCCGCCCGCGCCACCGCGCGCTCCTGCTGACCGCCCGCGCCGACGGAACCCCGCAGGCCTCCCCCCTGACCTGCGGGGTCGACGACTCCGGGCGGATCGTCGTCTCCACCTATCCCGAACGCGCCAAGACCCGTAACGCCAAGCGGAACCCGCAGGTGAGCGTGGTCGTCCTGAGCGACGACTGGAACGGCCCGTGGGTCCAGATCGACGGCACCGCGGAGGTCATCGACTCGCCCGAGTCGGTGGAACCGCTGGTCGAGTACTTCCGCAACATCTCGGGCGAACACCCCGACTGGGACGAATACCGCGCGGCGATGCTCAAGCAGGGCAAGTCCATCATCCGCATCACACCGCAACGATGGGGGCCCGTGGCGACCGGCGGATTCCCGGCATCTCTCGCCCCCAGCGAGTAGAGGCCGAAACGCTGGGACCTGTGGCGACCGGCGGATTTCCGGCGCGTCTCGCGTGAAGTCCTAGCCGGAGGCGTTCCGCTGGGCCGCGACCATCGTGTCGATGCCGGCCACCAGCAGGTCGAGCGCGATCCGGAAGTCGGCCTCGCGGATGTCCTCCACCTTGTGCCCCTCGGTGCCCGCCATCAGCACCCGCGCGTTCTCGTAGTCCTCGGCCATTTCCGGGGCCAGTTCGCCGAAGGCGCCCATCGCGTGGTGGTAGTACTCGTCCTGGGTCATCCCGGCGTCCGCGCAGCGCTGCACGAAGTGGCCCTCGATGGTCCCGTACCCGTACACGAACTGGAAGACGGCGGCGATCGCACCCCGCTGGCCCTGCGGGGTGAGGCCGGTGTCCTCGATGATGCGCTGCACCTGGCGCGAGAACGCCAGCGAGTGCGGGCCGATGTTGAGGAAGTGGCCCGTGAGCGGGGAGGTCCAGGGGTGGCGCACCAGGCTCGCGCGGTACACCCCGGCGAGCTGCCTCAGCGGGGTGCGCCAGTCGCCGTCGGGCGCCGCGGGCTCGGGCAGGTCCATCTCGCCGAAGACGCGGTCGAGGGCCAGCTCCAGGAGGTCGTCCTTGGTGTCGACGTACCAGTAGACGGACATCGCGGTCACGCCGAGCTCGGCCGCGAGGCGCCGCATCGAGAACTTGGCGAGGCCCTCCGCGTCGAGGAGTCTCACCGTGGCCTCGGTGATCCGCTCCCGGTCGAGCGTGCTGGGCGCCTCGCTCCTGCGGGTACGCGGCGTCTTGCCCTCCAGCCAGACGCTCGTCCGCGCCGGACGCCCCGCGCGGTCGGCTGCCTTCGCCATGGCGCACCTTCCCAAAGTCCTCGTACCGGCCCGGTTCCGGCAGCGGACCGGAATAGCCCGGTCCGCCACCACCGATGCTAAGTGCAGCTACGCCGCGGCCGTCACCGCTGAGTCTGCCCGCTCCGCCCTCCTGAGCAACGCCGCGGCCAGCAGGCCGCCCACGAGCACGGCGACCGCGCCGACCAGCTGGCTGGTCTCCAGACCCGAGGAGAACGCGTCGGCGATCCGCTCCCGCTCCGCCCCCGACTTCGCCGCGGCGAGCGCCGCAGGGAGCGAGGCCGCGGAGACGGATACGAGCGCGGCGAACCGGGAGTTCAGCACGGCGCCGAGGACGGCCACACCGAGACCGTTGCCGAACTCGGCGAGCGTGCCGTTGACTCCGGCGCCGACGCCCGCCTTCTGAGGCGGGATCGCGCTCATGATGGCGTTCGCCATGGCGGGCATGGCGACGGAGATGCCCGCGCCCATCACGACGAGGCCGAGCAGCATGCCCCCGTACGAGTCCCCGCCGAGCAGGGCGATCGCGGCGAGGCCGGCCGCGAGGCACGACATGCCGGTGGCGATGGTCGCGGGGGTGCCGAGCTTCGGCAGGATGCGCGCGCCGACGCCGGCGAGGTTGAGGACGACGACCGTCAGGGCCATGGGCGCCGTGCGCAGACCGGCCTCCAGGGCCCCGTAGCCGAGCACGAACTGGAGGTGCTGGGTGAGCAGGAAGAGCGAGCCGCCCATGCCGAAGGCGACCAGGATCGCGCCGGCGACGGCCCCGGTGAACTGCTGGTTGCGGAAGAAGTGCATGTCCAGCATCGGGTACGGGATCCGGAGCTCCCACACGACGAACGCGGCCAGGACCACGAGCCCGACCAGCGCGGAGAAGCCGACGTGCGCGGACGTCCAGCCGTGCTGCGGACCGGAGATGATCGCGTAGACGACGCCCGTCATACCGATGGTGGAGAGAAGTGCGCCGACCAGGTCGGGGCGGTCGCCGAGGGGGTTCTTGGACTCGGGGACGAGCGCGAGGACCGCGATCAGGCCGACCAACGCGACCGGGATGTTGATCAGGAAGATCGCGCCCCACCAGAAGTGGTCGAGCATGACGCCGCCGATGAGCGGGCCCGCGGCGAAGCCGAGGGAGTTCACAGTGGCCCACAGGCCGATCGCCCTGACCCGCTCCTTGTCGTCGAAGATCTGCACGACGACGGCGAGCGTGGTGGTCATCAGGAGCGCGCCGCCGACGCCCATGCCGGCGCGCGCGGCGATCAACTGCCCGGTGGACTGGGCGAGTCCGGCGACCAGCGATCCGGCGCCGAACAGCACGAGCCCGGCCGCGAGCATCTTCTTGCGCCCGTAGCGGTCGGCGGAGCTGCCCGCGGTGAGCAGCAGACCCGACTGGACCAGCGAGTACGCGTTGATCATCCACTGGATGTCGGAGGTCGAGGCGTCCAGCTCCCGGGTGAGGGAGGGGATCGCCACGTTCAGGACGGTGTTGTCGAGCAGCACGGTGAGCTGGGCGAGGCAGATGACGCCGAGGATCAGCCAGCGATGGGGGTGGCCGCCGCCGGTGGCGGCCGTTGAGTTCTCGGCGGTCGTCGCCGTCATGTCCAGATTCCCCTATACAGTGTATGTCGAGTGACGTCGTACACCGTATAGCCGTCGCCGCGTGGCGGCCAAGTCACTTTTCGACGCCGGACACCCGCTAGCGTTCTCCCGCTGAAACCTGATGAGTGAGGGGTCGGATGTCCAAGTACCGCCGCACACCGCACGTTCTGCTCGCCGCCGGGCTGCTGGGTGGACTCGCCGCCGCGCCGCCCGCGCAGGCCGCCGGGGGACCGCCACCCGTGCCGCTGCGCATCGCCACGTACAACATCCACGCCGGTTCCGGCATGGACAACGTCTTCGATCTCGACCGGCAGGAGGCGGCGCTGCGCGCCCTCCACGCCGATGTGATCGGGATCCAGGAGGTCGACGTCCACTGGGACGCCCGCAGCCAGAACCGTGATCTGGCACAGGAGTTGGCGGACCGGCTCGGGATGCATGTGTCGTTCGCGCCGATCTACAGCCTCGACCCGGTCGTGGAGGGCGGGCCGCGCCGCGAGTACGGGGTCGCGATCCTGTCCCGGTATCCGGTCCGCGGCGCCGTCAACCACGAGATCACCCGCCTGTCGACGCAGGACCCGAACCCGGTCCCTGCGCCCGCGCCCGGCTTCGGGGAGGTCGAACTGAAGGTGCGCGGGGTGCCGGTCCAGGTGTTCGTGACCCATCTCGACTACCGGCCCGACCCCTCGGTACGGGCCGCACAGGTCGCCGACACGCGCAGGATCATGGCCGCGGAACGTACGTCGCCCGGGGACCGCCAGATCCTGCTCGGCGACTTCAACGCGGTGCCGGACGCGCCCGAACTCGCACCGCTGTGGAAGGAGCTGACGCCCGCCGACCCGGGGGCGAACACCTTCCCGGCGGCGGGTCCGGTCAAGCGGATCGACTACGTCGCCGTGGGCGAGGGGGTCCGGGTACGCGACGCGGCGGTGGCCGAGACTCTCGCCTCGGACCACCGCCCGGTTGTCGCCGATCTGGCGCTGACGCGTAAGAGCGGCTAGCTCCTGGGCTTCGTCAGGTCGTAGAAGGTCGCGCTGCCCACGGTGACCTTCGTGTAGTTCTTCTCGACCCAGGACTGGATCTTGGAGGCGGAGCCGCTGCCGCCGCCCATCCCGCCCATGCCGCCACCGATGAAGTAGTGGATCTTCCCGTCCTCGACGTAGCTCTTGAACTGGGCGAGCGTCGGGGACGGGTCACTGCCGTTGAAGCCGCCGATCGCCATGACGGGCTTCCCGGTGGAGAGCTGGTAGCTCGCCGCGTTCTGCGAGCCGATGGCCGCGGCGGCCCAGGTGTAGTCGTCCGCGTTCTTCTCGACGAGGGCCTTGGCCTTGGCGCTGACCTGGGCGCCGTTGAGGAGACCGCCCATGCCGCCACCCATGCCGCCCGCGCCACCACGTTCACCCAGGCCGGCGCCGCCGGGCAGGGTGCCCATCCCGCCCTGCAGCTTGCCGTTGCCTGTGCCCTGGTTCTGTCCCTGGCCCTGGCCGGGCATGCCGCCTGTCGGGGGCCGGCCCATGCCGCCGCCCTGCTGGCCCTGCTGACCTTGGCCGGCCTGCTGACCCTGCCGGCCCTGGCCGGGCGGCTGCATCCCGCCGGCGCGCATGCCGTCTCCGCCGCCACCGGGGCCGCCGCCCCGGCCGCCCATCATGCTCGCCCCCGCAGGACCGGCCGTCACGATCGACCCGCTGTGTCCGGTGCCGAGCGTGCTGATGGTGTACGCGGTCGGCCCGGCCAGCGCGGTCACGAGGCCCAACCCGGCCGCACCGAGCGCCAGTTGACGGTTCAGCCGGCCCGCGACGGCGAGGCCGAGGCCCGCCGCGACGCCGCCGACGAGGATCGCCCAGCGCAGCCACGGCACGTAGTCGGGCGTCCGGTTCAGCAGGACGTACGACCACACGGCCGTCACCGCCACCGTGCCGCCGAGCGCGGCGGACGCCGTGAACCTGGCTCGTTCCTCCCACAGCACGCTCGCGCCCATGCCGACGAGCGCGGCCGCGTAGGGGGCGAGGGCCACCGTGTAGTACTGGTGGAAGATCCCGGCCATGAAGCTGAAGACGACCATGGTCATCACCAGCGAGCCGCCCCACGCGAGGAACGCGGCGCGTGCCGTGTCGGTCCGCCGCGCCTTCCACGTGACGACGACACCGGCGACGAGCAGCAGCAGCGCGGCCGGCAGGAGCCAGGAGATCTGGCTGCCGATCTCGGAGTTGAACATCCGGTCGATGCCGGTCTCGCCCCACTGGCTGCCGCCGCCGCCCATTCCGCCACCGCCGCCGACGCTGCCGGTCTCCTCGCCGTTGATCCGGCCGAGCCCGTTGTAGCCGAAGGTCAGCTCGAGGAACGAGTTGTTCTGGGAGCCGCCGATGTAGGGGCGAGAGGACGCGGGCCACAGCTCCACGACCGCGACCCACCAGCCGCCCGCGACGACCATCGCGAGTCCGGAGAGCAGCAGCTGTCCGATCCGCCTGAGCGGCCTGCCCGGCGCGAACACCGCGTACAGGACGGCCAGCGGCGGCAGGATCAGGAACGCCTGGAGGGTCTTCGCGAGGAACGCGAGGCCGACGGCGACGCCCGCCCACACCAGCCACTTCGTCCGGCCGTTCTCCATGCCGCGCAGGACGCAGTAGACCGTGACGGTCATCAGGAGCGCGAGCAGGGCGTCCGGGTTGTTGAAGCGGAACATCAGGGCCGCGACGGGCGTGAGCGCGAACGCCGCCACCGTGAGCAGTCCGGCCGCGGCGCTGAACCGGCGCCGCACGGCCGCGTACAGGACGCCCGCCGTCGCCACGCCCATCAGGACCTGCGGGACGAGGATCGCCCAGGAGCTGAGGCCGAAGATCCGCACCGAGAGCGCCATCGGCCACAGCGACGCCGGGGGCTTGTCGACGGTGATGGCGTTGGCCGAGTCGAGCGACCCGAAGAACATCGCCTTCCAGCTCTGGCTCCCGGCCTGCACGGCCGCGGAGTAGAAGGAGTTGGCGTAGCCGGAGGCGCTCAGGTTCCAGAGGTAGGCGAGGGCCACGACGAGCAGCAGAGCGAGGAACGCGGGGCGCGCCCAGCGCGGGTCGTCGGCACGGCCGCGCCAGACCCGGGTGAGCGAGGGCTGCTTCGGGCGGCCGTGTCCCTGGCCCTGCACGGCCGGTGCGGCCGGTGCGGCCGGTGCGGCCGGGGGCGGTGGCAGCGCGGGTGCGTCGGCGGGGAGGTGGGGCAGGGTCATCGTCCGGTCCTCAGTTCGTGGTCGTACGTGGCTCGGGAGGCGTCCGGCGCACCGGGTACGGGCGGCTCGGGCGGGGCGGGCGGCTCGGGGAACACCCAGGCCCGGAAGAGCAGGAAGCGCAGCACCGTCGCCGCGAGGTTGGCGGCGACGAGCACCGCGAGTTCCGTGGAGTGCGCCGGGTCCGCGGAGGCGGCGCCGAGCGCGGCGAGCGAACCGCTGGTCAGGGCGAGCCCGATCGCGAACACGACGAGGCCCTGCGCCTGGTGGCGGACGGCCCGGTCGCGGCCGCGGACGCCGAAGGTGAGTCGCCGGTTGGCGGCCGTGTTGGCGACGGCCGAGACGAGCAGGGCCAGTGCGTTGGCGACCTGCGACCCCGTGAACGTACGGAATCCGGAGTAGAGGAGCAGATAGACGAGGGTCGACAGGGCGCCCACGACGCAGAAGCCGACCAGCTGGCGGGCCAGTCCCCGTGGCACGCCCGGGACCTGGCGGTCGCGCGGGTCGTCGCCGAAGGGGCGGGCGAGCCGGTCCAGGGGGAGCGCGCCGACCGCGAGCGCCCGGCCCACGCGCCACACGCCCTTGAGGTCGTCGGTGGCCGTCTTCACGATGTGCACCGTCGAGTCCGGGTCGTCGACCCAGTCGACCGGCACCTCGTGGATCCGCAGCCCGGCCCGCTCGGCGAGGACGAGCATCTCGGTGTCGAAGAACCAGCCGCTGTCCTCGACGAGCGGCAGCAGGACCCGCGCCACATCGCGCCGGATCGCCTTGAAGCCGCACTGGGCGTCGGAGAAGCGGGCCTGGAGGGAGCCGCGCAGGATCAGGTTGTAGGCGCGCGAGACGAACTCGCGCTTCGGCCCGCGCACGACGCGTGAACTGCGCGCGAGGCGCGAGCCGATCGCCAGGTCCGAGTGGCCCGAGATCAGGGGCGCGACCAGCGGGAGCAGCGCGTTGAGGTCGGTGGACAGGTCGACGTCCATATAGGCGAGGACGGGCGCGTCGGACGCGGACCAGACGGTGCGCAGGGCGCGCCCGCGGCCCTTCTGCTCCAGGCGGGCGCTGTGCACCTCGGGGAGCGCGGCCGCCAGGGATGCGGCGACGTCCGGGGTCGCGTCCGTGGACGCGTTGTCCGCGATCGTGATGCGGAAGCGGTAGGGGAAGGTTCCGACGAGGTGCCGGTGCAACCTGCGCACGCAGGGACCGAGGTCCCGCTCCTCGTTGTAGACCGGGATCACTACGTCCAGGACCGGTGCATCGCCCACGCCGGCCGGGAGGTGCTCCCGTGCCGGCAGCACCCCCAGGGAGGGGTCGGTGCCCGGAGAAGAGTCGGTTCGCATGACACCGACATTCGCCAACTGCCCTGTCAGGCCGGTGTGGTGAGACTGTGGCCCGCCTGTGAGTACGCGACGGGTTCGGCACAGGCCGGCAGATGGACGGTGAACACGGTCCGGCCGGGCACGCTGTCGACGGTCACGGCGCCGCCGTGCGCCGCCGCGACGGCCTGCACGATGGCGAGGCCGAGACCGGTCGAGCCGTGGGCCCGGGAGCGGGAGGTGTCACCGCGTGCGAACCGCTCGAAGACGTGCGGGAGCAGTTCCGGCGGGATGCCCGGGCCGTTGTCCTGCACGTCCAGGCAGACCCACGGCCCGTACCGGTGCACGCGCGCGGTCACGGTGGTGCCCGGCGGTGTGTGCGTACGGGCGTTGGCCAGGAGGTTCACGAGCACCTGATGGATGCGCGGCCCGTCGGCGAGCACGAGGGCGGGGTCGTCCGGCAGTTCGAGCCGCCACGCGTGGTCCTGGCCGGCCGCGCGGGCATCGCTCAGCGCGTCCACGACCAGCGGCGACAGGTCGGTCGCCTCGTACGACAGGGGACGGCCGGAGTCGAGCCGCGCGAGCAGCAGCAGGTCCTCGACGAGTCCGGTCATGCGGTGGGCCTCGGACTCGATACGGCCGAGCGCGTGCCGTGTGTCGGGCCCGGTCTCCTCACGGCCGCGCCGGGTGAGCTCGGCGTAACCGCGGATCGAGGCGAGGGGGGTACGCAGCTCATGGCTGGCGTCCGCGACGAACTGGCGCACGCGCGTCTCGCTCTGCTGGCGCGCCTCCAGCGCTCCGTTCACGTGGTCGAGCATGCGGTTGAGGGCGGCGCCGACCTGGCCGACCTCGGTGCGCGGGTCGGCCTCGGTGTCGGGGACCCGTTCGTGGAGGGCCACTTCGCCGCTGTGCAGGGGGAGTTCGGAGACGCGGGTCGCGGTGGACGCGACGCGACGCAGGGGCCGCAGGGCCACGCCGACCATGGCGGCGCCGGCCAGTGACGCGGCGACGAGACCGGCCGCGGTGACGCTGACCTCGACGACGATGAGGGTGCTGAGGGTGTCCTGCACCTCGTTCTCGGGCAGGCCGACCACAGTGTTTCCGCCCGGCTTCGAGGAGATCCGGTAGTCGCCGAGTCCGGGCACGCTGACGCTGTGCGTCCCCCCGTCCCGCGGCACGCTCTCCAGCGCGGCGGTCTGCGCGTCCGTCAGCGGGACGACCGGGTTGTCCCGGTCGGCGACGCTCTTCGCGGCCTCGGTGACGCTTCCGTCGGACTCGACGAGGGCGCCGATGGTGCCCGGCCTGCTCGGACCGCCGAGAAAGTTCAGGTTCTGCGCCTGCCGCTCCGGACCGGGTCCGCCGGTGGACTGGACGACCGCGCCGCGCACCTGCTTGTCGAGCTGGTCGTACAGATAGGTGTGCAGCGCGATGGTGGTCACCGTTCCGATGACGGCGCACACCAGGGCGATCAGCGCGACAGCCGTGATGACGAGCCGCTTGCGCAGACTGCGCGGCTGCCGCCGTCCGCTCATGGCGCGACAGGCACTGCGGGCTTGATGAGATATCCGGCGCCGCGCCGCGTGTGGATCATCGGCTCGCGCCCGGCGTCGATCTTGCGGCGCAGGTACGAGATGTACAGCTCCACGACGTTGGCCTGGCCGCCGAAGTCGTAGCTCCAGACGCGGTCCAGTATCTGCGCCTTGCTCAGCACCCGGCGCGGGTTGCGCATCAGATAGCGGAGCAGCTCGAACTCGGTGGCGGTCAGATGGATGCCGTCCCCGCCGCGCGACACCTCGTGGCTGTCCTCGTCGAGCGTCAGGTCACCCACGACGAGCACGGACTCGCTGCGCCGGTCGGCGGCGCCCGAGCGGCGGATGAGGCCGCGCAGCCGGGCGACGACCTCCTCCAGGCTGAACGGCTTGGTCACATAGTCGTCGCCGCCGGCCGTGAGCCCGGCGATCCGGTCCTCGACGGCGTCCTTCGCGGTCAGGAACAGCACCGGCACGTCCTGGTGCTCGCGCCGCAGCCGGCCGAGCACGGACAGGCCGTCCATGTCGGGCAGCATCATGTCGAGCACGATGGCGTCGGGCCGGAACTCGCGCGCGGTCTGCACCGCGCCCATCCCGTCCCCGGCGCTGCGGATCTGCCAGCCCTCGTAGCGCAGGGCCATGGAGAGCAGCTCGGTGATCGACTGTTCGTCGTCCACGACGAGGACCCGGACGGGGCTCCCGTCCGGCCTCAGCAGTTCGGTACGCCCCTGGGGCGAGGTCGCGGTCATGTTCCACACCCTGCGCGCCCGCTCTGAGAACCGGCTTTCGGCAACCTGTGAATTCCCTGAGAAACGCACAGCGGTCTCTCAGGAGCGTCCGTCCACAGGGTTACGCCAGGGGGATACACCAAGGGTTACGCCGAGGGGGCAAGGCCGAACAGGCGTGCCCCGTTCCCGTGGCACACGGCCCGCAGCCACTCCTCCCCGAGACCGAGCCGCTCCAGGGCCTCCAGCTGGTGGACATAGGGGTACGGAATGTTGGGGAAGTCGGTGCCCAGCAGGATCCGGTCCCCGAGACCGGCGAGCCGGGCGAGCTCGGCGCGCGGGAACGGGGAAAAGCGCTCACTGAAATCGGTGAACGCCATCGTCGTGTCGAGGCGCACCTCCCCGTACCGCTCGGCCAGGTCGAGGAAGTCCGTGTACTCGGGCATCCCCATGTGGGCCACGATCACCGGCAGCCGCGGGTGCCGGGCGAGCAGCCGGGCGACGGGCTCGGGCCCGGTGTGCTTGCCGGGGGCGGGCCCGGAGCCGCAGTGCATGACCACGGGGATACGGGCCTCGGCGAGCATCCCCCACACGGGGTCGAGCAGTTCGTCATTCGGGTCGTACGCCCCGACCTGCACATGCGCCTTGAAGACGCGCGTGCCCGCCTCGATGGCCTCGCGCACGTACCGGTCGACGCCCGGCTCGGGGAAGAACGTCGACGTGTGCAGACAGCCGGGCGTCCGGCGCGCGAAGTCGCGTGCCCACCCGTTGAGCCACTCGGCCATGCCCGCCTTGTGCGGATAGAGCATGGAGGTGAAGGCCTCGACCCCGAACTCCCGTATCCGCGCGAGCCGTTGCGCTTCTTCCTCCCGGTACGCGATGGGCCAGGCCATCCCGGTCAGCGGCCCCACCGCGTCGAAGTACTCCCACACCTTCTTCAGGACCCGCTCGGGCATGAAGTGCGTGTGCACGTCGACGAGTCCGGCCAGGCCGTGCCGCTCCCGGAACCGGGCGACCCGATCAGCCTCACCGACGCCCGCCGTGTCGGTGCCCGCACCGCCCTCCGCGCTGTTCGCCGCGCCGTTCTCCGCCTTACTCTCCGCGCTCAAATCCGTGACTCCGCTCGACCTTGGCGACATGGAGGGAGTAGCTCTCGTACCACTCGGCGCGCCCGCGCCGCTGGGCCTGACGGTGCTCCCCGTTCCCGGCCCACTCCTTGAGCCCTTCCTCGTGCCGGAAGTAGGCGACGGTGATCCGCAGCCCGCCTTCCGAGACCGCGGAATCCTCCCCCAGAAACCCCGGTATCTCCCTGACCAACTCCGACATCCGCTCGGCGGTCGCCCCGTACCCGTTGTCCCCGGGCGTGCGCACCGAGGTGAACACGGCGGCGTAGTAGGGCGGTTCGAAGACGGGCACGGGCCGGACGGTACGGGCGTGACCGGAACTGTCCTCCGGCCCGACAGGTGCTACTCCGTGATCACTCATGTCCTCACGATGCGGTGCGGCGACGGACGGTGTCCACCCCCATTGCCCTACGGGAAGCGAGACTTGACCATCCGGTCGACAAAGCCCGGCGCCCCCTCGCGCCTCCTCCTGGAACAGGCTCAGCACAGCCCTAGAACAACCCGGCCTGCGGCGCGGGCGCCTCTTTCACCGTCTTCACCGGCACGGAGGACACCACGTCCGCCGCCTCCCCCTCCGACGTCCCCAACGCCTCCAGCTGCCACCCGCCGAGCAGCCGGGTGTCGACCACGAGCCGCCGCCCTTCCCCAAGCTCTCGGCTTCGCCCGAGCAGGGGAGGCCCCATTGGCTCCACGAGATGCAGATCCGGCCCCGCGGCGGCGACCAGCGTCCCCACGACCACCCCGCCCTCGACCAGCTCGCTCACGACGCCCCCCACGCCCCCGAGCCGCCCACCGCCTGCCGCGCCGTCCACTGCGCCCTCGATCCCGAAGACCTCCGCGTGATCGACCACCTCGCACGGCAGCCGCTCCAGCGACTCGGGCCACCCGGCGAGCGCGACGGCCGTGGCATGCGCCCTGGCCAGCTCCCCCGCCCGCTCACCGGCCGGGGGCAGCGCCGCCCGTACGGCCCGCTTCTGCGCGTACGGAATCCGGTCCGGAACGCCGAGCGCGCTGCGCAGCAGTTCCTCCGCCCGCCGCGCCGCCATCAGCGGCCCGCGCCCCAACCACGTGAACGCGACGGCCCCTTGTTCGAGCAGCCGGGCGGACCCCCGCCCGACGCCGGTGATCCCCACCTTCACCATCCCGCTCCCGAACCAGGCGAGATACACGTGGTAAGGCCTCGGGTCGTCCGCCATGGTGTCCGCGGCGACGGAGTGCGCCCGGTCGATCCCGGCGCACTCGGCACACTGCGCGCGCGTCCCCCGCCCGGACAGCACCGCCGCCGCCGGACACGGCGTACGCCGGCCGCCCCGCCACACCCCGAGACATCTGCGCTCGCCCACGGCCCGGAAAGCCAGCACCTCCCCGAAGGCGAGGGGACTCTCCCGCTCCCCCTTCCCCTCCCCGTACCACCCCAGCGCCGGCCCGCCCCCGACCCGCCACCGCACCCCGGTGCACCACCACGTCATGCTCAGGACGCTACTCCCGGGCACTGACATCGCCAGGGGCCGCGGTACGTTCCCGCTGTTCGGGGACGTGATCACGGGTGAGGACCGTGGCAGCGCCGGGCTTCGTCCTCATCGCGTTGCCGTGCCGTCCGGTCCCTGAAGCTCTGGCCGGAGCGGGAGCACATCGGCAACCATGAGGCATGCGACCGTACGACTGGCACCTCACCGAAGACATCGACGACTTTCTCGCCCGGGCCGGAGACTTCCTGCGCTCACGCCCCGCCCTGCACACCACGCCTCTGACATCGACCGAGAAACTGCGCGCACTCGGCACAGAGGCATACCGGGCGCATGCCCCCGTCTTCGGCACCTTGGAGCGGGCGGGCGAGGTCCGTGCCGTCTTCTACCGCTTCACCCAGCACGGCCCCCTGAGCCTCACCCCTCTCGCCCCCGAGGGCGCCGAAGCCCTCGCCGAGCGCCTGGCCGCCCTCGGCCACGTACTCCCCATCGTGAGCGCGGCCCACGACACCTCCACCGCTTTCGCCGAGTCCTGGCAGCGGCACACAGGCGCGACGCCGACACTCAGCAAGCGGATCCGTCTGTACCGCCTCGGCACGCTCACCCCGCCGGAGCCGGTCCCGGCGGGCCGGGGCCGACGCGTGGGCGAGCAGGACCGCGAGCAACTCTTCCGCTGGCACCGCGAGTTCGCCGCCGACGTCGGGGAAGACGTCACCATCGACGCCGACACCTGGGCCGGCACCCGCTTCGGCGACAAGCACTACACGTTCTGGGAGACCCCCGACGGCACCCCGGTCTCCATGGCGGGCATGACCTCGCTGGTCGGCGGCATGGTCCGGGTGGACCCCGTCTACACCCCGGCTCACCTGCGCGGTCGCGGCTACGCAGGCGCTGTGACGGTCGAGGTGACCCGAGCCGCCCTGGCCGCGGGCGCCAAGGAGGTCGCGCTGTACGCAGACCCGGCCAACGCCACCAGCAACGCCCTCTACCAGCGCATCGGATACGTCCCACTGACCGAATGGGCCGTGTACGACTTCGCCCCCGCACGGGCATAACGCAAGAGGCCCCCGGATCTCTCCGGGGGCCTCTCATCTGTGTGCACTCGGCAGGATTCGAACCTGCAACCTTCTGATCCGTAGTCAGATGCTCTATCCGTTAAGCTACGAGTGCTTGTTCTGTTTTTGTCTCGGTCCCGGCCCCTTCGGCCCGTTCCCGGCGACAGGAAGAACATTACATGACTGCCGCCGTCATGTGAAATCCGTTTGCCACACCCCTTGTGAGCTGGGCAAACACTGTCTTGCGGGTCCGAAACGCCGAAGCCCCGGTCCATCAGGACCGGGGCTTCGGATCTTGGAGCGGAGGCGGAGGGATTTGAACCCTCGATGGGCTTTAAGGCCCAAACCGCATTAGCAGTGCGGCGCCATAGACCGGACTAGGCGACGCCTCCAGCACGACCCCCGCGCGAGCGCGAGTGGTGCGTCCAGATGATGACACAGCATCGCGCGGTGTCACCAATTGGCCCCCACGGTACTAGGCGTCCAGGCCGGAGAGCAAAGCCCTTCTGTTCGTCCTCGTGTCCCGGTGCCCACCGCAACATCGCGGGCCGCCCGGCGTTAGACGCGGTGGAGCCGCTCGGGACGGTGCGGTTCCCCGGCCTTCTCTTCTCACTCATTCGTGGAGCCCTCATGCTGCGCCGCATCGCCCTCACCGCCGCCGCCTCCGCCGCCGCGCTCTGCGCGGTCCCCGCCGCCGCCCATGCCGACACGGGTCCGCTCGGCCTCCCTCAGTTGTTCGCCAAGCCCGCCGTCCAGGACCGGCTACGGGTCGCCGTCAACGGCACGGGTGACGGAAGGGACGGGACGTACGAGCTGGAGTGCGAGCCCTCAGGCGGTACCCATCCGGAACCCGAGAACGCGTGCGCGCGGCTCGACGAGCTGTCCGCGAACGGCCGCGACCCGTTCGCGCCGGGCTCGTCGGGCTCCCAGTGCACGATGCAGTACGGAGGCCCCGCGACCGCCCGCATCACCGGAACATGGCACGGCCGGCCCGTCGATGCGACGTACAAGAGGACCGACGGCTGTGAGATCTCGCGGTGGCAGGGGCTCGTTCCCGTACTGCCCGCGACCGGTGCGTGAACGAGCGCGGGCCATTGTGTGGGGAGCGTGCCAAGGTGCGGCGCGGCGCCGGACACCCTGTGACCAGGCATATGCCCACGCATGCCCCGCCGTCACACGGCCGGGGAAGGCCTCGCTCTCACCCATCTTCATTCCAAGGGCACATCTTCCGCGTGCGACCTCCCTCTCATCCGGCGCCGCGAGCACAACCTCTGCCCGTAGACTCCCTCCCGTGACATGCCGCGAGCCACGTAGGAAGATGGCTCGCGCGGTCGGCAAGGTGCGGTAATCAGGGAGGAAGCGTCGTCGTGAGCAGCAGGCCATCCCGAGGCGCTGCTCGCCTCGCAGCCATACTCGACGCGCTCCCGGACGCGCTGGTGCTGGTCAACGCCAACGGGACCGTCGTCAACGCGAACGCCATCGCCCTGGAGGCCTTCGAGGCCCCGGGCACCGCCCTCGTGGGGCGCGGACTGCTCGATCTGCTGCCCGAGTTCGACTCGCGGCTCATCCCCGGATCGATGCGCAGGCCCGACACCACGGACGAGCGCGGGCGCACCAAGCCGACCCGGATGATGGCTCGGCGCACCGACGGCAGTGAGTTCCCCGTCGAGGTCACGAGCGCGAATCTCGCCGACGGCCGCGACGCCGTCGACGGCTACGGCAACAGCTCGTACGGGTCCTACGGCGGCGCGGCCGAGCTGCTGATGCTCGTCGTGCGCGACTTGTCGGGGACCGTCGACACCGAGGCCGAACTCGCGCGTTCGCAGCGCCAGACCGAGATGATCCTGCGCGCCGCCGCCGAGGGCGTCGTCGGAACCGACACCGACGGCCGGATCGTGCTCGTCAACCCGGCCGCCGCGCAGATCCTCGGGTTCCGCGCCAGCGACCTGGGCGGGCAGGAGCTGCACGCGCTCGTCCTCCACTCCCGCGCCGACGGCGAGCCGTTCCCGTACGAGGAGTCCCCGCTCGCCGACACCCTGCGCTCCGGGCGCAAGCACCGGGTGCGCGGGCAGGTCCTGTGGTCGAAGAGCGGCGAGCAGGTGCCCGTCGACATGACGACGGCGCCCGTCCGCGACGGTGACCAACTGGTCGGCGCCGTGATGACGTTCACCGACCGGCGCCCCTACGACGAGCTCGTCGTGGCGCACACGGAGGAGATCGACCGGCGCGACAAGGAGTCGGAGCGCGCCGCAGCGGAGCACGCGGAGACGCTCGCGCGCATCATCGAGGAGCATGAGGCGCAGACCGCGCGTGCCGAAGAGGAGCACGCCGCCGAGCTCGCCACGATCACCGAGCAGCACACCGAGGAACTCTCTGCCGAGAAGGACCGGATCGCCGCTCTCGCCGAGCGCGAGAAGGACCGTTACGAGGCACTCGCGGCCCGGCACGAGCAGCTCCTCGCCGTCCTCGGCCAGTCGCTGCGCGGCCCTCTCGACGAACTGCGCGGCCAGCTCACCACGCTGGCCGCGGACGACGCGGGCCAGCTGTGGCCCGAGGCCAACCAGATCCTGCACCACCTCGCGGCCGGCTACAGCCGCATGACGACGCTCGTCGACAACGTGCTCGGCTACCAGCTCCTCGACTCGGGCGACGCTCAGCTGACCCGTACGAAGGTGATGCTCGACGCGGTCGTCGCCGCGGGCGTCGACGGGGCGGTCGAGCTGATCGGGCCCGGGCGCGCACAGTTCGCCGTGCACGCCCCGCCCATCGAGGCCGAGGTCGACGCGGCCCGCCTGGCCACCGCGCTCGCCCATCTCGTCGCGGACGTCGCAGGGATCGACGCCACCGGCAACGCGCGCGTGGGCGTCGTACCGACCAGCGGCGTCGGCGGATACGTGGACTCGACGATCGTCGTGGCGGCGGCACTGCGCGGCGAGAGCGTCCGTATCGAGGTGCGCGGGCCCTACACGGGCGGCGACCCGGTGCACGAGCCCATCGTGCGCGGCATCGTGCGGGCGCACGGCGGCGTGCTCCAGACGCACGAGGTGCCCGGGATGAGCGGCAGCGCGTATGTGCTCGAGGTGCCGATCGGGGGCGGGGCCGGGGCGGTTCCGGTGGCTGATCCTTCGGGTGCTGTCGGGGCGGCTGTTCCCGGTACGGCCGTCGAGGTCGCGTCGCAGGCCGGTCCCGCAGGTGCGGAGGCCGTGGCCGGAGCGGGGCTGCCCGAGCAGGCTTCGGGCACGCGCGGCGGGCGGCGGCGGGCCCGGCGGGCTTCGGGCGCGTCGGTGGACTCCTTCCTGGAGAGCGGTGTCGCGGGTGCCCTGCCGGACGCCGACGAGGCCGGGCAGGGTGGCGGTGGCTCGGTGGCTGCCGCTCCGACCGGGCGACGCAGGCGGCGGGCCGAGGAGGGCGCGACCGCGGGAACGCCCGGGAGCGCTCAGGTGCAGCTGCCGGCGCAGGCCACGCAGACTCCGGCCGACGGGACGCCCGCGGGTGACACGGGGGCCGGGACCGGCACAGGGCGTCGGCGTGGGCGGCCCAATCCGGCCGAGGCCGCCGTTCCTGAGGGAACCGCTGGTCCCGGTGCCGCTGAGGGTTCCGTGATGACCGCTGCCGAACACGCCGCCGGAGCCCCCGCCCTGGGCGAGACCGTGCCGCCGCAGGGTGTGCCGGTCGGAGCGTCCTCGGGCCGGCGGGCCCGGCGCAACGCGGAGCCGGCCGCGCTGCCTGCCGGTGGTTCGGGCCAGGCCGGGGCTTTCGAGGCGTCTCAGGCCGGGCAGAACGTCCCCGCCGGGCGTCGCGCACGCCGCGCTCTCGGCAGCGCCCCGGAGCGGGAAGCCGAGCAGAGCAGCACCGCACGCACCGTATTCGCGCTCCCGCCCGCTGAGGCCGACCGGACGACGCCCGAGCCGGATGCCGCTGCGGTCGCCGACACCGATGCGACGACGGCCACCGATAGGGGTGCTGACAGCGAGCGGCACGACGCCGCACAGGGGCACCCCTCCGACGGCCACACTCCGCCGCAGCCGCACCCTGTCCAGACGATTCCGGCGGCGCGCGCCGCGCTGCCGCAGGAGAACCGTGCCAGGCCCCGCGCCGCGCAGCCCCTCCCCGCCGAGGCCCCGTCGGCAGACCCCAACTCGACTCAGGGCCGCGCCATAAGCGTACGAACGCTGGGGCAGGGCGTTCCCTTCGGACGTCAGATCGCCGAGCAGCAGCGCCCGCCGCGGCCCCAGCCGGCGGCCCCCGGCACGGCCCAGCCGCTGCCGAGCCCACAGCCCAATTCACCGGCGGCCGCACAGCCGAACCGCGCGAACCAGCCCGGCCAGGCGAACCCGGTGGCGGGCAAGCAGCCCGGTCGGCAGGCGAATCAGGCGTCCGGCACGCAGGGCGGCGCGCCAGGCGGACCGTCCGGCCCGAAGTCCGGGCAGCAGCCCGTTCAGTCGGCCGGCGGCAACCCGTCGCTCCAGGTCCCGCTGCCTCCCCAGGTCCCGCAGCCCGCGGCGGCCCCGCAGGAGCAGACGCAGCACACGCTCGGCGGCTCCGGTCGCCGGCGCAGGCTGTCCACCCGGCCCGATCCCGCCGGCACCCAGCCGGAGACCGCGGCCCGCCCGCACCCGCAGGCCCCGTCACCGTCGTCGCCGGCGCAGCCGAAGGCTCAGCCCCAGACGCCGTCCGGCCAGTCCCAGCCCGGTCAGCCGCAGTCACTGCTGTCGTCGTCATCGGAGGGCCGCGGACGTTCGTACGCGATCGGCGCCCCCGACCAGGACGCCGATGAGGGACCCGAGCCGCTGGACGGGCCCGGTGGTGCCGTCGAGCTGGCGGTCCGGCCCCAGCCGCAGCCGATGGACGACGAACTGCCCCCGGAGCCGCTCGACAACCCGCGCCGGCTCCTGGTCTGGCCCGCGCCCGACGCCACCACGCAGCAGGCCCTGAGCGACCGCGGCTACCGCCCGGTGACTGTGCACTCCCGCGAGGAGGTCGACGCGCAGATCGCGGCCTTCCCCGCCGCGCTCTTCGTCGACCCGCTGACCGGACCGATCACGCGCACCGCGCTCCAGTCGCTGCGCCAGGCCGCCGTCGCCGCCGAGGTTCCCGTCCTGGTGACGGCCGGGCTCGGACAGGCGACGCGCGAGGCCGCGTACGGGGCCGATCCCGCCGTCCTGCTGAAGGCCCTCGCGCCTCGCGACAGTGAGCAGCACCCCTCGCGTGTCCTGCTCATCGAGGAGCGCGAGGAGATCGCGCTCGCGCTCACCGCGACGCTTGAGCGGCGCGGGATGCAGGTCGCGCGGGCGGGTTCCGACGCGGACGCGGTGACGCTGGCCGCGCAGATGCGGCCGAACCTGGTGGTGATGGACCTGCTCCAGGTGCGTCGCAGGCGCGCGGGGATCGTCGACTGGCTGCGCGCGAACGGCCAGTTGAACCGCACGCCCCTCGTCGTCTACACCGCCGCCGTCGAGGAGGCCGAGCTGCCGCGCCTGGCCGCGGGCGAGACCGTCCTGTTCCTGGCGGAGCGTTCGACGAGCGACGAGGTACAGGGCCGGATCGTGGACCTGCTCGCGAAGATCGGCACCAACTGAGCACCCGCAACTGACAAACAGGGGCGGCCCGTTCGGGCGCCCCTGTTTCACGTGAAACCGTCGCTGAGCTGTGGGCTCAGAGCCGCGTGATGTCCAGCTCCCCTTCGGCGTACTGCTTGCGCAGCACCTTCTTGTCGAACTTACCGACGCTCGTCTTCGGCACCGCGGTGATCACCGTCCAGCGCTCAGGGAGCTGCCACTTGGCGACCTTCTCGCCGAGGAACGCGCGCAGGGTCTCGAAGTCGGCGCTCGCGCCGTCCTTCAGGACCACGGTGGCGAGCGGGCGCTCGCCCCACTTCTCGTCGGGTACGGCCACAACGGCCGCCTCGGCGATGTCCGGGTGGGACATCAGGGCGTTCTCGAGGTCGACGCTGCTGATCCACTCACCACCGGACTTGATGACGTCCTTGGCGCGGTCGGTAAGGGTGAGGAAGCCATCGGGGCTGATCGTGCCGACGTCGCCCGTCTTGAGCCAGCCGTCGTCGCTGAACTTGTCGGCGGGACGCAGCGGTTCGCTGTCGGGGCCCGAGTAGTACGCACCCGCTATCCACGGCCCGCGGACCTCCAGCTCACCGGCCGACTCGCCGTCCCAGGCCAGCAGTTCGCCGCCGGGGCCCGAGAGCCGCGCCTCGACGCCGGCCG
The DNA here is from genome assembly GCF_053644375.1 of Streptomyces sp. NPDC055400. NCBI lineage: Bacteria > Bacillati > Actinomycetota > Actinomycetes > Kitasatosporales > Streptomycetaceae > Streptomyces > Streptomyces sp. NPDC055400. Next base: position 591,884 of record NZ_JBSHLM010000003.1, on the reverse strand, counting down.
GGAACCGGCCCTGGGTGAGGCGGTACGCGAACTCCTCGTCGGTGCCGACTGCCGCGGCCGGCGGCCGGGCGACCGTGCCGAGGGGAGACGTCTCCGTCATGCCCCAGGCGTGGCAGACCCGCATGCCGAGCTCGTCGAAGGCCTTCATGAGCGAGGGCGGACAGGCCGAGCCGCCGATGGTGACCTGCCCGAGCGAACTCACGTCGCGAGGCTTCGCGGTGAGCTCCGCGAGCAGGCCCTGCCAGATGGTGGGGACGGCCGCCGCGTGCGTGGGGCGCTCGCTCTCGATCATCTCGGCGAGCGGCGCGGGCTGGAGGAAGCGGTCCGGCATCAGCATGTGCACGCCGGTCATGAACGTCGCGTGCGGCAGGCCCCACGCGTTCACATGGAACTGCGGCACCACGACGAGCGAGGTGTCCTCGTCGGTCAGGCCCATGGACTGCGTCATGTTGACCTGCATGGAGTGCAGGTAGATCGAACGGTGCGAGTAGACAACGCCCTTGGGGTCGCCGGTGGTGCCGGAGGTGTAGCAGAGCGCGGCGGCCTGGCGCTCGTCGAGCTGCGGCCAGTCGTACGTGACCGGCTTTCCGGCGATGAGCTCCTCGTACTCGTGGACCTGGGGGCGCGCTCCGTCGAGGAGCGAACGGTCGCCGGGACCGGAGACGACGATGTGCTCCACGCCCGTGAGGGACGGCAGGAGCGGCGCGAGCAGCGGCAGCAGGGAGCCGTTGACGATGATCACGCGGTCGGCGGCGTGGTTGACGATCCACACCAGCTGCTCGGCGGGAAGCCGCAGGTTCAGGGTGTGCAGTACGGCGCCCATGGAGGGGATCGCGAAGTAGGCCTCGACGTGGTCCGCGTTGTTCCACATCAGGGTCGCCACGCGGTCGTCGTCCACGATGCCGAGGTCGTCGCGCAGAGCGTGCGCCAGCTGGGCGCTACGGTCGCCGATCTCGGCGAAGCTCCGGCGCTGCGGCCCGCTCTCACCGGCCCAGGTGGTCACCTGGGACGTGCCGTGGATCGTCGACCCATGGGTCAGGATCCTCGAGATCAGCAGTGGTACGTCCTGCATCGTGCTCAGCACGGCGTCCTCCCGGTGGGCGCTACGGCGCAGTAATGTTCCGCCGATTCTCACCGCATACCAGTCGGTATGTCACTAGCCCCGGGAATGATCGATCAGGGAGTCGTCCTGCTCAGCTCTGGGCCGGGCGCAGTTCCGGGTCCTCGCGGAGCTTGCCGAGGGCCCGCGACACCGCGCTCTTGACCGTGCCGACGGACACCCCGAGCACCTCGGCCGTCTGAACCTCGCTCAGGTCCTCGTAGTACCGCAGGACGACCATCGCGCGCTGACGGGCCGGCAGTTTCATGATCGCGCGCCACATCGCGTCGTGCAGGGCCTGATGCTCGGCGGGGTCGGCCGCCGCCACTGTCTCCGGCTCGGGCAGCTCGTCGCAGGCGAACTCGTCGACCTTCCGCTTACGCCACTGCGACGTTCGCGTGTTCAGCAGGGCCCGGCGCACATAACCGTCGAGTGCGCGGTGGTCCTCGATGCGGTCCCACGCCACATATGTCTTGGTGAGCGCGGTCTGGAGCAGGTCCTCGGCATCGCACGGGTTCGCCGTCAGCGACCGGGCGGTCCGCAGCAGCACGGGCTGCCGCGCCCGCACGTACGACGCGAACGACGGGTACGACTTGTGCGGCCCGTACGGCGTCGAGTGGGCGGCCGGCGTGTACGGCGCCGGGTGGGAAGAGTGAGGCGTCATCGCGGCTCGCGGCGCGCTGCGCGTCGCGGCATCCGATGCACTGGAGCAGACAGGCGCCATGGTTGCGGTCATGGCTCCACGCTAGGAGCGCCCCCTACCCTCGCGGATCGGCCGCAGGTCCCGAAGCGATGTCCGCCTCAGGTTGTAGGAGTGGTGGTATCCCCACCTCCTGAGGGTGGAGGACGCGGTACGCACCCCTGAGGGTTCACCCCTGAGAGCCATTCCATGGGCTTCGTTCCACTCTGCCACTCCCGCGGACCGGGACGGCTCATCGGATGCGGGCCACCGGCGCGTGCACCAGATTCCGGTCGATGACGAGGGTCCGCCCGCCGTGCCGCTCCTTCACGTTCCCCGCGTACTGGTGGATCCTGCGCTGCCGGCTCCAGGCGGACCGCCACAGCACGGGCTCCCGGGACAGCCGCGGCCGCGTGTGCCAGCGTGCGAACCAGATCACCGACGGCAGATCCCGCACCCCCGCCCGCGCCGCGGCCCGCATGTGCGCCGCCCCGGAGTCCACACTGCTGTAGAACCCCGGCACGTACCCCTTCCCGCGCACCTGCCGGTCCCAGCCCCGCACAAAGGCGAGCGTCGTGCGGGCGCACTTCTTCTGCCGGTACTTGTATGCCTCCATGTCGAGATAGAGCGGGCTGCCCGGCCGGATGCCGACGGCCCACGCCCGGCGTACGGCGTCCCGTCCCTCCCGCACGCCCTCGCTCCAGGCGGGCCGGCCGATGCGGTGCTCCTTCTTGGCCCACCCGACCACACACGGCGACTGCGAACCGACGTACACCGGCAGCACCCGCCACCCCAGCCGCTGAACCCCCTTCATCCAACGGTGCCCGAGCCGGGGCTGATGAGGACAGGCTCGCCCGCGGCCCCCGTAGTACACGCCCACCGCCCCGTACTTCGACGCCCGCCACCGCCGCATGGTGTCGAGCGACGGCGCCATGCAGGTGTCGAACGCCAACCCGCGGAACATCCGCGGGTTGGAGAGCGGGGGCAGCAGGGTTTCGGAGGAGGGACCACCAGCCGGGGCCGGGGCCGGTTCTGGGGCCGGGTCTGGGTCTGGGGCCTGGGCCGGTTCTGAGGCCGGGGCCGGGTCGTCGAATGCAGCGTTGTCGTCGAGGACGGAGTCGGGGAAGGCAGCGGGTGCCGGCGGCGCGAGGTCGACCAGAGGGACAGGGTGGGCGTCGGGGTCAGGGTCGGGGTCGTGCGTCGGAGTCGGCCGGGGGAGGCCGGGTTCGGCCCGCGCCGACGCGGGGAGGGCGGTCAGCGCCATCAGAACCAGCACCAGCCCCACAACCAGCTTCCGGCGGTGCCTGCGGCGAGTGCGGCGCATAGGGCAAGTGCGGTGCATAGGGCGAGTGAAGGGGCCGGGGTGCGGACCGGCCCCGGGACACACCCCGCGTTCAGCCGTCCGCTCCCAGAATCAGACCCGATGTGGGGACGCCGGTCCCCGCGGTCACCAGCGCCGTGGCGGCGCCGGCTATCTGGTTCACCGCCGTGCCCCGCATCTGCCTGACGGCCTCCGCTATGCCGTTCATCCCGTGCAGGTACGCCTCGCCGAGCTGCCCGCCGTGCGTGTTGAGCGGGAGCCGTCGCTCCGCCACGAAGTCCGCCGCCTCACCCGGACCGCAGAAGCCGAACTCCTCCAGCTGCATCAGCACGAACGGCGTGAAGTGGTCGTAGAGGATCCCCACGTCTATCTCGCCCGGCGCCAGCCCCGCCGACCGCCACAACTGCCGTGCCACGACACCCATTTCGGGCAGGCCCGTCATGTCGTCCCGGTAGAAACTCGTCATCTGCTCCTGGTTGCGCCCGGCCCCCTGGGCCGCCGCCGTGATCACGGCGGGCCGGTGCGGCAGGTCGCGGGCCCGCTCGACGCTGGTGACGACGATCGCCTGCCCGCCGTCGGTCTCCTGACAGCAGTCGAGCAGCCGCAACGGCTCCACGATCCACCGCGACGCCGCATGGTCCTCCAGCGTGATCGGCTTCCCGTGGAAGTACGCCGCCGGATTGGTGGCCGCGTACGCGCGGTCCATGACAGCTACATGGCCGAACGCCTCGGGGCCCAGGCCGTACGCGTGGAGATAGCGCTGCGCCGCCATCGCCACCCACGACGCGGGGGTGAGCAGCCCGAACGGCAGTGCCCAGCCGAGCGCCACCCCCTCCGCCGACGGCTCCCGATGCTGCACCCCGGAGCCGAACCTCCTGCCGGAGCGCTCATTGAACGCCCGGTAGCAGACGACCACTTCGGCCACCCCGGTCGCCACGGCGAGCGCGGCCTGATGCACGGTGGCGCAGGCTGCACCACCGCCGTAGTGGACCCGGGAGAAGAAGGAGAGATCCCCTATACCGGCGGCCTGCGCAACGGTGATCTCCGGGCTGGTGTCCATGGTGAACGTGACCATGCCGTCGACATCGGCGGGAGAGAGCCCGGCGTCGTCCAGCGCCGCTCCCACCGCCTCCACCGCCAGCTTCAGCTCACTGCGCCCGGAGTCCTTGGAGAACTCGGTCGCCCCGATCCCGACGATCGCCGCCCGCCCGCCAAGACCGTCCTTCGCCCGCACGCTCATGCCGGCCTCCCCGACGCCGAGGGACGGGACGGCGTGCTCGTGGGGTTCGGAGTGCTCGGGAGGGTGACTGTCACCGTCCCGGTGACGTGCTTGCCCAGCCCGTTGGCCCCGACGATCCGCACCACCACCGTGGCGCCCCCGCCCTCGGACTCGCTCCCGTGCCCGCTCCCACCGGCGGCTCCCTGTTGGACCTCAGCCACCCTCCCGGTCAACACCATGGTGTCTCCTGGGTAGTTGGGCGCGCCCAGCCGTATCGCGACCTTGCGCAGCACCGCTGCGGGGCCGAAGTGATCGGTGACGTAACGGCCGACGAGTCCGTTCGTCGTCAGGATGTTCATGAAGATGTCGGGGGAGCCCTTCTCCCTGGCGAGCTCCGCGTCGTGGTGCACGTCCTGGTAGTCACGGGACGCGATGGCCCCGGAGACGATCAGCGTCCGGGTGACCGGAATCTCCAGCGGCGCCAGCTCCGTGCCGATCCCCACAGCTGCCTCCGCCACAGCGACTTCCTCCTCCTGATCCATTCCCTCCCTCTCCGCCTTCACTTCCGCGCCCACGTCGTCCCCGCCCCCTCCGCACCGCTCCCGTCGTCTCCGGCAATCAGGTCGCCCAGCTCCGCGAGCAGTTCACCCCCGCATCCCAGATAGGCGTCGAGCTGTCTGCCCCACAGGAAATGCCGGTGCACGGGATGCTCCAGGTCGGCGCCCATGCCGCCGTGCAGATGCTGCCCCGCGTGCACGACCCGTCTGCCCGCCTCGGATGCCCACCAGGCCGCGGTCAGCGCATGGTCCGCGTAGGGCAGCCCCTCGTCCCGTCGCCATGCCGCCTCGTACGCGGTGACACGGATGGCCTCCGTATCCATATAGGCGTCAGCTGCCCGTAGTTGGACCCCCTGCTTGGCGGCGAGTGGTCTCCCGAACTGCTCCCGCTCGTTCGTGTACTCCACGGCCCGCGCCAGCGACCCCGCGCAGACCCCGGACTGGAGCCCCGCGAACGCGGTCCGGGCCATCGCCAGCACATGGTCGTACGCACCGGCCCCGCCGAGCCGCTCCGCCGGCGCCCCGTCGAGAACGAGCCGGCCCGCCGACCAGGGCGCGCTGAGCTCGACCGCATCGCAGCCGGCATCGCCCGTACGCACTGTCCACAGACCCCGGTCGGCCGTCGCCACCAGAACCCAGGACGCGTCCCGAAGCCACGGAACCCAGGGCACCACCCCCGTGAGCCGCCCCGTGTCCCCACCGGTCCCTGCTTCCCCCGCTTCCCTTGCCTCTCCTTCCTCCGCACCGTCGACCCGCACCCCGGCCCGCGCCGGAAACGCCCCCGTGGCCACCTCCGTCCCGTCCCGCAGACCCGGCAGCAGCCGGTCCCGCTGCTCGGAGGTGCCATGCTCCGCCACCGCGAGCAGCCCGTACACGCAACTGGCGGCGAACGGCACCTGCGCCGTCGTCCGGCCCTGCTCCTCCAGCATCAGCACGAGTCCGAGCAGCCCGGTCTCCTCCACCGCCCCCGGCAGACCGGCGGAGCCGAGCGCCTTCCACAGCTCGGGGTCCGTGACGGTGCCGGCCGCCGCGAGACGCTCGGGGGTCGACAGGTCACCGAAGATCCGCGCGGCCAGACCGGCAGCAGCCGCCTGGTCCTGCGTAGGTGTGAAGTCCACGTCAGCCCTCCCCTCCCGCAGCGGCACCCGAACCGTCACCGGCCCGGAAGACCGGCAGCACCAACTCCTCGTCCACCGGCAGGAATTCGAGCCGTACCGGCATCCCTATGCGGACCTTGTCGTATGGCACCCCGACCACATTGCTGATGATCCGGACACCTTCGGCCAGCTCGACCAGACCCACCGCGTACGGCGGGTCGAAGGCCGGGAAGGGCGGGTGGTGCATCACCACGTACGAGAAGACGGTCCCCTCGCCGCTCGCCTCGACCGTGTCCCAGTCCTGCGAGGCGCACGCGCCGCACCCCGGCAGCCAGGGAAAGCGCAGCGTCCCGCACCCCTCGCACCGCTGGATGAGGAGGCGGTGCTCACGGACCCCTTCCCAGAACCCCGCGTTGTCCCGGTTCACCACCGGACGGGGCCGCAGGGCCTGCTGCCCCCGCGCTCCCCCCACCGCACGCCCTGCCCGCGCCGCGGGAGCGTACTTGAGGATCCGGAAGCGATGCGTCCCGGCGATCTCGCCGCCCGCCCTGACGTCCATGCGCGTCGTGACGAAGTGCCCCGTGCCCAGCTTCGTCGTCTTGCGCTCGGACACCGACTCGATCACCGCGTCGAAAGTGATCGTGTCACCGGGCCGCAGCGGACGCAGATACTCCTGCTCGCAGTCGGTGGCGACGACCGAGGTGTACCCCGCGCCGTCCAGCAGCGCGAACAGCTCGTCGTAGGCGCCGCTGCGCCCCTGGTGCCCGGAGAGCCCACCCATCGTCCAGGCCTGGAGCATGGTCGGCGGCGCTATGGCATCGGGCCCCACGTACGCGGGACTGGTGTCCCCCATCGCCTCGCACCAGTGCCTGATCATCGGCACGTTGACCAGGTCCTTGCCGACCCCCGCGGTGGCCGCGGGCAGCCCTTCGAAAGCCTTCAGCGCCGCGTACGTCATCTCGCCGGTCACCGCCGCCCCCTCCTCATCCCGAGCCGCATCGTCGCGACGATCTCCCTCTGCACCTCGCTCACGCCGCCCCCGAACGTGTTGATCTGCGCCGCCCTGTTCATCCGCTCCAACTCCCCCTCCGCCGTCCCGCCCCGAGCGCCATCGCCCGACCCGCCACCACCGGACCCAACGCCCGCGTCACCACCAGCCCCGCCCCCGAACGCCCCAGGCGACCCGGCTCGAACCAGCGCCGCGTCGCCCGCGATCTCCTGACACATTCGGTACACCTCGACCGCCGATTCGGTTCCCATGAATTTCACGCCGCTCGCGTCGCCCGGCGCGAGCCGCCCCGCCCCGACGTCCCCCACCAAACGCCAGTTGAGCAGGCGCGTTGCCGCCAGTCGGGCATGCACCTCGGCCAGCCGCGACCGCACCCACGGCAGGTCGATCCGGCGCGCCCCCGTCACCGGATCGGGTGAACGAACCGCTTCGAGCACCGCCGCGTAGAAGTCCTCCGCCTGCATCCCGATCGCGGCGAGCGCGACCCGCTCATGGTTGAGCTGATTGGTGATGAGACCCCAGCCACCGTTCTCGTCCCCGACGAGATGCGAGGCGGGAACGCGGATCCCGTCGTAGTACGTGGCGGTCGTGGTCAGCCCGCCGACGGTCTCGATGGGCGTCCAGCTGAAGCCGGCGGCGTCCGTCGGAACGAGAATGATCGAGATGCCCTGGTGCTTGGCGGCTTCTGGGTCCGTGCGGCAGGCCAGCCAGATCCAGTCGGCGTTCTGCGCGTTCGACGTGAAGACCTTCTGCCCGTCGATGATCCAGTCATCGCCGTCGCGGACCGCCCGAGTCCGCAGCGAGGCCAGATCGGTCCCCGCCGACGGCTCGCTGTACCCGATCGCGAAGACCAGCTCCCCCTCGAGGATCCGCGGCAGGAAGTACGCCTTCTGCTCCTCGGTCCCGTACTTGATCAGGGTCGGTCCGACGGTGTTCAGGGTCACCATGGAGACCGGCGCGCCCGCACGGTACGCCTCGTCGAAGAAGACGAACTGCTCGTCGGGGCCCCGGCCCTGGCCGCCGTACTCGACGGGCCAGCCGAGCCCTAGGAGGCCGTCGGCACCGATGCGACGCAGCAGGTGCCGCTGGGCCGTTCGATCGTCGTGGGCGGGCGGCCCGTCCGGCATCAGTTGCCGGAAGTAGGCGCGCAGTTCGGCGCGGAGTTCCTGCTGGCGCTCGGTGGGGGCGAGGTGCACGGCGGCGGCCCTCCCGGACCTCGTACGAACAAGGGTCTCTGACTGTCTGCTTACGAGGGAAGCTTTCTGACTGACCGTCAGATTCGGTACGACTGTCCGCCAGGTTCGGTACGGGTGTCAAGGGATCAGCACGCGCGCGTGAAGGGCCGCTCGGTGCCCGAAAACGCCTGTGCGGCGATGCCGAAGCACCGCCGCACAGATGTCACGCACCCCTGGAAATGGCCCCCGCCGACAGGAGCCGGCCGGCTACCAGAGCTCGGTGAAGTTCACCGCGATGTTCTCGTTCGACTGGTCGATGGCCGTGAACGCGGAACCGTTCACCTGGGCCGTGTTGTTCTGGTTCGAGGCGCCGGAGCCCACCGCCTGCTGCTGACCGGTGGACGAGTTGCCGTGGTTGCTGCCGCCGACACCACTGCCGCTCACGGTCGCCACACCCGCGTTCGATCCGTTGTCCGCGAAGGACCCGTTGTCAGCCATCGCCACCCCCGAGAAGAGGGCTGCCGCGAGGGGCAGGGCGGCGACGGCGGCGAGGGCGCGGGCGGTACGGATGTGTGCCATGTCAATTCCTCCAAGAAGCGATAACTGCTGGTTGATCCAAGGCAGTTGGCCGACCGCCTCGGTCGTTGCTCACGACGTCGCGAGATCAGAATTGCCCACCGAATCCCCGTCGAACCAGTCCGGAAGGTGGTATTCCCCCGCAAGCGTGAGGACATGTCGATAAACATGCTTCGCGCCCTTAAAGGCCCAGCTCAGCCGGGATTGCGTCCCACCGGCACAGCACAGGTCGGCCGCCGCAGGGGCTGAAGCGTTTCGGCGCATTTTTGGTAAATACGCTCCACCCGGGCGAGCCCCCCTTCCTTTACTCGAACATTCGTACGAACATGGAGGTATGGCCACCACCGACCGGCATGCAGTGCCCCTTGCGACCCTGGCCCTCGCCCACGCCCTCTCCGCCGCCGAGCGCGGACTGGCCGTGATCCCGCTCTCCCGCACGAAGCTCCCCGCCCTGCGCTCCCCGCACCGCGACGAAGCCGACCCGGCCCCGTGCCACGGCGAGTGCGGCCGCCCCGGCCACGGCGTGTACGACGCCACGACCGACCCGGGCCGCATCCGTGATCTCTTCGCGGCGGCGCCCCGCGCCACCGGCTACGGCATCGCGTGCGGGCTGCCCCCGCACCACCTCATCGGCGTCGACCTCGACACCAAGTCCGGTACGGACTCCTCGGCCGCACTGCGCGAACTGGCGCTGCGCCACCTCTTCACGATCCCGGACACCGTCGTCGTGGCCACGCCCAGCGGCGGCCGTCATGTGTGGCTGTCCGGACCGCCGGACGTCGTGGTCCCCAACTCGGCGGGACGCCTCGCGCCGGGCATCGACATCCGTGGCGCGGGCGGCTATCTCGTGGGCCCCGGCTCCCGCACGGCCCAGGGCGTCTACAGCGCGGTCCCAGGAACCGCCCACCTGCCCGTCGCGCCCTGCCCGCCCGCGCTCCTGCGGCTGCTCACGCCCCCGCCACGCGCGCACCACCCGTCACCGGCACATGCGGGCCAACACGGCCAGGGCCTGGTCCAGTTCGTGCTCGCGGCGCATGAGGGCCAGCGCAACACCCGCCTGTTCTGGGCCGCTTGCCGCGCCTACGAGAGCGACCTCGGCGACAGCCTCACGAACGCCCTCGTGGAGGCCGCGACCCGTACGGGCCTGACGGAACGCGAGGCCCGCTCCACGATCGCCTCGGCGGCCCGGATGACCCGGCGCGACGGCACGGAGGCGTAGGCCGCCACGCCCCCGGACGAACCTGCCTTCCCAGGACACGCGTAAGGGGCGCCCGCCATAGCGAACGCCCCTTACAAACACCTACCTGCAAGCGGTGGGTGTGGGATTTGAACCCACGGTGACTCGCGCCACGACGGTTTTCAAGACCGTTCCCTTAGGCCGCTCGGGCAACCCACCCTCGCCCCGCCGGCGACCGGCGGAGCGAGGACCAGGGTAGCGGGTTCGGCCGGGAGTTCGGTCAGCTGTCGCCCTTGCGCTCACCGAGGACCACGTCGACCGTGTGCTCCGCGCCGCCGCGCTTGTACGTGATCTTGACCGTGTCGCCCGGCTGGTGCGTCCAGATCTGGCCGATCAGGGTCGGACCGCTGTCGATCACCGTGTCGTCGAGCTTGGTGATGACATCGCCGGGCTTCAGGCCGGCCTTGTCCGCCGGGCCGTTCGCCGTGACCGCGGACGAGCCGCCCGCGCCCTGCTCGGTGATCTTCGCACCGTCACCCTGCTCGTCCAGCGCGACCGAGGCACCGATCACCGGATAGACCGGCTGGCCCGTCTTGATGAGCTGCTTGGCGACGTTCCTCGCCTGGTTGATCGGGATGGCGAAGCCGAGGCCGACCGAGCCCGACTGGCCGGAGCCGCCGATGCCACCGCTGCTCCCCGGCTGGATCGCCGAGTTGATGCCGATGACAGCGCCCCGCGCGTCGAGCAGCGGACCGCCCGAGTTGCCCGGGTTGATCGAGGCATCGGTCTGCAGCGCGTTCATGTACGACGCCTTGCTGCTGCCCGAGCTGTCACTGGACGCCACCGGGCGGTCCTTCGCCGACACGATGCCCGTGGTCACCGTGTTCGACAGGCCGAAGGGCGCGCCGATCGCGATGGTCGAGTCACCGACGGCGACCTTGTCCGAGTTGGCGAGCGCCAGCGGCTTCAGGTTCGACGGGGCGTTCTTCAGCTTGATGACCGCCACGTCGTAGCCCTGGGCTCGGCCGATCACCTCGGCGTCGTACTTCTTGCCGTTCGAGAACGTGGCCGAAAGCTTTCCTCCGTCGGCGGCGGAGGCCACCACGTGGTTGTTGGTGAGTATGTGGCCCTGCTTGTCGTAGACGAAGCCGCTGCCGGTGCCGCCCTCGCCGTCGCTGCCCTCCGCCTCGATGGTGACGGTGCTCGGCAGCGCGTTCGCCGCAAGGCCGGCGACCGAGGCCGGGTCACGCTTGAAGTCCGCCGGGTTGTCCGAGGCGGAGACCGTCGTCGAACCCGCGCCACTGTCGTCGTTGCGCTCGGCCGCCCAGTAGCCGATGCCACCGCCGACACCGCCCGCGATCAGGGCCGCCGCGACCACCGCGGCCAGCAGACCGCCACGCCGGTGGCCCGGCGTGGGCTCCGGAGCCTGGTAGGAGGCGCCCCAGGGGTGCCCTCCGCCGCCACCGTCCCCGTACGACGGAACGGCGGGCGGCGGAGGCGGCCAGCCACCCGAGGCCGCGTTCGCGGCCTCGTGCTGCCCACCGGGTGTCGGCGCAGCCCCCGAGGCCGCGCCGGCACCCTCGTGCGCCCCCGGCGCCGCGCCCTCGACCGGCGGGATCACCGCAGTGGGCGCGTCGGCGGGCTCCGGAGGTGGTGCGGAACCGGCGGGTGCGGAAGTAGCGGGAGATTCCACCGGCACGGGAGGTGCGGACGGGGCCGGGGGTACTGAAGTGCCCTCGTTCTCGGTGCTCACAGCTCTTCTCCTCGATCCACGGCTGTACCAGCTGATTCCATCGGCATTGCTGTTTGTATGCGGTCAGCTTTTCCCACGGGACGTCAGGGCACCATAAGGCGTTCCTGTGTGTCCGGTGCCATCCTTTACGCCGGGCGAAACGGACGCATCCGCTGGGCGGCCCCGCGCCTCACGATGGCACCATGACGCGGTGACCCTCGCACGACAGCAGCAGATCCAGGTCGTCGCCCACCGCGGAGCCTCCGACGAGGCTCCCGAGCACACGCTGGCCGCGTACAGAAGGGCCATCGAGGACGGTGCCGACGCCCTCGAATGCGATGTACGGCTCACCGCGGACGGCCATCTCGTCTGCGTGCACGACCGCCGCGTCAACCGTACGTCGAATGGACGCGGTGCGGTATCGGCCCTGGAACTGGCGGATCTCGCCGCCCTCGACTTCGGCTCCTGGAAGAACAGCGAGGCCGGCCGCACCAGCGCGGAGGGCCCCGACTGGGAGGACACCTCCGTCCTGACCCTGGAGCGGCTGCTCGAACTGGTCGCCGACGCGGGCCGCCGCGTGGAGCTCGCCATCGAGACCAAGCACCCCACCCGCTGGGCCGGCCAGGTCGAGGACCGCCTGCTGATGCTCCTCAAGCGGTTCGGCCTGGACGCCCCCACCGGAGCGCCGGACGCGCCGTCCCCGGTGCGCGTCATGAGCTTCTCGGCCCGCTCCCTGCACCGTGTCCGGGCCGCGTCGCCCCACCTGCCGACGGTCTATCTGATGCAGTTCGTCTCGCCCCGCCACCGCGACGGCCGCCTCCCCAAGGGGGTGTCGATCGCGGGCCCGGGCATCCGGATCGTCCGCAGCCACCCCGGGTACGTGGAGAAACTCAAGCGGGCGGGCCACCAGGTGCACGTGTGGACGGTCAACGAGCCGGAGGATGTCGACCTGTGTGTCGGCCTCGGCGTCGACGCGATCATCACCAACCGCCCCCGCGCGGTTCTGCGCCAGCTCGGAAGGGACTAAATCCGGCCACTTTCCTCACAGGGAGTGCTCCGGCGCGTTCACTCCGTATTCGATCGTTACGAGTGCGTCACTGAGCGTGGATTGGCCGGTTTCCGGTCCAGTCCATTGGGGCATTCACACCGTGGCGTGGGGCAAAGGAGGTCTCGGGGGTGGCGTTGGTGGTGGCACAGGAGGTGCCCACGTCGTCGAGCATGGCCGTACCCCATGGCCCTGCGGGCGTGGGCGAAGCAAGACACCGGATGCGTGATCAGCTGCGCGTCGGCGGGGTCTCGGAAGCGGTCATCGACGATGCCGTACTGATCCTGTCCGAACTGCTGAGCAACGCCTGCCGGCACGGCAGGCCGCTGGGCGACGACATGGCCGGGGACGGCGACGTCCGGGCCGCATGGAGGGTCGACACGCGGGGCTGTCTCACCGTCGAGGTGACGGACGGTGGTGGTCCGACCCGCCCGGTTCCGGCCACGCCCTCGGTCACCGCGCACGGCGGCCGCGGGCTCAACATCATCTCGGCGCTCGCCGACGACTGGGGCGTACGTGACGACGCCCCCGGTGAAGTGACGGTCTGGGTGGTCGTGCACAAGGACGTGCGCTCCGAAGGCGAAGCACAGGGGCAGCGCACCTTCGCTACGCGCGTGGCGAACCGCGCGCCCGCGAGCATGTCCGACCTCGATTTCGCGGACGCCTTCGACGACTTGGGCTGAATCCCGCTCAGGCCCGACGCCCCGGCCTGATCCCCGCCCCCGGCCGTACGAGGGGCTAGGCTCGCGCCCGTACGTACGAGAGCCGTAACCGGGAGACACCCAAGATGGCCAAGAAGCGCCCCCAGACCAAGGGCAAGTCGCACGTCAGCAGCGGGGAGATCCCGGTCGTCGGCGCCCGTGAGCCCTGCCCCTGCGGGAGTGGCCGCCGCTACAAGGCCTGCCACGGCCGCGCCGCCGCGCACGCGGTGACCGAGCTGGTGCAGCGCCCGTTCGACGGTCTCGCGGGCGAGGGCGACTGGATCGCGCTGCGCGAGCTGGTGCCCGCCGCGACGGTGCCGCTCACCCTCAAGGAGAGCCTGCCGGACGGCGTTCCCTCCGTGACGCTCGCGACGGTGCTTCCGATGGCGTGGCCCGCGCTGCGCCGCGACGACGGCTCGGTCCTGCTCGGCCTGCAGAACGACACCTCGTCCGGCGACCTGAGCCGCGACCTCGCCGACACCCTTCAGCGCGCGCTCACCGCCGAGCCCGGTACGCCGGTGCAGGCGCGCCGCGCACCCGCCGACGGCCCGCGTCTGCAGGACCTGCTCGACCCCGAGGCCGCCTTCGAGCCGGTCGTGCACACGGGATTCGAGTTCTGGGTGCCCGACTCGGAGAACGCGAGCCCGGAGGTCTCCGCCTCCCTGGAGCGGGCCAACGCGGCCGCCATCCCGACCGTGAAGCTGTCCGGTGTCGAAGGCGCCTACTGGTGCGAGACGCCCGACAAGAACCACCTGCGCTGGGTCATGCCGCACCCCGAGGAGCAGCTGCTCGACGCGCTCGCCCGGCTGCACGCGGCCGGCGAGTCCTCGCTCGGCGAGGGCACGCGCCTGGTCGGCTCGTTCCGGGCGCACGGCCTGACCGTTCCGGTCTGGGACCTGCCCACCGGGGTGAGCGCCGAGGATGTCGAGAAGCCGGCCGCCGAGTTCGCCGAGCGGCTCGCCGCGGCCCTCGCCTCCGAGGCACCGCTGACCGTCGAAGAGCGCCGGGCACGCGGCGGCCTCACCAATCGACAGGTGACGCTCAGCTGACCGACCGGTCAGCCACAGGAAGCCCTCGGAACGGGTGACTCCGGTCACAACTCCCCGTAGCGGCAGGTAAATCCGCATACGAATAGCCGAGATCGAATTTGCTAACGGCCGATCTCTTGTTACCGTTCGAGTAGCCCGGTTGCTGGTGCATCCCCCGTCGCCAGCAACCGGGTCCTTGTTTTTCCGGGACTTCCCCGTGGGCCTGCGCCCGGGAAATCGTCCCGTCCGCTCAGCGTCCGGCCGGCGTCGGCGCGTTGCTTCCCGACCTGAGCAGCAGCGGCCCGGCGTCCCCGGCTCCCGCGAACTCCGCCACCGCCGAGTAGTCGCTCGCCTCACCCGAAGTGCGCTCCCGAGGCGTGTCACACGTCCCCGGTTCGTCCTGGGCACCCACCGCGCAGTGCATCTGTACGGTGCGGCCCTCCGGAGCCATCAGCGTCAGGACGGAACTCAGCGGCCCCCCTGTCGCGTTCCTGTAGTAGGTCCTCGCCCACGTGTCCCGCCCCTGGGTCAGTACGCAGGTCTGCGCCTCGATGCCGTCGGGAGAGGCGAGTTCAGGTCCGCATCGTGCCGTCGTGGTGATGCCGAGACCAGTGAGGAAGGAAGTACCCGGCGGCCGCCCGTGGGACCGGCGCGCTTCGCCCGCCGCATCCGTCGCCGCGGTGTCCGCCGTGCCGCTCTCGCCCGCGCCCGGTTTGTCGTCGACCTTGTCGGCGCTGCCGGCGTCACCCGTGGGCAGTTCGCCGGGGTTGAGGCTGTCCTCCGTGGCCGTGCCGCCGACGGGGCCCGCGGACGCGCCCGCCAGCGGGAGGAGAACGGTCAAGGCCACGACCGCGAGAAGACCGAGCAGACGAAGGCGCGAATGGGGTCTCCCCTGCTCGAGGCCGGTCGAGAGCTTGGGGAAGGGGGAGGGCATGCGCCGAAGATATCGGCGCCGCCCCTTCACACCCTCGCCGCGCGCCCAATTCCCCTACAACTCGGGCGCGCTCACACCCGTACGAGTGAGGGCATCCACCACCGCGTCCACCACGGCCTCCACATCGGGCACCCAGGGCGCCGCGGAGCCGGGCAGCGGTGCGCGCTCCCAGCAGACCTGGCCGAGGCCGGTGCCGGACGGAGGCAGGGCCAGATAGCCGCCCTCGCCGTGAAAGCGCAGGGACCCCGGCACCCAGTCCTGGGCGTAGAGCAGCTCGCCCAGCTGCTCCATGGAGTAGGGCGCCACGAGGATGAAGAGACGGTCCCTGGTGGCGACGACCGGGCCGAGCCTGATGTCCGTACGGTCGAGCGCCTCGAGGGCGCGGGCTCCGGCGACCGAGGGGAGGCTCACCGCGCAGGGTGCGCGGCCGCCGCTCGCGCCCGCACCGGCCCCCGTGGCCAGCACGATCGGCGCTGTCGGACGGTTGGTCCACCACCACCGGATCATGCGCTCGTCCGTGGTCGCGGCGAGCAGCCCGGGGTCGAAGGGGTGTGCGCCGGGCACCGTGCACTCCGGGTCGGGGCAGGCGCAGCTGACGCCGTCACGGCGCCTCGCCCCCACGAGCCCCACGCCCGGGAGTACGGGCCACTGCCATGCGGTCGCGAAGGTCAGGGCCGCGCTGAGCTGATCAGACTTCCCGTTGTTTCGCCTGGACAGGAGCCTGCGTCGCCTTCCGAGGATCTCGCGCATGAGCGCTCGTTCCTTTCCGTAGACCGAAGAGAACGCCGTGGGCCACATCACACTGTGTGTCGAGCACTTCACTGAGCGTACATACTGGGAGCGCCGCACCCCAGCCTTGAGCAGGGGGAACCCCTATAGTCCGAGCGCCGGCCGCGTACTTGAAAAGCCTGGCGTGGGGTGGCGGCGCCTGGCGTTTGCCGTCGCGCGTGTTACTCGCCGCCTCCCCCACGGGAGGATGGGGCACGGTCGTCGGTGGTTAGGACGCCCGGGTCCGTCGCCAGGTTCCGGGTCGATCCCAACTGCCCCTGGCCTTCTCCGAGAACGTACCCATCACGACCGCTGTGACGCTCTGTCGAACAATGCCAGTCGACCGCAATACGGCCTCACCCGAGGCACTTTTCAGCCAAGTTCGATCAGAGATCACTAATGCCGCACGGGCCTCCTGGACACCAGGAATCCCAGCAGGACAATGCTGGACATCCCCTCATCGGTGCGTGTAGATGTGGAGACACTGCTGGCGGCGCAGAATCACATGGGGGTTTGCGATGCTATTGAGCAATACGCACCGGCCGGAAAGCCGGACGCCATGACAGCCCCACACTTTCCGAAAGTGGCCGGAATCGATTCAACGGTTCCCCCACCGGCACACACTGTCGCGCCCGCGTCACCCGCGCCCGCGCCCCCTTCCCCCGCTGGAGCGCCCGGAGCCCCCGGCGCCCCCGGAGCACTGATCCAGGACCGGCTCGCCGGCTGGGTCTCCGACCTCACCACGCTGCACGAACTCACCGAGCGCCTGGCCAGGGCGGCCGTCCTGGACGACGCCCTGCACGAGGTGCTGCGCGCCGGCGCCGCCCTCGTCGGCGCGCGCCGCGGACTCGTCGTCCTGGAACCGGCCGACGGCCTGGGGCCCGACACCACCGTCGGACTCGGCCTCGCCCGCGCCGACCTCGGCCACATCGAGACGGTGCCGCGCGGCGCGACCTCGTACGGGAGGATCCTCGACCGCGCGGACGCGACCGGCGAGCCCGAGGTGCACGCGGATCTGCTGTCCGAGGACGGGCTCGACCCGCGCCACCGCGAGGTCGCCGCTCGGCTCGGCTACGCGGCGAGCTTCGCGGTGCCCCTCGCGACCGAGGCGGCGGGCCGGCTCGGCGCCGTGGTGTGGCTCTACGACGAGCCCGCCGAGCCCGTCGAACGCCAGCGCCACCTGGTCGGTCTGTACACGCGCTACGCCACCGAACACCTCGCGCGCCTGCTCGAACTGGAGCGGGCGCGCACCAAGTCCCGCACCATCGCCGAGGAGTTGCTGCCGCCGCGGCTCCCGCGGGTCGCGGGTGTCCAGCTCGCTGCCCGCCGCCGCACGGGCCCGCGCGGCGGCGGCGACTGGTACGACGCGCTGCCGCTGCCCGAGGGCGCGCTCGGCCTGGCCGTCGGCTCCGTCACCGGCGCCGGGGCCAGCGCCGTCGCCGCGATGGGCCGGCTCAGGGCCAGCCTGCGGGCGTACGCGGTGATGGAGGGCGAGGACCCCGTCGCCGTCCTGTCCGATCTGGAGCTGCTGCTCCGGCTGACCGAGCCCGCGCGCAGCGCCACCGCCCTGTTCGCGTACTGCGAGCCCGCCCTGCGCAAGATCGTCCTGGCCGGGGCCGGGCACAGCCCGCCGCTGGTCATCGGCGACAGACGTACCGAGTTCGTGGAGACGTCGCTGTCCGCGCCGCTCGGGATGCTGGCCTGCTGGGAGGCGCCGAGCGTCGAGTTCAGCCCGGAGCCCGGCGAGACCGTGCTGCTGTACACGGACGGCCTGCTGCACCGCACCGGTGACCCGATGGACCGCGCCTTCGCCCGTCTGCACGCGGCCGCGGCCGGTGTCCCGCGCACGATCCGCGACGACCCCGGCGCGATCGCCGACCACGTCCTGCACACCGTCCTGCCGGACGGGCTCGACGCCGCCGACAGCGACGAGGACGTCGTGCTGCTCGCCGCGCGCTTCGAGTGACCCGGTGACCGGGGCGGTACAGCCCGTAGCCCTTGATGTAACAGGTCTTCCGGCCCTGGGCCCCCTTCCGTACGACCGTACGATGGTGGGGGTCCATCGTTGTACCCAGGCCGCACCCAGGCCGATCCCAGGGCCGTATCTAGGAGGAAGACGTGTCGGAGGAGCTCACCCCGGAGAACCCGGAGATCGCTCAGACCGAGAGCGACGAGCCGATCAAGCAGCGCAAGAACGGCCTGTACCCGGGCGTGTCCGATGAGCTCGCCGAGAGCATGAAGTCCGGCTGGGCCGACACGGAGCTGCACGGCCTCGAGCCGATCGCGCAGGCGTCCGAGACGGCCGCCCGCCGCGCCGCCCTCTCCGCGCGCTTCCCCGGTGAGCGCATCGTCGTCCCCGCGGGCAACCTCAAGACCCGTTCGAACGACACCGAGTACTCCTTCCGCGCCTCCGTCGAGTACGCGTACCTGACCGGCAACCAGACGGAGGACGGCGTCCTCGTCCTTGAGCCGACGGTCTCCGGGCACGACGCGACGATCTACCTGCTGCCGCGCTCCGACCGCGAGAACGGCGAGTTCTGGCTGGACGGCCAGGGCGAGCTGTGGGTCGGCCGCCGCCACTCCCTCGCCGAGGCCGAGCAGGTCTACGGCATCCCCGCCTCCGACGTGCGCGAGCTCGCCGGCCACCTGGCCGGGGCGAGCGGCCCGGTCCGCGTGGTGCGCGGACACGACGCCGGCATCGAGGCCGCCCTGACCGACAAGGTCACCCGCGAGCACGACGACGAGCTGCGCGTCTTCCTCTCCGAGGCCCGCCTCGTGAAGGACGCGTTCGAGATCGGCGAGCTGCAGAAGGCCGTCGACTCCACCGTCCGCGGCTTCGAGGACGTCGTGAAGATCCTCGACAAGGCCGAGGCCACCAGCGAGCGCTACATCGAGGGCACGTTCTTCCTGCGCGCACGCGTCGAGGGCAACGACATCGGCTACGGCTCGATCTGCGCCTCCGGCCCGCACGCCTGCACCCTCCACTGGGTCCGCAACGACGGCCCGGTCCGCTCCGGCGACCTGCTCCTCCTGGACGCGGGCGTCGAGACGCACAGCCTCTACACCGCCGACGTGACGCGCACGCTGCCGGTCAACGGCCGCTACACCGAGCTCCAGAAGAAGATCTACGACGCCGTGTACGAGGCCCAGGAGGCCGGTATCGCGGCCGTCAAGCCCGGTGCCAAGTACCGCGACTTCCACGACGCCGCGCAGCGTGTGCTCGCCGAGAAGCTCGTCGAGTGGGGCCTCGTCGAGGGCCCGGTCGAGCGCGTCCTCGAGCTCGGCCTCCAGCGCCGCTGGACGCTGCACGGCACCGGCCACATGCTCGGCCTCGACGTCCACGACTGCGCCGTCGCGCGCACCGAGACGTACGTGGACGGCACGCTGGAGCCCGGCATGTGCCTGACCGTCGAGCCCGGTCTGTACTTCCAGGCCGACGACCTGACCGTGCCGCAGGAGTACCGCGGCATCGGCGTCCGGATCGAGGACGACATCCTCGTGACCGAGGACGGCAACCGGAACCTCTCCGCCGGTCTGCCGCGCCGCTCGGACGAGGTCGAGGCGTGGATGGCTCAGCTCAAGGGCTGAACCACGCGCGCGTAGAGACGCGTTTGCGAAGTGGCCGGGCACGGCGTGACGGTGCCCGGCCACTGTCGTGCCCGGAGGGGTCAGGGTGTCGTGTCCGGACGGGTCGGGCTTTCGTGCCCGGAGGGGATCAGGCCGAGACCAGGGGCGCGTCCTCGCGCCACTTGAGCACCTTGTCGAAGCTGACGACCGCGCCGCCCCTGCCCGGTCGGTTGACGAAGTGGACGTGGTCCGCGAGCTCCTGGATGAGACAGAGTCCGCGGCCGTGCTCGGCGTGGTCGGGGGCGGGCTTGAGCAGCGTCGTGCCGCGTCCGCGCAGGGCCGGGAAGCCGGGACCGGAGTCGGCGACCTCGATGCGACAGGTCTCGCCCTCCAGGTAGGCCGTGACCCGGTACGCGCCCGCCGGATCGTCGGGGTCCGGATCGCCGCCGTGCTCGACGGCGTTCGCACAGGCCTCGGTGAGGGCGACGGACAGGTCGTACGAGATGTCGCGGTCCACGCCCGCGGTCTCCATGGTGTCGATCAGCAGGCGTCGGGCGAGCGGAACGCTCGCGGCCTCGCGGCGCAAGTGCAGAGACCACCAGATGCTCATGCTCCAGCCTCCAGGCCGCGGCTCGACATACCGATACGTATTGCCGCAACGGCCCCTGTGCAATCGCGTGTTTCGCGTGATACCGCCCATACGGCGGACGCGCGGACCGGTGGCGGCGGTGTACGGAGCCGGCTTCAGCGGTGTCCGGAGCCGGCTTCAAGGGGGCGGGGCGGAAGATTCCGGACCTTGTGGACCTGCCGTATGAGGCGGGTAAGCCCAGTGCGATGATGAGCCCGCCATGTCTGCCCCCCACCAGCGCGAGGCGCGCACCGGAACGGATGTCCGGCTGCTGAGGGCCGCGGTCTTCACCGCGGTCTGCGTCGCGTTGTCCGCGGCCGGACATGTGCTCGCCTCGTGCGCCACCGTCCCGCTGTGGACGCTGGGCGTCGGGTTCCTCGCGGTGTTCGCCGTGGCGGCTCCGCTCGCCGGGCGCGAGCGCTCGCTGCCGGGCATCGCCGCCGCTCTCGCGGCCGGCCAGACCGGTCTGCACACCCTCTTCGGAGTGGGCCAGCACGGCACCATGACGATGGCGCAGACCGCACAGGAACCCTCGGTCGTGGAGCGCGCGGCCCGGCTCATGTGCGGCTCCGGCATGGCGGCGATCAGCCCCGCGCAGGCGCAGAAGATCCTGTCGGACGCCGGCGTCGAACCCGGTTCCGGAACGGGCATGCACCACCACACCGCCACCGAAGCGGTCACCTCCATGCCGCTGCTGCCGTCCCTGCCGATGCTGCTCGGGCACCTGCTCGCCGCAGTCGTCGCGGGCTGGCTGCTGCGCCATGGAGACCTCGCGCTCGGCCGGCTCGTCCGCCTCTCGGCGAACTCGGCGCATGGAGTCGCCCAGGGGGCGCTCGTCCGTTCCCTGCGCGCCGCTCTCGCGCTCGTACGCGCCCTCAGGGCCGGTCTGCCCGGGGCTGCGGAAGCGGCGCCCCATGTGGTGCCCGTCGAGCTCCTCGCGCCAGTGCCCCTGCGCACGACGGCACTTCAGCACTCGGTGATCAGGCGCGGCCCGCCCGCGGGCGACGCGTTCCGTCTCGCTGCCTGACACGACACACGTACTCCACGCGGGGCCCTGTACGGGTTCCCGCACAGCGCGGAGGAGTGTCGTGCGGCACGCGCGCGTGCCCCGTTCCCGGTGCGCGCACTCACCGTTCGCCTGATCTCGCTGAACCCGAGTGGAGTGGTTTCTGCCATGAAGAGGATTTCCCGCGTCGCCGCCGTCGGTGCCACCGCCGCGTCCGCCGTCCTGGTGCTCTCCGTCCCCGCCTTCGCACACGTGAGCGTGCAGCCTGAGGGCGTCGCCGCCAAGGGCGGATACGCCGTCGTGAACTTCAAGGTGCCGAACGAGCGCGACGACGCCGCGACCACCAAGGTCGAGGTCAACTTCCCGACCGACCACCCGCTGGCCTCGGTCATGCCCGAGCCCATCCCCGGCTGGACCGCCAAGGTCACCAAGTCCAAGCTCGACAAGCCGCTGGAGATGCACGGCGAGAAGATCGACCAGGCCGTCTCCCAGGTCACCTGGACCGCCGACGGCTCGGGCAAGGACAAGGGCATCCAGCCCGGCTTCTTCCAGAAGTTCCCGCTCTCCATCGGGCAGCTGCCCGAGGACACGGACGAGCTCGTCTTCAAGGCGATCCAGACCTACGACAACAAGGAAGTCGTCCGCTGGATCGAGCCGCAGGCCAAGGGCCAGGAGGAGCCGGAGAACCCGGCGCCCACCCTGGAGCTCTCGGCCGCGACCGAGGACCACCACGGCGGCGCGGCCGACGACAGCGCCACGTCGGGTGACGACAAGGCGGCCGCGGCCTCCTCGTCGGACAGCTCCTCCGACGGTTCCTCCGACGGCTCCTCCGGCAGCGACACCACCGCACGCGCCCTCGGCATCGCCGGCATCGTCGTCGGCGCCGCCGGCGTGGCCTTCGGGGTGCTCGCGGGACGCCGTCGTACCAACAGCTGAACCAGCCGCGGGTGTGCACCGGGGCCGGCGCAGACGTCGGCCCTCCGTGGCCGCCGGCCGACCCCGGTGCACACCGGCCCGCCTCACATCTGGGACATTTTTCTATGCGCTCTCCCCGTAAGACCCCGCACACAGGTCCTCGCCGGGCCCTCCGTAAGAAGACGCTGCTCGCCGCCGGGCTCATCGCCGCGGCCTCGCTCACCCTCTCCGCCTGCGGCAGTGGTGACGACAGCGGCAAGCCCGTGGCCGAGGTCTCCGCCGAGACCGGCTCGAACAAGGCCGCGACCGTTCTCGACTCGCCCTTCAAGAAGCCGGACCTCGTCCTCACGGACACCCACGGCAAGAAGTTCGACCTGCGCGAGCAGACCAAGGGCAAGCCCACGCTGATCTACTTCGGCTATACCCACTGCCCCGACGTGTGCCCCCTGACGATGAGCAACATCGCCGTCGCCAAGAAGGCACTGCCGAAGGCCGAACAGGACAAACTCCAGGTCGTCTTCGTCACCACCGACCCGGACCGCGACACCGCGCCCGTCCTCGGCAAGTGGCTCAAGGCGCAGGACCCCGACTTCATCGGCCTGACCGGCGACTTCGCCACCATCCAGGGCAGCGCCCGCACCCTCGGCATCTCCATCGAGCCGACGGAGAAGGACAAGCACGGCAAGCTCGTCTCGATGCACGGCACCCAGGTCATCGCCTTCTCGCCGAAGACCGACGCCGGGTACGTGCTGTACGGCGAGGACGCCACTGTCGACGACTACACCAAGGACCTGCCCAAGATCATCAAGGGGGAGCAGCCGTGAGGCGTACACCGCTCGCCCTCGGCGCCACGGCGCTGGCGGCCGGACTCGCCCTCACGGCCTGCGGCTCCGGCGACTCGTCGGCGCCGGCGTCCTCCGGCAAGCCCGCAGTGAAGGTCGGCGGGGCGTTCATACCGGCGCCCGCGGGCGGCGACATGGCGGCCGGCTTCTTCATCGTGCACAACAGCGGCGGCGCCGACACGCTCAACTCGGTGACCAGCTCCATCGCCCAGCAGGTCACCCTCCACTCCACCAAGGGCGGGGTGATGAAGGAGCAGAAGTCCTTCCCGGTCCCGGCCGACGGCGAGCTCGACTTCGAACGCGGTGGCAACCACCTCATGTTCGAAAACCTCAAGCAGACGCCGAAGGAGGGCGACAAGGTGTCCGTGGAGCTGCACTTCGCCAGGTCCGGCACCGTCACGGTGACCTTCCCGGTGAAGGCCGCCACCTACAACCCGACGGCCAAGTCGGCGCACTCGTCGATGGCGTCGATGGCGTCGAAGTCGTCGATGTCGACGGCGTCGACGGCATCGCGCAAGTCGCACACGTCGCACACGTCGCACACGTCGCACTGAGGGGCTGACCGTTCGTGAAGACCATCGCTCCCCGCTTCCGGCACCTGTTGCTGCTGCTCCTCGCCGTCACCGGCGCCCTCCTCGCCGGCGCCGCGCCCGTCTCCGCGCACGCCGCGCTGACCGGGAGCGACCCGAAGCAGGGCGCGGTGGTCGAGCAGGCCCCCACCCGGGTGTCCCTGACCTTCTCGGAGGAGGTCGCCATGTCCTCCGGCTCGGTACGGGTCCTCGACCCGGCCGGGAAGCGTGTCGACACCGGCAGGACGACCGACCTCGGCGGCACGACCTACGGGGTCCCCCTCCACTCCGGGCTGCCCGACGGCACGTTCACCGTCGCCTACCAGGTCGTCTCGGCCGACAGCCACCCCGTCTCCGGGGCGTTCACCTTCTCCATCGGCGCCCCCTCCAAGACCACCGCGGCACTGCCCGACCAGACCGCGGGCGGCGGCGTCGTCGGCGGGCTCTACGGCGTCGCGCGGTACCTCTCCTACGGGGGGTTCATCCTCACCGTCGGCGGCGCGGCCTTCGTCCTCGCCTGCTGGCCGCGCGGAGCGGGCGTACGCCCCGTGCAGCGGGTCGTGGTGGGCGGCTGGGTCACCCTCACCGGCGCGACCCTCGCCATGCTCCTGATGCGCGGCTCCTACACAGGGTCCGGCGCGGTCGGTGACATCTTCGACCTGACCCTCCTCGGGCAGGTCCTGCAGACCAAGTCGGGCGCGGCACTGGTGTCACGGCTCCTGCTCCTCGCCGCTGCCGCCCTCTTCATCGCCGTGCTCTTCGGCGCGTACGAGAAGCGGACCGACCCCAAGGAGAAGAAAGACCTCGCCTTCGGGCTCGCGATCGGCGGCGCGGTCGTCGCCGCCGGTCTCGCCGCCACCTGGGCTATGGCCGAGCACGCCTCCACCGGCATCCAAGCCGGACTCGCCATGCCTGTCGACGTGCTGCACCTGCTCGCGGTGGCGGCCTGGCTCGGCGGGCTCGCCACCCTGCTCGTCGCCCTGTACCGGGCGCCGTCGATCGAGGCCACCGCCGTCCGGCGGTTCTCCCGGGTGGCGTTCTGCGCGGTCTCCACGCTGGCCGCGACCGGGCTCTACCAGTCGTGGCGCCAGGTCGGCTCCTGGTCGGCGCTCACCGGCACCCGTTACGGGCAACTGCTGCTGCTCAAGATCGGGCTCGTCGCCGTCCTGGTCGGCGTCGCCTGGATCTCGCGGAAGTGGACGGGACGCCTGTCGGAGGGCCTCGCCCCGGAGGCCGCCGCAACCACTGTGGCCGAGGAGCGCACGCGGTCGGAGGAGGCGGTGACAGTACCTACTGGCGGCGCTTCGAAGCGGTCGTCGTCGGGGGAAGGTGGTCGTGGCGAAGCGGGTTCCGGTTCCGGTGGCGATACGGGCTCCGGCGCTGGCGGCGATACGGGCTCCGGCTCAGATGTCGACGACAAGCGGTCCGCCCAGCTCGCCCGCCAGCGCGCCGCGCTCGTGACCGCTCGCGAGAAGCGCATACGGGACGCCGACCCGGGCCGCTCCGGACTGCGCCGCTCCGTACTCACCGAGGCCGGTGTCGCCGTCGTCCTGCTCGTCGTCACCACCGTGCTCACCTCCACCGAGCCGGGCCGCACCGAGGAGGAGGCCAAGGCCGTCACCGCGGCGGCCTCCCAGCGGTCGGGGCCGCTCTCCCTGAAGCTGCCGTTCGACACGGGCGGCCAGGACGGCAAGGGCACGCTTCTGATGGACATGGATCCCGGGCGCACCGGCAGCAACGACATGCACGTCTATGTGGAGCGCCCCAACGGCAAGGCGTTCGACGTCCCCGAGGTGAAGGTCTCCTTCACCCTCGCCGCGAAGAAGCTCGGCCCCCTGCCGGTCGTTCCCGACCACATCGCCACCGGACACTGGAGCGCGAGCGGCGTACAGATCCCCGTGGCGGGCGACTGGAAGATCGCGATCACCGTGCGCACATCCGACATCGACCAAGTGACCGTCAACAAGAACGCGAAGATCGGCTGACCCCCACCATGGCTCACTCCGAGAACCGGACCGACTCCGGCATCTCCCGACGGCGGCTGCTCGGCACCGCGGGCGCGACGGGCCTCGCCCTGGGCTCCGTGGGCGGCGCCGCGGGGTACGCGGCCGCCTCGTCGAACTCCCCCGACGCCGCCGCGTCGCTGACCTCCCTCGGCGCGGACCGCGTGATGTTTCACGGGAAACATCAGCCCGGCATCACGACCCCGACACAGTCCCGCGGGCACCTGATCGCCTTCGATCTCGCGCCCGGCGCCGGACGCAAGGAAGCGGCTGCCCTGATGCGGCGCTGGTCGGCCACCGCCCAGCGGCTGATGGCCGGGGAAGGCCTCGGCGACTCCGACACCGACGTTGCCGGCGACGCCGGTCCTTCATCGCTGACGCTCACCTTCGGCTTCGGCCACAGCTTCTTCTCCCGTACGGGGCTGGAGAAGCAGCGGCCGGCGGCCCTCGACCCGCTGCCCGACTTCTTCTCCGACCACCTGGACAAGGCCCGGAGCAACGGCGACCTGTGGGTGCAGATCGGCGCGAACGATGCGCTGGTCGCTTTCCACGCCCTGCGCGCGGTCCAGCGGGAGGCGGGGGAAGCGGCCAGGGTGCGCTGGCAGATGAACGGTTTCAACCGCTCGCCCGGCGCCACCTCCCACCCCATGACCGCCCGCAATCTCATGGGTCAGATCGACGGAACCAACAACCCGAAGCCGGCCGACGCCGACTTCGACAAGCGGATCTTCGTGCCCGCGTCGGGCGACCCCGCCTGGATGGCCGACGGCTCGTACGCCGTCGTACGGCGCATCCGCATGCTCCTCGACGACTGGGAGAAGCTGTCGGGGAAGGCGCAGGAGGACGTCATCGGGCGCAAGAAGTCCGACGGCGCGCCCCTGACCGGCGGCACGGAGACCACGAAGCCGGACCTGGAGAAGACCGGCGCCGACGGCAAGCTCGTCATACCCATCAACGCCCACGCGCGCATCACCCGGCCCGACCAGAACGGCGGCGCCGCGATGGTCCGCCGCCCGTTCTCGTACCACGACGGCATCGGCCACGACGGGGTGCCGGACGCCGGGCTGCTCTTCATCTGCTGGCAGGCGGACCCCCTGCGCGGCTTCGTGCCGGTGCAGCGCAAGCTCGACCGGGGAGACGCCCTGTCGGACTTCATCCGTCACGAGTCGAGCGGGCTGTTCGCGGTGCCCGGCGGGGCAGCAAAGGGCGAGTACGTGGGGCAGGCGCTGCTGGAGGCCCATTAGGGTGACCAATATGTCAGCCAGCTACGCGTATCTCGGCCCTCAGGGCACCTTCACCGAGGTTGCTCTGCGCACGCTCCCGGAGACCGCCACCCGGGAACTCGTTCCGATGGTGTCCGTGCCCGCCGCACTCGACGCCGTACGCAACGGCGAGGCCGAGGCCGCGTTCGTGCCGATCGAGAACTCCGTCGAGGGCGGCATCACGACCACGCTCGACGAGCTGGTGGCCGGCGAGCCGCTGATGATCTACCGCGAGGTGCTGCTCTCCATCACCTTCGCGCTGCTGGTCAGGCCCGGTACGCAGGTGTCGGACATCAAGACGGTGACGGCCCACCCCGCGGCTCAGCCGCAGGTCCGCAACTGGATGAAGGCGAATCTCGCCGAGGACGTGACGTGGGAGTCCGCGGCGTCGAACGCGGACGGTGCGCGACTGGTCCAGGAGGGCCGCTACGACGCGGCGTTCGCGGGCGAGTTCGCCGCGGAGCGCTACGGCCTGGTGCCACTGGTCACCGAGATCCATGACGCGGAGAACGCGCAGACGCGCTTCGTCCTCGTCGGCAAGCCGGCCCGCCCCGCCGCGCCCACCGGCGCGGACAAGACCTCCGTGGTCATCTGGCAGCGCGACGACCATCCGGGCGCGCTGCTCGAACTGCTCCAGGAGTTCGCGGTGCGCGGGGTCAACCTGATGCTGCTGCAGTCCCGGCCGACCGGCGAGGGCATCGGGAACTACTGCTTCGCCATCGACGCGGAGGGCCATATCTCGGACCGCCGGGTGGGCGAGGCGCTGATGGGGCTCAAGCGGGTCTGCCCGCAGGTGCGC
Organism: Streptomyces sp. NPDC055400; assembly: GCF_053644375.1. Taxonomy (NCBI): domain Bacteria; kingdom Bacillati; phylum Actinomycetota; class Actinomycetes; order Kitasatosporales; family Streptomycetaceae; genus Streptomyces; species Streptomyces sp. NPDC055400. The sequence goes on along the minus strand of NZ_JBSHLM010000003.1, from coordinate 564,176 downwards.
TTCCTGGGCTCGTATCCGAGGGCCGGGGTCACCGTGGCGGACGTCAGGACTCCGCGGACGGGAACGTCCGACAGCGACTTCATGGCGGCGTCCGACTGGCTCGCGCGCTGCCAGGACGGCCGTTTCTGACGCCTTTGCGTTCCAGCCGGCGGCACCTTCGGGCATACGGGTTCCGGCGCCTTCGGACGTACGGCTTGCGGCACCTTCGGACATACGGGTCCCGGCACCTTCGCGCATACGGATTCTGACGGGCTTCCGGCGTCTTCGGGCGCCGGATTTCGACGTCCTCAGAACCAGTCCTACCTGCAGATTTTCGCCATCCACAGAAGTTATCCACAGGTGCGCTTCTCGACCTGGGGACAAGTCGACACCATCTCACTACATGGTCGACAAATCGCTCTACAGCGCACAACTCCGTCCACAGGCGCGCACGTCACCCCTCGTCCACTCTTTTCCTTTGATCAACTCTATAGAGCGAACCATTTCCACTCGAAAGTGCGTGTGAGATGGGTTTGGATCGGGAATCCTTCGTCGATCATGCGGCTTTCGGAACGATCTCTTCCGGCATCCACAGATCTTTCGCACAGCCTGTGGATAACTTTTCGGAGAGCCGCATTCCTGTGGACAACCCCGCCGCCAAATCCCGGCCCGCACAAGGGGATTCGGTCAAGCGGTCGTGCCGCGTCTGCCCCATTTCGGGGAATGGGACCCTTTTCATTGACCGGCGTCCACAGTGCCCGACCGGCCCCGAGAAGATCCATTTCGGCCACGAGCTTCGCCGCGCGCCGATCGCCCATTGCCGAATTCATATCCGGCAAATCGGGCATAAGGTACGCACGGGATATCGGTTCGTGCGGCGGAACCGCGCACCGGTAGCCTTGAGGGGTGATTGACCTTCGCCTGCTTCGTGAGGACCCCGACCGTGTGCGCGCCTCCCAGCGCGCCCGTGGAGAGGACGTCGCACTCGTCGACGCCCTGCTCTCCGCCGACGAGCGGCGCAGGTCGTCCGGGCTCCGCTTCGACGAGCTCCGTTCCGAGCAGAAGTCGCTCGGCAAGCTGATCCCCAAAGCCGCCCCCGACGAGAAGCAGGAGCTCCTGAAGAAGACCGGCGAGCTCTCCGCCGCCGTCAAGAGCGCCGAGGCCGAGCAGCGCGAGGCCGACGAGGAGACCCAGCGTCTCGCCCTCCTGCTGGGCAACATCGTGCACACGGACGTCCCGGTCGGCGGCGAGGAGGACTTCGTCGTCCTCGAGACGCACGGCACGATCCGTGACTTCGGCGCCGAGGGCTTCGAGCCCAAGGACCACCTGGAGCTCGGCGAGGCGCTCGGCGCCATCGACGTCGAGCGCGGCGCCAAGGTGTCGGGCTCGCGCTTCTACTACCTGACGGGCATCGGCGCGCTCCTCGAGCTCGCGCTGGTGAACGCGGCGATCGCGCAGGCCACCGAGGCCGGCTTCATCCCGATGCTGACGCCGGCGCTGGTGCGCCCGCGCGCCATGGAGGGCACGGGCTTCCTCGGCCAGGCCGCGGAGAACGTGTACCACCTGGAGAAGGACGACTACTACCTGGTCGGCACCTCCGAGGTCGCGCTCGCCGGGTACCACATGGACGAGATCCTCGACGCGGACAAGCTGCCGCTGCGCTACGCCGGCTTCTCGCCCTGCTTCCGCCGCGAGGCCGGTACGTACGGCAAGGACACCCGGGGCATCTTCCGCGTGCACCAGTTCGACAAGGTCGAGATGTTCTCGTACGTCGCTCCCGAGGACGCCGAGGCCGAGCACAAGCGGCTTCTGGAGTGGGAGAAGCAGTGGCTGACCGGCCTCGAACTGCCCTTCCAGGTCATCGACGTGGCGACGGGCGACCTCGGGTCCTCGGCCTCGCGCAAGTTCGACTGCGAGGCGTGGATCCCGACGCAGGGCAAGTACCGCGAGCTGACCTCGGCGTCGAACTGTGACGGCTTCCAGGCCCGCCGCCTGTCCATCCGCATGCGTGACGGCAAGAAGGTCCAGCCGCTGGCGACGCTGAACGGCACGCTGTGCGCGGTGCCGCGCACCATCGTGGCCATCCTGGAGAATCACCAGCAGGCCGACGGCTCCGTGAGGGTGCCCGAGGTGCTGCGTCCGTACTTGGGGGGCCGAAAGATCCTGGAGCCGATCAACAAGTGAGCCACCCTGCTCCGCTGGATCACCCGTTCCCGTACAAACTCGTCGCGACCGATCTCGACGGGACGCTTCTGCGGCCCGACGACACGGTCTCCGAGCGGACGCGTGAGGCGCTCACCGCGGTCACCGCGGCGGGCTCCGCCCACATCATCGTGACCGGGCGGGCCGTGCCCTGGACCCGGCACATCCTCGACGACCTCGGCTACGAGGGCCTCGCGGTGTGCGGGCAGGGCGCGCAGGTCTATCACGCGGGCGAGCACCGGCTGCTGACGTCGGTGACCCTCGACCGGCAGCTGGCCGGTCTCGCGCTCTCCAAGATCGAGGCGGAGGCCGGGCCGCTGGCTCTGGCCGCGAGCCGTGACGGCCTCGAGGGCGAGGTGGTCGTGGGGCCCGGCTATCAGGTGCAGGAGGGCCCCCTGCCGGTCACCCCGTTCACGGATGTCACCGAGCTGTGGGCGGCGCCGCTGAACAAGGTGTACGTGCAGCATCCGGGCATGACCGACGACGAGCTGGCCGCCGTGGCGCTGGCCGTGGCCGGTGATCTGGTGGGCGTCACGATGGCGGGCGAAGGCATCGTCGAGCTGCTGCCGCTCGGTCTCTCGAAGGCGACCGGTCTCTCGCTGGCCGCGCGCCGGCTGGGCGCGAAGGCGGCCGACACGATCGCTTTCGGCGACATGCCCAACGACATCCCGATGTTCGGCTGGGCGGCGCACGGCGTGGCGATGGCCAATGCCCACGCGGAGCTCAAGGCGGTCGCGGACGAGGTCACGACGTCGAACGCGGACGACGGCATCGCGGTCGTCCTGGAACGCCTGCTGGCCTGACGGCCTGCCGTCGCCGCGGCCGTCCGCGGGTGCCGTTTCCCTTGGGTCGCGGCACTGGAAAGTCTGGGTGGGCGGCCCGCGCACCCGGAAGGTGCGCGCTCGAAGCGGCCGCCCCGGGCAGCCTCCCCGTGAGCCGGCTCGTACGGAGTGAGTAACTACTCCGGAGCCTGCCGTGGGCTGCCCTGCTGGGAGCTCGACGGAATCTTGACCGACATCGTCTCGCTCCTCTCCCAGTAGGCGGGCGCCGTGCGCGGCGCGGTGACAGAACTACTGTGCCCCTACAGGTAGTTGGACGCCACCGAATAAAATGTGGCCAGGCGCGTGGCTGGGCCTGTCCGGCCCAAACGACAAGCCCTAGCGCTTGCGCCACTTGCGGCGGCGGGCGCGGCTGAAGAACCAGCCCGCGGGCGGCTCGTCGGAGCGCCACGGCTGGGGCTCCGGGGACTCGTTCCGCCAGCGTGCGGCGAGCATGCGGGCCCGCGCGGACGGCTCCGTGGTCTCGGCGGACCGTATGAAGTCCTCGTCGAGAGCCACGCCCTCCCAAGTCTCGTCCCGCTCACGCTCCGGCTCCGCTGTCATCTCCACTCCTCCTGGAACAGGTCACCTTTCTGGGACAGATCAGCTTCCTGTCTCTGGGACAGATCAGCTTCCTGGAAAACGGGTCGCTCTCCCGGAAAGCAGGTCACCCTCCCGACCAGTGTCCTGATGGGAGGGTGAAGCCGCTGTCAAGAGCCGTCACTCCTCGCCGGCGAGCTTCAGCGTGCGCAGCTTCTGGCCCGCGTACCAGGTGGCGAGCACGGTGACCCCGGCGAGCAGGACGGTGGCCAGAGGGAGGCCGACGTCCGAGGTGATGAGGTCGCCGCCCGCCACCTTGTGGGCCACGGCGAGGGACCACTGCTGCACGCTGAGGGTGCGCGCACCGGCCACGAGGGACCCGAAGAGCGCTTCCCAGACCAGGGCGTAGACGAGGCCGAAGACCACCGCGTGGCGCGTGATCGTGCCGAGGAGCAGGAAGAGCGCGGCGTACGCGATGGAGGCGACGAGGGCCGCGATCGTGTAGGCGACGGCGATCTGCTGCCCGTTCCCGTTCAGGATCAGGCCCGCGATGAGGGTGGGGACCGCGGAGAACACCATGGTCACGGCGATGGCGACGATCAGCTTGGTGAAGATGATCGTCGGGCGCTTGATCGGCTTCGCCAGGAGGTAGACGACGGAGCCGTCGTCGATCTCGGGGCCGATCGCGCCCGTGCCCGCGATGACGCCGATGATCGGCACCATCGTGGCGAGCGCGAACCCGCCGAGCACGTCGGCGGCGATCTGGTCGTCCGCCCCGGTGAGGCCGCGCACGAGCGCGGAGATGGCGATGAGCAGGACGGGCAGGGCACACAGGATGAGGGCCCGGCGGCGGCCGAGCAGGGCTCGGTAGGTGAGCCGGGCGACAGTGGGGTCGTACATCAGGGCCTCCTACGCCGCGACCAGATACGAGAACACGGACTCGAGGGACTCGTCGGACGGCGAGACCGTGAGCAGTCTGATGCCGTGGGCCTTGGCGACCTGGGGCAGCAGGGTGGTGAACCGGCCGAAGTCGACGGCCTGGACGCGCAACGCGCCCTCCTTGAGGTCGACTTCGATGCCCGCGGTGGACGGGTCCGCGATCAGCGCGGCCGCGAGGGCGCGGTCGTCGCTGGAGCGGATGAGGTAGCGATGCGGACGGTCGGTCATCAGGCGGCGGATCTTGCGGAAGTCACCGCCGGCCGCGTGGCGCCCGGCGACGATCACCTCGATGTGGGAGGCGAGCTGCTCGACCTCTTCGAGGATGTGCGACGAGAAGAGGACCGTGCGGCCCTCGGCGCCCATGCGGCGCAGGAGGTCCATGAGCTGCATGCGCTGGCGCGGGTCCATGCCGTTGAACGGCTCGTCGAGCAGCAGCACGGACGGCTCGTGGACGAGGGCGGACGCCATCTTCACGCGCTGGCGCATGCCCTTGGAGTACGTCGAGATCTTGCGGTCCTGCGCGTACTCCATCTCGACCGTGGCGAGCGCTTTTTGCGCCTCGTGCGTGCCGAGGCCCTGCAATTCGGCGTTGGCGACGACGAATTCGCGGCCGGTGAGGAAGTCGTACATCGCCTCGCGCTCGGGGACGATGCCGATGTGACGGTAGATCTGTTCGTTGCGCCAGATCGGCTCTCCGTCGAGGGTGACCGTTCCGTTCGACGGGGCGAGGAAGCCGCCCATCATGTTGATGAGGGTGGACTTTCCCGCGCCGTTCGGGCCGAGGAGGCCGGTGACGCCGGGGGCGATCGTCATCGTGATGTCGTTGACCGCCACCACGTTGCCGAACCAGCGCGATACGTGGTCGATGTTGATCGTGGTCACAGTCCGACCTTCCGGTAGCGGCGCATCAGGAGGCCGTAGCAGCCCGCGATGAGCCCGAGCACGACGAGCAGATAGACGACGCCCTGGCCGGTCGAGGGACCGTGTCCGCCGGGGAAGGCGGAGGTGGCGCCGAGGAAGGCGGTCTGCACGCCGTCGATGAGGGTGACCGGCGAGAAGAGGCCGAGCCATGTGATCGCGCCGCTGTTGTCCTGCGAGTCGGCGATGGCCTGGACGGTGGAGACCGCTCCGTAGGAGATGGTCAGGACGGCGATGACGGCGGCGATGCCGAAGCCGCGGCGGGGGGTGACCGCCGAGACGACGAGGCCGATGCCGGCGAAGAGCAGCGAGAGCAGGGCCACGGAGACCAGTCCCTGGGCGAATCCCTTGGTCTGTTCGGCGAAGTCGAGCTTGGCGAGCAGCGCGCCTACGTAGAGCACGATCAGCGGGGCCGCCGTCAGGGCGAAGAGGGCGGAGGTCATGGCCGCGAACTTCGCCAGGACGTAGTCACCGCGCTCGATGGGGCGGGAGAAGTACAGGGGGACCGTCTTGAAGCGCAGGTCTCGCGAGACGGACTGGGGTGCCTGGGAGGCGAGATAGAGCCCGATGACGGCCTGCAGGAGGATCGCGTAGCGCGTGTAGTCGACCGGCAGGTCCTTCATCTTGGTGGTGACGGCGACCGCGACCATGATCAGCGCGGGGGTGCACATCACTACGAAGAGCAGCATCGGCAGCACTTTGGACTTGGCCGAGCGGCCGAGGCCGTAGGAGCCGCGCAGGCTCTGGGAGAAGAGCGAGCGGCGGGCGTAGGCGCGGCCGAGGCGCGGGCCGTCGTAGTGGCGGTAGCCGATGTTGTGGATGCGGGTCTGCTCACCGGCGGGGGTGAGGGACTGCTCAACCGCCATGGGTGACCGCCTCCTTCCGCTCGTTGTCCGTCTCTGAGCGGAAGACTTCCGCGATGTGGTGCCTGCGCTGCTCCATCCGGATCAGCCCGAGGCCGAGCTCGGCGACGATGTCGCGCACGAGGTCGTAGGTGTCGTCGCTCTGGGTGGTGATCAGCACCGTGTGTCCGGCGCCGGGGAGCTCCCCGCCGGTCGTGGTCTCGATGCCGCGCCGGGCGAGGGCCTCGCGCAACGCGCGCGTGCCGTCCGGGTGTTCGTCGGAGTCGGTGACCTCGATCGCCAGGGTCGTCGTGGTCTGGGTGAAGTCCGTGGTGGAGCTGGAGCGCAGGAGCTTTCCGCCGTCGACCACGACGACGTGGTCGCAGGTGCGCTCCAGCTCGCCCAGGAGGTGCGAGGTGACGAGGACCGAGATGCCGAAGTCGGCGTGGACGCGGCGGATCAGGTCGAGCATGTCGTCACGGCCGACCGGGTCGAGGCCGTTCGTCGGTTCGTCGAGGAAGACGAGCTGCGGGTCGTGGACCAGAGCCTGCGCGAGCTTCACGCGCTGCTTCATGCCCGTGGAGTAGCCGCCGATGGGGCGGTAGCGCTCTTCGTAGAGGCCGACGTGGCGGAGGGTGTCGGCGGTGCGCTCGCGGGCCGCGGTGGGCGGCAGGCCCGACATGCGCGCCATGTGGACGACGAACTCGGTGGCCGAGACGTCGGGCGGCAGGCAGTCGTGTTCCGGCATGTAGCCGACGCGTTCGCGGATGGCGGCGCCTTCGGTGGCCACGTCGAGGCCGAGCACGGCGGCGCGGCCCTCCGTGGCGGGGGACAGACCCAGAAGGATCTTGATCAGAGTGGACTTGCCGGCTCCATTGGCTCCGACGAGTCCCGTCACACCGGGCCCGATGTCCATGGAGAGCCGGTCAAGCGCGGTCACCCGGGGGAACCGCTTGCTCAGGCTTTCGGTCGCGATCACAGTCACACCTCGAAGGTAGTGGCGCAGACCACACGGGTCGTCAGACCAGGGGGTTGTCCCTGCCTCAGACTCGAGTACTACGGGTCCCTAGGGGTTCCTCCCTGAGTCGCCCTCCGTGAGCTCCCGGAGTTTTCCACAGGCTCCCGCGCACACCCCTTGACGCAGCCGCCAACCATTGTCACATTCATCAGTGTCAAGTTACGAGCGCGTACGGCAACGGACCGGACACGGACGGACGGTGGCATGACCCCAGCAGTGGTACGTGAACTCTCCGCGGAGCTGCGGGGGTTCAGAGAAGTCCAGTCCCTCGCGTACGAGTGCGCGGAGGCCGTCGCGGCGCAGCTCAAGCCGGGCGTGACGGAGCGCGAGGCCGCCCGGATGCAGCGGGAGTGGCTGCGGGAGCGCGGCGTGCGCGACTGGTTCCATCTGCCGTTCGCCTGGTTCGGCGACCGCACGGCGTTCGCCGGCTTCCGGGTCCCGCTCCAGTTCTTCCCGACGAACCGGAAGCTGGAGGCGGGGATGCCGTTCATCCTCGACATGGCCCCGGTCTACAAGGGCTGTACGGCGGACATCGGCTACTCGGGCTCGCTCGGCCTCAATCCCGTGCAGGACAAGCTGCTCGCCGACCTCGAGGCACACCGCGAGCTGATCGTCCGCGAGGTCCGCGAGCGCCGTTCCCTGCGGGAGATCTACGAGGACGTGGACCGGCTCATGGTCCGCCAGGGCTACGCGAACCGACATCGCGCGTACCCGTTCGGCGTGATCGCGCACAAGGTGGACCGGGTCAAGGAGCGCCGGCTGTCCCCGACGCTGTTCGGCTTCGGCACACAGTCCCTGAAGGGGCTCGCGAGCGACGCGATCCATGGGCACCGGGACGGCTGGTCCCCGCTGTGGTCGCCGTACAAGTTCTCCGACCATCCGCCGCAGCCGGGCCTGTGGGCGGTGGAGCCGCACCTCGGCTTCAGGGGTACGGGCGCGAAGTTCGAGGAGATCCTGGTCGTCACCGACTCCAAGGACCCCGAACAGAGCGCGTTCTGGCTGGACGACGATCTGCCGCACGTGCGGCGCTGGGCGGAGGGCATCTGATGACGGGACTCAAGGGGCTGGCCGGAGCGCGGGAGCGCTGGGTCAGCACGGGCGGTATCGAGCTGTGCGTGGCCGAGCTGGGCGACCCGGACCGGCCCACGGTGCTGCTCGTGCACGGGTACCCGGACTCCAAGGAGGTGTGGTCGGAGGTCGCCGAGCGGCTCGCGGACCGCTTCCATGTGGTCCTGTACGACGTGCGGGGACACGGCAGGTCGACGGCCCCGACGCCGCTGCGCGGCGGGTTCACGCTGGAGAAGCTGACGGACGACTTCCTCGCGGTCGCCGACGCGGTCAGCCCGGACAAGCCGGTCCATCTGGTCGGCCACGACTGGGGTTCGGTGCAGTCCTGGGAGTTCGCCACGGTCAAGCGCACCGAGGGCAGGATCGCGTCCTTCACCTCGATGTCGGGCCCGTCGCTCGACCACTTCGGGCACTGGATCAAGAAGCGGATTGCGCGGCCGACGCCCCGCAGGGTGGGCCAGCTCCTCGGCCAGGGCGCCAAGTCCTGGTACGTGTACATGCTGCACACGCCCGTACTGCCCGAGCTCGCCTGGCGCGGTCCGCTCGGCAAGCGCTGGCCGAAGATCCTCGAACGCATGGAGAAGGTGCCGGCGGGCGACTATCCGACGCCGTCCCTGCCCTCGGACGCCGCCCATGGCGCCTGGCTCTACCGGGACAACGTACGGGCGCGGCTGAGCAGGCCCCGCGAGGACGCTTACGCGCACGCGCCGGTGCAGCTCGTCCTGCCCCTGGGCGACATCTTCCTGTCCGAACGGCTCTATGACGAACTGGAGCTGTGGGCACCGGGGCTGGTCCGCCGCACGCTGCCGGCCAAGCACTGGGTGCCGCGCACCCGGCCGGATCAACTGTCCGCGTGGATCAGCGAGTTCGTCCTGGCGAACGAGGAGCGGGAGGCCGGTCTGCCCGCCGGGCGCACGAAGGCGACAGGCAAGCACGCCGAGCGCTTCGGCGGCCAGCTGGTGCTGGTCACGGGCGCGGGCAGCGGGATCGGGCGGGCCACGGCCTTCGCGTTCGCCGAGGCCGGCGCGCGCGTGGTGGCCGTCGACCGGGACACGGAGAGCGCGGCCCGCACCGCCGAGATGGCCCAGCTCATAGGCGCCCCCCAGGCGTGGGCCGAGACCGTCGACGTCGCCGACGAGCAGGCCATGGAGAAGCTCGCCGAGAAGGTCGCCGCCGAGTACGGCATCGTCGACGTCTTGGTGAACAACGCGGGCATAGGCCTGTCCGGGTCCTTCTTCGACACCACGCCGGAGGACTGGAAGAAGGTCCTCGACGTCAATCTGTGGGGCGTCATCCACGGCTGCCGCCTCTTCGGCAAGCAGATGGCCGAGCGAGGACAGGGCGGCCACATCGTGAACACGGCGTCCGCCGCGGCGTTCCAGCCCTCCAAGGCACTGCCCGCCTACAGCACGTCCAAGGCCGCCGTCCTCATGCTCAGCGAGTGCCTGCGTGCCGAGCTGGCGGGCCAGGGAATCGGCGTCTCCGCGATCTGCCCCGGCCTGGTGAACACGAACATCACGGCGACGGCCCGGTTCGCCGGGGTCGACGCCGAAGAGGAGAAGCGCCGCCAGAAGAAGTCCTCGCGTCTGTACGGCCTGCGGAACTACCCGCCGGAGAAGGTCGCCGACGCGATCCTGTCCGCCGTCGTACGCAATCAGGCCGTCGTCCCCGTCACGCCGGAAGCCCGCGGCGCCCACCTCATGTCCCGCTTCACGCCCAAGGCCCTGCGCGCCGTCGCACGATTGGAGCCGCCGTTGTGAGCACCGGGGAGAGCGCCGGGCCCACCGAACACAGCGAGCCCACCGGGCACACCGAGCACTACGCGATCACCCCGCGCCGGGTCTCCTTCGACTGGGAGACGACGCCGCTGCACTGGATACCGGGCGAGCCCACGGCGACGCACGTCATCAATGTGCTGCACCTGCTGCTCCCGGCGGGGGAACGGTGGTTCGTGAAGGTGTTCAAGGAGGGCCTGCCGCTCGTCGACGATCCCGAACTGCTCGTGGACGTCAAGGGGTTCATGGGTCAGGAGGCGACGCACAGCGTGCAGCACGCGTACGTCCTCGACCATCTGGCAGCGCAGCGGCTCGACACCGCGGACTTCACGAAGTACGTCGACTTCCTCTTCGAGAAGCTTCTCGGCGAGCGGCCGCCGCTGGGCGCCCCGGTCTCCGCCCAGGAGTGGCTGCGCTTCCGGCTCTCCGTCGTCGCTGCGATTGAGCAGTTCACCGCGGTCCTGGGGAACTGGGTGCTGCACGCCGAAGGGCTCGACGCGGCGGGCACGGACGAGGTCATGCTCGACCTGCTGCGCTGGCACGGCGCGGAGGAGGTCGAGCACCGCGCGGTCGCCTTCGACATGTACCAGCACTGCGGCGGCGAGGGTCTGCCCCGCTACGCCCGCCGGGTCGCGGGCATGGCCGTCACCGCTCCCGTGATGCTGTACCTGTGGGCCTGGGGCGCGGCGTACCTCATACGTCACGACCCTCAGCTCGCGGGACGCCTGCGCTACTCGCCGGCCGAGCACAACAGGGCGGTGCGCAAGGGGCTGCTGCCCAGCTGGCGGGAGCTGGGTGCGGCGATTCCCCGCTATCTGCGGCGGTCGTACCATCCCTCGCAGGAGGGGTCGCTGCGCAAGGCCGTCGAGTATCTGGCGCAGTCGCCCGCGGCCAGGACGGCGGCGGGCGCGATCGGCCGGACCGCTCTGTCCTAGGGTCTTTCGTTCGGTCCGGCCGCATGCGGTCGACGTCCGGAACACGGGACGGCGCCGCCTTCCCACACAGCACGGCAGAGGGATGTGAAGCGTGACGGAGCAGGCTGTGGCCGAGTACCGGATCGAGGACCTGGCGCACCGCAGCGGCGCCACGGTCCGCACCATCCGCGCCTACCAGGACCGGGGACTGCTCCCCCGCCCCGAGCGGCGCGGCAGGGCCAATGTGTACGGGGACACGCATCTGGCCCGGCTGCGGCAGATCGCCGACCTCCTCGACCGCGGGTACACCCTGGCCTCGATCAAGGAGCTGCTCGAGGCGTGGGACGCGGGGCGCGGGCTCGGGGGTGTGCTCGGCCTGGTCGCGGAGGTCGATGGGCCGTGGACCGACGAGAAGGCCGATCGGATCTCGCGCGCCGATCTCGCGGCACGGTTCGGGGGCAGCGAGGACGAGGCGGCCATCGCCGACGCGGTGGCGCTCGGGATCCTGGAACAGATCCCCGGACACGACGACGAGTTCCTGGTCCCGAGTCCTCAAGAGCTGGCTGTGGCCGCCGAGTTGCATGCGTCCGGCGTCCCCTTGCCCGCGATCTCCGGTCATCTAAGGGAGTTGAGGGGTCAGATCGAGCACATCGCCACGCGTTTCCTGGAGTTCACGACCGAGCATGTCTTCGCGCGCTACCTCGGCCCGTTGCCCCCGACGGACGCCGAGGCGGCCGAGGCGGCCTCGCTCGTTCGCAGACTCCGGCCGCTCGCGCAGCAGTCGGTCGACGCCGAACTGGCGCGCGCCATGAAGCTGTTCGCCACGCGGCACCTCCACCGGCACCTGTCGGATGGTCCGGTCACCTCGCCTGTGGAGGAGGTCCATTCGGTGGCTCTTCCCGGTGCCACGATCCGCGCTGTACGGAGCCTCGTTGGTGCTGAGAGCGTCTCCGAGTTCATCGCCGCCGCGACCGAACGGGAGGTACAAGCAAGAACATTGGACACCCTTGCCTCAAACCACTACAAATCGCCGTCTGTTGACCAAATGCCGCCAATCACTTGACAGTTGTCCACAGAATCGTCAAATCCCCTGTGGATAACCGGACTTGGCTGTGGATCAAACCTGCGAACAGAAAAATCACGTGCACGAGAAGTGAGACGCCCGCCACTCTGACGGGATGGATGAAAGACGCACCGTCAAGGTGTCGAAGTACCTCTCGAAGCATCTGCGGCATCAGCCGGAGCGGATCGGACTGACCCTCGACGAGGGCGGCTGGGTCGAGATCGGCACGCTGCTCGCCGCGGCCGCCGCCCACGGCTTCCGCATCACGCGGGACGAGCTCGACCACGTCGTCGCCGCCAACGACAAGCGGCGCTTCGCGATCGAGGGCTCCCGGATCCGCGCCAGCCAGGGCCACAGCGTGGACGTCGACCTCGGGCTGCCCCCGGCGACCCCGCCCGCGTACCTCTACCACGGCACTGTCGCCCCGGCCCTGGACGCCATCCGCGCCGAGGGGCTGCGGCCCATGAGCCGGCACGACGTCCACCTCTCGCCCGACCGCGAGACCGCCACCCGCGTCGGCGCCCGCCGCGGCCGCCCCGTCGTGCTGTCCGTCGACGCGGGAGCGATGCACCGAGACGGCCACACGTTCCGCGTCAGCGCCAACGGCGTCTGGCTCACGGAGGCCGTCCCGCCTCGCTACCTGCGGTTTCCCGACTGAGACCGACCGGACCCGCGAGACACGGAGCCCCACGCCGCCCTCACCCCCGGCCCGCGCCCGGCGCACGCCGCTTAGGCTCTCAGGCATGAACCGTCAGCCCCGTCAGCCCACGCCCGCCCTGCGTCTGAGCACCGTGATCCTGCCCTACCGCCGCTGGCAGGAGGGCAGCCGAGCCGCGTGGCAGCGCGCCGAGGAGCTGGGCTTCCACACCGCGTACACCTACGACCACCTGGCCTGGCGGACCTTCCGCGACGGGCCGTGGTTCGGCGCCGTGCCGACCCTGACCGCCGCCGCGTCCGTCACGGAGCGGATGCGCCTCGGCACGCTCGTCACCTCGCCGAACTTCCGGCACCCGGTCACGCTGGCCAAGGAACTGATCTCCCTCGACGACATCTCCGGTGGCCGGATCACCCTCGGCATCGGCGCGGGCGGCAACGGCTTCGACGCGACGACACTCCTGAAGGCCGGCGAGGAGCCGTGGTCCCCGCGCGAACGGGCCGACCACTTCGCCGAGTTCGTGCCGCTGCTCGACCGGCTGCTGAGCGAGGACTCGGTGACGTACGACGGTGAGTTCTACTCGGCCCAGGAGGCGCGGAACATCCCGGGTTGCGTGCAGCGTCCCCGGCTGCCCTTCGCGGTGGCCGCGACGGGACCGCGCGGACTGAAACTGGCCGCCCGGCACGGGCAGGCGTGGGTGACGACGGGCGACCCGAGGCTGTTCGAGACGGGCACCCCCGAGGAGTCGGTTCAGGCCATTCGCGGACAGGCGGCCAAGCTCGCCAGTGCCTGCGCCGAGATCGGCCGTGACGCCGCCGAACTCGACAAGGTCCTCCTCACCGGGTTCACGCCGGACCGCAACCGTCCGCTGGAGTCCGTGGACGCCTTCGTCGACTTCGCCGGCCGGCACGCCGCCCTGGGCATCACCGAGATCGTGATCCACTGGCCCATCCCCGACTCGGAGTTCGCCGCCGACCAGAAGGTCTTCGAAAACATCGCCACGGACGCCCTCGCCCAGCTCGGCTGAGGGACCGCAGCGACGCGGCACAAGCGTTGGGGCGCCTGCGCGAGGACCGTACTCATCTGCGCGCCCCACCGCACGCCCGTGCGCGCATATGCGGGACACTGGTGCGGTGACCTCACCGACTCCTCGGCCCTGGACCCCGGCCGCCAACGCCCCCGCGCCCCGGCTCGTCGCCACGGACCTGGACGGCACGCTGCTGCGAGACGACAAGTCCGTCTCGCAGCGGACGGTCGCCGCGCTCGCCGCCGCCGAACGGGCGGGCATCGAGGTCTTCTTCGTGACCGGCAGGCCGGCCCGCTGGATGGACGTTGTCAGCGACCACGTGCACGGCCACGGCCTGGCGATCTGCGGGAACGGCGCGGCCGTGGTGGACCTGCACGGCGGCCCCGGCCGCCACCGGTTCGTGAAGATCAGGGACCTCGCGCCCGAGACCGCCCTCGACGTCGTACGCATCGTGCGCGCCGCCGCGCCCGGCACGGCCTTCGCGGTCGAGCGGACCGGCGGCCTCCACCACGAGCCGACGTACCCGCCGCTGCACCTGGAGGCGGGGGAGAGCGTCGCCGCCGCCGAGAAGCTCCTCGCCGACGGCTCGCCCTGCGCCGACCAGCCCGTCCTCAAGCTGCTCGCGTACCACGCGGACCTCGCCCCCGACGAGTTCCTCGCCCTGGCCCGCGAGGCCGTCGGCGACCGCGCGGCGATCACCCGCTCCAGCCCCAGCGCGCTCCTGGAGATCAGCGGCCCCGGCGTCTCCAAGGCCAGCACCCTCGCGCTGTGCTGCGCCGAGCGCGGCATCACAGCGGCCGAGGTCGTCGCCTTCGGGGACATGCCCAACGACGTGGAGATGCTCACCTGGGCGGGCACCTCGTTCGCGATGGGCAACGCGCACCCGGAGGTGCTCGCCGCCGCGTCGGGCCACACGGTGCCCAACAACGAGGACGGCGTGGCCGCGGTCATCGAGCAGATCCTGGCGGCGCGTCGGCCCTCCGGGGACGGCGCTTCGGGCGACTCCTAGAAGCAGACTCCCGGAAGCACCCGAAGAAACGGTCCTCCGCACGTGGACCCGCCCCGCGCGCAGCCCCCGTGCCCCCTAGAGCGGCACCCCGTGCTGCCCGAGCCCATGGCACGGGGCGATCCCCGACCCGGCGTAGGGCGTGAGGCGGACCTCGACGTGCAGGTGCGGCCCTGTCGAGTTGCCGCTCGTCCCCGACCGGCCGATCCACTGCCCCCCAGGTCGTGGCCCGGGGCGTGCGGGCACCGCCTGTTGAACTCGTACGACTAGAGGGGAGCGGGCGCCCTGTACGGCTCAGATCCGTAGGTCAGATCCGTACCCCTGAACAGGGCCCGGCGCGGTACCTGATCGCACCCTCAGTGAGGCGCCTGCCAGATCACCGTCGTGCCGCCCCCGTCCTCCCCGATGCCCGGCCCGTACCAGCTGTCGCCTCCCAGGGAATCGGCCCGCCGCTTGAGGTTCTTGAGGCCGCTGCGCCGGCCGCCCTCCGGGATGCCGACGCCGTCGTCGGCCACGGTCAGCCGGACGCCGGGCTGCCCGTCGGGGAGCGTGACGTTCGCGTCGACGACCACGTCGATACGGGCGGCCTCCGCGTGCCGGAACGCATTGGACAGCGCCTCTCGCAGGGCGGCGATGAGGTTCTTGCCGGTGAGTTCGCCGACCACGGTGTCGACGGCGCCGGCGAAGTGGTGCGTGGGCGTGAAGCCGAGCGGCACGGCCGCCATGTTGATCTCGCGCAGGACCCGTGTGCGCAGGCCCGACGGCGCCTCGGCGGGACCCTGCTGGAGCGCGAAGATCGCCGTGCGGATCTCCTGGATGGTGACGTCCAGCTCGTCGACGGCCCTGCCGACACCGACCTGCACCTCGGGCACGACGGACCTGCGCTGAGCGCTCTCCAGCATCATCCCCGTCGCGAACAGGCGCTGGATGACGAGGTCGTGGAGATCGCGGGCGATCCGGTCGCGGTCCTCGTACACCGCGAGCCGCTCCCGGTCGCGCTGCGCCTCCGCCATCATCAGCGCGAGTGCGGCCTGCGACGCGAACTGGGTGGCGAGGGTGCGCTCCGCGTCGCTGAAGGGCCGGGCGCCACGCGCGCGTGGCGTGACGAGGGTGCCGAGGACCCGGCCGTCGCTCTGGAGGGGCAGCATCATCGCCGGTCCGTAATCGTGCGCGAGATCGGTCAGTATGCGCGGGTCGGTGGACGCGTCGTCGATGAACACGGCCGCGCCGCCCAGGAGTTCGGTGACGATCTCGCTCTCGGCCGGGATGATCACGCCGAGGGCCTGCGACGGCTCGTCCGACGAGACGGCGACGATCTCCATGCCGCCCTCCTCGGCCGGCAGGAGGACGATGCCGGCCGCCGAGCCCGACAAGTGTCTGGCCTGTTCGGCGACGACCTGGAGGGCGTCCTCGGCGTCACTGCCCGACAGCAGGGCGGTCGTGACGGCCACGGACCCGTCGATCCACCGCTCACGCTGCCTGGCGGCCTCGTACAGGCGCGCGTTGCCGATGGCGATGCCGGCCTCCGTGGCGAGGACACGGACCATGTTCAGGTCGTAGTCGTTGAACTCGACACCGCCCTGCTTCTCCGTCAGATAGAGGTTGCCGAAGATCTCCCCCTGTACGCGGATGGGGACGCCCAGAAAGGTCCGCATCGGCGGGTGGTGGGCCGGAAAGCCGCAGGAGCGGGGGTCGTCGGCGAGGTTCGCGAGGCGTACCGGGTCCGGGTCGTTGATGAGCGCGCCGAGGAGCCCGCGGTGGCCGTCGGGCAGTCGTCCGATGAGCTCCGCCGTCTCCCCGTCGACTCCGTGGAAGACGAAGTCCGAGAGAGCCTCGCCGTCCTCGGAGACGACGCCGATCGCCGCGTAACGGGCGTCGGCGAGCTCGGCGGCCGTCTCGCAGATGCGGTCGAGGGTGGTGTGCAGCTCCAGACCGGTGCCTACGGACCGCATCGCTTCGAGCAGTTGCGGTACCCGCGCGGTCAGCTCGGCGGACAGTCCCTGGAGCCCGCGCGTCGCCTGCGTCGCCGCCTCCAGCGCGTCGGAGGAGTCCCGCTCGCCGTCGGACGGTGGGGTGGCGCCGGGCACCGGAGCAGCTGACATGCCTTGAGACTAGTTAGTCCCATTTGGAGAGGAAAGTCGGGAAGAGTCCTGCCCGGGCCACCCGGTCCGTACGGCTACGCGCCCACCAGCAGCTCCGCCTCACGCTCGCGTTCCCACAGCGTGCGCAACGGCCCCTCGACCGCGACCAGATCCTCGTACCTGCCGCGCTGCACGACCCTTCCCGCGTCGAGGACGATGACCTCGTCCACGGCGTCGAGGCCGGCCATTCGGTGCGTGATCAGCAGCGTTGTCCGGCCCTCGGTCGCGGACAGGAGGTCCGCCGTCAGCGCGTCCGCCGTCGGCAGGTCGAGGTGCTCGGCGGGCTCGTCGAGCACGAGGACGGGGAAGTCGGCGAGGAGGGCGCGGGCCAGGGCGAGCCGTTGCCGCTGGCCTCCGGACAGGCGCGCGCCGTGTTCGCCGACGAGGGTGCCGAGCCCGTCGGGCAGCGAATCGGCCCACTCCAGGAGGCGCGCGGCAGCCAGGGCTTCGCGCAGTCCGTCGTCGGTGGCGTCCTTCTTCGCGAGAAGCAGGTTCTCGCGCACCGAGCTGTCGAAGAGGTGCGCGTCCTGCGCGCACAGCCCGACGAGCCGCCGCACCGCATCCCCTTCGAGCCCGTACGCGTCCTGCCCGGCCAGGGTGTACGACCCCTCGCCCGCGTCCAGGAACCGCAGCAGGACCTGCGCGAGCGTCGTCTTGCCGGACCCGGACGGGCCGACGACGGCGACCCTGCGGCCCCGCTCCAGCGTGAGGTCGACCCCGTGGAGCGCGTCCCGGCCCTGCCCGTCGTGGCGCGCGGCGAGACCGCGCACCAGCAGAGGGAAGGGATCCTGCGGCGCCTGCGCGGGCGATTCCGGCTCCCGTACGGGGTCCGGCGCGTCCAGGACCTCGTGGACACGTTCGGCGCTCTTCTCGACCCGCTGGCGGTACTGCACGGCGAGCGGCAGGCCCATGACGGCCTCGAACGCGGCCAGCGGCGTCAGGACGACGACCGCGAGCTGGACCCCGTCGAGGCGGCCCTCGCGCACACCCTGCACCCCGGCGAGGGCCGCACCGGCCACGGTGAGGCCGGTGATCAGCGCGGTGAGTCCGTCGCCCAGCGCGGTGGCGGTGGCGGCGCGGGACGCGATCCGCGTCAGCACGGAGTCGGCTGCCTTCGCCTGCGCGGTCCGCGCGGAAAGCGCTCCAGAGACGGTCAGTTCGGCGGTGCCGGTGAGGAGTTCGGCCACGCGGGTGGCCAGCGTCCCGCGCGCGGGGGCCAGTTGGCGCTCGGCGCGGCGGGCGACGGCTCCGGAGAGCAGCGGTACGCCGACCCCCGCGAGCAGCAGGCCCGCGGCGAGCACGGCACCGGCGGCGGGCAGCATCCAGGCGGTGAACGCGACGGAGGCGGCACCGACCACCGCGGCGGCCGACGCGGGCAGCAGCCAGCGCAGCCAGTAGTCCTGAAGGGCGTCCACATCGGCGACGAGCCGGGAGAGCAGATCGCCGCGGCGCGTCGCGCGCAGGCCCGCGGGGGCGAGCCGCTCAAGGCGCCGGTAGACGGCGACCCTGGTGTCGGCCAGCATCCGCAGCACGGCGTCGTGCGACACGACCCGCTCGGCGTACCGGAAGCAGGCGCGGCCGATCCCGAAGGCGCGGGTCGCCGTGACGGCGACCATCAGATACATCACGGGCGGCTGTTGCGAGGCCCGCGAGATGAGCCACCCGGAGGTCGCCATGAGCCCGACGGCGCTGCCGAGGGCGAGCGCTCCGAGCAGCAGCGCGAGGGCAAGGCGCCCCCGCCGCGCCCGCGCGGCACCCCGCACGCGCGCGAGCACACTGCCCCGGATCTCTCCGGAGTGATCGGATACGTGACGGCCCTCCACGTAGACGGGCCCTTCGGCCGCCTCGGCCGGCGGCACGGGTCGTACCGCAGGCTCCCCCGCCACCGCAGGGGAACGCGGTACGTCGAGACGCACCACCCGGTCGGCGACGGCCAGCAGCGCGGGACGGTGCACCACCAGAAGGACGGTCCGGCCGGCGGCAAGCCTGCGGACCGCTTCGACGATCCCCGCCTCGGTCTCGCCGTCGAGCGCGGCCGTCGGCTCGTCCAGCAGCACCACGGGCCGGTCGGCGAGGAACGCCCGTGCCAGGGCGAGGCGTTGCCGCTGCCCGGCGGAGAGCCCGGCCCCGTCCTCGCCGAGCAGGGTGTCCGCGCCGTCGGGCAGCGCACGGACGAAGTCCTGGGCTCCCGCCTCGCGCAGCGCCTCCTCGACCTCCGCGGACGACGCGTCGGGCCGCGCGAGCCTCACGTTGTCCGCGACCGACCCGGCGTACAGCTGCGGCCGCTGCGGCACCCAGGCCACGCGCGCGTGCCACGCCTCCCGGTCGAGACCGGCCAGATCGGCGCCCCCGACGAGGACCCGCCCCGCGTCGGGACGGACGAATCCGAGCGCCGCGCTCAGCAGCGTCGACTTGCCCACGCCGCTCGGACCGACGAGTGCCACCGTCTCCCCGGGCGCGACCTCGAAGTCGGCCTCCGAGACAGCGTCCGCGGACCGGCCGGGATAGCGGACGGTCACCCCGTCGAAGGCGATACCGGTGGCCGCGGGCACCGCTCCGGCGCCGGAGGGCGGCACCGGGGTCTCCAGGACGGCGAAGATCTCCTCCGCTGCGGCGAGCCCCTCGGCCGCCGCGTGGTACTGCGCGCCGACCTGACGCAGTGGCAGATAGGCCTCGGGCGCGAGGACGAGGATGACCAGTCCCACGTAGAGGTCCATGTCGCCGTGCACGAGCCGCATGCCGATGGTCACGGCCACCAGGGCGACCGACAGTGTCGAGAGCAGTTCGAGGGCGAACGACGACAGGAAAGCGATGCGCAAGGTCCGCATCGTCGCCTGCCGGTACTCGCCGGTGATCCGGCGGATCGACTCGGCCTGCGCCTTGGCCCGGCCGAACACCTTCAGCGTCGGAAGTCCGGCGACCACGTCCAGGAAGTGCCCCGAAAGCCGGGACAGGAGCCGCCACTGACGGTCCATGTGGGACTGGGTGGCCCAGCCGATGAGGATCATGAAGACGGGAATCAGGGGCAGCGTGCAGACAATGATCGCCGCGGACACCCAGTCCTCGGTGACGATGCGCGCGAGCACCGCCACGGGCACCACCACCGCGAGGCCCAACTGCGGCAGATAGCGCGAGAAGTAGTCGTCGAGCGCGTCCACACCCCGCGTCGCGAGCGCCACCAGGGATCCGGTCCGCTGCCCGCCGAGCCACCCCGGGCCCAGCTGGGAGGCGCGCTCCAGGAGCCGTCCGCGCAGCTCCGACTTGACCGCCGCGCTGGCCCGGTGAGCGGCCAGTTCGGTCAGCCAGGAGACAACACCGCGCCCGGCCGCCACCAGCGCGAGCAGCAAGAGCGGTGTACGCAGGGCGGAGACATCAAGACCGTGCTCGAAGGCCCCCACCACCACCTCGGCGATGAGCATCGCCTGAGCGATGACCAGGCCCGCCCCGGCCACGCCGAGGACCACCACCGCGATCAGGAAGAGGCGAGTGGCCCTGGCGTACCGGAGCAGACGCTGGTCGATCGGTTTCACGTGAAACACACCCTCGTCATCAGGGGCTCAGTGTGCGGCATCGGCGATGTGCTGCGTGCCGATCCGCTTGCGGAACACCCAGTACGTCCACGACTGGTAGAGCAGCACGATGGGCGTCGCCACCGCCGCGCACCAGGTCATGATCTTCAGGGTGTAAGGGCTCGACGAGGCGTTGGTGACCGTGAGGCTCCAGTCCGGGTCGAGCGAAGACGGCATGACGTTCGGGAACAGCGTCAGGAAGAGCATCGCGACGGCTGCCGCGATCGTGATGCCGGACAGCGCGAACGACCAGCCCTCACGCCCCGCCTTGATGGCGACGATGGCGCCGACGAGGGCGGCCACCGTCACGATCATCGCGATCAGCGACGAGCCGTCGCCCTTGTCGGCTTGGGTCCAGATCAGGAAGGCGAGCGCGAGGGCCGCGGCCACCAGACCGAGCCCCAGCGCCGTCTTCCGCGCCCGCACCCGGATGTCGCCCACCGTCTTCAGCGAGGCGAACACCGCGCCGTGGAAGGTGAACAGCGTCAGCGTCACCAGCCCGCCCAGGATCGCGTACGGATTGAGCAGGTCCCAGAAGCTGCCCACGAACTCCTTGTGCGCGTCGATCTTCACGCCGCGCACGATGTTCCCGAAGGCCACGCCCCACAGAACCGCCGGTATCAGTGAGGTCCAGAAGATCGCGTGCTCCCAGTTGGTCTGCCACTTCTCCTCGGGCCGCTTCGCCCGGTACTCGAAGGCGACGCCGCGCACGATCAGGCAGACCAGGATCATCAGGAGCGGCAGGTAGAAGCCCGAGAAGAGCGTCGCGTACCACTCGGGGAAGGCGGCGAAGGTCGCACCGCCGGCCGTGAGCAGCCACACCTCGTTACCGTCCCAGACGGGTCCGATGGTGTTGATCAGGACGCGCCGCTCGGTGCGGCCGCGTGCGAGGACCTTGGTCAGGACCCCGATCCCGAAGTCGAATCCCTCCAGGAAGAAGTAGCCGATCCACAGGACCGCGATGAGTACGAACCAGACGTCGTGAAGTTCCATGCCTCAGCAGCTCCTCAGTCTCAGTACGAGAAGGCCATGGGCCGGTCGGCATCGGACGCGTCGCCGGAATCCGCTCCGGATCCGGGGCCGCCGATCTTGGTGGGCGGGTTGAGGTCGGCCTCGGTGAGCTCGGGCGGCCCCTGCTTGACGTACTTGGCCATCAGCCTCACCTCGATGACGGCGAGTGCGGCGTAGACCAGCGCGAACACGATCAGGGAGGTGAGGACCTCGCCCTGCGAGACGCCGGGGGAGACCGCGTCCTTGGTCCGAAGCACGCCGTAGACCACCCACGGCTGACGCCCTGTCTCGGTGAAGATCCAGCCCCAGGAGATGCCGATGATCGGGAAGATCAGCGTCCACTGGGACAGGCGCCACCACCAGATGCCCAGCTTCGGCATCAGCTCCTTGTTCTTCGTGAGCATCAGCTTGGGCACTTCGTCCTCGCCTGTGCGGCGCTCCGGCGCAAGCCAGAACCTGCGCCGGGTGAGCCACAGGCCCGCCGTGCACAGGGCCATCGAGACACCGCCGAAGCCGATCATCCAGCGGTACGACCAGTAGGCGGTGGGGATGTTGGGGCGGTAGTCACCGGGCCCGAACTTCTCCTGCTCCGCCTTGTTGATGTCGTTGATCCCGGGGATCTCGGCGTTGAAGTCGTTCTTGGCGAGGAAGGACAGCACACCGGGGACCTCGATGGCGACGGTGTTGTGGCCCTTGGAGACATCGCCGTACGCGAAGATCGAGAACGGCGCCGGCTTCTGCGTGTCCCACAGCGCCTCCGCGGCCGACATCTTCATCGGCTGCTGCTCGTACATCACCTTGCCGAGCGTGTCCGCGCTGACGACGGTGAGGAGCGTGCCGACCATGGCCGACACCAGGCCGAGGCGCAGCGACATGCGCATGGTGCGGATGTGCTGCTTCTTGCGCAGGTGGAAGATCGCTATGCCGGTCATGAACGCGCCGCCGACCAGGATGGACGCGCTGATCACATGCCAGAAGTTGACGAGCACCGTCTCCTGGAAGAGCACGGCGGCGAAGTCGGTCAGCTCGGCGCGCTTGGTGCCGTCCCGCTCCACGATCCGGTAGCCGACCGGATGCTGCATAAACGAGTTGGCGGCCATGATGAAGTACGCCGACAGGATCGTGCCGATGGACACCAGCCAGATCGTGGCGCAGTGCAGCTTCTTCGGGAGCTTGTCCCAGCCGAAGATCCACAGACCGATGAAGGTCGACTCGAAGAAGAAGGCGATCAGCGCCTCGAAGGCGAGCGGAGCGCCGAAGATGTCGCCGACGAAGCGCGAGTAGTCCGACCAGTTCATGCCGAACTGGAACTCCTGCACGATGCCGGTCACGACACCCATGGCGATGTTGATCAGGAAGAGCTTGCCCCAGAACTTGGTCGCCCGGAGGTAGTGCTCCTTGCCCGTCCGTACCCAGGCCGTCTCCAGGATCGCCGTCAGCGCGGCGAGCGAGATGGTCAGGGGGACAAAAAGGAAGTGGTAGACGGTCGTGATGCCGAACTGCCATCGCGCCAGAGTTTCCGGCGCCAGAGCCATCAACGTTGGGTCCACTGCGTCATCTCCTTAAGTCGCCGTGGTCCAGCGGCAGTTTGCCCCTTTAATCCCACTGCTCTCCGGATCAACCGGGCGCGCTTGTGAAAGCGTTCACATTCACAAGCATTATGTACTACCGGCTCCGGACAGCAGAAGGGGGGTCCCCCCTTACTCCGGGGAACCCCCACCGCGCTACGGAGCGGCCGCAGCCGCCCGGTCTACAGCTCCTTGCGGAACGCCGCCGCCGTGTTCAGGAAGACGTCGTTGGCCTCGGCCTCCGCGATCGTGGCCCGCATCCCCTCGCCGGCGAACGGCCGCACGACCACACCGGCCTGCTCGCACGCCGCGGCGAAGTCCGCGGTGCGCTCCCCCAGACGCAGCCACACGAAGTTCGCGTGCGTCTCGGGCACGGTCCAGCCCTGCCCCCGCAGCGCCTCGACCACGCGATTGCGCTCGCACACCAGCGAGCCCACCCGGCCGAGCAGCTCGTCCTCGGCCCGCAGCGAGGCGACCGCCGCGTCCTGCGCGAGCTGGCTCACGCCGAACGGCACCGCCGTCTTGCGCAGCGCGGCCGCCACCGGCTCATGGGCGATGGCGAAGCCGACCCGCAGGCCCGCGAGCCCGTACGCCTTGGAGAACGTCCGCAGCACCGCGACATTCGGACGGTCCCGGTAGATCTGGACGCCGTCCGGCACGTCGGCGTCGCGGATGAACTCGCGGTACGCCTCGTCGAGCACGACCAGGACATCGCTCGGCACCCGGTCGAGGAACCGCTCGAGCTCGGCCCGGCGCACCACCGTGCCGGTCGGGTTGTTCGGGTTGCACACGAAGATCAGGCGCGTGCGGTCGGTGATCGCGTCGGCCATCGCGTCGAGGTCGTGGACCTCGCCGGACGTCAGCGGCACCTCCACCGCCTTGGCGCCGCTGATCTGCGTGATGATCGGGTACGCCTCGAAGGACCGCCAGGCGTAGATGACCTCGTCACCGGGGCCACTGGTCGCCTGGAGCAGCTGCTGCGCGACCCCGACCGAGCCGGTTCCCGTGGCCAGGTGCGTGACCGGCACCGCGAATCGTTCCGCCAGCTCGTTCATCAGCCCGGTGCAGGCCATGTCCGGGTAACGGTTGAAGGAACCGGCCGCCGCGACGGCGCTCTCCATCACGCCGGGAAGCGGCGGATAGGGGTTCTCGTTCGAGGACAGCTTGTACGCCACCGGTCCACCGGCCGCGGCAGCCTTGCCCGGCTTGTAGGTGGGAATACCCTCCAGCTCGGCACGCAGCTTGGGGCTCGTCTCGCTCACCGCAGTCCTCCTCGCGACCACCATTTCAATACTGCTCACCTTAAGAGGATTCGCGGCAGACCCCAATGCTCCGGGGCCCTCGACCTCCCGGGCGGTCGTCCGACACCACCCATGACGACGGCCACGGACCTCCCGTAGGCGTACGGAGGAGGGGGAGCGCTCCCCTTTTCAGCGCGCGCCGGTAGCTCGCGCCGTGGCGCGCATCCCCCGTGAAGGTGAGTTGAGACCTACTCGCAACATCGCCGACTTGGCAGGCCCACGCGCGCCGACAAGCGACGTCCTGGCGTCTATACGCTCAACTCCCTTGATTTCCAAGGTCATTGACTCGCTCCCGCCATGCAGAAACGTGCCTGTCAACGCGCGCATATGCACTCACGCCACCCCGCCACATGAGCCCTACTATCGGCTCGCCATGACAGCAGCAGGGAAGCACCAGGTGAGCCGGGCAGAGACCACCCGCCGAGGCACCCGGCAGGTGCGGGCGGGCATCAGAGACGTTGCCGCCGCCGCCGGGGTGTCCATCACGACTGTCTCCGATGCGCTCAACGGTAAGGGCCGGCTCCCGGACGCCACCCGACGCCATGTCCGCGAGGTCGCCGACCGGTTGGGCTATCGCCCCTCCGCGGCGGCCCGAACGCTCCGTACCGGAAAGTCGGGCCTGATCGGCCTGACCGTCACGACCTACGGGGATGAACCTTTCACCTTCACGGAATTCGCGTACTTCGCGGAAATGGCGAGAGCCGCCACCTCGGCGGCGCTCGCCCGCGGGTACGCCTTGGTCATCCTGCCCGCCACCTCACGCCATGACGTCTGGTCGAACGTCGCTCTCGACGGCACCGTCGTCATCGACCCCTCCGACCACGACCCGGTGGTCACCGAGCTGGTCCGCCAGGGCCTGCCCGTCGTCTCCGACGGACGCCCCGCCGGCACGCTCCCCGTCACCGCCTGGGTCGACAACGACCACGAGGCCGCCGTCCTCGGCATCCTCGACCACCTCGCCGCCGCGGGGGCCCGCCGCATCGGACTGCTCACCGGCACGACCACGGACACGTACACCCATCTGTCGACCTCCGCGTACCTGCACTGGTGCGAGCGGATCGGGCAGGAACCCGTGTACGAGTCCTATCCCGCGCACGACCCGTGCGCGGGGGCCGTCGCCGCCGACCGGCTCCTGGCCCGCCCCGACCGGCCCGACGCCGTGTACGGACTCTTCGACCCCAACGGCACGGACCTGCTCGCCGCCGCCCGCCGGTACGGCCTGCGCGTCCCCGAGGACCTGCTGCTCGTCTGCTGCAGCGAATCGACCGTCTACGCCACCACGGAACCGCCCATCACGACCCTCTCGCTCAAGCCCCGGCGCATCGGCACCGCGGTCGTCCAGCTACTGATCGACGCCATCGAAGGGGTTGAATCGGACCAGCCGGTCGAGCAGGTGATACCGACGGAACTCATCGTCAGGACCTCGTCCCAGCGCCGTCCGCCCCGCACGACGGTCAGCCCGCCCCGCTCCCCGGGACACGGCTGAACGACGGCTTCCGGGTGGTCACCCCGAAGACCACCCGGAAAAGCCCGTACCAATTCGGGAGAAAAGCACGGTGAACAGCCGCCCGGATCCGATTCACCACCCCTGGTGCGTCACACAGCGCGAGCCGCATTCCTATGATGGGCGCACGACACCGCGGGCGGCTGCGACCAGGCAGTCCGATCCGGTGCAGAGGCGGCGCAATGGTGGTGGAGGGGTCGATGACTCAGGGGGCCGGTCAGGGACCCGAGGTGCGCACGGCGACGCTGCGCGACTTCCGCGTTCCGGCGTACGTCCATGACGTACCGGCGTACGTCCAGGAGCCCGGCCACGACCCCGCTCCGCCCGCCCCTGCCGCGCCCGCGCAGGCGGAACCGGACCCTGCTCACCAGGAGCCGTCGTACCCATCGGCGTCACACCCGGACGCGTCGCACCCCCCGGAGCCCTCTTACGCGGAGCCGTCCCCTCAGGACCCCGCGTTCGACCAGCCCGACGGGTACACGCCCACCCAGCGCGACCTGCCGGTCATCAACCGCGGTGACACGGTCCAGGTGCAGATCGACACCGAGCCCGCGCCCCGTCCCGCCGAGGGGCTCGGCCCGCTGTACGTCGTCGGCGACGTGCACGGCTACCTCGACGAGCTGATCGCGGCCCTGCACGAGCAGGGCCTCATCGACGCCGAGGGCAGCTGGTCGGCCGGCACCGCCCGACTCTGGTTCCTCGGCGACTTCACCGACCGCGGGCCCGACGGCATCGGCGTCATCGACCTCGTGATGCGCCTGTCCGCGGAGGCCGCGGCCGCCGGTGGCTACTGCAAGGCCCTCATGGGCAACCACGAACTGCTCCTGCTCGGCGCCAGGCGCTTCGGCGACACCCCGGTCAACTCGGGCGCCGGCACCGCCACTTTCCAGGCGGCCTGGCTGCTCAACGGCGGGCAGAAGTCGGACATGGACCGCCTCCAGGACGTCCATCTCCAGTGGATGTCCCGGCTCGACGCGATCGAGCTGGAGGACGACCACCTCCTGATGCACTCCGACACGACCTCGTACCTCGACTACGGCGACTCGATCGAGGCGGTCAACGACATGGTCCGCGAGACCCTCACGCGTAACGACGCGGACGAATGCTGGGACCTCTTCCGCAAATTCACCAAGCGCTTCGCGTTCCGCGACGAATCCGGGCCCGAAGCCGTGCGTGAGCTCCTCGACACCTACGGCGGCGCGCGCGTCGTCCACGGCCACAGCCCCATCCCGTACCTTCTCGGCGAGGTGGGCACCGAGGACGCGGCGGACGGATCCGAGGACAGCCGCCCGCAGATCGAGGGCCCGCATGTGTACGCGGGCGGGCGCGCGATCGCGATGGACGGCGGAGTGACCATGGCCGGAAAGCTGCTGGTCCAGCAACTCCCCATGGATAGCTAGGCGTTCCCCGGGCAGGCGCTCCGAACGGGGGCTCAGTCCGGCCACCGGGCCGAATTCGGGAAACCCCCTGTCACCGCGTGCCGTCGCCGCTCTACCATCGGCTTATCCGTAGCAGGCTCCCCTCCGTTTCTGCCCGACGGCTCGTACCCATGCGAGCCCCCAAGCCCTACGGAGCATCGGGGGATGCACATGAACAGCGCTCCGCACCTGCTGAACGAG
The DNA here is from genome assembly GCF_053644375.1 of Streptomyces sp. NPDC055400. Taxonomy (NCBI): domain Bacteria; kingdom Bacillati; phylum Actinomycetota; class Actinomycetes; order Kitasatosporales; family Streptomycetaceae; genus Streptomyces; species Streptomyces sp. NPDC055400. The sequence goes on along the minus strand of NZ_JBSHLM010000003.1, from coordinate 536,699 downwards.
GACCGCCCCGAGTTCGAGCGGATCCTCGATGAGGCGCTGCGTACCGCACCGGACCGCCCTGATCTCGCCGCAGTGGGTCAGCGGCTCAACCCCGAACAACTGCGCACCATGGCGCTCAACGCCACCGCACTGATCACGGCCGCCGCCGCGACCGAGTACCAGAACTACGTGAAGGTCCGCTCCGACCTGCGCGCCTCGCCCCGGCCCGTGCGTCCGCTGCGCGAAGGGGAGAGCACGGCGGAATCCGGCGGCGGAGCGATCGGCCTGGCCGCCACCGTGGGCGAGGTGGCGGAGACCACGGGCGCCGGCGTCATAGCCGTCGTCGCGGTACTCGCCCCCGTGCTCGCCGGGACGGCCGCCGCGATCTTCCTGCTCGTCGGCTACATCCTGAAGATGCTCGATCCGGAACCGGCGTTCGCCCAGACCCTGTTGATGGCCGGCTGGGTGTTCGGCGCACTCACGGTGGCGGGCATCCTCGTCGCCGGAGCGGGCCTGCTGCTCACCGCTCTGCGCAACGGCTCGACGTCCTTGCAGGCCGGCGCGCACACCGAGTCGAGCGAGGAGGTGGACCGGGCCAGGGAAGCCTGGGGCCTCGTGCTCCTGGAGCGCGGCATCCTGCCGTTCCTCCGGGAGGCGCTCGCGGAACCACCGTCGGCCCCCGCCAATCGCGGGGGCGGACCCGGAGCAGCGGGCCGCATGCCGCACCTCGGGTACAACAGGCCCGGGTTCAGCAGCCCGGGCACCGACGGCGGCTCCCCCGCGGGCCCGCGCCCGACGTACTCGAGCCCGGACTTCACAAGCCCCGACTTCGGAGGCCCGGAACACAAGCCGGACTAGGGCCTTTCGTTTGGATCAGGCTGGATCAGGGAGCGGGGTCATGGGGGTCCCCCCTGTTCGAGCGAAGCCGAGAACTTGGGGGAGCGCGTGCCAGACCCCGCGAGCCCAGCATGATCCAAACGAAAGGGCCCACGGCCGACGGGCGTTGGTCCCGGAGCACCCTGTCCACCGGCCGCGAAAGGCGACCGGTGGACAGCGCCCGGCGCCCCGCGTGGGCGAGGTCAGTCCGCGATCGGCAGATAGACCCGGTTGCCCGCGGCGGCAAACTCCTTGGACTTCTCCGCCATGCCCTCCTCGATCTCACTCTTCGTCCCGCCGTGCTGCCGGCGGATGTCCTGGGAGATCTTCATCGAGCAGAACTTCGGCCCGCACATCGAGCAGAAGTGGGCCGTCTTCGCCGGTTCGGCCGGGAGCGTCTCGTCGTGGAACTCCCGTGCCGTGTCCGGGTCGAGGGCCAGATTGAACTGGTCCTCCCAGCGGAACTCGAACCGCGCGTCGGAGAGCGCGTCGTCCCAGTCCTGGGCGCCCGGGTGCCCCTTGGCGAGGTCCGCCGCGTGGGCCGCGATCTTGTAGGTGATGACGCCGGTCTTGACGTCGTCCCTGTTCGGCAGGCCCAGGTGCTCCTTGGGCGTGACGTAGCAGAGCATGGCCGTCCCCCACCACGCGATCATCGCGGCTCCGATGCCGGAGGTGATGTGGTCGTACGCGGGGGCGATGTCGGTCGTCAGCGGGCCGAGCGTGTAGAAGGGCGCCTCCTCGCACACCTCCTGCTGAAGGTCGATGTTCTCCTTGATCTTGTGCATCGGGACGTGCCCGGGGCCCTCGATCATCGTCTGGACGTTGAAGCTCTTCGCGATCGTGTTGAGCTCCCCGAGCGTCTTCAGCTCGGCGAACTGCGCCTCGTCGTTGGCGTCCGCGATCGAGCCGGGCCGCAGACCGTCACCCAGCGAGTACGTGACGTCGTACGCCGCGAGGATCTCGCAGAGCTCCTCGAAGTTCTCGTAGAGGAAGCTCTCCTTGTGGTGCGCCAGGCACCAGGCGGCCATGATCGAACCGCCGCGCGAGACGATGCCCGTCTTGCGGTTCGCGGTGAGCGGGACGTACGGCAGCCGCACACCGGCGTGGACCGTCATGTAGTCGACGCCCTGCTCGGCCTGCTCGATGACCGTGTCCTTGTAGATCTCCCAGGTCAGCTCCTCGGCGCGGCCGTCGACCTTCTCCAGCGCCTGGTAGAGCGGCACCGTGCCGATCGGGACGGGGGAGTTGCGCAGGACCCATTCGCGCGTGGTGTGGATGTTGCGCCCGGTGGAGAGGTCCATGACGGTGTCGGCGCCCCAGCGGGTCGCCCATGTCATCTTCTCCACCTCCTCCTCGATCGACGAAGTGACCGCGGAATTGCCGATGTTGGCGTTGACCTTCACCAGGAACCGCTTGCCGATGATCATCGGCTCGATCTCCGGGTGGTTGACGTTGGCCGGCAGGACCGCGCGGCCCGCGGCGATCTCCTCACGGACGACCTCGGGCTCCACGTTCTCCCGGATGGCCACGTACTCCATCTCGGGCGTGACCTCCCCGCGCCTGGCGTACGCGAGTTGGGTCACCGCCCGGCCGTCACGGCCGCGACGAGGCTGGCGGGGGCGGCCGGGGAAGACCGCGTCGAGGTTGCGCAGGCCGCCGCGCGGAGAGGTGTGCTTGATGCCGTCGTCCTCGGGGCGGACGGGGCGGCCCGAGTACTCCTCGGTGTCGCCGCGGCCGATGATCCAGTTCTCCCGCAGCGGGGCGAGGCCCCTGCGGACGTCGGTGTCGACACTCGGATCGGTGTATGGCCCGGACGTGTCGTAGAGCGTGACCGCCGTGCCGTTGGTGAGGTGCACCTGGCGGACCGGCACCTGGAGGTCGGGGCGTGAGCCCGTGACGTACCCCTTGTGCCAGCCGATGGACTTCCCGGCCTCGCCCGTCTCTGCGGACGGGTTGGAGGCAGGCGTGCGTGCGTCCGATGTGGTCATGAGACCTACTCCCTACGCCGGCATTACCCGGTAACAGGTTCGGCGGTCGACGCAGCGGCTTCCGTCGGGCGATGTTTCATGTGAAACATCGCCGAAGCGGAGGTCAGCGCCCTCTCAGCCCGGTGCTCCGAGCTCCCGCGTGTGCAAAGGTGCCCCCACGCTAGCGTCATTTCTGGCGTGCTGAACAGAGGGCCCCCGCCGTTCTTGCGATGATCGGGCGGTGACCAGCACGCCGCAGCCTCCGTCCACGCCGCCGCAGCCGCCCCGCCAGGGGAGCGCCGAACACGGGCACTCCCACAGCCACGGCCCCGCCGCTCCCGTTTCCAAGCACTTGCGCAAGGTCATCGCCGCGGTACTGATCCCGTTCTCCGTGGCGGTCGTGGTCGGCCTCGTGGTGCTCTGGCCCGGCGGCGCCCCGTCCCACGCCCGTACCGGCGTCGGCTTCGACCGCCAGACCCAACAGGCCACCGTCACAAAGGTCGACAAGGTCGACTGCAAGTCCGTCAACGCCTCCGGCGACACCCCCACCGGCGATACGTCGACCGCCGAGGGCCAGACCGCCGAGCAGCAGGCGAAAGGCACGTGTAAGAAGACCACGGTCCGCGTCGACAGCGGCAAGGACACCGGCCGTACGTTCACGGAGATCGTGCAGCCGGACTCACCACGGCAGTTGCACGAGGGCCAGAAGGTGATCGTGGCCTACGCGCCCGACGCGCCCAAGGAACTTCAGTACTCCGTCACCGATGTGGACCGCAGGCTCCCGATGACGCTGCTCGCCGGGATCTTCGCGCTGGCGGTGGTCGTCGTGGGCCGGCTGCGGGGTGTCATGGCGCTCGTCGCGCTGGCGATCAGCTTCATGGTCCTGACCTTCTTCATCCTGCCCGCGATCCTGCAGGGCTCGAATCCGCTGGTGGTGGCGGTGATCGGGGCGAGCGCCATCATGCTGATCGCGCTCTACCTGTGTCACGGCCTGACGGCCCGGACGTCGGTCGCGGTGCTCGGCACGCTCGTGTCGCTGGTCCTGATCGGTCTGCTCGGCTCGCTGTTCATCGGCTGGGCGGCGCTGACCGGCAACACGGACGACAACACGGGTCTGATCCACGGTCTCTACCCGTCCATCGACATGAGTGGTCTGCTGCTCGCCGGCGTCATCATCGGTTCGCTCGGTGTGCTCGACGATGTGACGGTCACGCAGACGTCGGCGGTGTGGGAGCTGCATCAGGCGGACCCGACGATGGGCTGGCGCGGTCTGTACCGCGCGGGCATCCGGATCGGCCGCGACCACATCGCGTCCGTGGTCAACACCCTCGTCCTGGCGTACGCGGGCGCGGCGCTGCCGCTGTTGCTGCTCTTCTCGATCGCGCAGAGCAGTGTGGGCACCGTGGCCAACAGTGAGCTGGTGGCCGTGGAGATCGTGCGGACCCTGGTGGGCTCAATCGGGCTGGTCGCCTCGGTACCGGTGACGACCGCGCTCGCGGCCCTGGTGGTCTCGGCCGACCGGCCCGGATCCCCGTCCGCTGCCGCGGCCGGTCCGGCACGCGGAGGAAGGGGCCGGCGACGGAAGCGCTGAACCCCTGCGAGGGCACCCCGAGGGCACCGGTCTGCTGAAGCGTTACCTCAGTTGATGATCCGGGGACTCCTGGAGCCCGTCAGCCGGCGCTCTGCTCCTCGGCGAGGATCCGGTCGAGTGCCTCGTCGAGATGCGCCTCGAAGTCGGCGAGCGCACGCTCCTGGCCGAGCGGTACGAGCTTGTCGGTGCGGTCGAGGAAGGCGACGACGGGAGCGACGCCCGCCCGGAACAGCGCCTGGTCACCGCCCACTTGGAGCCTGATGTGCACCTCGCCCGGCATCTCGCCCGATCTGCCGGCCAGTTCAACCGGCTCGATGCGCACATCGCCGTCGCCGCAGGGACCGGCCACCCCGTCCACCAGGAGCTCTCGGCCGAAGGCCCAGGTCACCGGGGCGTCCCCAGGGAGGTGGAAGGTCAGCCGCACGGCGTAGGGATCAGCCGCGGCGTACCGCAGCTCCACCGGGATGCGGAACGAGAGTTCCTCGGAGACGAGGAAGCTCATCATGACCTCTGCTTGTACTGCCTGTACCGACTCGCGCATCGCCTACCCCGTCAATTTGCCGTCGATTGGCCGGGAATAACCTTCCCGGCACCCTTCGCATCTTGCTTAACGTACATGCGGGATCACAAGGAGTGAGTTTTCAGATGCTGATAGAGAAGGCGAGTGTCCTGACGAGTTTTCCGACTTCGTTCTGCAGCTGTCGTGCCGCGGGCAGCAGACGACCGGCCTGATGGGACGGGAGAGAAACCGCCATCGTGGCCGCGGTGGACCCGACGGTGATGGGGAACGCCGCGCAGACCGTGCCCAACGCGTACTCCTGGCGCTCCACGACCGGTTGCATGCGCCCCAGCCCGTCGAGGCGTCGTAGCAGTGAGCGGTCATCGCGCACCGTGTACGGGGTGATCGAATACGCGGGATAGCGGTCGAGGTGGTCGCGTCGGCTCTCGTCGTCGAGCTGGGCGAGGAGGCACTGGCCGATCGCGTGCGCGTGCCCCGTCTCGCGGAAGTCGGCCCATTCCGCGACCGCCGGATTCCCGGGCGTGTCGGCGACGGCCACGACTTCGATCTCGCCCTCGCGGTAGACCGAGAAGTACACCGGGACGCCGATGGCGTCGTGCCAGTGCTGCAGGGCGTCGGTGATCATGCCGCGACGATTCTGCTGAGCTGCGCCGCCACTCAGCCGCTCGGCCGCCGCACCCAGGACGAACAGGCCCGTCTCCTTGCGGAGATAGCCCTCGTGGGCGAGTGTGCGCAGCAGGTGGTACGCCGTGGGAAGCGCGAGGCCGGCCTCCCGGGCGAGCTGCTTGGCCGGGGCTCCCTCTTCGTGCGACGCGACGGCCTCGAGGAGGCGCATGGCGCGCTGGACGGAACCGATGAGGGTGGGCGGGGCGCCGGTCGGGCCGCCCTCGGGGTGGGCCTCGGCCTGACCGTCGTCGTAGCTGTGCGTGCGACAGCCGAGGGGTGGGGGCATTGCGTGTGGGGACGTGGCGTCGGCAGACATGGTGTCGGGGGACGTGATGTCGGCAGACGGGGCGGCGGAAAGCGGTTCAGCCGTGGCCAAGGTTCACTCCCGAAGCGCGTGGGGTCCCCCCCGCTTCTCGGGAATCACGGGGGTGCGGCCGTCGAGTTGTGGACTCTAGCCTTGGCCACCACTTCAAGAGGGCCGCGCGGGGAAACTTCCCCCGCGCGAGCGAACCGTTGCCCAGAGCTACCAGTCGCTGCGCGAGGACGAGCCCGTGATGAACTTCCGTACGACGTAGATGAGTCCACCGACCAGGGCCACGAAGACCAGCACCTTGAAGAGCAGACCGATCACGAAGCCCACGACGCTGGCTATCAGTCCGCCGAAGACGACCAGGGCGATGACCGGCACCGCGACCCACTTAACCCACCACGGCATGCCCGCGAAGATCTCTCGCACTGCCATCGTCCATACCTCTCTCCCGAGCCGTACCGCTTCGATACGGCTTCTGCATTCGATGCTGGCATGCCGAGGGGCCCTGTGGGGGCCGCGGACCCCTTGTCGTTCCCTGAGCGACCCCCTAGGGAACCCCGAGACCCGCCGTCAGCTCTCAGGCGGAGAGAACACCACCAGAACCCGCAGGTCCTCGCTGATGTGATGGAACTTGTGGGCCACCCCCGCCGGCACGTACACGACGCTGCCACGCGCCACCTGGGTCGTCTCCATGCCGACGGTGATCGAACCGCGACCGCTGACGACGAGATACACCTCGTCCTGCTGGTGGGGCTGCTGCGGGTCCTGGTCCCCCGCGTCGAGGGCGTAGAGCCCGACCGACATGTTCCGCTCCCGCAGGAACTGCAGATACGCGCCGTCGTTCGCGGCACGTTCCGCTTCCAGTTCGTCCAGCCGGAATGCCTTCATCCCACTTGTCCGCCTCTTGCCCGTGAGCGGCCTCGCAGGGCCACTCTCATGATCCGGTCTCGTCTGCCACGATCAGACACATGAAGAATTTCGTAGTCAAGACGATCGCCAACGCGGGGGCCCTTGCTGTCGCGGTGTGGCTGCTCGACAAGATCACGCTGACAGGTGACAGCACCGGCAAGAAGGTCGGCACGCTGATCATCGTGGCGCTGCTGTTCGGCCTGGTGAATCTCCTGGTCAAGCCCATAGTGAAGCTCCTCACCTTCCCGCTCTTCATCCTGACGCTCGGCCTGATCACGCTCGTGGTCAACGCCCTGATGCTGCTGCTGACCTCGTGGCTGGCCGACCAGCTCAACCAGAGCTTCCATGTCGAGGGGTTCTGGACCGCCGTCCTCGGCGGCCTGATCATTTCGGTCGTCTCCTGGGCGCTGAACGTCGTCCTGCCCGACGACAAGGACTGACCCCGCCCCATGTCGTTCCGTGTGTGCTTCGTCTGCACCGGCAACATCTGCCGCTCGCCCATGGCCGAGTCGGTCTTCCGCGCGCGCGTCCACGAGGCCGGTCTCGCCGGCCTCGTGGGGGTGGACAGCGCGGGCACCGACGGCTGGCACGAGGGGGACGGTGCCGACCACCGCACCGTCTCCGTGCTGGCGGCCGGCGGCTATGAAAGCGGCCATACGGCCCGGCAGTTCAGCGCCTCGTGGTTCTCCCGGCTCGACCTGGTGATCGCCCTGGACGCCGGGCATCTGCGCACCCTGCGCCGGCTGGCACCGACCCCGCAGGACGCTGAGAAGGTCCGCCTGCTGCGCTCGTACGACCCCTCGGCAGGGACAGACCTGGATGTACCGGACCCGTACTACGGCGGCATCGATGGCTTCGAGGAGTGCCTGAGAATGGTGGAGGCGGCGAGCGACGGTCTGCTCGACGCGGTACGCGCGGCACTGGAAGGGCGGGCGGCATGACGCAATCGACACAGATCGGGGACGGCACAAGGGCAGTGCGGGCGGGGCTGCCCGAGGCCTCGAAGAACGATCCGACGCTCCCAGGGCCGGTCTTCGCCGCACACTTCCACCTGCCGGGCGATGTCTCGGGGCCCTATACGTACGGCCGGGACGACAACCCGACGTGGACCCACCTGGAGCGGGCCATCGGCGAGCTCGAGGCGCCCGGCCAGGAGGATGTCGACACCCTCGTCTTCGCGTCCGGGATGGCCGCCATCTCGGCGGTGCTGTTCTCGCAGCTCAAGTCCGGCGACGTGGTCGTTCTGCCGAGCGACGGCTACCAGGTGTTCCCGCTCGTCCGCGAGCAGCTCACGGCGTTCGGCATCGAGGTCCGCACCGCCCCCACCGGCGGCGACGCCCAGCTCGACGTCCTGGACGGCGCGAAGCTCCTGTGGATCGAGACGCCGTCGAACCCCGGCCTCGACGTGTGCGACGTGCGGCGGCTCGCCGAGGCGGCACACGCGCGTGGCGCCCTGGTGGCGGTCGACAACACGCTCGCCACGCCTCTCGGCCAGCGCCCCCTGGAGCTCGGCGCCGACTTCTCCGTGGCCAGTGGCACCAAGCAGCTCACCGGCCATGGCGACATCCTGCTCGGCTACGTGACCTGCCGCGACGCCGAGCTGACCGCGTCGGTGCGGGGCTGGCGCAAGATCGTCGGTGCGATTCCCGGCCCGATGGAGGCCTGGCTCGCCCATCGCTCCCTCGCCACGCTCCAATTGAGGGCGGAGCGGCAGAACGCCAACGCTCTCGCGCTCGCTCTCGCCCTGCGCGACCGCGACGACATCGAGGGCCTGCGTTACCCGGGTCTTCCCGACGACCCCTCGCACAAGATCGCCGCTCAGCAGATGCGGCGCTTCGGGTGCGTGGTCTCCTTCACGCTGCCCACGCGGGCGCGTGCCGAGCGGTTCATGGAGTCCCTGACGCTGGTGGACGACGCGACGAGCTTCGGCGGCGTGCGGTCCACGGCCGAGCGCCGTCGCCGCTGGGGCGGGGACGATGTCCCGGAGGGCTTCATCCGCTTCTCCGCCGGTGCCGAGGATCCGGACGACCTGGTGGCCGATGTGCTGCGCGCGCTCGACGAGACGGCCGTCTAGGGCCCCTCGCGGGCCACTTCATGCCGGCCGCGGCCTCGGTCTCATCACCGGCTACGCACAATGGACGGCCCGAGCCTCCCCCCTCGCGGCTCGGACCGTCCCCGGTTCCTGCGCGCTAAGAACCGCGCGCATAAGGCTAGTTGACTCTGTGTCAGTGTCCAATCACGGTAGCGACAGAGACCTATCGACATATTTATAGTTGAGGCCGACCCGGAGGCCGAGAGGGGAGGACACCGCCATGGATCTCGCCCTGCTGCGCACGTTCGTGACCGTGCACCGGGCGGGCTCCTTCACGCGGGCCGCCGCGCTGCTCGGCCTTTCGCAGCCCGCGGTGACATCTCAGATCCGCACCCTGGAGCGGCAGTTGGGCCGTCCCCTGTTCCTGCGCCAGGCGCGTGGCGTGACCCCCACCTCCATCGGCGACGAACTCGCGCACAAAGCCGCTCCGCACCTCGACGCCCTCGTGGAGATCACCGAGACCGGCATCGACGAGGAGTCGCCGGTGCGCACGCTGCACCTCGCGGGGCCTCCGGAGTTCACCGCCGAGCGTGCGCTGCCCGCCCTGACCGCACTCACCCGTGACGACGGCCAGAGCTTCGCCCTGCGCGCCTCCTTCGGCAACGCCGAGGAAGTCCTGGAAGGGCTTGGCGCCGGACATCATGATCTGGCCATCACGACGGCCCGCCCGCGCGGCACCCTGCTCTCCGCGACTGCGCTCTGCGACGAGGAGCACGTCCTCCTTGCCTCGCCACGGTGGGCTGCCCGCATAGGGCCCGGCACCCTTCGCCGCAACGGCGTGGCCGCGCTGGAGGATCTGCCGCTGGTCGAGGCGCACGAGTCGCTGCCGTTCGTCGCCCGCTACTGGGCCGCTGTCTTCGACTCACGCCCGGCCACGTCGGGCACGGTCATCGTGCCGGATCTACGCGCGGTGCTCGCCTGCACGATCGCCGGTGCCGGGCTCTCGGTACTGCCGCGCTACCTCTGCGCGCCGGCCCTGGAGCGCGGCGAGGTCGTGGCCCTGCTCGATCCCCCGGTGCCCCCTCTGCGGACGTACTTCCTCGTTGTGCGCACGGGAACGCTGGCCATGCCGCACATCGCGCGGGCGCACGAGTGGCTGCTGCGTACCGCCGTCGATTGGTGCTGATCCGTTCGTGCTGACCGATTCCTGGTGATCAACTAGCGCTGGTCAGGTGGCGTTGGCCTGAGGCCAGGTCGGTACGGAATGTTTCACGTGGAACCAGCGGGGCCACATTTCTCCCATGACCGTCCGACCCGTGGTCAAGCGCACCGCACGCGCCGTCCTGCTCGACGGCGACGACCTGATCCTGATCAAGCGGACCAAGCCCGGCCTGGATCCGTACTGGCTGACCCCCGGCGGCGGGGTCGAACCCGAGGACGAGACCGTCGTCGACGCCCTGCACCGCGAGGTGCACGAGGAGCTCGGCGCCAAGATCCTCGATGTGGTGCCCTGCTTCGTGGACACCGTCGAGCACATCGGCGAGGACGGCGGCGCCACCGGCGTGAAGGTCCAGCACTTCTTCGTCTGCCGCCTCGAGTCGATGGACCTCAGTCAGCGGCACGGCCCCGAGATCGAGGAGCCGTGCGGCGAGTACGAGGTCGTGCGGGTGCCTTTCACCCGCGTCGGCATCGCCTCGGTCCATCTCGTCCCGCTGTCCCTGCGGCACTACCTGGACGGCAACATCGAGGGCGTACGGGCGATGCACGCGCCTGACCTGGGCTGACGGGGCGGGGCTGGGACTTCAGGGCTGAGGCTTCAGGGCTAGCGCGCGGGCCTCGTCCGCGGGCGCCTGCTGCGGCTTTCTTCGGGCCCGGCGCTCAGCTGCCGGCGTCAGTTGCCGGTTGCGACTAGCTCCTCCACGGAGTCGTGGCGGATCCGGTCCACCGGGATCCCGATGTCCCGCAGGGCGTCGACCCCGTTGCGGATCATGCCGGGCGGGCCCGACAGATAGGCGTCGTACTCGTTCCAGGGGCCGTACTCGCGTACCGCGTCGGGCAGTTGCAGATGGGCCTGCTGATCGACGATCGGGCGGACCGCCAGCCACGGGTGGGCCTGCTGGAGCCGCAGCATCGTGTCGATGTCGTACAGGTCGTGGTCGGTGCGAGCCCCGTAGAACACCTCGACCCGGCGCCGCTGGCCGTGCTCGGCGACGTCCTCGACGAGAGCCTTGATGGGCGCGATCCCGGTGCCTCCGCCGAGACAGAGCAGCCCGCTGTCGGAGCTGTGGTCCACCGTCATCGAACCGGAGGGCGGACCGAGCCGGATCACATCGCCGGGACGGGCGCGGTGCACGAGCGCATTGGACACCCACCCCGCAGGGACGGCCTTCACATGGAACGAGAGCAGCCCGTCGGAGCGGGGCGCCGAGGCGAAGGAGTAGTGCCGCCAGATCCGCGGCCACCAAGGCGTCTCCAGGCTCGTGTACTGCCCGGCGAGAAACGGGTACGGCTGGTCGGGCCGGACCGTGACCACGGCGATGTCCGGGGTCCTCAGGTCGTGCGAGACCACCTCGCCGTACCACCACGCGGGCGCGCGCAGCTCGTCCGCTGCCGACGCGTCGATCATGACCTGGGAGATCGTCGTGTACGTGCGCACCCAGGCCGCCTCCGTCTCCTGGTCCCAGGTCGTCGTCGCGTACCGGGTCAGCGCGCCGATCAGGCACTCGCCGACCGCGGGGTAGTGCTCGGGCTGCGTGCCGTACTTGCGGTGCCCACGGCCCAGGTTCTGCAGGTACGGGACGAGGACGCTCTTGTTGTCGGCGTGCTCGGCCGCCGTCAGCAGCGCCTTGAGGAGCCGGTCGCGCTGGGTGTCCATCGAGGCGGGGAACAGGGGCCGGAGTTCGGGGTGGCGCACGAAGAGCAGCGCGTAGAAGTACGAGGTGACCTTGTCGGCGTCGGGGCCGACCTCCTCCAGCGTGCGGCGGATGAGCCGCGCGTCGGGGGAGGCTTCGGGCGCGGGAGCGGGGCGGGGGGTGGCCTCTGCCGTGGGCTCCGGTGCCGGTGCCGGGGGCGCGGAGTGCGGCGGGTGCGCGGGGCTCGACCCTTGTCCGTGCTGGGCGGCATGGGGGCGCGCGGTCGCGTCCGGACCGGGCTGGGCAGGGCGCGTGTTCCCGCCGGGGGCGGCCTGTCGGGGGCGCGGGCCAGGGGCCGACGCGTGCTGAGGTGCGGGTACGGCCTCCGCCGCCGGGGCGGGGCTCTGCGCGGGCACCGTCTCCGCGTGGTCGTCCGATATTCGCTCGGGCCGGCCCACGGGCCGTATCGGCGTGACCTTGCGCCCCTCTGACGGCGTGTGCTGGTCCGTGCCCGGGCCGGTGGGCGGCGCCTTGCGCGGAGTGAACCAACCGCCCCCGCCGCCGGAACCGGAGTCGGCCGACGTAGTGGTCGGAGCGTCCATGCTGTGCCTCGCCTCGAACATCTTTCGGTCGGTCTGCGTACTCCCGCGATCGGAAGTAGCTCTTTCCCCGTTCTGCCGCGGCAGAATGCGGCGGCCCAAGTGAACCCGCATTCCGGTCCGCTACGGACAAGTAAGGGAGGAATGTGACATTGCCCGCAGTTCCTCACCGCAGCGTGCCATCCGGTGCGACCCCGCAAGCCGCATAGCGGAAATACCAGGTCTTCGATCTCTCCGTCCCGTTAGGCTGTCTACTTGGCCTGCGTGCATGGCCCGGGATGCGCCGAGCGCGCCGACCTCGGACCGGAGTCGACCATACCGGCACCCGCCAAACGCACAAGTCCCCCTTGCCCAGTAAGGAATTCGACAGGGGATATGCCCCTGCAATCCCTCAATTAGCGGGCGTGCCGCACCAATTCGCATGCCTCCCGCAGATAGCGACCGGCATACCAGTGAGTCGCCAGACCCGCGACGCGCTGATCCACATTGATCGCGACCGACACCGGCACGGCGCCGAACAGCTCCACATCGGAGAATGAGTCGCCGCAGACCATGCAAGCGGCCCGTGACACCCGAACTTTTCACGGAGCTGGTCCGCGATCTTCACCTTCCCCGCGGCGCTGAGCAGGGCATGCACCCGCCGCGCGCACTCCAGCGCTCCGATGCACTGCGCGCCGATCTCACGGTCCAGGGCCACCATCTCGGCCTCGAGCCCCAGTTGACGGGAGATTTTCACGGGCACCGACGTCCCGTGAAGCAGCGTTCCGTCCAGTTCAAGGGATGCGGTCTCGCCATCTACGCCGAGGCTAGTACCTGGGGTTACTCCCTCTGTCGGACGCCCTCGAGGGGGCACTCCCGGCACGGTGTTTCACGTGAAACTACGCCGTCCCGCTCGCCGGTCCACCCTCGTCGTCCATGTGACGTCCTCCGCTTGCTGGCTGGGGCTCACACTCGGCCTGCTCGCGCTCGCCGTCACGGCGATCACCACGGGTTCCGACCCGATGGTCGAGGCCGCCTGCCGCGCCATGAAGGTCTTCACGGACTGGCTGGTGATCCCGCTCGCTCTGCTCACTCTGCTGAGCGGCCTGCTGCTGTCACTGGGCACCCCCTGGGGCCTCGCCCGCCACCGCTGGGTCTATGCCAAGTTCTGGCTCACGCTGGCCACAACTGTCGCGTCGATCTTCGCGCTGCGTCCCGGCGTCAACGCCGCGGTCGCGACGGTCATGGCAGGTACTCCGCTGCCCCAGCCGAGCGCTCTGGTGGCCGGCCCCATTGTCTCCCTGACCGCCTATCTCTTCATGACGGTGATCTCGGTGCTCAAGCCATGGGGACTGACACGACGTGGCCGAAAGCAGCATGCTGCCCGCAAAGCGGTGGACGCGGACCGGCTGCGTCAGTCAGCCTGACCTGCGTGTCGACACCTCCCCTCTCCGATCTGCCCATCCGCCGACTCACCCCGCGCGACCTCACGGCGTGCGCCGATCTCTCCGAGGACCGCGGCTGGCCCCGCGAGGAACACAAGTGGGGTCTGCTGCTCGCGGCCGGCACCGGCTACGGCATCGATGACCCCGACGGGGGTCTGGTGAGCGCCTGCGTGGTGACCGACTACGGCCCGCCGAACCGGCCCGCGCTGAGCGCCATCGGCATGGTGCTCGTCGCCGAACGCCACGCCCGCCGCGGCATCGGCCGCCGCCTCATGCAGTACGTCGCCGAGCAGGCGGACACCACACCGCTCACCCTGCACGCGACCCCGAACGGCCGCCCGCTCTACGAAGGGTTGGGCTTCAAGGTCACCGGGCGTGCGGAGATGGTGCGGGGACGCTTCACCCCCGGTGAACCGACGCCGTCCGTGGCCACGCGCGCCGCGACCGCTGAGGATCTCTCGGCCATGCTTCGCCTGGACGCAGAGGTCTTCGGCCCCGACCGCACCCATGTCCTGACCCGCCTCCCGGCTTTCGCAGACCAGTTGCGCGTGGCCGAGGACGGAGGCGAACTCATCGGCTTCGCGGCCGCCTGGCCCAACATGGACACCCATGTCATCGGCCCGCTGATCGCCCGCGACACCGAGACGGCGAAGGCTCTCGTCACCTCGCTCGCCGCCGGTACGGATCGCCCCCTGCGTACCGACATCGACGTGCGTCATGAGGAACTACTGGCGTGGATCAAGTCACGAGGGGTGAAGTCCCAGGCCTTCAACGCCGTGATGACCTACGGCGCCCCCGAACTCCCCGGCGACTGGACGCGTCGTTTCGCGCCCCTGACGGTCGCCGCGGGCTGACCTGACCGGGCAGCGCATGCAATGAAGTCCGCCTCTGAACACCGTGGGATCACGGCGTCCAGAGGGGGACTTCTGTGTGGCGAGGCGCGTCCCGCTCAAGCCTCGTCGAGCGTCAGACGAGCTCTGAAACGGCTGCCGTGGCGAACCCGTGGTCCTGCTCCGGTGCGCCGCCGCCGACACCGACCGAGCCGATGAGGCGACCGTCGCGGTGGACGGGGATGCCGCCCGCGATGAAGAGCAACGGCCGGTCCAAGGCGGTGGGCAGGCTGTGGAACGGGCCGTCGGGCTTGACCAGGTCGACGAGGTCCGCGGTCGGGGCGTTCAGCTGGAGGGCGGTGTACGCCTTGCGGGTGCTGGTCTCGCCGGAGATCAGCACGGCCTGGTCGTCACGCCGGAAGGCGAGCAGGTGTCCGCCGGCGTCGAGGACGGTGACGCTGACGTTCACTCCATCGGACTCGGCCGCACGACGGGCTGCGGTCACGAGAATCTCCGCGTCCTGGATGGTCAGCGGCGCGACAGCCGTGGTGGTGCTCATGAGGGTTTCTCCTTGCGGGGATGTGCGGTGGAACGGGTGCGGGGACGACGCTGGCCCCGGGGTGAGGGTGAAGTGAGGGTCTGCGGTCAGCTCAGCTGCGAGCGGGTTCCGCCTGCCGGGCCCCTTCGGGAGTCGCGCTTGCGACGACCGGACTCGAGGCCTTGGACTGGCGCTCAAGGCCGGCGGACACGACAGCCAGGACGAGTGCGGCGGCGGCGAGGACAGCGCCGACCCAGTTGGGGGCCGTGTAGCCGAGGCCGGCCGCGATGACGATGCCGCCGAGCCAGGCCGAGAGCGCGTTGCCGAGGTTGAAGGCGCCGATGTTGACCGCGGAGGCCAGCGTGGGGGCGCCGTGGGCCTGGTCGAGGACCCGCTTCTGCAGCGGCGGCACCGTGGCGAAACCGAGAGCGCCGATCAGCGCGATCGAGATCGCCGCCAGGACCTTGTTGTGGGCGGTCAGCGTGAACAGGGCCAGCATGACGGCCAACCCGCTCAGTGCGACGTACAGCATCGGCATCAGCTTGCGGTCGGCGAACTTGCCGCCGATCAGGTTGCCCGCGACCATGCCGAGGCCGAACAGGACGAGGAGCCAGGTCACCGACGTGTCCGCGTAACCGGCGACGTTCGTCATCATCGGTGCGATGTACGTGATGGCGGCGAAGACTCCTCCGAACCCGAGCACGGTCATGGCCATCGCCAGCAGGACCTGGACGTTCTTGAAGGCGGCGAGTTCGTGCCGCAGGTGGACTCCTTCGGCCTTGGGCATGTCAGGGACGAGCTTGGCGATGCCGAGCAGCCCGACGACTCCGAGCGCCGCGACGGCCACGAAGGTGACGCGCCAGCCGACGCTCTGGCCGACGAGCGTGCCCAGGGGTACGCCGACGACGTTGGCGACGGTCAGGCCGGTGAACATCATGGCGATGGCTCCGGCCTTCTTCTCGGGGGCGACCAGCTCGGCCGCGACGACCGCGCCGATTCCGAAGAAGGCGCCGTGTGCGAGTGAGGCGACCACGCGGCCGATCACCATGACGAGGAAGACGGGTGCCACCGCGGAGAGCACGTTGCCCAGGATGAACAGGCCCATCAAGAGCAGCAGCATCCGCTTGCGCGAGATGCGGGTGCCCAGAATCGTCATGAGGGGGGCACCGAACATGACGCCGAGGGCGTAGCCGGTGACCAGAAATCCGGCCGTGGGGATGGAGACGCCGAAGTCACCCGCGACCTCGGGGAGCAGCCCCATGATCACGAATTCCGTGGTTCCGATCCCGAAGGCCCCGATCGCGAGAGCCAGAAGCGCGAGAGGCATAGGGTTCACCTTCCCAGACTGTTGCAGGTGCGCTTTGCGTGCGTTCACAATACTTGCAGACGCGCACTACTTGCAAGCGCGGACAATTTCACGCGTGGACTATCCTGGGTTCAGCCGCTTCGGGACGGAGGAACTAGAGCCATGACCGCCACAGACCCCGCACTCACCGCCCTGGCCCAGGGCTGGTGCGCCCTCTCCCTGCTCCACGGGAGGATCGAAACCCACATCGAGCGCGCTCTGCAGGCCAAGCACGACCTGAGCGTGCGGGAGTACTCACTGCTCGATGTCCTCAGCCGCCAGCACGACGGTGAAGGCGGTCACCTGCAGATGAAGCAGGTCGCGGACGCCGTTGTCCTCAGCCAGAGCGCCACCACGCGCCTGGTGACGCGTCTGGAGGACCGCGGTCTGCTCGCCCGCTACCTCTGCCCCACCGACCGTCGCGGCATCTACACGGACGTGAGCGAGGCGGGACTGGCTCTGCTCGCCGACGCGCGGCCCACCAATGACACCGCCCTGCGCGAGGCACTCGACGAGGCGGCCAGGAACCCCGAACTCGCCCCGCTGGTCCGCGCGGTGGAAGCCGTACGCGTCCCCGCCTGAGAGTCACCTCGAAAGGCCGGGGTCCGCCCGGCGCCGGGCGGTCCAGGACTGACGACACCATGTCCGCATAAGCTGCGGCCATGGGAGATCTTGAGATACGGCCTGCCGTGGCCGCCGACATCCCGGCCATCGTGGAGATGCTGGCGGACGACCCCCTGGGTGCCCGCCGCGAGTCCCCGGACGACCTCACGCCCTACCTGGAGGCGCACGCGCGCATCGCCGGGGACCCCAACCAGCACCTGGCCGTCGCCGTGCGCGAGGGGCGCACTGTCGGCACCCTTCAGCTCACCGTCATCCCCGGGCTCTCCCGGAAGGGCTCCACGCGCTCGATCATCGAGGGCGTCCGCATCCACGCGGACGAGCGTGGCAGCGGGCTCGGCACGTTGCTCATCGAGTGGGCCGTGGATGAATCCCGCCGTCAGAACTGCCAGTTGGTGCAGCTGACCTCCGACGCCACCCGGACCGACGCCCATCGCTTCTACGAGCGACTTGGTTTCGAGGCCTCACATGTGGGCTTCAAGCTCCAGCTCTGACAACGCCGAGGGGCCGGGCGGTCGTCTGTTTCACGTGAAGAAAAAAAAACCCCCCCCCCCACACCCACAAAAAACACAAAAAAAAACAACAACAACTATACATGCTAAAGCGACAA
>NZ_JBSHLM010000003.1:0-519020 GCF_053644375.1 Streptomyces sp. NPDC055400 | reverse complement strand
TGTCTTACACTCCACTCATCCCCCCCGGGGGGGGGGGGGGTGGGTGTGTTTTTCCCCTACACCCACCCCCCCCCCCGGCCCCTTCACCATCCAGACCGGAAACTAGACCGGACAGGAGCGATCCTGACTGGAAACCAGACCGGCTAGGTCCGAGGAAGACCTCGCCAGCCCTCCTGGTCCACGCCGCCGGGAACCGGCGCCCCCTTCTCGTACGGCTCACGCGTGAAGACGAACGATCCGAGATCGAGATGGCTCACCGACCCGTCGGACCGGCGCTCGACACGCAAGAGTTCCCCCGCGTAGTAGCCGTCCAGCCCGGTCCAGGTGCCGTCGCCGTTCGGGCGGAATCGCGAGTCCCGCGCCCCGCCCGTCAGCGGTCCGAGCGAGACTCCTCCGTCGGCCGTCAGCCGCAGCACCGTGCTCTGCGTACCCCAGTACCAGGGCCCGGCGAGCTCCAGCACCGTCGCATCGACGTCCGGCAGGGGCCGCCACGGCTCGGGGATGCGCGGCTCGGCCTCGGCGACGATACGGAGAAGGTCCGTGCTGACCGTCGACGCGGGCACGCCCGACGTGCAGTTGGCGAGCGTGACCGCGGCCAGACCGTCCTCCTCGCTCAGCCACAGCCCCGCCACAAACCCGGGCAGCGAACCACCGTGCCCGGCCAGCACACGGCCATTCCTCCGTACCAGCTGAAGACCGAGGCCGTACGAGGAGTCCCAGTCCCCCGACAGCGTGGGCGCGGCGGGCGTGCGCATCTCGCGTACGGACTGTGCACTCAGAACCCGGTCGTCGCCCTCCATCAGGAACACGGCGAACCGACCCAAGTCCGCTGCCGTCGACCAGAGTTGCCCAGCAGGGGCCATCAGACCCAGATCCTCCGCGGGCTCCGGCATCATCACATCGGCCCAGGGATGCACGGCCCAGCCACCGGCATGCGGGGCCTGCGGCTGCCCGCTCGTCCGGTCCAGACCGAGCGGCTCCAGGACCTCGCGACGCAGGACGTCCTCCCACGGAGCACCGCGCAACGCCTCGACCAGCGAACCCAGCAACGTGTAGCCGGGGTTGGAGTAGTGATGCTGCTTACCGACCGGATGCCTGAACGGCTTCTCGCCCAGCACATCGGCGAGCTCAGGACGCAGCGAGCACGACGAACGCTCCCACCAAGGACCAGGAGTCTCGGCCGCCAACCCACTGGTGTGCGCCAGAAGTTCGGCGATGGTGACCTGGCCGGCGCCGGTGCCCGGCAGATGCTTCTCCAACGGGTCCCCGAGGTCGAGCACACCCTCATCCCGCAGCCTCAGCACCAGCACGGCCGTGAACGTCTTGGTGATCGAGCCGATCCGGTACTGCACGTGCTCGTCCGGAGCATGCCCGTCCACACAGGTACGCCCACCGCTCCACACCAGCTCACCGTCGCGAACGACCGCGGCCACCAGCGAAGGGGAACGGCCTTCCGCCTGAGCGGTGGCAATGTGGTGCAAGAGGGCTCGGCGCGTCGTGGGCAGCAGCTCTTCAGGGGATGTCGTCATGCCCCAAGTCCACCCCGCCGGCCGCCAGCCGTCGACCGCTTTTAGGCCGACACTTCCAGGTCGCACGTCCATGCCGTGCGGTTGCGGTCGTGCGGGAGCAGGTCGTACGGGATCAGGTCTGCGCCATGTCCACGAAGCGCGAGTAGTGACCCTGGAAGGCGACCGTGATCGTTGCCGTCGGACCGTTACGGTGCTTGCCCACGATGATGTCCGCCTCGCCTGCGCGGGGTGACTCCTTCTCGTAGGCGTCCTCGCGGTGCAGCAGGATCACCATGTCCGCGTCCTGCTCGATCGAGCCGGATTCACGCAGGTCGGACACCATCGGCTTCTTGTCCGTGCGCTGCTCGGGGCCACGGTTCAGCTGGGAGAGCGCGATGACCGGCACTTCCAGCTCCTTGGCGAGCAGCTTCAGGTTTCGCGACATGTCCGAGACCTCCTGCTGACGGCTCTCGGAGCGCTTCGAACCACCGGCCTGCATCAGCTGCAGATAGTCGATGATCACGAGCTTGATGTCATTGCGCTGCTTGAGGCGACGGCACTTCGCACGGATCTCCATCATCGACAGGTTCGGCGAGTCGTCGATGTAGAGCGGTGCCGCCGAGACCTCGGGCATCCGGCGCGCGAGCCGGGTCCAGTCCTCGTCCGTCATGGTGCCGGAGCGCATGTGGTGCAGCGCGACCCGCGCCTCCGCGGACAGCAGACGCATCGCGATCTCGTTCCGGCCCATTTCCAGGGAGAAGATGACGCTGGGCAGGTTGTGCTTGATCGAGGCGGCCCGGGCGAAGTCGAGCGCCAGCGTGGACTTACCCATGGCGGGTCGGGCGGCGATGACGATCATCTGGCCGGGGTGCAGGCCGTTCGTCAGGGAGTCGAAGTCGGTGAACCCGGTGGGCACACCGGTCATCTCGCCGCTGCGGGAGCCGATCGCCTCGATCTCGTCGAGCGCGCCCTCCATGATGTCGCCGAGCGGGAGGTAGTCCTCGCTGGTGCGCTGCTCGGTGACCGCGTAGATCTCGGCCTGCGCACTGTTCACGATCTCGTCGACGTCGCCGTCGGCCGCGTATCCCATCTGCGTGATGCGCGTGCCCGCTTCGACGAGCCGACGCAGGACCGCACGCTCGTGGACGATCTCGGCGTAGTACTCGGCGTTCGCCGCCGTCGGAACCGTCTGGACGAGGGTGTGCAGATACGATGCGCCACCGACCTTGGTGATCTCGCCACGCTTGGTGAGCTCGGCCGCGACCGTGATCGGGTCGGCCGGCTCGCCCTTCGCATACAGGTCGAGAACCGCGGTGAAGATCGTTTCGTGCGCGGGGCGGTAGAAGTCGTGGCCCTTGATCACCTCGACGACGTCGGCGATCGCGTCCTTCGACAGGAGCATGCCACCGAGGACCGATTGCTCGGCATCGAGGTCCTGGGGCGGTACCCGCTCGAAGGACGGAGCTCCGTCGTCCCAGCCGCCGTCGCCACCGCGGTCGTGCTGCTCCTCGCGCACCCGCCCGCCACTGCCACGCTGGCGGGAGGCAGGCAGACGGTCACTGGGACCGCTGTCGGCCCAGGGGTCGTCCAAAGGCTCGGAGATACTCACCGGGCCACCTCCTCCAGTCCGCCGGGCGGACCTCGCCGTGCCCTCTTTCTTACGGCACGACACTGACAAATATGGGGACCCGACTCCGGTTCTGACGCGTCGGTTCATGACGTTTCCGAGGCCTGAAATCGTGGCGGGCGCCGCACCACGGTAGGCCCCTCGGCACCTTCAGCCAATCTGGTTATCCACAGGCGGTGTGGATGAAGGGCCTCTCGCTGTGGAGAACTCCGCAAAACCTGTGCACGACCCGGTGGACAGCCCTGTGAACAAGCCCTCAGGAAGCGCGCAGAAACGTGCCTGACCTGCGACTTTCCCGTCCACCGGCTGTGCAGGAAAAATACTTTCCCGGTCGGCCCAAGATCGCTGTAAACGGTGCGTGACGCCACGCCCGAGAGGCACGGAAGTAAGGACTCAAATGCGGTTGCATCTCTTACCTGTGGAAGATTACATTGGTGCTCATGACACAGGCTCCCGCGGCGACCAAGGCCGCCCGGCGTCGGCATGACCGCGAGATCGTCGCGCTGGCCGTCCCCGCCTTCGGCGCGCTCGTCGCCGAGCCTCTTTTCGTGATGGCCGACAGCGCCATCGTCGGCCATCTGGGCACCGCCCAGCTGGCCGGTCTCGCTGTCGCCTCGTCCCTCCTGATGACCGCCGTCAGCGTCTTCGTCTTTCTCGCCTACGCGACCACGGCCGCGGTGGCCCGCCGCGTCGGCGCCGGAGATCTGCAGTCCGCGATCCGTCAGGGCATGGACGGGATCTGGCTCGCGCTCCTGCTCGGTGCCGCGGTCATCGCCATTGTCCTTCCCACCGCTCCCGCGCTCGTCGAGCTGTTCGGTGCCTCGCACACCGCGGCGCCCTACGCGATCACCTATCTGCGGATCTCCTCGCTCGGCATCCCCGCGATGCTCGTCGTCCTCGCTGCGACAGGAGTCCTGCGTGGCCTCCAGGACACCAAGACCCCGCTCTATGTCGCGGTCGGAGGCTTCGTCGCCAACGGCGCGCTCAACGCGGGGCTCGTCTACGGCGCCGGCCTGGGCATCGCAGGCTCAGCCTGGGGTACCGTCATCGCCCAGGTCGCCATGGCCGCCGTCTATCTTTTCGTCGTCGTACGCGGGGCCCGTCGTCACGGCGCTTCCCTGCGTCCCGACGCCGCCGGGATACGAGCCTGCGCCCAGGCAGGCGCGCCGCTGCTTGTCCGCACCCTCTCGCTGCGCGCCATCCTCATGATCGCCACCGCTGTTGCGGCCCGGCTCGGCGACGCGGACATCGCCGCGCACCAGATCATCATCTCCCTGTGGAGCCTGCTGGCCTTCGCGCTCGACGCCATCGCCATCGCGGGCCAGGCCATCATCGGGCGCTACCTCGGAGCGAACGACGCCCAGGGCGCACGCGATGCCTGCCGCCGCATGGTGCAGTGGGGCATCGCCGCGGGAGTCGCCCTCGGACTCCTGGTGATCGTCTCCCGACCGCTCTTCATTCCACTGTTCACGAATGATCAGGTGGTGCAGAGCGTGGCACTGCCCGCTCTCCTGATGGTCGCGCTGTCCCAGCCCATCTGCGGCATCGTCTTCGTTCTCGACGGGGTCCTGATGGGAGCGGGAGACGGTCCGTATCTCGCCTGGGCGATGCTCGCGACCCTGGCGGTCTTCACGCCGGTCGCCCTGCTGGTGCCGGTCTTCGGCGGAGGGCTCACCGCGCTGTGGGGCGCGATGACTTTGATGATGACCGTGCGGATGGTGACCCTGTGGCTGCGTTCGCGCTCGGGCCGTTGGATCGTCACGGGCGCCACGCGCTGACCCGTTTCACGTGAAACGGTGACCGTGAATCACGTTGGGCCGCACCCCGAGGGGTGCGGCCCAACGTTTGCTTCAGCTCTGCCGAGCGCAGTGCTTAGGCGGAGACGACCTCGACGGCGACCTTGGCGGCAACCTCGGGGTGCAGACGCACGGTCGCCTCGTGGGCGCCCAGCGTCTTGATCGGCGAGCCCAGCTCGACGCGGCGCTTGTCGACCTTCGGGCCACCAGCGGTCTCGATCGCCGAAGCGACGTCAGCCTGGGTGACGGAACCGAAGAGACGACCGGCGTCGCCGGAGCGGACGGCCAGACGGACCTTGACACCCTCGAGGCGGGCCTTGATCTCGTTGGCCTGCTCGATGGTCGCGATCTCGTGGATCTTGCGGGCGCGGCGGATCTGCGCCACGTCCTGCTCGCCACCCTTGGTCCAGCGGATCGCGAAACCACGCGGGACCAGGTAGTTGCGGGCGTACCCGTCCTTGACGTCGACGACGTCGCCGGCGGTGCCGAGGCCAGAGACCTCGTGGGTAAGGATGATCTTCATTGTTCGGTCACCCTTCCTTATCGCGCGGTGGACGTGTAGGGCAGCAGCGCCATCTCACGGCTGTTCTTCACGGCCGTGGCGACGTCACGCTGGTGCTGCGTGCAGTTGCCGGTCACGCGGCGGGCACGGATCTTGCCGCGGTCGGAAATGAACTTCCGCAGCATGTTCGTGTCCTTGTAGTCCACGTACGTGACCTTGTCCTTGCAGAAAGCGCAGACCTTCTTCTTAGGCTTGCGCACAGGCGGCTTCGCCATGGTGTTTCTCCTGTGTGATCAAGAAGTGTGGGTACGGCCCACCCCTTGGCCCTGAGGCCTAGAAGGGGGGCTCGTCCGAGTAGCCGCCGCCGGAGGAGGACCCGCCGGAGCTTCCGCCCCAGCCGCCTCCGCCGCCCTGCTGGCCGCCGCCGGCCGGCGCACCGGTCGCCCAGGGGTCGTCGGCGGAAGCACCGCCGCCGCCCTGCTGCTGACCGCCACCGGAGCCACCGCCCCAGTTGCCGCCGCCCTGCTGGCCGCCGCCACCGCCGCCGTATCCGCCCTGGCCACCGCGACCGGTGGTCTTGGTGACCTTGGCCGTGGCGTTCTTCAGGCTGGCGCCGACTTCCTCGACGTCCAGCTCGTAGACCGTGCGCTTGACGCCCTCACGGTCCTCGTAGGACCGCTGCTTCAGCCGGCCCTGCACGATGACGCGCATGCCTCGCTGGAGCGACTCCGCGACGTTCTCCGCCGCCTGACGCCAGACCGAGCAGGTCAGGAACAGGCTCTCGCCGTCCTTCCACTCGTTCGTCTGACGGTCGAAGGTGCGGGGAGTGGACGCGACACGGAACTTCGCGACCGCCGCACCGGAAGGGGTGAAGCGCAGCTCGGGGTCGTCGACAAGATTGCCGACGACCGTGATGACGGTCTCGCCTGCCATGGGGGAACCTCTCGGCGGGTTTGCTGCTGGCTGCTTGCTGCTACTCGAAACCCGAGTGCCGCTGAGCTAGGAAGCTCAGTGGGTTTCGGGACGGAGGACCTTGGTCCGGAGGACCGACTCGTTCAGGTTCATCTGGCGGTCGAGCTCCTTGACGACCGCAGGCTCGGCCTGCAGGTCGATGACCGAGTAGATGCCCTCGGGCTTCTTCTTGATCTCGTACGAGAGACGACGACGGCCCCAGGTGTCGACCTTCTCAACCTTTCCGTTGGCCTCGCGGACAACGGAGAGGAAGTTCTCGATCAGCGGGGAGACAGCGCGCTCCTCGAGATCGGGGTCGAGGATGACCATCACTTCGTAGTGACGCATGTGGAACCCACCTCCTTTGGACTCAGCGGCCACGGTCGTTCCGTGGCAGGAGGGTCGTGATGCGTAGCAACGGTATCGGCGACCACTGACAATCGGGCCCCGCTGGCGGGGATCCCTGGTCAGGGCGTGAGCAGACACCGGTGCAGACGGTACAGACTACCCGCACCACGGCTTCCGGTTGAAATCCGACCGCGGGAGGGCACAATCTGTACGCATCGGGTGTGTATGGCGCTACGATGCGCCGCCTTCCGCAGGAGGTGCCACATGGCACAGGCAATGCGACCCAACACCGCGACATCTCTCCTCGCCACGGACGGGAAGCCCCATCCCCTCCAGGACTCGCTGGTCACGTTGGCGATGGTCCTCGGGGCGATCGCCATCATCTCTTCGCTCTTCAGCAGCCTCCACCTGCTCAGCTCCTGGGCGGGGCTGATCGGCGTCCTGACTGCCGCATACGGCCAGTTCATCTCGGTGACGACGCGCGAGCGCTTCGGTCTCATCCTGGGCCTCGGCGCCTCGGCGATCGGCCTCTTCATCGGCATGGCCCATGGAGGTCTGTTCGGCGGTGTCATCGGCTGACGGCCCATGAAGCTCCCATAGGCCCAGTCGGGGCGCTCCCAGGGCGCAGTAGGCTTCGGCGCGAGAGCCGGAGCCCTTGTACCCATGGGGACACACCAGCCCGAGGAGCGCCCCGAATGAGCCTGACCCTGAGGACCATCAGCCGAGAGCAGCATCTGGCATACATCCAGAGCCTGCCCTCGGCTAGCCACATGCAGGTCCCGGCATGGGCCGATGTGAAGGCGGAGTGGCGCTCCGAGAGCCTGGGATGGTTCGACGAGCGGAACGGCGAGATGGTCGGCGCGGGCCTGGTCCTGTACCGGCAGCTGCCCAAGATCAAGCGCTATCTCGCCTATCTCCCCGAGGGCCCGGTCATCAACTGGTTCGCTCCGAACCTCGACGACTGGATGCGTCCGATGCTGGCGCACCTCAAGCAGCAGGGCGCCTTCTCCGTGAAGATGGGCCCGCCGGTGATCATCCGGCGCTGGGAGGCCACGTCGATCAAGAAGGGCATCCAGGACCCGGACGTCAAGCGCCTGCGCGACATCGAGGCCGACTTCATCGAGCCGCGCGCCTTCGAGGTCGCCGACAAGCTGCGCCGCATGGGCTGGCAGCAGGGCGAGGACGGCGGCGCCGGCTTCGGCGACGTACAGCCCCGCTACGTCTTCCAGGTACCGCTGGCCAACCGCTCCCTCGAGGACGTGCACAAGGCCTTCAACCAGCTGTGGCGCCGCAACATCAAGAAGGCCGAGAAGGCCGGCGTCGAGGTCGTCCAGGGCGGCTACCAGGACCTCGCCGAGTGGCAGCGTCTCTACGAGATCACGGCTGTGCGCGACCACTTCCGGCCGCGCCCGCTGTCGTACTTCCAGCGCATGTGGACGGCCCTCAACAGTGAGGACCCCAACCGCATGCGGCTGTACTTCGCCCGCCACAACGGGGTGAACCTGTCGGCGGCGACGATGCTGGTGGTCGGGGGGCACGTCTGGTACTCCTACGGAGCCTCCGACAACATCGGCCGTGAGGTCAGGCCCTCGAACGCGATGCAGTGGCGGATGCTCCGCGACGCCTACGCGCTCGGCGCGACGGTCTACGACCTGCGCGGCATCAGCGACTCGCTCGACGAATCGGACCACCTCTTCGGTCTGATCCAGTTCAAGGTGGGCACCGGTGGGCAGGCTGCCGAGTACCTCGGCGAGTGGGACTTCCCGCTCAACAAGCTGCTGCACAAGGCCCTCGACATCTACATGTCGCGGCGCTGAGCCCCTCCCGGCCCACACGGCCCGGGCGGACCCTGCACAATTCACGTAGCTCCAAAGCTCCTTCATACCTCTGATACACCGCAGCCACGAGAAAGGTTCCGGGACCGGCCATGGCGCTCACGCTCTACGTCGACACCGCGCGCTGGCGGGCACACCACAAGCACGTGCTCGAGCAGTTTCCGGGGATAGTCCCCGTCTGCAAGGGCAACGGCTACGGCTTCGGCCATGAACGGCTCGCGGACGAGGCCACCCGCTTCGGCTCGGACGTCCTCGCCGTCGGCACGACCTACGAAGCCGCCCGGATCAAGGACTGGTTCAGCGGTGACCTGCTGGTCCTGACCCCGTTCCGGCGGGGCGAGGAGCCCGTGCCGCTGCCCGACCGTGTGATCCGCTCCGTCTCCTCCGTCGACGGCGTGCACGGCCTCGTCGGCGCTCGTGTCGTCGTCGAGGTGATGTCCTCGATGAAGCGGCACGGCGTGAGCGAGCAGGAACTGCCCCAGCTCCACAGCGCCATAGAGGACGTCCGGCTCGAGGGCTTCGCGATCCACCTGCCCCTGGACCGCACCGACGGCTCCGACGCCGTCGAGGAGGTCATCGGCTGGATGGACCGACTGCGCGCGGCCAGACTGCCGCTGCACACGATGTTCGTCAGCCACCTCAAGGCCCAGGAACTCGCCCGCCTTCAGCAGCAGTTCCCACAGACCCGGTTCCGGGCGCGCATCGGCACCAGGCTCTGGCTGGGCGACCACGACGCCACCGAGTACCGCGGCGCGATCCTGGACGTGACCCGCGTCGCCAAGGGTGACCGCTTCGGTTACCGCCAGCAGAAGGTCGCCTCGGACGGCTGGCTCGTGGTCGTCGCCGGCGGTACGTCGCACGGCGTGGGCCTGGAGGCTCCCAAGGCGCTGCACGGCGTCATGCCGCGCGCCAAGGGCGTCGCCCGCGCGGGCCTCGCGACCGTCAACCGGAACCTGTCGCCGTTCGTCTGGGGCGGCAAGCAGCGCTGGTTCGCGGAGCCCCCGCACATGCAGGTCTCGATCCTCTTCGTGCCGTCCGATGCCCCCGAGCCCCGGGTGGGCGAGGAACTGGTGGCCCATCTGCGGCACACCACCACGCAGTTCGACCGGATCCTCGACCGCTGACCGAGGCTTGGTACACCCCGAGTCCTACGGACAAACGGAAGGGCCGGACACTATCACGGTGTCCGGCCCTTCTCATGCGTTCGCTCAGAGCGAACGCTCTTCGTCCTTGCCCCAGCCCCAACTCACTTGTGGCCGCTCTTCGTTGTGCACCGCGTGCCGTGGGGGGTGGGCGGCGTATCCGAGCACGAACACGTCGGGCGCTCCGTCCAGGACACCGCCCGACGGGTCGTCGTCCCCGGAGCGTCTGACCACGTCCCGTTCCGGCATCAGGATGTCGCGCACGATCACCGCGCACAGATAGAGCGTGCCCAGCAGGTGGATGAGGATGACGAGGTGGTAGCCGTCCGCGGGCAGTCCCCGGTGCTTGTCGCCGCTCGTGGTGTACGCGAGGTACATCCAGATCCCTAGGAAGTACGCGACCTCGCACGCCTGCCAGATCAGCAGATCCCGCCAGCGCGGCCGGGCGAGGGCCGCGAAGGGGATCAGCCACAGGACGTACTGCGGCGAGTAGACCTTGTTGGTGAGGATGAAGGCGGCAATGACCAGGAAGGCGAGCTGCGCGAGGCGGGGCCGGCGTGGCGCCGTCAGGGCGAGCGCGGTGATGCCCAGACAGGCCAGGACCATCAGCACCATCGCGTAGGTGTTGGCGTCGTCAGGGCTGATCTGCGCGCCCCACCGCTGCTGGATGATGAGCCAGATGGACCCGAAGTCGACGCCGCGCTCCTGGCTGAAGCGGTAGAACTTCGACCAGCCCTCGGGGGCGAGCAGCATCACCGGCAGGTTCACGACGAGCCACGCGCCCACCGAGCCGGCCAGGGCCTTCCCGAAGTCGCGCCAGCGTCCGGCGCGCCAGCAGAGCAACAGCAGCGGGCCGAGCACCAGGAACGGATAGAACTTCGCGGCCGTGGCCAGGCCCAGCAGGACACCGAAGGCGACGGACCGGCCCCGCGACCACATCAGCATCGCGGCCGCTGTGAGGGCCACGGCGAGCAGATCCCAGTTGATGGTGGAGGTCAGCGCGAACGCGGGCGCCAGGGCGACCAGGAGGCCGTCCCAGGGGCGTCGCCGGTGGGTGCGAGTCACGCAGATGGCGATCACCACCGCGCAGATCATCAGCATCCCGGCGTTGACCATCCAGTACACCTTCTCCAGGTGCTGGATGGAACCGCCGCCCAGGGTCAGCCAGGACGCGACCTCCATGAACACACCGGTCAGCACCGGGTACTCGAGGTAGTCCATGTCGCCGGGCAGCTTGTCGAAGTACGGCACCAGGCCGTCGGCGAAGCCCCGCCCCTGGTAGAGGTGCGGGATGTCCGAGTAGCAGGCGTGCGTGTACTGCGAACTGGCACCGAAGAACCACGCGCCGTCGTAGCAGGGCAGCTTCTGCACCATGCCCAGCGCGAACATGCCGATCATCACCAGCGCGATGACGCGTACAGGGGTCCACCAGGAGCTCCCGAGCAGCGCCCATCGTCCGATGGGGCCGCCGATCAGCTCGCTCCCCGCTGCGGCGACCTCGTCCTCCTTGGTCGGCCGTACCGGGTCCGGCTGTTGCACATGCGTGCGCGTCGTCTCTGCACTGGGCATGCCGCACATCCTGCCGTACGCGCCTGAGAACGGGGCGAGGGCCGCCGCACCTGATGGGTGCGGCGGCCCTCACTTGGCGCGGATCACGCGCTGTTTCACGTGGAACACGCAGCGTTTCACGTGAAACAGGCGGCGTGAGATCAGCTCCGGCTAGCCCGCCGGCCCTCCGAAGAGCCCTCCGTTGCCGTTTCCGTTGCTGCCGCCGTTGCCGCCGCCCCCCGTGTCCGTCGGCGAGCTGGTCACGCCACCGTCGGTGCCGCCCGTGGGTGTCCCACCGGTGCCACCGTTCGACGTTCCGCCGTTGTTGTTGCAGTTCCACGACCAGCTGCTGCAGGACTCGCTGGTCGATGGCGACGGGCCAGGGGAGGACTGGCTGGGCGACGGTTTCACCGTTGCCGAATCCGAGGGAGAAGGAGTCGCCGAGGGAGTGATGCTCGGGCTCGGAGTGGCGCCGACGATCTCACCGATGGGCTCGGGAGTGGGGAACGCCATCGGCTTCACTCCCTTGAGGGCCTCCATCATGTAGTCGTGCCAGATCTCGGACGGGAACGAGGCACCGTGGATCTTCTCCTGGTTACCCGTGCCGTACATCTCCAAGAACTCGCGCTTCTTGCTGTTCTCGTCGTCGTCCATCCGGTACATCGTGATGGCCGTCGAAAGCTGCGGGGTGTACCCCACGAACCAGGCGGACTTGTTGCCGTCGGTCGTACCGGTCTTGCCCGCGACCTGGCGGTCGGGCAGCTTCGCGTTGGTGCCCGTTCCCTTGTCGACGACGGTCCTCAGGACGTCGGTGACGTTGTTGGCGACCGCCGGCTGGAAGGCCCTGACCGGTGCCTTCTCGTGCCGGTAGACCGGCTCGCCTCCACGGTCGACCGACGACACGGAGTACGGATCGTTCCGCTGCCCGCTGGCCGCGAAGGTGCCGTAGGCGCCGGCCATACGGATCGCGCTCGGGTCGGAGGTGCCCAGGGAGAAGGAGGGGTAGTTGGCGCTCGCGAAGCTGGTGTCCTTGATGCCCGCGTCGCTTGCGGCCTGCTTGACCTTGTCCAGACCCACGTCCATGCCCAGCTGGACATAGGCGGAGTTGACGGACTCCCGCATCGCCTCACGAAGGTCGATCTGGTAGGTCGGCGGGTTGTAGGACTGGTGGCCGTCGTTTTTCTGGAGCCACTCCTTGCCGTCCTTGTCCGTCCAGACCTGGCCGTCGTACTTCTTGATCTTCAGCTCGTTCTTGCCGCTGTAGAGGCTCTTCGGGGAGACCGGGGTGCGCGTGTCGCCACCTTGCTCCTCGCCCCCCTTGGGGTCGCGAACCCCGTCCCTCATCGCGGCAGCCAGCACGAACGGCTTGAAGGTCGAGCCGACCTGCGCACCGGTCTGGTCGGCGTTGTTCGTGTAGTGCGTTGTCGCGTCCTCACCGCCGTAGATGGCCTCGATCGCGCCGCTCGTGGGGTTCACCGAGGCGCCGCCGAACTGGACGTACTTGTCCGTCTTCGGGCGGAGCTTCTCGCTGATGTTCTCCTTGCGCACCTTCTTCACGGCCGCTTCGAGCTTGTCCACCTTCTTCTCGTCGAAGGTGGTGTGGATCTCGTAGCCGCCCTTCTGCAGGTCGAGGGCGGTGATCTTGCCGTGGCTGTTGTTGATGACGTAGGCCTTGGCGAGGTCCACGAGGTAGCCGACCTGGCCGCCCAGCTGGGCGTTGGACCGCGGGTTCTGCAGATGGGGGAACTCGCCGTAATCGCGTCGCTTCGCGGCGCTCAGGTGCCCGTCCTTGACCTCTTCGTCGAGGATCCAGCTCCAGCGCTTCGCGGCCCGGATCTTGTTCTTCTGGGGCGTCGCCTGGACCGGGTCGATCTCCGGCGCACCGGCGGGGTCGTAGTACGTGGCGCCCTTGAGCACAGCTGCCAGGAAGGCGCACTGGCTCGGGTCGAGCTCCGACGCTTTCTCATCGAAGTACGTCCGGGCGGCCGCCTGAATCCCGTAGGCACCGCGTCCGTAGTACGCGGTGTTCAGGTAGCCGGCCATCACCTTCTCCTTGGGCTCCGTACGGCCCACCTTTATGGAGACGAACAGCTCTTTGACCTTGCGCGAGATCGTCTGCGACTGGTCGTCGAGCATCGCGTTCTTCACGTACTGCTGGGTGATGGTCGAGCCGCCCTGCGTCGCGCCGCCCTTGGCCATGTTGACGAACGCGCGGGCGATGCCCATGGGGTCGACGCCCTTGTCCGTCTCGAACGTCTTGTTCTCGGCGGACATGACGGCGTACCGCATGGCCTCGGGGATCTCTTCGTACTTGATGATCTGCCGGTTCGTCTCACCACCGGTCGCGACCATCTGCTTGCCGTTGGCCCAGTAGTAGACGTTGTTCTGGGCCTTGGCCGTGTCCGCCGTTTTCGGGACGTCCACCAGGGCGTACCCGATGCCCGCCGCGGCCATGAGGCTGCCGCAGAGGCCGACGAACAGACCCATCACCAGGCGCCAGGACGGCAGCCAGCGGCGCACCCCGTACTTGCCGGAGCGCGGGTAGTCGATGAACCTCTTCTTCTGTGGCGGCCGTGAGGGTCCGCGGCCCCTGCCGCGCCCCGGCCCGCCCGATCCCTCGGGGCCGCCTCCGCCGCGCCGGCCGCCGCCTCCGCGGCCACCGCCGCCGTCGGGTGCCTTCCTGCGGCTCCCTCCGGCGCTGCGCTGCGCGGCTCGGCGCGCTTCCGCCCGGCCTCCGTACGGGCGGTCGTCGCCCGTGGAGCCGGACGATCCTGTGGACCCCGGTGTGCCATATGCATCAGAAGGTGATCCGGTGGCGTCACGCGGTGCCGCGCGACGGCCCGGCGATGCGCCGGACGGGCCGCGACGGGCCGCGGCACGTCCGCCGCCCTGTGGCTGCGGCGGTTTGCGACGGTGCTCGCTCATCGAACGACTACTCCTCGGGCAGGCGCTGTGACACGCGCCTGGAAACGGCGGCTGGTTTCCGGTCCCCCCGAAATACGGATGCGCCCGTTCTGGCACTCACCCGCAAATGCACCGGGGACAACGACGCCCACAGGCGTCACTTGGTTCCCGGCGGTCTGCATGGCGGACAGACTACGCACCGTCAAAACCCACCTAGGGCGGAAGTTCACCCCAAATCAGGCAACTCGCTTGGTATGAATCGGTGATGTGACGCCGTTCACCGTGATCCCTCTTGTCGCATCCACGGGGCCGTTCTATCGTCGTGATGTATCGAGTCGATACATCAGCTCGGCATAAAGAGTCCGTAAGAGGTCGTGACACCGATCGCGGCAGAGGAGGAGGCGACGATGAGCCGACGTTCCGGCATCCTCGAGTTCGCCGTCCTCGGGCTGCTCCGCGAGTCCCCGATGCACGGCTACGAGCTGCGGAAACGGCTCAATACATCGCTGGGGGTCTTCCGCGCCTTCAGCTACGGGTCCCTCTACCCCTGTCTCAAGACGCTGGTCGCAAGCGGCTGGTTGATCGAGGAACCGGGGAGCACACCCGAGGACGCCCTCGCCGCACCCCTCGCAGGGCGTCGCGCCAAGATCGTCTACCGGTTGACGGCGGAAGGTAAGGAGCACTTCGAGGAGCTGCTCTCGCAGACCGGCCCGGACGCATACGAGGACGAGCACTTCGCTGCGCGGTTCGCCTTCTTCGGGCAGACCTCGCGTGACGTACGCATGCGCGTGCTCGAAGGCCGTCGCAGCCGTCTCGAGGAGCGCCTCGAAAAGATGCGCATCTCCTTCGCCCGCACCCGGGAACGCCTTGACGACTACACCCTTGAGCTCCAGCGGCACGGAATGGAATCCGTGGAGCGCGAAGTGCGCTGGCTGAACGAGCTCATCGAGAGCGAGCGGGCGGGGCGGGATCAGCGGCGATCCGACCCCTCCGACGCAGCTCAGCAGGACACATCTGGAGAGACGGGCGGCCTGCCCCGGCACCGGGACAGCACCCGGCCGGATCCGTCCGACGACACCGCCACGTGAGGCCCACTCGGGGTTTCACCGATACACACAGGGAGCAACCGGAATGGGTTCGGTTCGCGTAGCCATCGTCGGCGTGGGCAACTGCGCCGCCTCGCTGGTCCAGGGCGTCGAGTACTACAAGGACGCCGACCCGGACACCAAGGTCCCGGGACTGATGCACGTCCAGTTCGGCGACTACCACGTCGGTGACGTCGAGTTCGTCGCCGCCTTCGACGTCGACGCGAAGAAGGTCGGCCTCGACCTCTCCGACGCCATCGGTGCCAGCGAGAACAACACCATCAAGATCTGCGACGTGCCGAACACGGGCGTGACCGTCCAGCGCGGCCACACCCACGACGGCCTGGGCAAGTACTACCGCCAGACCATCGAGGAGTCCGCCGAGGCCCCGGTCGACATCGTCCAGGTCCTCAAGGACAAGCAGGTCGACGTTCTGATCTGCTACCTGCCCGTCGGTTCCGAGGACGCCGCGAAGTTCTACGCGCAGTGCGCCATCGACGCCAAGGTCGCCTTCGTCAACGCCCTTCCGGTCTTCATCGCCGGCACCAAGGAGTGGGCGGACAAGTTCACCGAGGCGGGCGTGCCGATCGTCGGTGACGACATCAAGTCCCAGGTCGGCGCCACCATCACGCACCGCGTCATGGCGAAGCTGTTCGAGGACCGCGGTGTCCGTCTCGAGCGCACCATGCAGCTGAACGTCGGCGGCAACATGGACTTCAAGAACATGCTCGAGCGCGAGCGCCTGGAGTCCAAGAAGATCTCGAAGACGCAGGCCGTCACCTCGCAGATCCCCGACCGCGAGCTGGGCGAGAAGAACGTCCACATCGGCCCGTCGGACTACGTCCAGTGGCTCGACGACCGCAAGTGGGCCTACGTCCGCCTCGAGGGCCGCGCCTTCGGTGACGTTCCGCTGAACCTGGAGTACAAGCTCGAGGTCTGGGACTCCCCGAACTCCGCGGGTGTCATCATCGACGCCCTGCGCGCCGCGAAGATCGCCAAGGACCGCGGCATCGGCGGCCCGATCCTCTCCGCGTCCTCGTACTTCATGAAGTCCCCGCCGGTTCAGTACTTCGACGACGAGGCCTACGCGAACGTCGAGAAGTTCATCAAGGGCGAGGTCGAGCGCTAACCACACACAGTGCGGCGCGCACCAGCGGTAACGCGCCTCTCCTTGTGGGCTGTTGAGGTCCCCGGATGCACCTGGCGTGCACCCGGGGACCTTTCCCGTATGTGAGGCTGTGCCCCATGGCTGTCGTCCGTGACCTGCGGGTACTCCTGCGCTTGAGAGACTTCCGGCGCCTGTTGGCGCTGCGGCTGCTCTCGCAGGGCGCGGACGGCGTCTACCAGGTCGCACTGGCCACCTATGTGGTGTTCTCGCCGGAGAAACAGACCTCGGCCGGCGCCATCGCCTCGGCCATGGCCGTGCTACTTCTCCCGTACTCGGTCGTGGGCCCGTTCGCGGGCGTCCTCCTCGACCGCTGGCGCCGCCGCCAGGTCTTCCTCTACGGCAACCTCCTGCGGACCGTCCTGGCATCCTTGACGGCCGTCCTGATGCTCAGCAATGCGCCGGACTGGCTCTTCTACGCCTCCGCCCTGTGCGTCACCGCCGTCAACCGGTTCATCCTCTCCGGGCTCTCCGCCGCCATGCCACGCCTGGTCGACGCCGAGCGCCTGGTGATGGCGAACTCCCTCTCGCCGACGGCTGGCACCCTCGCCGCCACGCTGGGCGGCGGACTCGCCTTCGCCGTGCGGCTGCTCATCTCGGACTCCGACGCCCTCGTGGTGCTCGTCGGGGCGGCCCTCTACCTGTGCGCGGCACTCGCCTCCCTGCCCATGTCCGCGGAACTCCTCGGTCCGGACCCGGAGTTGGTGCGGCCAGGCTTGCGGGCAGCGCTCAGCGGTACGGCGCAGGGGCTGGTCTCGGGCGTGCGCCATCTGACCGCCCGCCCCCGGGCCGCCCGCGCCCTGGCCGCCATAACGCTGATGCGGTTCTGCTACGGGGCATTGACGGTCATGGTCCTCATGCTCTGCCGCTACTCCTGGTCGTCCACGGAGTCCGACGGACTGGCCCTGCTGGGTGTCGCCGTGGCGATCTCGGGGGCGGGATTCTTCGCCGCCGCCGTGGTCACGCCCTGGGCCGCGGGGCGGCTGGGCCCCTCCGGGTGGATCACCGTCTGCGCGGGGGCGGCAGCCGTCCTCGAACCCGCCCTCGGGCTCCCGTTCGCGCCGGCCCCCATGATGGCCGCCGCCTTCGTCCTGGGCCTGACGACCCAGGGCGCGAAGATCGCCACCGACACGGTCGTGCAGTCCTCGGTGAACGACGGCTTCCGTGGCCGGATCTTCTCCGTTTACGACGTGCTGTTCAACGTCGCGTTCGTCGGCGCGGCCGCAGTGGCCGCGCTGATACTGCCTCCTGACGGACAGTCGGTCCCGCTGGTGCTCACCGTGGCCCTGATCTACGCGGCGATTGCTGGCGCTATGGCCCGGTTCGACACCCAGTAAGTGTCACATCAATGACACAGAGCCCCTCCCGACTTCAGAGTTGTCAGTCGGTACGGATAACTTACGGGCGTCTTATCCGCGCCATCGCGCCTAAGTTCGAGGGGGACCCCCAAAGTGACCACTCCGCCGCCGCAGGGCCAGAATCCGTTCGCCCAGGGCCAGCAGCCCTCTGGCCCGCCGCAGGGCGGTCCGTACGCTCCGGCCGCCGGCCAGCCCGGGGTTCCTCAGCAGCCGTACCCGCCGCACGCCCCGGGTACGCCCATCCCGCCCGGGCGCCCGTCGGGCAGCGGTAAGAAGAAGGCCCTGCGCATCGTCGCGCTGATCGTGGTCGCCATCGCGCTCTACGGCGTGAAGTGGTACCTCGGCCAGAGCGACGCCGAGACCACCGCGGTCGGCAGTTGCCTGCACAACAACGGCACGACGTCCGCTCCGGACCTGAAGGACGTCGACTGCTCCTCGAGCGACTCCGAGTACAAGGTCATCGAGAAGTTCGACGGCACCAGCGACGTCGACAAGTGCAACTCGGTCAAGGGCACCGAGGTCTCCTACTACCAGAGCGGTGGCAGCCACGACGTGGTGCTCTGCCTGAAGGAAACCAAGTAAGTCCTCGCATCACCACGCCGAAGGGCGCTGTTTCACGTGAAACAGCGCCCTTCGCATGTCCGCACCGGTCGATGTTTCACGTGAAACATCGACCCGGTTCACTCACTCGGCGTTCTGCTGTGTCGCCCACCATTCCTTGAGCGCCGCCACCGCCGCGTCATGCTCCATCGGCCCGTTCTCGAGCCGCAGTTCCAGCAGGAACTTGTACGCCTGCCCGATCGCCGGCCCCGGCTTGATGCCCAGGATCTCCTGGATCTGATTGCCGTCGAGGTCGGGGCGGATCGAGTCCAGCTCCTCCTGCTCCTTGAGCCGCGCGATGCGCTCTTCCAGGCCGTCGTACGCGCGCGCCAGCGCGTTCGCCTTCCGCTTGTTGCGCGTCGTGCAGTCGGAGCGGGTCAGCTTGTGCAGGCGGTCCAGCAGCGGACCCGCGTCACGGACGTAGCGGCGGACGGCGGAGTCCGTCCACTCGCCGGTGCCGTATCCGTGGAAGCGCAGGTGCAGCTCGACCAGTCGCGAGACATCCTTCACGAGCTCGTTGGAGTACTTCAGCGCCGTCATGCGCTTCTTCGTCATCTTGGCGCCCACCACCTCGTGGTGGTGGAAGGAGACCCGGCCGTCGCCCTCGAAGCGCCGCGTCTTCGGCTTGCCGATGTCGTGCAGCAGCGCCGCGAGACGGAGCACGAGATCCGGACCGTCCGACTCCAGCGCCATCGCCTGCTCGAGGACGATCAGGGTGTGGTCGTAGACGTCCTTGTGCCGGTGATGCTCGTCCCGCTCAAGGCGCAGCTCGGGCAGCTCGGGCAGGACATGGGCGGCGAGGCCCGTGTCCACGAGGAGAGTGAGGCCCTCGCGCGGGTGTGCGGAGAGGATCAGCTTGTTCAGCTCGTCCCGCACCCGCTCCGCGGAGACGATGTCGATGCGGTCGGCCATGTCCTTCATGGCCTTGACGACCTCGGAGGCCACCTCGAAGTCCAGCTGCGCGGCGAACCGTGCGGCCCGCATCATCCGCAGCGGATCGTCGGAGAAGGACTCCTCGGGGGTTCCGGGCGTACGCAGCACGCGCTCGGCAAGGTCGTCGAGCCCGCCGTGCGGGTCGATGAACTCCTTCTCCGGCAGGGCCACGGCCATCGCGTTCACGGTGAAGTCGCGACGCACGAGGTCTTCCTCGATGGAGTCGCCGTACGAGACCTCTGGCTTGCGGGAGGTCCTGTCGTACGCCTCGGAGCGGTATGTGGTGACCTCGATCTGGTAGCCGTCCTTCTGGCAGCCGACCGTCCCGAAGGCGATCCCGACCTCCCACACGGCATCCGCCCAGGGCCTGACGATCTTGAGCACATCTTCGGGACGCGCGTCCGTGGTGAAGTCCAGATCGTTGCCGAGCCGGCCGAGGAGCGCATCCCTGACCGAGCCGCCGACCAGGGCGAGGGAGAACCCCGCCTCCCGGAATCGACGGGCGAGGTCGTCGGCGACAGGGGCCACCCGCAGCAGCTCGCTCACCGCGCGGCGCTGCACCTGGCTCAGGGCACTGGGATTGTCTTCATTGGCGTTCGGCACAACAGAAAAGGGTACGTGGCCCGAGCCCCGGGTTCCGCCCCGTTTTCCCTGGGTGTGCGCGAGGCCTGCCGGATGCCCCCTACCCTGTCTTCCGATCATGTGGAGCAGTCCGCGGCACTTCGCCACAGCGCACCTCGTTACCATGCGTGGACTATCCGACGACCACTGACGACGACGAGGGACGGGCGAGCGCGTGGCCGAGGCGGCAGACTTCCAAGGGATGACTCCCTCACCTGCCCGTCGAAGGTGGCGGCGCGCGGGGGCGTTGCTCGCCGGAGCGCCTCTGCTGGCCGCCCTGACCCTGTTCGGCGGCTCCCCCGGATATGCCTCCCCGCAGGCGCCTGCGGCCGACGCGATCGGCACGAGCACCGTCGATGTCGCCGTGAACTCGCTCACTCCGAGCGCACCGGTGGACGGCGACACGGTCACCGTCACCGGCACGCTCACGAACGACGGCAAGCAGACCGTCTCGAACGCCCACGTGGCGCTCCGCCTCGGGTCTGCCCTCGGTGGGCGGGCCTCGATCGACAACGCCTCCCGGCACGCGGCGGGGGGAGTGCCGGACGGCAGGGAGATCGGCGGCAAGTACGCCAAGAAGATCTCCAAGCTGGACCCCGGCGCGACGCAGGGCTTCAGCCTCTCCGTCCCCGTCAAGGAGATGGGTCTCGGCGCCGACGGCGTCTACCAACTCGGTGTCGCGCTGACCGGCCAGACGGCGACGCAGCCGTACCAGCAGACGCTGGGCATCCAGCGGACCTTCCTCCCCTGGCAGCCCGAGGCCTCGGAGACGAAGACGAAGACGACGTTCCTGTGGCCGCTCATCTCCCAGACCCACCTCACGGCGGAGACGGGATCCGACGAGCAGCAGACGCGCATCTTCCACGACGACAGCCTCGCCAAGGAGATCGCTCCGGGCGGGCGCCTCCAGCAGATGCTGTCCTTGGGTACCGCCCTCGACGTGACCTGGGTGGTCGACCCCGACCTCCTGGCCTCGGTCGACGCCATGACGCGGCCGTACAAGATCAAAGAGCCGAACGGCACCGAGATCAACGGCAAGAACCAGGCGGTCGCCAAGCAGTGGCTGAACGACCTGAAGAACGCCGTCGCCGACCAGAAGGTCGTCGCCCTCCCCTTCGCCGACCCGGATCTCGCGTCGCTGGCCCACAACGGCACGAAGGTGACCGGTTCCCTCGGGCACCTCAAGGACGCCACCGATGTGGCCGCCAAGACCGTGGAGACGGTCCTGCACGTCAAGCCGGACACGAGCTACGCCTGGCCCGCCGACGGCGCGATCGACCCGAGCATCGTCAGGGTCGCGACGTCCGCCGGCGCCGACACGGTGATCGCTCGCAGCGACAGCCTCCAGGAGCGGAACAGCCTGCCGTACACGCCGTCGGCGGCCCGACCCATCGGCAGCGGCACGACGGCCGTGGTGACCGACGCACGGCTGTCGGAGGCCTTCCAGGGCGATATGACGAAGGCCGAGAACTCGACGCTCGCCGTGCAGCAGTTCCTCGCGCAGAGTCTGACGATCAACCTTCAAGAGCCGGACAACGAGCGCAACATCGTGGTCGCGCCGCAGCGCATGCCGTCCGCCAGCCAGGCGCAGTCCATGGCTCAGGCGCTCAAGGCCGAGCAGGGCAGCAGCTGGTCGGAGTCCGAGGACCTGGCCGCCGCCGCGAAGGCGAAGCCCGACCCCGAAGCGACGACCCGGGTCCCCTCCTCCCGGTCCTACCCCTCGTACCTGCGCAAGCAGGAACTGCCCCAGTCGGCCTTCCAGGCGATCCAGGACACCCAGACCAAGCTCACCAATTTCCAGGTGATCCTCTCCGACCCGTCCCGCGTGGTGACGCCGTTCGGACGGGCGATGGACCGCCAGATGTCCACGTCCTGGCGGGGCCGCCCCGCCGAGGCGCGGGCGTACCGCGACGGCGTCGCCGATTACCTCTCGGCGCTCACCAAGCAGGTCAGGCTCATCGACAAGTCCGAGGCGAAGCTCTCCGGGCGCAGCGCGACGATCCCGGTGACGGTCCAGAACAACCTGGTGCAGGGCGTCGAACACCTCCACCTGCGCCTCACGTCAACGAACGGCACCCGCCTCAAGATCGGCGACGGACCGTACAACGAGCAGCCGGTGAAGGTCGCCGGCGGGCACAGCCAGTCGGTGAAGTTCACGACCACCTCCAACGCCAACGGCAGGGTCCCGGTCTTCGCCCAGCTGTACACGGAGGACGGCCAGCCCTACGGCCCTGAGGTCCGGTTCGACGTGAACGTCACAGAGATCACGCCTACCGTGATGCTCGTCATGGCCGGCGGCGTTCTGCTCCTCGTCCTCGCCGGGTTCCGCATGTACACGCAGCGCAAGCGCGCCGCCGCGCAACGCGCCGAGGAAGGGCCTGACGACGGTACGAACGGGGAGTCGGGCTCCGAGCCCGGGGAAGGCGACCCCGAGCAGCCGAGTGACCCGACACCGGACACCGCTCCGGAAAGCACGGACCCGTCCGGCACGGGTGAGAGAGTGGACCGTTGAGCGATGTCGTGGCCGTGGGCCCGGGGACTATGAGGTGGGGTAACCATGAACGCGCCGTACGACGGTGACCGTGGCCAGGACCCGGGCGGCTCAGCCTCGGCCGGGGGCCCGCCCCCTGGTCATCAGGGAGCGCCCGGCCAGGTCCCGCCGTCCCACCCCGCACCGGACGCGTATCCGCAGGACGCGTACTTCCAGGACGCCTACGACCAGGATCCGTACCGGGCCCAGGACCTCACCGCCCAGGATCCGGTGACGGAGGCGCTCTACGACCGCGCCGCGCACCCTCCGCCGCCTCCGGGCACCTATGAGGCCCCTCAGCCGCTCTACGACCCGCCTCCCGCGGCTCAGTACCCCCCGGACCCCCGCGTGTGGGCCCAGACGCCTGCTCCCGAGCCGGAAGGCCCGTCGCGGCTCCTTCCCTACGGCGACGACGCCAGGACCACGCAGTTCCTGGGCGTCGACGATCTGATGACGCAGGCGAGCGAGGAGCAGCACGAGCCCGACGCCTTCGCGCATCTCTTCCGCGACCAGCAGAGCAACGGCGGCGGCCGTCCGCCGGCCGATGCCCCCGGCGTTCCGGCGCCCACCGCCGGACCGGCGCAGCCTCCCGTCCAGGGCGACACGCCCGCACCTGCCCCCGCCCCGGCGAAGGGGGGCCGCGCGTCGAGCCTCCTGAAGTCGAGTGCCGTCATGGCGGCGGGCACCCTGGTCTCACGCCTCACCGGTTTCGTACGCACCGTGGTCATCACTGCGGCCCTCGGCTCCGCGACGCTCGGTGACGCGTGGACGGTGGCGTACACCCTGCCGACGATGATCTACATCCTGACCGTCGGCGGCGGCCTCAACTCGGTGTTCGTGCCGCAGCTCGTGCGGTCCATGAAGGAGGACGAGGACGGTGGCGAGGCCTATGCCAACCGGCTGCTCACGCTCGTCATGGTCGCGCTCGGCGTGATCGTCGCCGCGGCGGTCTTCGCGTCGCCGCTCCTGATCCGGCTGATGTCGACCTCCATCGCCAACAGTCCGGACGCGAACAACGTCGCCGTCACCTTCGCCCGCTACTGCCTGCCCACGATCTTCTTCATGGGCGTGCACGTGGTCATGGGCCAGATCCTGAACGCCCGCGGGAAGTTCGGCGCGATGATGTGGACCCCGGTCCTGAACAACATCGTCATGATCTTCACGTTCGGCATGTTCATCTACGTCTACGGCACGGCGGCAGACTCTCAGCTGCACGTCGACACGATCCCCGCAGACGGGGTCCGGCTGCTCGGCATCGGCACCCTGCTCGGTCTGACGGTGCAGGCGCTGGCGATGATCCCGTACCTGCGCGAGACCGGCTTCCGGTTCCGGCTGCGGTTCGACTGGAAGGGCCACGGCCTCGGCAAGGCGGTCAAGCTCGCCAAGTGGACCGTGCTGTTCGTCCTCGCCAACCAGGCGGGCGTCCTCGTCGTCACCCAGCTCGCCACCGCCGCGGGCAAGGCGTCCGACCTGCCCGGCGCGGGCATCATGGGCTACTCGAACGCCCAGCTGATCTGGGGCATGCCGCAGGCGATCATCACCGTCTCCGTCATGGCGGCGATGCTGCCGCGCATCTCGCGCGCGGCCCACGACGGCGACCCCGGAGCGGTCCGCGACGACATCTCGCAGGGCCTGCGTACCTCTGCGGTCGCGATCGTCCCGGTCGCCTTCATGTTCGTCGCCCTCGGCGTCCCGATGTGCACCTTGCTCTTCGGGTCCAGCGGCGCCGACGGCGCCCGCTCCATGGGCTACATCCTCATGGCGTTCGGCCTCGGCCTGATCCCGTACTCCGTGCAGTACGTCGTGCTGCGCGGCTTCTATGCGTACGAGGACACCCGGACGCCCTTCTACAACAC
Organism: Streptomyces sp. NPDC055400; assembly: GCF_053644375.1. NCBI lineage: Bacteria > Bacillati > Actinomycetota > Actinomycetes > Kitasatosporales > Streptomycetaceae > Streptomyces > Streptomyces sp. NPDC055400. The sequence continues at coordinate 494,711 of NZ_JBSHLM010000003.1, read as the reverse complement.
GGTCATCGTGGCCGCCGTCAACGCGGCAGCCTCGGGGATCGCCTACCTCCTGCTGCCCGCGCAGTGGGCCGTGGTCGGCATGGCCGCCTCGTACGGTCTCGCGTACGCGATCGGTGTGGGCGTCGCCTGGCAGCGCCTGCGCAAGCGTCTCGGCGGCGACCTGGACGGCTCTCAGGTCATCCGTACGTATGCCCGCCTCGGCATGGCCGCGATCCCGGGGGCGGTCGCCGGTGGCGTGGTCGGTTTCCTGATCACCGGAGCACTCGGCAGCGGCGCGGGGGGTTCGCTCGCGGCGCTGGTCGTGGGCGGGGCCGTGCTGCTGGGCGTCTTCTACGTCGCTGCCCGGCGCATGCGGATCGAAGAGCTCAACTCGATGGTCGGAATGGTCCGCGGGCGCCTCGGCCGCTAGCGGACCGGCGGGCCGCACAACCATCGCGGGCTGCCGCGTGTCGTGCTTATCGCCGGACTGTGGGCACAATTGGCTTTGGCGTCGCAGAGCGCGCAACGGATGGGGAGGCAGGAACGACGGTGGCGGAACGGAGTACGGCTGCCGTCGACGTGGCAGACAACAGTGGTGACGAGCCACTGACCGCGAAAGCGGAGCAGACCACGGCCGACGGGGTGGCCCAGACCCGGGAGCGGGACACGGCAGCGAACGAGGACGCGGAGGACACCGACGGGTCGACGAGCCCCGGCTCGTCCACTGCCCCCGAGCTGCACAGCGGTCACAAACTCGCCAGACGCTATCGCCTGGAGGAGTGCGTCACCCGACTGGACGGATTCAGCAGCTGGCGCGCGGTGGATGAGAAGCTCCGCCGGGCTGTCGGGGTGCACCTGCTCCCCGCGGACCACCCGCGGGCACGGTCCGTTCTCGCGGCGGCCCGCTCATCGGCGCTTCTGGGTGACCCTCGATTCGTCCAGGTCCTGGACGCGGTCGAGGAGAACGACCTTGTTTACGTGGTGCACGAGTGGCTGCCCGATGCCACGGAGCTGACCGCGCTGCTCGCCTCGGGCCCCCTCGAGGTGCACGAGGCGTACCAGCTCGTGAACCAGGCCTCCCAGGCGATGGCCGCCGCGCACCGCGAGGGCCTCGCGCATCTGCGGCTCACCCCGAGCGCGGTGCTGCGCACCTCGACCGGCCAGTGGCGCATCCGCGGCCTCGCCGTCAACGCTGCCCTGCGCGGCATCACCTCGGAGACACCGCAGCGCACGGACACCGAGGCGATCGGTGCCCTCCTGTACGCCGCCCTGACGCAGCGCTGGCCCTACGAGGACGACGCGTACGGCCTGTCCGGTCTGCCCAAGGACATCGGCCTCATCGCGCCCGACCAGGTGCGGGCCGGAGTGCACCGCGGGCTGTCCGAGCTGGCCATGCGTGCCCTCGTCAACGAGGGGGCAACAGCGTCGCGGCAGGATCCGCCGTGCACCACGACCGAGGACCTCGTGAAGGCCGTCGGCGAGATGCCCCGCATCCGGCCCCCGGAGCCCGTTTTCACAGCCCCGGCGGAGTACCAGCGGACGACCTACCAGCAGGGCACCTACGGCCGTCCGGCCCCGCGTCCCGGCGTGGCCCAGCCCATGCCGGCCGCGCCTCCGCCGCCGCTGCAGAGCCGGACGGGCAAGGCGCTCAAGTGGGCCGTGTCGGCATTGCTCATCGTGGCCCTCGGCCTCGGTAGCTGGCAGCTCGCGGAAGCCCTGATGGACCGCGGCACGTCGGGCGACGCCAACACGTCGCACAACACCGACGGCGACGACAAGGGCGACGAGCACAAGCCGACGAAGCCGATGACCATCGAGGACGCCAGGGAGTACGTCGCCAAGGGCGAGGCACAGGCCCCGGGTGACGTGGCGAAGACCTACGACGGCGACAGCAAGACGTTCTGGCGTACCAAGACCTACAACGACGGTCCGAAGCTGGCGCCGTACAAGCCCGGCGTCGGTATCGTCTACGACCTCGGCTCGGCCAAGGACGTATCGGCCGCGTCGATAGCTCTTCAGTACGGCGGCGACCACACGACGGTCTCCCTGTACGCGACCGATTCGCTGTCGCCCACGACATCGATCGACTCCATGAAGAGCATCGGTACGGACACCACTACGGGCACCACCTCGAAGATCGAGGCCGACAAGCCGGTGAAGACGCGGTACGTGCTCCTGTGGATGACGGCCGTGCCGAAGTCCGGATCCGACGGTTACTACGGAGCGGGTTACAAGCAGGCTCTCACCGACGTGAAGTTCACCGGCTGAAGGCTCACCTGGGGGAGGGGGTTCGAAAGTGGACGACGCCGCCTACGGCGAAGTAAGCGATCAGGACCTCCTCACCCGCCATGTCGCGGGTGACAAGGACGCCTTCGGCGAACTCGTGCGCCGCCATCGTGACCGGCTCTGGGCCGTGGCCCTGCGCACCCTGGGAGACCGGGAGGAAGCCGCCGACGCCGTCCAGGACGCCCTGGTCTCCGCCTACCGGGCGGCGCACACCTTCCGAGGGCAGTCCGCCGTCACGACCTGGCTGCACCGCATCACCGTGAACGCCTGCCTCGACCGGGCCCGCAAGGCCGCGTCGCGGAAGACCTCTCCGGTCGAGGACACGGAGCGCCTGGACCAGCTCCTCGAACCTCACGAGTCCGCGGCCGCTCCCGCTGAACGCAATGACCTCCATCGCGAGCTCTTCGAAGCGCTGGGCACTCTTCCCGTCGACCAGCGGGCCGCTCTCGTCCTGGTCGACATGCAGGGCTACCCGGTGGCCGAGGCGGCCCGCGTTCTCGGCGTTCCCACCGGCACGGTCAAAAGCCGCTGCGCGCGCGGCAGAGCCAGACTCCTGCCGTTGGTCACCCATCTGCGGACCGACAACGGCGAGAGCGAGAGTGACAAGAACCCGCTCCCGGAAGCGCCCGGAAGGAACCGGACGCAGGGGACATCCGTCCCACCGGCAGCAGGGCCCCGGGACGGGGCAGGACCAGATGATTCAGCTGCCGTGAAGGGCGGAGGTGGGCGAGCGTGACATCCACGACCGACACGGCCGAGCACCCCGAGATCGCCGAGATCTCCGAACTCACCGAGGGCCTCCTCTCCTCTTCCCGCACAGAGGAGGTACGGGAGCACCTGAACGGCTGCGAGCTGTGCGCCGACGTCTACGCCTCCCTGGAAGAGATCCGTGACACGCTCGGCACGCTTCCCGGCCCGCCGCACATGCCTGCCGACATCGCGGGCCGCATCGACGCCGCACTCGCCGCGGAGGCACTACTCGACACGAAGGCACCGGACTACACCGAGCACGAGGCCGAACCGGAAGCCGAAGCACAGTCCGCGTCGCCTGTTTCACGTGAAACAACGCCTGAGACGACGCTGGCCGACTCGCCGACCGCCCCCGCGGACCGCCCTTCTGGTCATCCCCGTGCCACGACAGGTCCAGGGCGGGGCAGCCGGACGCGCACCCGGCGCCGTCGGGGCGCCGCGCTCGGGGCCGTCTTCACGGCAGCTGCGATCGGCCTGGGAGTCCTCCTCCTGCAGAACGGGGGCAGCACGCCTACCGGCGCTCCCGAGAGCGGCACGCCCCGCCAGGCGAGCTCCGCACTCTCCTTCACCGAGAACAAGCTCGAGAACCAGGTGCAGAGCCTTCTGACGGAGAAATCCTCCGCACCTTCCGACTCGTCGACGTCCAAGCCGTCCCTCGACATCGAGCAGTCCGGTCCGAAGACCCCCCGGTCGAACTCCCCGATGCGAGGGAAGACCATCGTGGTGCCGGACTGCATACAGCGGGGCACCGGCCGTGAGACGCCCGCCCTCGCCATCGAGCGGGGAGACTACAAGGGCACCGCCGCCTACCTCGTCGTGCTGCCTCACCAGTCGGATCCTGCCCAGGTCTCGGCCTACGTCATCGACGCGACCTGCGTGAAGCAGCCGTCCTCGGCTCCCGGCAAACTGCTGCTGACCCGCTCCTACGCGCGGCGCTGACTCCACACAGGGGCACACTTCGCGTGTGCTCCCGGACACGGTGGGAATGCGCGCCCCGTAGGATCCGTTGGGTGGGGTGAGAGTCCGGAGACGGACTCCCCCGGCAGTACGCAGCAGTCCCGCAGAGACGAGGAATCAAGCCGTGAGCGACGTCCGTAACGTGATCATCATCGGCTCCGGGCCCGCCGGCTACACGGCGGCCCTGTACACCGCGCGCGCGTCGCTGAAGCCGCTGGTGTTCGAGGGCGCTGTCACCGCGGGCGGTGCCCTGATGAACACCACCGAGGTGGAGAACTTCCCCGGCTTCCAGGACGGCATCATGGGCCCCGAGCTCATGGACAACATGCGCGCCCAGGCCGAGCGTTTCGGCGCCGAGCTCGTCCCGGACGACGTCATCTCCGTCGATCTGACGGGCGAGATCAAGACCGTCACCGACACGGCGGGCACCGTGCACCGCGCGAAGGCCGTCATCGTCACGACCGGCTCCCAGCACCGCAAGCTCGGCCTGCCGAACGAGGACGCGCTCTCCGGTCGCGGCGTTTCCTGGTGCGCGACGTGCGACGGCTTCTTCTTCAAGGACCAGGACATCGCCGTGATCGGCGGCGGTGACACCGCGATGGAGGAGGCGACCTTCCTCTCCCGGTTCGCCAAGTCCGTGACGATCGTGCACCGCCGTGACAGCCTGCGTGCCTCCAAGGCCATGCAGGATCGCGCCTTCGCCGACCCGAAGATCAAGTTCGCCTGGGACAGCGAGATCGCCGAGGTCCACGGCGACCAGAAGCTCTCGCACCTGACGCTGCGCAACGTCAAGACGGGTGAGACCTCCGAGCTCCCGGTCACCGGCCTGTTCATCGCGATCGGTCACGACCCGCGCACCGAGCTCTTCAAGGGCCAGCTCGAGCTGGACGACGAGGGCTACCTCAAGGTCGAGGCCCCCTCGACCCGGACGAACCTGACCGGTGTCTTCGGTGCCGGTGACGTCGTCGACCACACCTACCGCCAGGCGATCACCGCGGCCGGCACCGGCTGCTCCGCCGCCCTGGACGCCGAGCGCTTCCTCGCCTCTCTCACCGACAGCGAGTCCGCCGCGGCCGCCACCGTCTGAGAACTCACACCCGCCCCACCGCATCACCAAAGTAGCTAAGGAGCCCGCCGTGGCCGGCAACCTCAAGAACGTGACCGACGCTTCCTTCGACGAGGACGTCCTCAAGAGCGACAAGCCCGTACTGGTGGACTTCTGGGCCGCCTGGTGCGGTCCGTGCCGCCAGATCGCGCCGTCCCTGGAGGCGATCGCCGCCGAGTACGGCGACAAGATCGAGGTCGTCAAGCTCAACATCGACGAGAACCCGGCCATCGCCGCGAAGTACGGCGTCATGTCGATCCCGACCCTGAACGTCTACCAGGGCGGCGAGGTCGCCAAGACCATCGTCGGCGCCAAGCCGAAGGCCGCCATCGTGCGCGACCTCGAGGACTTCATCGCCAACTGATCGGCGATGCGGCTCCACGGCGGAGCGGCGATGTTTCACGTGAAACACGAACGGGCCAACCCAACCGGGTTGGCCCGTTTGCGTGACCGCCGCAATAGATGGATCGAGACTCACAGGGGGCGGAGCGCCGGTTCCTTCTGCACCGCTCCGAGGAGCCGGTCCAGGGCGAGCTCGACGTCCTCCTTCCACGAGAGCGTCGTACGCAGCTCAAGGCGGAGTCGCGGATAAGAGGGGTGAGGACGCACGGTCTTGAAGCCCACGGCCAGCAGATGGTCCGCGGGCAGTATGCAGGCCGGTTCCTTCCACTGCGCATCGCCGAACGCCTCGATCGCCCTGAACCCCCTGCGCAGCAGATCCTTGGCGACGGTCTGCACGATCACCCTGCCGAGCCCCTGCCCTTGATAGCCGGGCATGATCCACGCCGTCATCAGCTGCACGGCATCGGGGGAGACCGGGCTTGTGGGGAAAGCGGTCGAGCGGGGGACGTACGCCGGCGGCGCGTAGAGCACGAAGCCGACCGGAACATCGTCCACGTAGACGACCCGTCCGCAGGAACCCCATTCCAGCAGGACAGCCGAGATCCAGGCCTCCTTCTCCAGCTCCGGAGTGCCTGCCTCTATCGCGGCTTGGCCGCTGACCGGATCCAGCTCCCAGAAGACACACGACCGGCAACGCTTGGGAAGGTCCGGAAGGTTGTCCAGTGTGAGCGGTACGAGCCGACGCCCCATGAAGGCAGATCCTCACTTCCTTCGCCCGCCGCGTCACGGGCAGCTGTCAGAGCGCTCCGTTCCCTGAGCAGGCTGCCGACGAACCCGCCGACCGCGCCCAGCCCGAGACCCGCGGTCATCAGCCCGGCACGACTCACCGATTGCATGACCCGCCTCCCGCATGAGGTGACTTTGAGGGGTGCGCTCTTCCCCATCGCATCGTATCCACGAAGCGATTCCATCGATACCGACAGAAAGCAAAGAGCAGGCCGTGTTCCGGTACACACCGGACACGGCCTGCTCTCCTGAGACTTACGTCGAACGGGACCAACCCCCGTTCCCCTAGACCTCGTTCGCCTGGTCCTCGTCCTCCGTCGCTCCATGCTGGAGGACGGGCCCCTCACCCGGAGCGAGCTGACCGAGGATGCGCTCGAGATCGTCCATCGAGGCGAACTCGACGACGATCTTGCCCTTCTTCTGCCCGAGGTCGACCTTCACCCGCGTCTCGAACCGGTCGGAGAGCCGCGTGGCCAGGTCGCTGAGCGCCGGCGAGAGACGAGCCCCGGCCCGCGGCCCCTTGGCGCGCACTGTGCTCGTCGGGTGTGAGCCCATCAGGGTCACGATCTCCTCGACGGCCCGCACCGAGAGCCCCTCGGCGACGATCCGGTGAGCGAGACGGTCCTGCTCCTCCGAGTCCTCCACGGAGAGCAGGGCACGCGCATGCCCGGCCGAAAGCACGCCCGCGGCCACCCGGCGCTGAACGGCCGGAGAGAGCTTCAGGAGCCGCAGCGTGTTGGAGACCTGCGGCCGCGAACGGCCGATCCGGTCAGCCAGCTGGTCGTGCGTGCAGTTGAAGTCCTTCAGCAACTGGTCATAGGCGGCTGCCTCTTCCAGCGGGTTCAGCTGAGCGCGGTGCAGGTTCTCCAGGAGCGCGTCGAGGAGAAGCTTCTCGTCGTCCGTCGCCCGGACGATCGCCGGAATGCGCTCCAGACCGGCCTCGCGGCAGGCGCGCCAGCGACGCTCGCCCATGATGAGCTCGAAGCGCGACGAGCTCAGTTGCCGTACGACGACGGGCTGGAGAAGCCCGACTTCCTTGATCGAGGTGACGAGCTCGGCGAGGGCGTCCTCGTCGAAAACCTCGCGCGGCTGCCGCGGGTTGGGCGTGATGGCGTCAATCGGAAGCTCAGCGAAGTACGCTCCCGCCGACGCCTCCGGAGCTTCCACAGAGCCGCCGAACGCGTCCCCTGTTTCATGTGAAACCTGGGGCTGCGGAAGGGAGGCAACCTTCGCCGCCGCCACACCGCGCTCCGCCGTCAGGACGGGCCCGGCGGAAGGCGAGCCGGAGGCACCTCCCATCGCGCTGGCCGGTGCCGTCTTGTCAGGGGTGGGGGCTGCTGGGATCAGTGCGCCGAGGCCACGGCCCAGTCCCCTCCGTCGCTCGCTCACTGGATACCCTCCACCGTGCTGTGCTGGTCAAGTTGAGTGCCCGTATGGGCGTGCTGAGCGTCGTAGCGGATACCGACCCCGCGCAGCGCCATCTCCCGCGCCGCCTCGAGATAGGAGAGCGCACCGCTCGACCCCGGATCGTAGGTGAGCACGGTCTGCCCATAGCTCGGGGCCTCGGAGATCCGCACGGAGCGCGGGATGCTCGTCCGCAGGACCTCTTCGCCGAAGTGGCTGCGGACCTCGTCGGCGACCTGCGACGCCAGCCGGGTGCGGCCGTCGTACATCGTGAGCAGGATCGTCGACACATGCAGATCCGGGTTCAGGTGCCCGCGCACGAGATCCACGTTGCGCAGGAGCTGCCCCAGGCCCTCCAGCGCGTAGTACTCGCACTGGATCGGGATCAGCACCTCGGCGCCGGCGACCAGAGCGTTGACCGTCAGCAGGCCGAGCGATGGAGGGCAGTCGATGAGGATGTAGTCCAAGGGCTGCTCATACGCCTGGATCGCGCGCTGCAGTCTGCTCTCGCGGGCCACCAGCGAGACCAGCTCGATCTCCGCACCGGCGAGGTCGATGGTGGCGGGGGCGCAGAAGAGGCCCTCCACATCGACCACGGGCTGTACGACCTCGGAGAGCGGCTTGCTCTCGACCAACACGTCGTAGATCGAAGGCACTTCGGCGTGATGGTCGATTCCCAGAGCCGTGGAGGCGTTGCCCTGTGGATCCAGGTCGATCACCAGGACGCGGGCACCGTGCAGTGCCAGCGAAGCGGCAAGGTTGACCGTTGTGGTGGTCTTGCCGACCCCGCCCTTCTGGTTGGCAACCACCATGACGCGGGTCTGCTCAGGTCGCGGCAGGCCCTCGCCTGCGCGACCAAGAGCTTCTACCGCCAGCTGGGCAGCACGACCGATAGGGGTGTCGTCCATCGGAGGCGGTGTTTCACGTGAAACATCCTCCCCCACCGACTCGGTACGGGGACCGGGGACCGGATCGGTCATCGGTCCCGCGATGTTGGCGTCGGACCGCAAGGATTCACTCTCCTCGACTTCAGGCTCGCAATGAACAGAGCCTCCCATGCTTTCGGGGTCGTGAACCAGCGAGGCCCTGTCTTCTGTGGAGGAAACGGCCTCTGTGGACAACTCCGTGCCCGATTCGAGGGATCCGAGAGGCCTACGGTCGCGGGGGGCAGCCGCGGCGCGACCGCGACTGATGATGCCATGCAGCAGTGAGCGACGTTTCACGTGAAACACGATGCACCGCAGCCCGGTCGGCACCCGTGCGACACCCCGACATACATACGTTTGGCAGGTTTCACGGAGTGCGAGTCGTCGTCAGGCCGGATCAGAGCGGACGGACCAGCGCCAGTCCACTGACGCCCTCGGAGTCAGTCAACCTCGCCCCTCAGAGCCGACCGGCACACGAGCCGCCTGCAGGAGACACACACCTCCGGCACCAGACGTCAGGGGACGCACGAGACAAGCATCACCCAAAAAGCAATGGCCGCTCAGGTCCCAAGGACCCGAGCGGCCATCACCGCAAGAAGCGAACTGTCGCCTAGAACACAGCAGACGCCTCGACGACGAGGTACGACGTCAGCGTCGACGCCGGACCCGCCCGACGCGAGCCGCCTTGGCGCGCTTCGCCGCGAACCGCACACCGCCGGGGCTCTCTCCGACCTCGACGCGCACCACGGTCGAGAGGGGATCCACCACGCCCTCACCAACGTGCAGCACCGAGGTGGCCACCGCACCGAGCTTGCTCAGGGCGGTCCCCGCGCTCTTGACCTCTTCCTCGGCGGTGTCCCCCTTGAGGGCGAGCATCTCGCCGTACGGCCGCAGCAGCGGAACGCCCCACGCCGCGAGGCGGTCCAGCGGAGCGACAGCGCGCGCCGTCACCACATGGACGGGAGTCAGCTTGCCGAGAACCTCCTCGGCGCGGCCGCGGACCACGGTCACATGATCGAGGCCGAGGAGCTCGACGACCTCGGTGAGGAAAGTCGTGCGCCGCAGCAGCGGCTCCAGGAGCGTGATCTTCAGGTCGGGCCTGACCAGGGCCAGCGGGATACCGGGCAGCCCGGCGCCGGAGCCCACGTCGCACACGGTGACGCCCTCCGGTACGACCTCGGACAGCACGGCGCAGTTCAGGATGTGCCGCTCCCACAGCCGGGGCACTTCCCGGGGACCGATGAGACCACGCTGCACCCCCGCGTCGGCCAGCAGCTCCGCGTACCGGACCGCGTCCGTGTAACGCTCGCCGAATACCGCTCGGGCCTGTTCAGGAGCCGGGGGAAGCTCTGCTGCCTCCGTCACGTGGACCGTCCTTCCGTACCGCGCTACCGCGTTGGGTGGCTGACTATCAGGCTGACAAAGATCGGCCCCGCCTGCGAACAGACGGGGCCGTAGAGCGACGTACCGCTCAGGCAGGGAGCACGACGACGAAGCGCTGCGGCTCCTCGCCCTCGGACTCACTGCGCAGGCCGGCGGCCTTGACCGCGTCGTGGACGACCTTGCGCTCGAAGGGCGTCATCGGGTCGAGCTTGACCGGCTCGCCGTTGCTCTTCACCTCGGCCGCGGCCTTGGCGCCCAGCTCGGAGAGCTCCGCACGCTTCTTCGCGCGGTAACCGGCGATGTCCAGCATGAGGCGGCTGCGGTCCCCGGTCTCCCGGTGGACCGCCAGGCGGGTCAGCTCCTGGAGGGCCTCGAGGACCTCACCGTCGCGGCCGACCAGCTTCTGCAGGTCGCGGGTGGACGCGTCGCTGACGATCGAGACGGCGGCGCGGTCGGCCTCGACGTCCATGTCGATGTCGCCGTCGAGGTCGGCGATGTCCAGCAGACCCTCGAGGTAGTCCGCCGCGATCTCGCCTTCCTGCTCAAGGCGAGTCAGGGTGTCGCTGCCCTCAGGAGCGGCGGAGGTGGTGCCTTCCGTCACGGGATGGACTCCTTCTTACTTCTTGGACGGGGACTTGGGCCGCTGCGGGCCCTTGCGCTGTCCGGACTTGGCTTTGCTGCGGGCAGGGGTGCCGGAAGCGGGCTTGCCACCGGCCGGCTTGGCCTCGGGCTTGGCGTCTTCCGCCTCGTCCTTCTTCTCGAGGGACGTGGGCTCCGGCGCGTCGGACTCGCCCTTGGCCCCGCCCTGAGCGGTGCCGTGCTGGCGCTGCGACTTGGACTGGCGCTTGGGCTGCTGCCGCTTCGGCGTACCGCCCGTCGTCTGAGTCCCGTCCTCGTCCTCGGTCAGAGTGCCGGCCGCGCTCTTGATGACCGTTCCGTCGGCCTGGGCGGCGAGGTTCACCTTGGTCAGGCCGTTGATGAACTTGCGCTCGAACTCGTTGCGGTCGCGGCCCTTGGCGACGATCGCCTTCACGATGCCGCGCTCCCGACGGTTGCGGGTCTTCTCGGCGTGCGTGACGTGCTTGAGCAGGCGCTCCAGATGGGCTGCCTGGGCCTTGCTGCCCGGGGTCGGGTTCTGGCGGATGACGTACATCTGCTGGCCCATGGTCCACACGTTGGTGGTCAGCCAGTAGACGAGAACACCGACCGGGAAGTTGATGCCGAAGACGGCGAACATGACCGGGAAGACGTACATCAGCATCTTCTGCTGCTGCATGAACGGCGTCTTGACCGTCATGTCGACGTTCTTCGTCATCAGCTGGCGCTGCGTGTAGAACTGCGACGCCGACATCAGGACGATCATGATCGCGGTGACGACTCGGACGTCGGTCAGCGTGGCGCCGAGCGAGGCGACCTTGTCCGCGGAGTCGGTGAACTTGGCCGCGAGCGGGGCGCCGAAGATGTGCGCCTTACGCGCGCTCGCCAGCAGGTTGTCGTCGATGACACCGATCGTGGTGCCCGTCGCGATGCCGTTGAGCACGTGGTACAGGGCAAAGAAGAACGGGGACTGCGCCAGGATGGGAAGGCACGAGGAGAGCGGGTTGGTACCCGTCTCCTTGTACAGCTTCATCATCTCTTCGGACTGGCGCTGCTTGTCGTTCTTGTAGCGCTCCTGGATCTTCTTCATCTCGGGCTGCAGCGTCTGCATCGCCCGAGTGGCCTTGATCTGCTTCACAAAGAGCGGGATCAGGCAGATACGGATCAGGATCACCAGGGACACGATGGACAGGCCCCAGGCCCAGCCCGTGTCCGGGCCGAAGATCGCCCCGTACAACGAGTGGAACTGGACGATGACCCACGAAACGGGTGTCGTGATGAAACTGAAAAAACCGGCAATCGTGTCCACTAATCAGGCTCCTTGAGCATGGGACGGGGTCTCGGCGACGGGGCTCGAGGGGCTGGTGTGGCCACACTCTGAAGGCGCGCCGGCGGCGGAAGGCCCGCCCTTGCGTTCGCGCCAGGCGTTACGCAGCATTTCGTGCCACCGCGGACGCTTGCGCGGCGGAACGTGATCGACACCGCCGAGCGACCACGGATTGCACCGGAGGATGCGCCAGGCGGTGAGAGCTGTTCCCTTGATCGCACCATGGCGGTCGATCGCTGTGAAGCCGTAGTGGGAACACGACGGGTAGTACTTGCACACAGGCCCCAGCAGTGGGCTGATGGTCCACTGGTAGAGCTTGATCAGAGCAAGCAGCGGGTATTTCATCGCGCGCCCCCTCCCAGCAGCCGCTGAAGGGCGGCATCCAGGTCTCGGGCCAGCTGTGCATGGTCGGCGTCACCCGCGCCGGGCAACGCACGTACGACTACCAGGCTACCGGGGGACAACAGTGCGAGTCGGTCGCGCATGAGGTGGCGAAGTCTGCGCTTCACCGCGTTACGTACGACAGCTCCACCGACTGCCTTGCTCACGACGAAACCCGCACGCGTCGGGGGAACGCTCTCCCCAGGCGCGTGCGGGTCCGTTGCACCGCTACGTAGATGGACGACGAGGAGCGGGCGGCCAGCCCGGCGTCCTCGGCGTACCGCGGTCGCGAAGTCTTCGCGCCGCCTCAGCCGATTCTCGGTAGGCAGCACGTCATGACCTGTACGCGATCAGGCGGACAGGCTGGCGCGACCCTTGCCACGGCGGTTCGCGAGAATCGCGCGGCCGGCACGGGTGCGCATCCGCAGGCGGAAGCCGTGGGTCTTGGCGCGACGACGGTTGTTCGGCTGGAAGGTGCGCTTGCTCACTCGGGGGCTCCAGAAATGATTGTGTGGTGGCGGGACATCGCCTGGCTGTCACCGTGCGCCCACGAGAAGCTCGCGTATACGCACCGAGTGCACCGCTTCACAATCACAGATCGTGATCTTTGCCCATCGGAGGCAGGCGGCAGCAGCCATCGACAACTCGACCTGGTCACGGTACGCGCGGCTGAGCCATCCGGTCAAACCGCCATCGGGTGAGGGACACTGTGCACAGCCTGTGGACAACAACTTGAACCGCACCGGTTGCCCTGACTACCGTGGCTGAACTCCGATTCGTTCCCTTCTCACCGCCCCACCCCGATTTTCTTCCGACCCGTCCCAGAACCACACCTTCGTGGGACCTGCGAGAGAGCGTGCCCTGTGGCTGACGTACCTGCCGATCTTGCCGCAGTGTGGCCACGAGTTCTGGAGCAGCTCCTCGGGGAGGGCCGTGGGCAGGGCGTCGAGACGAAGGACGAACACTGGATCCGGCGCTGCCAGCCTCTCGCGCTGGTCGCCGACACTGCGCTGCTCGCCGTTCCGAACGAGTTCGCGAAGGGCGTACTGGAAGGACGGCTCGCGCCGGTCGTGGCCGAGACGCTGAGCCGCGAGTGCGGCCGCCCGATCCGGATCGCGATCACGGTCGACGACTCCGTCGGTGAACAGCCCGTCCCGTCCGCACCTCCCGCACCTCCCGTACCGCAGCACCGCTACGAAGAGCCCGAGCTGCCGCCGGCCCAGAGCCAGAGCCAGGGCCAGAACCAGGCCCATGAGCCGTACGACCCGTACGGCCGCCGGGCGGACGACCACGCGCAGGGCCCCCGCGGTGATCAGCCCCAGGGCGCCCGCGCCGACCAGCTGCCGACCGCCCGCCCCGCGTACCCGGACTATCAGCGTCCGGAGCCGGGCGCCTGGCCGCGGTCGCAGGACGAGTACAGCTGGCAGCAGCCGCGGCTCGGCTTCCCCGAGCGCGACCCGTACGCGAACCCGCCCCAGCAGCCGCAGCACGACTACCGGCAGCAGGAACGCTCCCCCTACGACCAGCAGTCCGAGCGCTCCCCATACGAACAGCAGCAGGAACGCTCTCCCTATGAGCAGCAGGAGCGGTCGCCCTACGACCAGCAGCCGGACCGGACGGGATACGACCAGCAGTCGGACCGCAATGGTTACGAGCAGCAGGTCGAGCGCTCCGGATACGAGCAGCAGTCCGAGCGGTCGTCGTACGAGCAGATGTCCGAGCGTCAGGGGCGGCACGGCCGGCACGAGCGCCGCGACCTCAACGACGGTCCGATGGGCGGCCGTCCCGGGCAGGACGGTGGCCGCGGACGCGGTGTCCCCAGTGGCGCCCCCGGACCGCTCGCCGCGCAGCCCGCGCCGGCGACGGGTCCCGGGGAGCCGACCGCGCGGCTGAACCCCAAGTACCTGTTCGACACCTTCGTCATCGGTGCCTCGAACCGTTTCGCCCACGCGGCAGCGGTCGCCGTTGCCGAGGCGCCGGCGAAGGCGTACAACCCCCTCTTCATCTATGGGGAGTCGGGGCTCGGCAAGACCCACCTGCTGCACGCGATCGGGCACTACGCGCGCAGTCTGTACCCGGGCACGCGCGTGCGTTATGTGAGCTCCGAGGAGTTCACCAACGAGTTCATCAACTCGATCCGTGACGGCAAGGGCGACAGCTTCCGCAAGCGGTACCGCGAGATGGACATCCTTCTTGTCGACGACATCCAGTTCCTCGCGGACAAGGAGTCGACGCAGGAGGAGTTCTTCCACACCTTCAACACGCTCCACAACGCGAACAAGCAGATCGTGCTCTCCAGTGACCGGCCCCCCAAGCAGCTGGTGACCCTGGAGGACCGGCTGCGCAACCGCTTCGAGTGGGGCCTGATCACCGACGTCCAGCCGCCCGAGCTGGAGACCCGTATCGCCATCCTTCGTAAGAAGGCGGTGCAGGAGCAGCTGAACGCTCCGCCGGAGGTCCTCGAGTTCATCGCGTCCCGCATCTCGCGCAACATCCGCGAGCTGGAGGGGGCGCTGATCCGGGTCACGGCGTTCGCGTCGCTGAACCGGCAGCCGGTGGACCTCGGTCTGACGGAGATCGTCCTCAAGGACCTGATCCCCGGCGGCGAGGACTCGGCCCCCGACATCACGGCGACGGCGATCATGGCGGCGACGGCCGACTACTTCGGCCTGACGGTGGAGGACCTGTGCGGATCGTCGCGCAGCCGCGTCCTGGTGACGGCACGCCAGATCGCGATGTACCTGTGCCGTGAGCTCACCGACCTGTCCCTGCCGAAGATCGGGGCGCAGTTCGGCGGCCGCGACCACACAACGGTCATGCACGCGGACCGCAAGATCCGTGCGCTGATGGCCGAGCGGCGGTCCATCTACAACCAGGTCACCGAGCTCACCAACCGCATCAAGAACGGCTGACAGCAGCTGTCAGACCCCTCTGTACGCCGTCGAAGGGCGCCCCGGGACAAGCTTCTGGGGCGCCCTTCTTCGTTACTGCGGGACGGCGCGGCCGGACGCGTTGTTCGATTCCAGCCCCTGGTTACGGGTGTTCTCCACAGATGTGCGGACTTTCTTGCGTCCACACCCTGGGGACTGCCAAGTTGTCCAGACTGTGTCCACAGGGCCCGGTGCTGAATGACCATCAGACCAGGTCAGACGCCTGTGGATTCGTGGACAAAAGATCTCCACAGGCTGTGGACAAGATCTTCCTCCACAGGGTGTGGGTTTTGTTGTCCACCGTCGACCCACAGGTCAGAGACCCTTGTGCACAGCTGCGGGCGGCTTCTCCACACGGCTGTCCACTGTTCGGCAACGCAACGCGCAAAATCACCGTGCCGAGTGAAAGGCGTCACATCAAGGGGTGTGGTTGGGCTGTGGGGAACCGGGGTAAAGCTGGGGACAGCCCTGGGGAGAAGTCGCCCCGGCCTGTGCATCGGGTGTGCAGAACTTTTCCCCGTCCACAGAGAACCCCGGTTGTCCACCGCTCGCGCCCACAGGCCCGGTGGACAAAAAACCGACTCTGACCTGCGAAAAGGCAGTTATCCACGGTTTCCACAGCCCCTACTACTACTCCCAACTAGAGAGAGCTGGGAATCAGGATTGAAGTGGGGGCTGTGCACAACTCGGGGTCCGGTGCCCGACAGCGGGTCGGCACGACTTGACCCCGAGCGGCAACGACTGTCAGCGCCGTACGTCAGACTGTTCCCCGGTGTCCTTCCCATGTGGCGGCTGAGCGACACCGAGTCACACGACGAAGACCGAAGACCAACGCAGGGCGAGAGCAGCCAGCAACAGCAGGAGGCGGCTTACGGTGAAGATCCGGGTGGAACGCGATGTACTCGCGGAGGCAGTGGCCTGGGCGGCGCGCAGCCTCCCGGCCCGACCGCCTGCGCCGGTCCTCGCGGGCCTTCTCCTGAAGGCCGAGGACGGCGCGCTGAGCCTGTCGAGCTTCGACTACGAGGTCTCGGCGCGGGTCTCGGTCGACGCGGAGATCGACGAGGAGGGCACCGTCCTCGTCTCCGGCCGGCTCCTGGCAGACATCTGCCGTGCCCTGCCGAACCGTCCGGTGGAGATTTCCACAGACGGTGTACGAGCGACCGTGGTCTGCGGCTCCTCACGATTCACACTCCACACCCTGCCTGTGGAGGAGTACCCGGCACTGCCGCAGATGCCGACCGCGACGGGCACCGTCCCCGGTGAGGTCTTCGCCTCCGCCGCGGCCCAGGTGGCCATCGCCGCCGGCCGTGACGACACCCTGCCGGTGCTCACGGGTGTGCGCATCGAGATCGAGGGTGACACGGTCACCCTGGCGTCCACCGACCGCTACCGCTTCGCGGTTCGCGAGTTCCTGTGGAAGCCGGAGGACCCCGAGGCGTCCGCGGTCGCCCTGGTGCCCGCCAAGACGCTCCTGGACACCGCCAAGGCGCTCACGAGCGGTGACACGGTCACCCTGGCTCTGTCAGGCTCCGGCGCCGGTGAGGGTCTCATCGGCTTCGAGGGAGCCGGCCGCCGTACGACGACGCGTCTGCTCGAGGGCGACCTGCCGAAGTACCGCACCCTGTTCCCGACGGAGTTCAACTCCGTGGCCGTCATCGAGACCGCCCCCTTCGTGGAGGCCGTCAAGCGTGTGGCCCTCGTCGCCGAGCGGAACACCCCGGTGCGGCTCAGCTTCGAGCAGGGCGTGCTGATCCTGGAGGCCGGTTCCAGCGACGACGCACAGGCTGTGGAAAGGGTCGACGCCCAGCTCGACGGCGACGACATCTCGATCGCCTTCAACCCGACGTTCCTGCTGGACGGTCTGAGCGCGATCGACTCCCCGGTCGCCCAGCTCTCCTTCACGACCTCCACGAAGCCGGCGCTGCTCAGCGGCAGGCCCGCCGTGGACGCCGAGGCGGACGACGCGTACAAGTACCTGATCATGCCGGTGCGGCTGTCGGGCTGACGCTCCACAGGGCATGGCCGCCGGGCGTTCGCCTGAGCGGCTATGCCCACAGGTGTGCGTGAACTCCCCCTCTGCCCGAAAGGCGTGGGTGGTACCCCCAGGTTTAGGCTCGGAACACAGGTGCGGGAGTGCCTCACGCACCACCTCACGCCCCGTCGCAACTTAAGGAACCACCTGATGGAGCTCGGTCTCGTCGGTCTCGGCAAGATGGGCGGCAACATGCGCGAGCGCATCCGCCGCGCCGGCCACACCGTCATCGGATACGACCGCAATCCCGACCTCGCGGATGTCCACAGCCTCGGGGAGCTTGTGGGCAAGCTCAAGGCCCCGCGTGTGGTGTGGGTGATGGTGCCCGCCGGCGGCCCGACCCAGGCCACCGTCGACGAGCTCGCCGACCTCCTCTCGCCCGGCGACGTCGTGGTGGACGGCGGCAACTCGCGCTGGACCGACGACGAGAAGCACGCCGTCGAGCTGGGCATCAAGGGCATCGGCTTCGTCGACTGCGGCGTCTCCGGCGGCGTCTGGGGCCTGGAGAACGGCTACGCGCTGATGTACGGCGGCACCAAGGAGCACGTCGCCAAGGTCCAGCCGGTCTTCGACGCACTCAAGCCGGAGGGCGAGTTCGGCGCCGTCCACGCGGGCAAGGTCGGCGCGGGCCACTTCGCGAAGATGGTCCACAACGGCATCGAGTACGCCATGATGCAGGCCTACGCCGAGGGCTGGGAGCTCCTGGAGAAGGTCGACTCCGTGGAGAACGTCCGCGAGGTCTTCCGCTCCTGGCAGGAGGGCACGGTCATCCGTTCCTGGCTGCTCGACCTGGCGGTCAACGCGCTGGACGACGACGAGCACCTCGACAAGCTGCGCGGCTTCGCCGCCGACTCCGGTGAGGGCCGCTGGACGGTCGAGGCGGCCATCGACAACGCGGTGCCGCTGCCCGCGATCACCGCTTCCCTCTTCGCGCGCTTCGCCTCGCGCCAGGACGACTCGCCGCAGATGAAGATGATCGCCGCCCTGCGTAACCAGTTCGGCGGCCACGCAGTCGAGAAGAGTTAATCCACAAAGCGAACCCACAACGCGTCCACGAAGCTCCACGACGAAGTAATCCACACCCGCTCCACACCTTGGGGGAGGTCGGCGAACGACCATGCATGTGACGCATCTGTCGCTGGCCGACTTCCGCTCGTACGCCCGGGTCGAGGTCCCTCTCGATCCGGGCGTCACCGCCTTCGTGGGTCCGAACGGACAGGGCAAGACCAACCTCGTCGAGGCCGTCGGCTATCTCGCCACCCTCGGCAGCCACCGGGTCTCCTCAGACGCGCCGCTGGTCCGCATGGGCGCCGAGCGCGCCGTCATCCGGGCCGCGGTCCGGCAGGGCGAGCGCCAGCAGCTCATCGAGCTCGAGCT
The DNA here is from genome assembly GCF_053644375.1 of Streptomyces sp. NPDC055400. Taxonomy (NCBI): domain Bacteria; kingdom Bacillati; phylum Actinomycetota; class Actinomycetes; order Kitasatosporales; family Streptomycetaceae; genus Streptomyces; species Streptomyces sp. NPDC055400. The sequence continues at coordinate 476,149 of NZ_JBSHLM010000003.1, read as the reverse complement.
CAACCCGGGCAAGGCGAACCGCGCCAGGATCAACCGATCCTCGCAGGTCAGACCGCGTGACGTGCTCGGCATCGTGCGCACCGTCCTGTTCGCGCCGGAGGACCTCGCGCTCGTCAAGGGCGACCCCGGAGAGCGCCGCCGCTTCCTCGACGAACTGATCACCGCCCGCTCCCCGCGCATGGCCGGCGTGCGGTCCGACTACGACCGCGTGCTCAAGCAGCGCAACACGCTCCTCAAGTCGGCCGCGCTCGCCCGCAGGCACGGCGGCCGGTCGATGGACCTGTCGACCCTCGACGTGTGGGACCAGCACCTCGCGCGCGTGGGCGCCGAGCTGCTCGCGCAGCGGTTCGACCTGATCGCCATGCTCCAGCCGCTCGCCGACAAGGCGTACGAACAGCTGGCGCCCGGCGGCGGCCCGCTCGCCCTCGACTACAAGCCGTCCTCGCCCGAAATCGATGGCCACGCGCGCGAAGAGCTCTACGAGCAGCTGATGGCCGCCCTCGAAGCGGCCCGCAAACAGGAGATCGAGCGGGGCGTCACCCTCGTCGGACCGCACCGCGACGACCTGATCCTCAAGCTCGGCCAGCTGCCGGCGAAGGGGTACGCCAGCCACGGCGAGTCCTGGTCGTACGCGCTGGCTCTGCGCCTGGCCTCGTACGACCTGCTGCGGGCCGAGGGGAACGAGCCGGTGCTCGTGCTCGACGACGTCTTCGCGGAGCTCGACGCGCGGCGCAGGGAGCGTCTCGCCGAGCTGGTCGCCCCCGGCGAGCAGGTCCTGGTGACGGCCGCGGTGGACGACGACGTGCCGGGCGTCCTGGCGGGCACGCGGTACGCGGTGTCCGAAGGAACGGTGGAGCGGATATGACCGAGAACACATCCGGCGACGCCCCCCGGAAGGCCCCCGAGCCGTCAGGCGTCGACCTCGCGCGCGTGGCCCTGCGCGCCGCGAAGGAACAGGCACGCGCGCGTGGAGTGGCCGACCAGCAGAAGAAGCAGGCCCGGCGAGGCGGCGGACTGAGGTCCGGGGCGCGCGCCGACGGCCGCGACCCGGTCGCGTTCGGCGCGGCCATCAACCGGCTGATCACCGAGCGCGGCTGGGAGGCGCCGGCCGCTGTCGGCGGTGTCATGGGCCGCTGGCCGGAGATCGTGGGCGAGGACCTCGCCAAGCACTCCGAGCCCCTGAAGTACGACGAGGACGAGCGTGTCCTGACCGTCCAGTGCGACTCGACGGCCTGGGCGATGCAGCTGCGTTACCTGGCTCCGACGCTGGTGGCGCGGCTCAACGAGGACCTCGGGCACGGCACCGTACGGCTTCTGAAGATCCTTGGGCCCAACGCTCCCGCACGCCGCTTCGGCCCCCTGCGCGCCCCGGGAAGCAAGGGTCCCGGCGACACCTACGGGTGAGTCGGGGGAGCTGCCGGCCGGGGGTTGACGCCCGGTTGACGCCCGGAAGCGCTGAGTGCCGCTGTGAGCCTCTTGGAGCCCCGGGACGCATATGGGGAGTCGGCAGAGGCCGGTTCAGGGCGGCACATGCGGACTCAGGTACCGGCAAACCCCCATCACTGTCGGCGCTACCGGTAGACTGAGACGTAATCCCGCCCCACTTGTGGGACACACCGAGCAACGCTGACTATCGCTGAACGACGCAGCCGCTCCGGCCACCGCCGGGCTTGGCTTGTGCTGTGCCAGAAAGGGCGCTTCGTGGCCGATTCCGGCAACCCCAACGAGAACATCCCGTCCACTGCCGCCGACGCCGACGCCGTCGGCCAGGCCCCGGCGGAGGCCAATGAGTCCTCCGGCGAGGTGACCTCGGCCTACGACGCCAGCGCCATCACAGTCCTCGAGGGTCTGGACGCGGTCCGCAAGCGGCCCGGCATGTACATCGGCTCGACCGGTGAGCGCGGCCTGCACCACTTGGTGCAGGAGGTCGTCGACAACTCCGTCGACGAGGCGCTGGCCGGCCACGCGGACACGATCGACGTGACGATCCTGCACGACGGCGGTGTGCGCGTCGTGGACAACGGCCGCGGCATCCCCGTGGGCATCGTCCCGTCCGAGGGCAAGCCCGCCCTCGAGGTCGTGCTGACCGTGCTGCACGCGGGCGGCAAGTTCGGCGGCGGCGGCTACGCGGTCTCCGGCGGTTTGCACGGCGTGGGCGTCTCTGTCGTCAACGCGCTGTCCATGAAGGTCGCCGTCGAGGTCAAGACCGACGGCCACCGCTGGACCCAGGACTACAAGCTGGGCGTCCCCACGGCCCCGCTCGCGCAGCACGAGGCCACGGACGAGCACGGCACGTCGGTCACCTTCTGGGCCGACCCGGACATCTTCGAGACCACCGAGTACTCCTTCGAGACGCTGTCGCGGCGCTTCCAGGAGATGGCGTTCCTCAACAAGGGTTTGAGGATCAAACTCACCGACGAGCGTGAGTCGGCGAAGGCCGTCGCCGGTGCGGACGAGGCGGGCGCCGATGAGAAGCCCGAGGTCAAGGCGGTCGAGTACCACTACGAGGGCGGCATCGTCGACTTCGTGAAGTACCTCAACTCCCGCAAGGGCGAGGCGGTGCACCCCACCATCATCGACCTGGAGGCGGAGGACAAGGACAAGCTCCTGTCCCTCGAGGTCGCGATGCAGTGGAACAGCAGCTACACCGAGGGCGTCTACTCCTTCGCCAACATCATCCACACGCATGAGGGCGGTACCCACGAAGAGGGCTTCCGTGCCGCGCTGACGTCGCTGATCAACAAGTACGCGCGCGACAAGAAGCTGCTGCGGGAGAAGGACGACAACCTCACCGGTGACGACATTCGCGAGGGTCTGACGGCGATCATCTCGGTGAAGCTGAGCGAGCCGCAGTTCGAGGGCCAGACCAAGACCAAGCTGGGCAACACCGAGGTCAAGACCTTCGTCCAGAAGGTGGTCTACGAGCACCTGAACGACTGGCTGGACCGCAACCCGGTCGAGGCCGCGGACATCATCCGCAAGGGCATCCAGGCGGCCACCGCGCGCGTGGCGGCCCGCAAGGCCCGCGACCTCACCCGCCGCAAGGGCCTGCTGGAGTCGGCGTCCCTGCCGGGCAAGCTCTCCGACTGCCAGTCGAACGATCCCACCAAGTGCGAGATCTTCATCGTCGAGGGTGACTCCGCCGGCGGCTCGGCCAAGTCCGGCCGTAACCCGCAGTACCAGGCCATCCTGCCCATCCGAGGCAAGATCCTGAATGTCGAGAAGGCGCGGATCGACAAGATCCTGCAGAACCAGGAGATCCAGGCGCTGATCTCCGCCTTCGGCACCGGAGTCCACGAGGACTTCGACATCGAGAAGCTCCGCTATCACAAGATCATTCTGATGGCGGACGCCGACGTCGACGGCCAGCACATCAACACCCTGCTGCTGACCTTCCTGTTCCGGTTCATGCGGCCCCTCGTCGAGGCCGGCTACGTGTTCCTCTCGCGCCCGCCGCTCTACAAGATCAAGTGGGGTCGTGAGGACTTCGAGTACGCGTACTCGGACCGTGAGCGCGACGCCCTGACGGAGCTCGGCCGCCAGCAGGGCAAGCGGATCCGCGAGGACTCGATCCAGCGCTTCAAGGGTCTCGGCGAGATGAACGCCGAGGAGCTGCGCATCACCACGATGGACGTCGAGCACCGCGTGCTCGGCCAGGTCACCCTCGACGACGCCGCCCAGGCGGACGACCTGTTCTCCGTCCTGATGGGCGAGGACGTCGAGGCGCGCCGCTCGTTCATCCAGCGCAACGCCAAGGACGTCCGCTTCCTCGACATCTGAGTCGGTCTCAGCTGACCGCATCAGAAAGGATCTTCACCAGCAATGACCGACGAGAACACTCCCCCCACGCCTGAAGAAGGCGTCGAGATCAGCGTCAGCGTCGAAACGGTGCCCGAGGAGGGTGCCCAGCGCATCGAGCCCGTCGGGCTCGAGACCGAGATGCAGCGCTCGTACCTCGACTACGCGATGTCCGTCATCGTGTCGCGCGCCCTGCCCGACGTACGCGACGGCCTCAAGCCCGTCCACCGCCGCGTCCTGTACGCGATGTACGACGGCGGCTACCGGCCCGAGAAGGGCTTCTACAAGTGCGCCCGCGTCGTCGGCGATGTCATGGGCAACTACCACCCGCACGGCGACTCCTCGATCTACGACGCCCTGGTCCGCCTGGCCCAGCCGTGGTCGATGCGTATGCCGCTGGTGGACTCGAACGGAAACTTCGGCTCCCCGGGCAACGACCCCGCCGCCGCCATGCGCTACACCGAGTGCAAGATGGCGCCGCTGTCCATGGAGATGGTCCGTGACATCGACGAGGAGACCGTCGACTTCACGGACAACTACGACGGCCGCTCCCAGGAGCCGACCGTCCTGCCGGCCCGCTTCCCGAACCTGCTGATCAACGGCTCCGCGGGCATCGCGGTCGGCATGGCCACCAACATCCCGCCGCACAACCTGCGCGAGGTCGCCTCCGGCGCCCAGTGGTACCTGGAGAACCCGGAGGCCTCGCACGAGGAGCTCCTGGACGCGCTCATCGAGCGCATCAAGGGCCCGGACTTCCCGACCGGCGCCCTGGTCGTGGGCCGCAAGGGCATCGAGGAGGCGTACCGCACGGGACGTGGCTCCATCACGATGCGCGCGGTCGTCGAGGTCGAGGAGATCCAGAACCGCCAGTGCCTGGTGGTCACCGAGCTCCCGTACCAGGTCAACCCGGACAACCTCGCGCAGAAGATCGCCGACCTGGTGAAGGACGGCCGCGTCGGCGGCATCGCCGACGTCCGCGACGAGACCTCGTCGCGCACCGGCCAGCGCCTCGTCATCGTCCTGAAGCGCGACGCCGTCGCCAAGGTCGTCCTGAACAACCTCTACAAGCACACCGACCTCCAGACGAACTTCGGCGCCAACATGCTGGCGCTCGTCGACGGCGTGCCGCGCACCCTCTCCCTGGACGCCTTCATCCGTCACTGGGTGAGCCACCAGGTCGAGGTCATCGTCCGCCGTACGAAGTTCCGCCTGCGCAAGGCCGAAGAGCGCGCCCACATCCTGCGCGGCCTCCTGAAGGCCCTGGACGCCATCGACGAGGTCATCGCGCTCATCCGGCGCAGTGACACCGTCGAGATCGCCCGCGAGGGCCTGATGGGCCTCCTGGAGATCGACGAGATCCAGGCCAACGCGATCCTCGAGATGCAGCTGCGCCGACTGGCCGCCCTGGAGCGCCAGAAGATCGTCGCCGAGCACGACGAACTGCAGATCAAGATCGACGAGTACAACGCGATCCTGGCCTCGCCGGAGCGCCAGCGCCAGATCATCAGTCAGGAACTCACGGCGATCGTCGAGAAGTTCGGCGACGACCGACGCTCCAAGCTGGTGCCCTTCGACGGCGACATGTCCATTGAGGACCTGATCGCCGAAGAGGACATCGTCGTCACCATCACGCGCGGCGGTTACGTCAAGCGCACCAAGACGGTCGACTACCGCTCGCAGAAGCGCGGCGGCAAGGGCGTACGCGGCACGAAGCTCAAGGAAGACGACATCGTCGACCACTTCTTCGTGTCGACGACGCACCACTGGCTCCTGTTCTTCACGAACAAGGGCCGCGTCTACCGCGCGAAGGCGTACGAGCTCCCGGACGCCGGCCGTGACGCGCGCGGCCAGCACGTGGCCAACCTGCTGGCCTTCCAGCCGGACGAGGCGATCGCCGAGATCCTCGCGATCCGCGACTACGAGGCGGCCCCCTACCTGGTCCTCGCCACAAAGGGCGGCCTCGTAAAGAAGACCCCGCTCAAGGACTACGACTCGCCCCGATCGGGCGGCGTCATCGCCATCAACCTCCGCGAGACGGAGGACGGCTCCGACGACGAGCTGATCGGCGCCGAGCTGGTCTCCGCCGAGGACGACCTGCTGCTCATCAGCAAGAAGGCGCAGTCCATCCGCTTCACTGCAACGGACGACGCGCTGCGCCCGATGGGCCGCGCCACATCCGGTGTGAAGGGGATGAGTTTCCGCGAGGGTGACCAGCTGCTCTCGATGAATGTCGTCAGGCCGGGTACGTTCGTGTTCACCGCCACCGACGGCGGGTACGCGAAGCGGACCGCCGTCGACGAGTACCGCGTCCAGGGTCGCGGTGGCCTCGGTATCAAGGCCGCCAAGATCGTGGAGGACCGCGGATCGCTCGTCGGCGCGCTGGTGACCGAGGAGACCGACGAGATCCTCGCCATCACGCTGTCCGGCGGTGTGATTCGTACGCGAGTCAACGAGGTCAGGGAGACGGGCCGTGACACCATGGGCGTCCAACTGATCAACCTGGGCAAGCGCGATGCCGTGGTCGGTATCGCTCGTAACGCCGAGGCCGGTCGCGAGGCGGAGGAGGTCGACGGTGACGTCATCGTCGACGAGTCCGCCGAGGTCGAGACGGCTGTCGAAACGGACGAGGGCACGGAGTCCACGGCCGAGTAGCGCGAGGAGTGAGTCATCGTGAGCGGAGCCACGGGCGCCGGGTCGACCGGTACGGAAACGGACGGCGGCCGTGGTCCCGCCACTGACTCGAACGACTCGCACGAGTCTCATGGATCCCAGGGGGGAACTGTGACGGACACCCGAGGTCCGCAGACGCAGCAGTACGCGGCCGGCACGGACGGGGCGCTGCCCGGGGAGCGGCAGCAGCCCCCGCAGTCCTCGCAGCCGTACCACCCGCCGCAGGCCTACCAGGCGGCTCCGCCGGCCGGAGCGGTCCGCAGGCCGCGCACGGGGGCCCGCACGACGCCTCGTACGCGCAAGGCGCGTCTGAGGGTCGCCAAGGCCGATCCGTGGTCGGTGATGAAGGTCAGCTTCCTGCTCTCCATCGCGCTGGGTATCTGCACCATCGTCGCGGCCGCGGTGCTGTGGATGGTCATGGACGCCATGGGCGTCTTCTCGACCGTCGGCGGCACGATCTCCGAGGCCACGGGCTCGAACGAGTCCAATGGCTTCGACCTTCAGTCGTTCCTGTCGCTGCCGCGCGTCCTGATCTTCACGTCGATCATCGCGGTCATCGACGTCGTCCTCGCGACGGCGCTGGCCACGCTCGGCGCGTTCATCTACAACCTCTCCGCGGGCTTCGTGGGCGGCGTCGAGCTGACCCTCGCCGAGGACGAGTAGCTGCCGCTTGGCAGCCGAGCGGCGGCCGCTTCGGTCGCCGTGACACCTGTGGAGCGCATTCCCTGACGGGGTGCGCTCCACAGGCCTTTTGGCCGGTGGGCCGGGGTCCCAGCTATCGATTTTGGGACTGGCCGGGTCGTGCGCTAATCTTCAGAGGTCAGCGCGCGGGACACACACCGCAAAGCGCGGCGGGGCTATAGCTCAGTTGGTTAGAGCGCATCCCTGATAAGGATGAGGCCACAGGTTCAAATCCTGTTAGCCCCACAGAAGCAGTACATGAAGAGAGGCCCTCTCCCCTGGTGGGGGAGGGCCTCTCTTCGTTTTGGCGTCCTTCTTGACTCGCTGACGGGCGCTACTCGGCGCGGCGAGTGACGGACCGGCCGTCGGCGGCGGGGATCTCGATGCCTGGGCAGCTCTGAGCCGATCTCGGCCCGCTCAGGGCGGTGGCGGCCAGTTCGATCTGCTCGCCGCGTACCAGGCTGACGCCGGTACCCCCGTGCGGTGAGCAGCAGCAATGGCCCGGGCCCGGCGCCCGAGGCGGCGGGGCGGGGCGATAGGCCGGGGGCACACGCCGAGAAGACCCTCAGCCTGTGGCGGCCGGGGTCGTGAAAGGTCGAGAGCGCGGGAGCGCGGTCCATCGATGGCGTGGTGTCGCGGTCGGCGCTTTGCTTGCCGTTTGGTGCCGTTTGGTGCCGTCTGGATCTGGATCTGGATCTTGAGTGCGGTGGGCAGGTCCGGGGCGTGGCTGCGCTGGTGAAGCGCTGCCTGGTGCCGCCGCCGTGGTTCTGCGGTGCCGCGCTGCTTGTGGCTGTGGTGCGAGTAGTGCGTTGGTCTGTGGTCTCGTGCTCTTGCTCGTACTGGCTGCTGAGCGGCGCTGTCGGCTTGGGCCGATGAACCGTGCTGCCGGACGTTCTCTGCGGTGGTGCCCTGCCGGTGGTACCTGTCGGTCTTCCTCGCCGGCTGTTCTTACGGTGGAGCTTTTGCTGCGATGGGTCTACTGCGAAGGGTCTGGTGCGGTGCTCCAGGGCCGGCCTTCTTGCCGTTGCCGCTTTCGCTGCAGCTGCTGTTACTGCTGCTGATACCGCTGGTGGAGCTTCGTCTTTACGTACCGCTGCTGCTACGGCTGCGCGTGGAGGGCGCTGATTCCTGCCGCGGTCTCTTCGAACTCGTTCTCGGACTCCGTGTCGACCGGCGGGCGGTGGCGGCAGCTGGGGGAGGAACCGTGGGCCTCGGCGCAGATGCGCTGCTTCATCGTGGGAGGCAGGGACCGTTTGAAGGCCCAGGGGGCTCGGACGGTGGTAGTGGCGGGGGTGCTCACCGCCGCGTTGCGGGCGCCCTCCGTCTGCTGTACGGGCGTGGCCGCGGCGGCCGGAGAGGTGAGACCCATCGCGCTCAGTACCGCGAGGAAGGCGGTGATGAGGACGGTCCACAGCTTGATGACCTTGTTGCTGGCCATGATCCCTCACTTTCGGGTTGGGCGATTTGCGTACTTTCCTCATGATGTGTATGTGGGCTCCGTAGTGGGGGACCGACGCCCGTGGCGCGTCGATGTTCAGATCAACACCACTCGGATGGGCGCAATCGCACCGTCAGGCCGTCAATCACACCAAATGTCATGTTCTGCGAAGTGTGATCGGAGCTCCGTGATCCGGTTCGACTGGTCGACGGGGTGCGGGAGTTGGGCCTGGGTGCAGGTCACTGATCGGTATCGGCCGGTGTGTATAGTCGGGCGCCAGAGGTCCCCTACGTCAAAGAAAGACGAGGTCGCGCGGTGAAGAAGCTTCTCCTGGTCGCACTGGCCGCCATCGGCGGGCTCCTCGTGTACCGCCAGATCCAGGCGGATCGCGCCGAGCAGGATCTGTGGACGGAGGCGACTGACTCCGTACCCACGGGTTCGTGAGTATCGACGACAGTCTCTTCAGGGCCCCGATCGCATGCGCGGTCGGGGCTTTGTGCTGTCCGGGGTGACGTTGGGTGCGAGGTCGCCCGGGGCTTCTTATTCGCCTACGTAAATTATTCGCTTGCTTTGGCGAATGCTGGTGGGGTGTATGGGGCCCTGGCGGCAGGATGGTCGTCCGGCGATGAAGCGATGGCGGGGGCGACGAAGGGGCGCGTGATGAGTCGGCGCGGAGGGCGGCGCGTGGTGCTGCGAGGGCGGGGACGGCCGGTGTCGGCATTCACGGCAGCGATGTGCGCGGTGGCCGTTCCGGTCGCGGTGGTGGCGCTGCCCGGGACCGCGGCGGCTGGGGACTCGGCTCCGTATGTCTTCGCACCAGGTGCGAAGACCGTCCAGGGTGCGGTGACCAGTACGGATGCGGCGGAACTCAAAGCCGGGGAGACCTACCGGAGCTCCATCGAGGCGGGGGTGAGGGGCGCCGGGCTCGGCAGTGGGTCGGGTGCGAAGGGGGCCGCCGGCACGCGTCACTACCGCGTCGACCTGGACGGATCCTCCGATACGTATGTCTCGGCGGTGGCGGTGCCGAAGGTCGGGGCGGACGTGAAGGTGGCGTTCAACGACAGCATTTCCGTGACCCTGCAGGATCGACAGGGCAATCGCTGTGACTCCGAGGTCGGCGCGTTCCGCTCCGCCGAGTACCCGAGGCCGATAGCCGCCACCGCGGAGCGGGTCGTCCGGGAGAGCGGCGGGCGCTGCCAGGATGCGGGCACGTATGACGTGGTCGTCGCGCGCAAGACCGCGCCTGACTCCACGCGGGAGCGCTGGGACCTGGAGCTGAGTGTCTCCTCGGAGCCCGCGCTCAAGTCGCCGCCCGCCACCACCGGGCCAGGGGCCTGGCCGTCGGAATCGCCGCGGCCGCCCGCCGGAATCCCTTCCGAACGCCGGGGCGGCACGGGCTTCAACGACGCGCAGAGCTTGCGGCAAGGCGTGTGGGAGGACCGGATCCGCCCGGGTCAGACGCTCTTCTACCGGGTGCCGCTGGACTGGGGACAGCAGCTCTTCACCGAGGCCGAGCTGGGCACTTCGGCGGGGGACGCGCACCGTACGGGCTTTGTGCCGAGCGCCCTCAGCGTGGCGCTGTACAACCCGGCGCGCACGCAGGTCACTTCGAAGGACGCCTCGTACGGAGGGGAGCCCTCCGTGGCGGCCCTGGACTCCCTGCCTCCGGTCGCCTACGAGAACCGCTACCTGTCGCGCGCGGACGAAGCGGGCGTGCGGTTCGCCGGCTGGTACTACCTGAAGGTCTCCCTCACGCCGGAGATGAAGGGGACCTTCGGGAACAAGGAGTCCGGGCTGACGCTCCGTCTGACGGTCCAGGGGGACGCGGCTTCGGCGCCCGCGTATGTGCGGGATCCGGGGGTGTTCCAGGTCACTGACGCGGACCGGGCCGCCGCTGAGAGCGGGTCCGCGCAGGGCGGGGACCCGTCGTTGCCCTCGGCGGGAGGGCAGGGCGGCGGGCAGGCGGCGCAGGGCGGGTCCGGTCGGGCGAACCGCATGACGGTTGTCGGGATCGCCGGGATCGGCACGGGGTCCGCGCTGGTGCTGGGGCTCGGCGTATGGACCTACGTCGCTCGCCGGCGGGCGTCTGCCGGCTGGTAGGTGGGGCGAGCCGGGGGCTCTCAGGCCTGGCTCAGCGCCCAGATGCCCACCGCGAAACTGACCAAGGCAACGAACAGCACCGGGATCGCCACCTTCGCGGGCGGTCCGGGCCGCCGTTTCCGCACCCGCCGATGAGGGGTCGGGCTCTGGGACGCGCCGCCGGGATTCGGGTGGCCGAGGAGTGGAACCTGAACGCTTTGGGCGGTGTACGTAGAGATAGAGGCGGGCTGAGAGGGCGCCGGTGCGGGAGCTGGAGCGGCGTTGGTGCGCTGCGTGGCCGGGGTCGTGGCCGGAGTGTGGGGGGAGGTCTCGTGGGGGTGCGGGCGGGTTGGTGGAGTTGGTTGTGGTGCCGGTTGTGGTGCGGTGTGTGGTGCCGTGGGGTGGGGGTGTGGCTGGGCGGTGTACTCGGGAGCGTGGTGAGGCGCCGTGTCGGGGGTGATTGGCTGACGTTCGGGAGAGGTCTGCGCGAAGGTCTGTGCGGGGGGCTGCACGCGTGGCTGTGTGGGCGGGTGCGCGGGAGGAGGCGGCGGCAGGTGGAAGCTGCCGGTCTCGGACATGCTGGTGCCGGGCGTGACCGTTTCCGACGTGCGGGACCCAGGCCTGCCGGCTGCCGACGGGATGACCCCGGTCCCCGGCGGGACGGGCCCGGACCGAGTGGGCCCGGGCGTGACGCTGGGCCTGCGCACGCCGGTCTGCGGTACGAAGGGCTCCGGCCCCTGGGGCGCAGCGGTGGCGGGGTCTTGGACGGACGAGCCCGCCAGTGGGACGTCCGGCACCGCGGGGGCATACAGCGGTGGCGGTGGCGCCGGTGTCGGGGGCTCCGGCGGGAGTGCCGGCCGGGACTCGCCCGGAGCGGGCTTCCGCGTCGTGGAACGGCCTGTCGTACGGCCGGTCGAGCCATGGTTCTGGGTCCGGTCGTGTACGAGGCCGGGGGCGACCGCCCGGGAGGTCGTGGTCGGCCCGGTCGGGGCGAACCCCGGTGGGAGCGCGCCGAGTTGGTCGAAGACCTCGACCAGTTCGTCGTCGGGTCCGGGCTCGTCAAGCAGCTCGGAGGCCGCCAGGAGGGCCTTGCGGGCGCCTGTCGCGGTACGGAAGCGCGCTTCCGGGTCAGGCTGCAGCAGACCGGCCACGACGGTCCACAGCGGGCCGGGAATCCCTTGGGGCGCGCCGGGGGTGCCGTGATCGGTGAAGTGCTCGATCAGTGCCCTGGAGTCCGGCCGGGCGCCCTGGAGCAGATACAGGGCGACGAGACCGACGGCGAACAGGTCTGCGGGGAAGTCCGGCTCACCGCCCATCGCCTGTTCGGGGGCGAAGTAGCCGGGCGTTCCCACCACATAGTCGGTCTCGGTGAGCCGGGGCTCGCCCTTGCGCATCGCGATGCCGAAGTCCGAGAGGCGCAGATGAGGCCGGGCGGTGCCGGTCGCCTCCAGGAGGATGTTGGCGGGCTTGATGTCGCGGTGCACGACCCCCTCCGCGTGCACCGCGGTGAGGCCGGCGAGGAGCTGATCCAGGAGGAGGCACACGAAGGACGGTGGCAGAGGCCCGTAGTCGCCGATCAGATGTGCCAGCGAGCCTCCGGCGACGAGGTCCATGGTGAACAGGACCTTGTCGTCGTCCGCGGCCCAGCTGGCCGGGGCGAGGACGTGGGGGTGGTCGATCCGCAGCGCCTGTTCGCGCACGAAGCGCAGCAGGGTGTGGGCATCGCTCTGCAGCAGGACCTTGGCGGCCACATATCGGCGGCGCCGGTGGTCCCAGGCGCGCCATACGGCGCCTGCTCCCCCGCGACCGATCGGGTCGGCCAGTTCGTAGCGTCCGGCGAAGACCTCACCCATCGTGGTGCGTCGCTCCCCCCTCGGCCGTCACGACGCGTCCGGCCTCTCGGATGGTCCCGCGGCCCAGGACCGGCCGCGGGACTCGCGGCCGGCCCGATGTCGCTACCGTTCGGCCGGGATCAGCTCTGGTGCGCCTGGTAGTGGGTTACGGCGTCGGAGGTGCGCCCGGCGCCGTAGACCCGGAGGAACTCTGCCAGTTCCGGGTGGCTCGGGGCGAGGGTGTCCGCCGCATCGATGATGTCCCCGGCCGCGGAGACGGAGCGCAGCAGCGACTGGATCTCGCGGACCACGCGCTTGACCGTGGGTGCGCCCGAACTGGTTGTTGTCTGCGCGGTGTTGGTGAGCACCGAGCCCCCCTGTGACTTCTTGATCTCGTCCATGCGCTCGGTGGCCTCGGCGGCGCTGACGCTTCCGTCGGCGACCTGACCCGCCAGGTCCTGGAGCAACTGGACACGCTGGACGACGGCCGGATTACCTATCTTCGCGCGCTGACCGCTCATCAGCTGGGAGAGCATGGGCGCGGACAGACCGAGAACCCCCGCGAGCCTGGCCTGGTTGAGGCCCAGATCATCGATGAGTCGACGGAAGAGCGCCCCCAGTGGCTCTCCGTACCAGTTTCGCTGGAGCTCCCGGGCTCTTGCGGTAGCTTCCTGCTGTGCGGCGTCCATTGCGTCTCCCCATCGCTTCCCCAAATACGGCGGTTCGCTGCCGCGAACCACGTGGGGCATCTTACGGAGAGTGGTCGTGGACCGGGAGTCCCAATCCTTTTGCGAGATCGGGGGGGTGACCCGGTACTCTGGTCTGCGATGCGCACCGGATCGCACTTCTTCGGTTCGATGCGTCGTTTTCGGGGCCTTAGCTCAGTTGGTAGAGCGCTGCCTTTGCAAGGCAGATGTCAGGAGTTCGAATCTCCTAGGCTCCACAGGTTCCACGTGAAACACGTGAACGCCGTAGGGCGGGAGGCCACTGGTCTCCCGCCCTACGGCGTTACTGCTCGTTCGAAGCTCAGCCGCGGTCGTCGCGGTCGGCGGCGTCCGCCTCCGCTTCGGCCTGCTTGGCCTGGACCTCGGGGTCGAGGGCGCCCTGGCTGCCGTCCACCGACGACAGGGGCGTGCTGTCCGCGACCTCGGTCGCGGCCGGCGGTTCGACCAGCCAGTCCGGGTTGGCCTGCTTGTCCCACCACTTCCAGGCGGCGAAAGCGCCCCCGGCGAGGATGCCGACGACGAGGAAGCCCTTGGCGACGCGTCCCGCCCGCGCCCGCCGCTCGTGCTTGCGGACGAGCTTCTTGATCTCCTTCGGCGACACCTGCCCACGCAGGGCGGCGATCGCCGCGACGCTGCGGGCCGTCGCCTCCTCGCGGACGGGCTGGGCGGCGGCCACGGCCTGCTCGATTTTCGGCCTGGCGTACACGGCGGCCTGGCGGGCTGCCTTCCGGGTGCGGACGGCTGCCCCCTGCGCGGCCTGGTCGACCTTCGGCGGCACATGGCTGCGGGCCTGTTCAAGATGCGGTGCGAGGTACGTGTCGTACTGGTCGCGGGTCTGCTGCGCAGCCTGCGACATCACGGGCGCAAGCCGTACGCGCGCTTCCTGCGCATACAGTGCGGCCCGGTCCTTGGCCGTCTCGGCGTAGGGCGCCACCACTTCCGCGGCGTGCAGCACGCTGTCCTTCGCCGAGCCGGTCGCGGCGCGCACGCTGTCGATGCGGGTCACGGGATCCTCCTCCTCGGTGGCGTATAGGTTTTCACCTTTCCACCCTTTATCGGATCATGCCTGCCCGGCGGCAGTGCGGCATGCGAGGGCGGGCATTCGGGGCACAAGATGCCTTTGGACGTACCGAGGTACTCCAGGCAAATAGCTGATCAATACGGTGCAATAGGGGCTTGCGAACGACAATGCCACGGATCGCCCTGCGACGCGCCTCCTCGGTGGCGACTCGGCCGGAAATTCTGCGGCTGCCGCCGGGCGACGGGTCAACGGGGGCGTGCGAGGATCGGATCGTCACAGAAGGCAACGGAAGGCAGATCGTGGCTGAGCAGCTCTACGCCACCCTGAAGACCAACCAAGGCGACATCGAGGTCCGGCTGCTGCCGAACCACGCGCCCAAGACGGTCAAGAACTTCGTCGAGCTCGCTCAGGGCGAGCGGGAGTGGACGAACCCGGAGACGGGCGAGAAGTCCACTGACAAGCTCTACGACGGCACGGTCTTCCACCGGGTGATCAGCGGTTTCATGATTCAGGGCGGTGACCCGCTGGGCAACGGCACGGGCGGTCCCGGCTACCAGTTCGAGGACGAGTTCCACCCCGACCTCGCCTTCGACAGGCCGTACCTGCTGGCCATGGCGAACGCCGGCCCGGGGACTAACGGCTCCCAGTTCTTCATCACGGTGTCGCCGACGGCCTGGCTGACCCGTAAGCACACGATTTTCGGCGAGGTCGTCGACGAGGCCAGTCAGAAGGTCGTGGACGGCATCGCGACCGCGCAGACCAACCCGCGTACGGACCGGCCGGTCAACGACGTGGTCATCGAGTCGGTCGTCGTCGAGACCCGCTGACGCGACCCGGGCCGACGGGAACCAATACGCCCCGCTCATCCGTAAGGATGGGCGGGGCCATGTGTTGACCGCTCACGTTCCGTACGAGGGGATTCCGATGGATCAGGTGCCAGGCAGTCCGCAGGGTCCTCAGGACGCGCAGGGCACGCCCCGCTGCTATCGGCACCCTGACCGCGAGACCGGGATCCGCTGCGCCCGCTGCGACAAGCCCATCTGCCCGGACTGCATGGTCAGCGCCTCGGTGGGCTTCCAGTGCCCGGACTGTGTGCGGGGCGGTTCCGGTACGGGGCACGGCCCGGCAGCCAGCAGACCGAGGACGATCACGGGCGGCACGATCGCGGCCGATCCACGCCTGGTCACGAAGATCCTTATCGGGCTCAACGTGGCGGTGTTCATCGCGGTCCATGTGTGGGGACGGCTGCTCTCCGACTTCGTTCTGATCGGGGCCTGGCCTCCCGCGCCCTTCGTCCCGGACCAGGGCGTGGCAGGCGGCGAGTGGTACCGCCTGGTGACGGCGATGTTCACGCACCAGGAGGTGTGGCACATCGCGTTCAACATGCTGGGCCTGTGGTGGCTCGGCGGCCCGCTGGAGGAGGCCCTCGGCCGGGCCCGCTACATCGCGCTGTACATGGTCTCGGGGCTGGCCGGCAGCGCGCTGACCTACGCGATCGCGGGTCCGAGCGAACAGTCCCTCGGTGCGTCCGGGGCCGTCTTCGGACTCATGGGCGCGACCGCGGTGCTGGTGCGGCGCCTCAACTACGACATGCGCCCCGTCATCGGCCTTCTCGCGCTGAACCTGCTCTTCACGTTCACGTGGGGCAACATCGCCTGGCAGGCCCACGTCGGCGGGCTCGTCGCCGGTGTGGTCGTCGGGTACGCGATGGTCCACGCCCCCAGGGAGCGCCGCTCGCTGGTGCAGTACGGGACCTGTGCGCTCGTCCTCGCCGTGGTGGTCGTCACTGTGCTTGTGAGGACGTCCCAGCTCACTTGAGCTCGACCTGTGGCCCACGTTGTCCACAGACGGTGCCGGATCCTGTGCACTCGGTGGGGAACAGGTGTGCCCCTTGTCGCTGACCTGGGTTTCCCCAGCCAGGACAAGGGGCGAACATGTGGGCGAGCTGCGGTGCGTCAGTCACACCGGCGTCAACGCCCGGTGGGTTATCCACAGATCTTCCGACCTTTTCCCCACTGTGGAAACAGCTGTGGATAACTCAGTGGACAGCTAGGGGCAGAGCTACTTCCACTGCGTGGAAACGCCGAACCCGGCCGCGATGAAGCCGAAGCCCACGACGATGTTCCAGTTGCCGAGCGCGTCCAGCGGCAGGGTGCCGTCGGTGACGTAGAAGACGACGATCCAGGCGAGCCCGATCAGGAACATCGCGAGCATCACCGGGGCTACCCAGCCGCGATTGGTCAGCTTGATATTCGCCGCCTGCTTGGACGCCGGAGGCGGCGTGTAGTCGGCCTTCTTGCGGATACGTGACTTCGGCACGAGGGTCTCTCCTGTCGATGCGCTGCGTGGCCGCGCAGGGAACGTGGGCTGGCTCCGGGCAGCGTACAAGGGGAATCTCTGCGCTCCCCCGGGCGTCCGTTAGCGTAGTGCTTCCGCGGCGCTGAAGGAGATAAGGGTACGTTGAGCAATTCTGCCGACTCCCGGGAAGAGCCCCCCGGCGGGGGCCGCCCCCGTGTGCGCCTCCGTCCCGTGCGGCTGCTGACCGTGGCCGTGTTCGCCCTGGCCGGGCTGATCTTCTTCACCAGCTTCAACACCGCCAAGGGCACCAACATCCGCACGGACACCTCGCTGCTGAAGCTCTCGGACCTCATCCAGGAGCGCAGCCACAAGAACGGCCAGCTCGAGGAGTCCAACAGCGCGATCCGCGACGACGTCGACGCCCTCACCGAACACGGCGGCGCCGGCACCAAGGCCGAGGACGCCAAGCTGTCCGCCCTGGAGAAGGCGTCCGGCACGAAGAAACTGCGCGGACAGGCCGTCTCGGTCACGCTCGCGGACGCCCCGCCGAACGCCACCGCCAAGCTCCCCGGCTACCCCGAACCCCAGCCGAACGACCTGGTCATCCACCAGCAGGACCTCCAGGCCGTCGTCAACGCCCTGTGGAACGGCGGCGCGCAGGGCATCAAGGTCATGGACCAGCGGCTCATCTCCACCAGCGCCGTGCGCTGTGTCGGCAACACCCTGATCCTCCAGGGCCGCGTCTACTCACCCCCGTACAAGATCACCGCGGTCGGAGACCCGGAGAAGCTGAAGCAGGCGCTCGCCGTCTCGCCGCAGATCCAGAACTACATGCTCTACGTCAACGCCTACGGCCTCGGCTGGAAAGTCGAGGACGACGGGGCGGTGACTCTTCCCGGTTACTCGGGCACAGTGGATCTCCACTACGCGAAGCCCGTGGAGTAGCCGCCTGGGGGAGCCTGTGTCGGTCCGAGTGGTCGTCAGGACGTTCAGCGAACTGTGCATCACGGTCGGCGCCCTGATCGTGCTGTTCGTCGCCTACGTGCTGTTCTGGACCGGCGTGAAGGCCGACAGCGCCATGGACCACCAGATCGACACCCTTCAGGACCAGTGGTCCAAGGGATCGGTGGCGGTCGAACAGCCCCGCCCGGGCCCGTCCCCGAGCCAGAGCCCTGCCCAGGACCCGAGCCGGCCCCAGACGCCCTCGCCGTCCCCGTCCGCTTACCAGGACGGCAAGCCGTTCGCCGTCATGTACATCCCGCGGCTCGGTTTCACGTGGAACAAACCGGTGCTCCAGGGGACGGGCGTGGACATCCTCAAGAAGGGCCTCGGCCACTACGCGGGCACGGCGCAGCTCGGGCAGAAGGGGAACTTCTCCGTCGCCGGCCACCGCCGCACCTACGGCGACCCGTTCAAGGACTTCCCCAAACTGCGCCCCGGCGACGCCGTCGTCCTCACCGACGGTACGACCTGGTTCACGTACCGCATCGACACCAAGCCCTACAAGACGCTCCCCAGCGATGTCGCCGTCATCGACCCGGTGCCGCGCAAGTCCGGATACACGGAGCCGGGCCGCTATCTGACGCTGACGACGTGCGAGCCGGAGTGGGGTCACAGCCACCGGCTGATCGTCTGGGCGCACCTTGATGCCACCCAGCCCGCGGAGGCCGGGAAACCGGAGGCCCTGCGCCGTTAGTCTGTTGCCGTACGGCGACGGAAGGGACGGCATGTACGGCTGGATCTGGCGGCATCTGCCGGGAAACACGTGGATCAGGGCACTGCTCTCGCTTCTGCTCGTCCTCGTGGTGGTCTACGTACTGTTCCAGTACGTCTTCCCGTGGGCCGAGCCCCTGCTGCCCTTCAACGATGTGACGGTGAACAACTAGTGGGCGCGAGCAGCCGCATTCTCGTGGTCGACAACTACGACAGCTTCGTCTTCAACCTCGTCCAGTACCTGTACCAGCTGGGCGCCGAGTGCGAAGTGCTGCGCAACGACGAGGTCGGGACCCGGCACGCGCAGGACGGCTTCGACGGCGTACTGCTGTCCCCGGGCCCCGGCGCCCCCGAACAGGCGGGTGTCTGTGTCGAGATGGTGCGCCACTGCGCGGAGACCGGCGTGCCCGTCTTCGGCGTCTGCCTCGGCATGCAGTCCATGCAGGTCGCGTACGGCGGTGTCGTGGACCGGGCGCCCGAACTGCTGCACGGCAAGACGTCGCTGGTGCGGCACGAGGGCAGGGGCGTCTTCGCGGGGCTGCCGAACCCGTTCACGGCGACCCGCTACCACTCGCTCGCCGCCGAACCGGACACCGTCCCGGACGAGCTCGAGGTCACCGCGCGCACCGAAGACGGCATCATCATGGGCCTGCGCCACCGCGAACTGCCCGTCGAGGGCGTGCAGTTCCACCCCGAGTCCGTCCTCACGGAACACGGTCACCTGATGCTGGCCAACTGGCTGACCGTCTGCGGCGACAAGACCGCGGTGGCACGATCGGCCGGGCTCGCCCCGGTCGTGGGCAGGGCCTCGGCGTGACCGCCCTGCGCCCCGAGCGCGAGGGAGCCTCGTACGGGCAGGAACCGTACGAGGCTGCCGGTGCGTTCGAGGCGGCCGTTCAGCGGCTGGACGACCCGCTGAACGATCCACTGCCCGGGCAGCACCCCTCGCCCTGGTTCCGCGCCACGGACGAGCCTCAGGAGCCCCAGCCGTACGCGCAGTCGCAGCCGGAGGCTCGACAGCCGCTCCAGGCCCAGCCGTCGCCTCAGCCGGAGCAGGAGTGGTACGACCCTCAGGGCTACGTACAGGACTGGTACGGCGGCGAGCAGCAGGCTCCGCGGACACCGCATCCGCCGCAGGTACAGCAGGCGCGGCAGCCCGCGTACGTGCCGCCCGCCCGTGAGTACGAGGCGAGACCGCCGCGGCCGGTCCCGGACGACGAGACCGTGGCCCTGCGCACCGCGGACACCCGGGGAGCCGAGCCCGATACGGACGCGTACACCGACGCATACACCGACGCAGACGCCTCCACGGGCGCGGAGACCGGCACCGAGTCAGGCTCCGGCGCCCCTGAGCGCGAGCGCGCCGCAGACCCCGTGGTGACCGGTGGCCGGGCCGCGCGCAGGAAGGCCGCCAAGCACGGCGGCAGGCACTCGGCGGCGCCCGCGCAGACTCCGGAGCCCGCTTCCCCGCCCCGCAGCCGTCTGGAGGCGCGCAGGGCCGCGAGGGCGAGCAAGCCGAGTACGGGCGAGGTCGCCAGCCGGGCGATCGGCGAAACGTTCATCACCATCGGCGTGCTGATGCTGCTCTTCGTCACGTACCAGCTGTGGTGGTCGAACATCCGGGCCCACCAGCAGGCGGGCAGCGCGGCGCACCACCTCCAGGACGACTGGGCGAACGGCAAACGCGAGCCGGACAAGTTCGCGCCCGGCCAGGGCTTCGCGATCATGCACATCCCGAAGCTGGACGTCGTCGTGCCGATCGCCGAGGGCATCAGCAAGACGAAGGTCCTGGACCACGGCATGGTGGGCCACTACGGCAAGGACAGCATCGAGACGGCGATGCCGAGCGCCAAGACCGGCAACTTCGCGGTCGCCGGGCACCGCAATACGCACGGCGAACCGTTCCGCTACATCAACCGGCTCCAGCCGGGCGACCCGATCGTCGTCGAGACGCAGGACACGTACTACGTGTACAAGATGACGAGCATCCTTCCGCAGACCCCGCCGAGCAACACGACGGTCATCAATCCGATCCCGCAGGGCTCCGGGTTCACGGCTCCGGGCCGGTACATCACGCTGACCACGTGCACGCCGGAATTCACCAGCACGTATCGAATGATCGTCTGGGGCAAGATGGTCGAGGAACGGCCGCGCAGCAAGGGGAAGCCGGACGCACTCGTGCAGTAGCGGGGCAAGCAGCAGGTAACAGGCGCAGGTTCAGGGACAAGGACGGGCACAAGAGTGGCAGCGACGACCGACTACGACGAGCGGGCCGGCGAGGCACCGCCCGCGCCACGACGCGGCCGCGTCGCCGGCGCCGTCAGTCTCTTCGGTGAGCTCCTCATCACGGCGGGCCTGGTCCTCGGCCTGTTCGTCGCCTACTCGTTGTGGTGGACGAACGTGGTCGCGGACCGCGCCGCGGACAAGCAGGGTGACAAGGTGCGCGGCCAGTGGGCCGACCCGGCCCCCGGCCCGCTCGACACCAAGAACGGCATCGGCTTCCTGCATGTGCCGTCGATGAAGAACGGTGAGGTGCTCGTCGAGAAGGGCACCTCGTCGGAGATCCTCAACGACGGTGTCGCCGGCTACTACACCGACCCGGTCAAGTCCGCGCTGCCGACGGACGCGCAGGGCAACTTCACGCTCGCCGCGCACCGGGACGGGCACGGCGCGAAGTTCCACAACATCGACAAGATCAAGAAGGGCGACCCGATCGTCTTCGAGTCGAAGGACAAGTGGTACGTCTACAAGGTGTACGACATCCTCCCCGAGACGTCGAAGTACAACGTGAAGGTCCTCGCCCCGGTCCCCAAGGAGTCGGGCGTGAAGAAGCCCGGCCGCTACATCACACTGACGACGTGCACGCCCGTCTACACGTCCACGTACCGCTACGTGGTGTGGGGCGCGCTGGAGCGGATCGACAAGGTCGACAGCGCCCGGACGCCCCCGGCGGAGCTGCGCTGACGACGCCACCGGCATACGTAGGAACCCCACCTACGCAAGCCCCGAACCACCGCACGAAAGAACCCCGGCGCCGCGTCTGCGGTGCCGGGGTTCTCTCATGACTGGCGGGCGCTCTACTGGCCGGTGACGCCTCCGAAGAGCCCGCCTCCGCCGTTGTCCCCGCCGCCGTTCTGGCCGGGCGGGGTGGTGAGCAGGGTGACCGTGTCGCCCTTGTTCACCGGCGAGTTGGGGCCGGGCTGGCTCGTCACGACCGTGGCGTTCGGGTCGTTGGAAGAGCCGGGCGCCAGAGCGGGGACGAGACCGAGGTCCGTCAGCTGCTTCTGCACGTCCTTCAGCTTCTTGCCGGCGATGTCACCGGGCACCGTGATCTGCTCGGCCGCCTTGGCGACCTTGAGCTGGACTGTGGATCCGGGCTCGATCTGAGTGTTGGCAGCGAAGCTCTGCGAGAACACCTTGCCGGCCTCGACCGTGGTGTTCTCCTCCTCGGTGCAGGTGCCCTTGAGCTTGTTGGCGGCCAGCTGTGCCTTCGCCTCGTCGCACGTCTTGTTGGAGACGTCCGGGACGGTGGAGAGCGTCTTCTTCTTGGCGACAGTCAGGGTGATGGTGCTCCCCTTCTCCACTTCCTTGCCGGAGACCGGGTCCTGGTCGAGGACCGTGCCCGGATCCGCGCTGGACTCCTTCTGCTTGGTCTCGACGACGAACTGGTAGTCGTCGCCCTCGAGCTTCGTCGTCGCTTCGTCGACGTTGTCGTCGATGACGTTCGGCACCGCGACCTTCGGCGCGCCGGTCGACACCGTCACCGTGATGGTGTCGCCCTTCTTGACATTGGTCCCCGCGGCCGGGCTCTGCGTGCAGATCTGGCCCTTGGGGAACTTGTCGCAGGGCTCCTTCTTCGAGGCGTCGAGTTCGAGGTGCGTGTTCTTGGCGGCGAGCCTGGCGTCGGGGACCGTCTTGCCGACGAACTTGGGCGCCGCGAACGTTGCGTCGTTCCCGCTCCCGCTGTTGAACCACTTGCCGATCAGGATCGCGCCGATGAGGACGAGGACGCCCGCGAGCACGAGCAGGATCGTCGACGTACGGCTCTTGCCCTGGTTCTGACGGCGCCGGTCGGGGCGCTCGTCGTAGCCGTAGCCGCCGTCGTCCGGGCTGACCGGCGGCAGCATCGACGTCTGGCCGCCGCCGTTCTGCGGGTGCAGCATCGCCGTCTGCTGGTCGTCCGGGTGGCCGCCGTAGCCGACCGCGCCCATCGCCGCGGTGGCCGCGACCGGCTGCCCGTCGAGGCACGCCTCGATGTCGGCGCGCATCTCGTCCGCGGACTGGTAGCGGTAGTCCGGGTCCTTGGTGAGGGCCTTGAGGACGATCGCGTCCATCTCGGGGGTGATCTCGGAGTCGAAGACGCTCGGCGGCTGCGGCTCCTCGCGCACGTGCTGGTACGCGACCGCGACCGGGGAGTCGCCCACGAAGGGCGGCCGCACCGTCAGCAGCTCGTAGAGGAGACAGCCTGTCGAATAAAGGTCGGACCGCGCGTCGACCTGCTCGCCCTTGGCCTGCTCCGGGGAGAGGTACTGGGCGGTGCCGATCACGGCCGACGTCTGCGTCATCGTCATGCCGGAGTCGCCCATGGCGCGGGCGATGCCGAAGTCCATCACCTTGACCTGGCCGGTCCGCGTCAGCATGACGTTGGCCGGCTTGATGTCACGGTGGACGATGCCCGCGCGGTGCGAGTACTCGAGCGCCTGGAGGATGCCGATCGTCATCTCCATGGCACGCTCGGGCAGCAGCTTGCGCCCGGAGTGCAGCAGCTCACGCAGCGTGGACCCGTCGACGTACTCCATCACGATGTACGGGATGGAGGTCCCGTCGATGTAGTCCTCACCGGTGTCGTACACGGCGACGATCGCGGGATGGTTGAGCGAGGCGGCCGACTGGGCCTCCCGGCGGAACCGGGCCTGGAACGACGGGTCGCGCGCAAGGTCCGCGCGTAGCGTCTTCACCGCCACGGTGCGACCGAGCCGGGTGTCATGGGCGAGATAGACCTCCGCCATGCCACCACGGCCGAGCACCTGGCCCAGCTCGTACCGGCCGCCGAGGCGACGCGGCTCTTCCATGGTTCCTACCAGCCCTCTCCGTCGGTCCCGACCGTCACCCGTGCGGGGTCGGGCGGTGTGCTGTCCGGGCATACCGTACCCGGCCTGTCGTGCCTGACCTGCCTGGAACTGTCACCCGATACAGGACCGGTATCGCAACGTGCACCGTTGTGAAGGAGTCGTGATCGGAGTCACTTTTTGGCGAGCACCGCTTCCATCACGCTCTTGGCGATCGGAGCCGCCAGACCGCCACCGGAGATGTCGTCACGGTTCGCGCTGCCGTCCTCGACGACCACGGCCACGGCGACCGGCGAGCTGCCGTCCTTGGCCTTCGCGTACGACAGGAACCACGCGTACGGCTTCTCGCTGTTGTTGAGGCCGTGCTGGGCGGTACCCGTCTTGCCGCCGACCGTATAGCCGGGGATCTGCGCATTCGTACCGGTGCCCTGGCTGACGACCGTCTCCATCATCGACTGAAGGATCTGGGCGTTCTTCTCCGACAGCGGCCGGCTCATCTCCTTCGGCGTGTGGTGCTCGATCGTGTCGAGGTTCGGCGCCTGGAGCTCGCTGACCATGTACGGCTCCATGAGCTTGCCGTCATTGGCGACCGCGGAGGCCACCATGGCCATCTGCAGCGGCGTCGCCGCGGTGTTGTACTGACCGATCGACGACAGCGCCGTCTGCGACTTGTTCATGTCGTCGGAGAACACGGACGCGTTCGAACGGACCGGGGTGAACTGCTCCTTGTTGAAGCCGAACTTCTCCGCCGTCTCCAGCATCTTGTCGTTGCCGAGGTCGGCGCCGACCTTGCCGAAGACGGTGTTGCAGGAGTAGCGCAGCGCCACGCGCAGCGTCGCGTCCTTGCAGGGGATGTTGCCCTCGTTCTTCAGCGGCGTCGTGGTGCCGGGCATGATCCACGGCAGCGGGGTGTCGGTCTTCTCGTCGGCGCCCGTGTAGAGGTTGTGCTCCAGTGCGGCCGCGGCGGTCACGATCTTGAAGGTCGAGCCGGGCGGGTACGTCTCGCGCAGCGCGCGGTTCGTGAGCGGCTTGTCCTTGTTCTTGTCGAGCTTGCCGAACGTGTCGCCGTCCTTCTGCAGGATGCCGGCGAACGACGACGGGTCGTACGAGGGCGTCGACGCCATCGCGAGGATCGCACCGGTCTTCGGGTCGATCGCGACGGCGGCACCCTTGCCACGGTTCTTCAGACCGTCGTACGCGGCCTTCTGCGCGTCGGCGTTGAGGGTGGTGACGACGTTGCCACCCTCCTTCTTCTTGCCGGTGATCATGTCGAGGGTGCGGCGGAAGAACAGCCGGTCGTCGTTGCCGGTGAGGATGCCGTCCTCGATGGACTCGATCTGGCTCGCGCCGACCAGCTGCGAGGCGTACCCGGTGACGGGCGACCACATGGGCCCGTCCTTCCAGGTCCGCTTGTACTTGAGGTCGGTGCCGTCCGTCGCCACGGAACCCGTGATCGACTTGCCGTCGACGATGATGTCGCCGCGCGGCTGTGCGTACCGCTCGATGGCGACGCGCGGGTTCTGCTTGTCGGACTGCAGCTTGTCGGCCTGGGCGTACTGGAGCCAGTTGTCGCGGATCAGCAGGGCGAGGACGAGGAGCCCGCAGAAGATCGCGATCCGGCGCAGGGGCTTGTTCACGGTCGGACCACCTGGGTCATCTCGGCGTCGGGACTGGGGGCGGGGGCCGGCGCCGGGCGGCGCGCGGTATCGCTGATACGGATCAGGATGCCGATCAGTGCCCAGTTCGCGATCACGGAGGAACCGCCGTACGCGAGGAACGGCATGGTCATACCGGTCAGCGGGATGAGACCCATGACACCGCCGGCGACGACGAACACCTGGATCGCGAACGCGCCGGACAGACCCGCCGCGAGCAGCTTGCCGAACGGGTCGCGGGCCGCGAGCGCCGTACGCAGACCGCGCTCCGCGATCAGCCCGTACATCAGCAGGATCGCCATGATGCCCGCGAGGCCGAGCTCCTCGCCGAACGTGGCGAGGACGAAGTCGGAGTTCGCGGCGAACTTGATCAGGTCGGAGTGGCCCTGGCCGAGGCCCGTGCCGAGCACGCCGCCGGAGCCGAACGCCCACAGCGCCTGCATCGCCTGCTCGGAGTGCCCGGCGATGCCCTGCCGGCTCAGCATGTACTCGTGCATCGGGTCGAGCCACGCCTGGACACGGCTCTGCACGTGCGGCTCGAACGAGGCGACACCGACCGCGCCGACGGCGGACATCAGCAGACCGAACACGATCCAGCTGGTGCGCTCCGTGGCGACGTACAGCATCACGACGAACATGCCGAAGAACAGCAGCGACGTACCGAGGTCCGTCTCGAAGACCAGGATGAGGATCGACATCACCCAGACGACGATGATCGGTCCGAGGTCACGGCCACGCGGCAGGTACAGGCCCATGAAGCGGCGGCTGGCCAGCGCGAGCGCGTCCCGCTTCACCATCAGATAGCCCGCGAAGAACACCGCGATGACGATCTTCGCGAACTCACCGGGCTGGATGGAGAACCCGCCGATGCTGATCCAGATCTTCGCGCCGAACACGTTCATACCGAGACCCGGCACGAGCGGCAGGAGCAGCAGGATCAGGGCGCCCACCATGGAGATGTAGGTGTAGCGCTGCAGGATGCGGTGGTCCTTGAGCAGCATGAGCACGCCCACGAACAGGGCGATGCCGATCGCGGAGTACATCAGCTGCTTCGGGGCGTCCGGGCTGAACGACCCGTACTGCGCCTTGGCGAGATTCTGGAGGCGTTCCGACTGGTCGAGGCGCCAGATGATGACCAGGCCCAGGCCGTTGAGCAGGGTCGCGATCGGCAGGAGCAGCGGATCGGCGTACGGCGCGAACCGGCGTACGACGATGTGCGCGACGCCCGCGAGCAGGCCGAGGCCCAGGCCGTAGCCCAGGAGCCCGGCGGGCAGCGAGCCGTCGATCGCCAGTCCCACGTTCGCGTACGCGAAAACGGGGATGACGACGGCGAACGCGAGGAGCGCGAGCTCGGTGTTGCGCCGGCTCGGCGCACCGATCGCGCCGATGGTCGACGTGTGTGTAGTGCTACTGCTCATGGCGTGCAAAGGCCCCCAACGGCTGCTTACTGCTTACCGCACAGCGGGACCAGCTTCTGCTCATCCTCCGAGAGGCTGGGGCCAGGTGTGGGCGTCGGTGCGGTCTTGGACTTGGCCGTTCCGGACGGCGTGGGTGTCGGACTCGGCGCTGTCTTCGCCGAGGTGCGCGACGTGGTGAAAGACGTCTTGGTGGCGCCCGTGGTGCCACCCGCCTCGCCCTCGCCGGTCTTCGCGTTCTGCTCGTTCTCCGCCTGACGGCGCTCGGCGTCCTTCCTGCAGGCCGAGGCCTGCAGCGACAGCTCGCCGATCTTGTCCTTGGCGTCACCGAAGCTGCCCTCGGTGATCGTCGCCTCGACCTGCTTGCGCTGGTAGGGCGGCAGGTACTTGAGTTCGATCTCGGGATGGTCCGTCTCGACCTTCGACAGACTCACCCACGCCAGGTCCTGGCTGATGCCGCGGTACAGCGCGACATGCGACTCGTTCGAACCGACGTAGTACTGCGTCTGCGTCCAGCGGTAGCCGCCGTACAGGCCCCCGCCCACGACGGCCAGCGCCAGGGCGATGAAGAAGGATCTCTTGAGCCACTTACGGCCGCGCCGCGGCTTGACGAAGTCGTCGTCCCCGTACGAGCCGAAGCTTCCCTCGGGAGCGTAACCGGCCGCGTCGCCGCTGCCGGGCGGTCCGAACTCGCCGCCGCCACCCTGCCCGGGCACTTGCCTGCCCGCCCCGCGGCCGAGCTCCGACGCACGGCCCGCGGGGGTCTGCATCGCCCCGCCGTCGTGCAGCTGGTGCTGCTGGTTCTCGGCGACCGCGCCCACGATGACCGGAGCGTCGGACAGCTGACCGGCGAGCGTGTCACCGCTGTCGATGTCCAGAACGTCCGCCACGATCACCGTGATGTTGTCCGGACCACCGCCGCGCAGCGCCAGCTGGATCAGGTCCTGCACGGTCTCCTGCGGGCCCTGGTAGCTGGCGAGGGTCTCCTCCATCGTCTGGTGGGAGACGACGCCGGACAGGCCGTCGGAGCAGATCAAGTACCGGTCGCCGGCCCGCACTTCGCGGATGGAGAGGTCGGGCTCGACATGGTCACCACTGCCGAGCGCCCGCATCAGGAGCGAACGCTGCGGGTGAGTGGTGGCCTCCTCCTCGGTGATCCGCCCCTCGTCTACGAGGCGCTGCACCCAGGTGTGGTCCTGCGTGATCTGCGTCAGTACACCGTCGCGCAGCAGATAGGCGCGCGAGTCGCCGACGTGCACGAGACCGAGGCGCTGACCCGTCCACAGCAGAGCGGTCAGGGTCGTCCCCATGCCTTCCAGCTGGGGGTCCTCCTCGACCATCATCCGCAGCTGGTCGTTGGCCCGCTGCACGGCCGTGCCGAGCGACGTGAGGATGTCGGAGCCGGGAACGTCGTCGTCGAGCGCGACGATCGTCGAGATCACCTCCGACGAGGCGACCTCACCGGCGGCCTGACCGCCCATGCCGTCGGCGATCGCGAGAAGACGCGGACCGGCGTAGCCCGAATCCTCGTTCCCCTCGCGGATCATGCCTTTGTGCGATCCGGCGGCGAAGCGCAGTGACAGACTCATGCGCACCTCGCCCGTCGGCTCCGGGTACATCCGCACGGTGCCCACCCTCCGGTCGGGAGCGCGCTCAGGTCTTGGGTGACCGCGTCGGCTCGCTCGCTCCGCTCGCTCATTGTCGTACTACTTCCGCAGCTCGATGACGGTCTTGCCGATGCGGATCGGCGCGCCCAGCGGAATCGGTTGCGGGGTGGTCAGCCGGGCCCGGTCGAGATAGGTGCCGTTGGTGGACCCGAGGTCCTCCACGATCCACTGTCCGTCCCGGTCCGGGTAGATCCTGGCATGCTTGCTCGACGCGTAGTCGTCGTCGAGGACGATCGTCGAATCGTGCGCACGGCCCAGCGTGATGGTCTGGCCCTGCAGCGCCACCGTGGTGCCCGTGAGGGTGCCCTCGGAGACGACGAGTTTCGTGGGGGCGCCGCGGCGCTGCCGCCCGCCGCCTCCACCGCTGTTCTGCTGCTGGGCGCGCGGCTGCGGCGGCGCGGCCTGGCGGGCCGCGGCCTGCTGCTGGCGCCCGCTGTCACGACGCGACCCGCGCTGGGTGACGCGCGTGCCGAACAGGTCGCTGCGGATGACCTGGACGGCCACGATCACGAACAGCCACAGAACGGCCAGGAAACCCAACCGCATGACCGTCAGGGTCAGCTCTGACATTGCCCCCGCTTCACCCTTCGGCTTGCCGGTAAATGATGGTGGTACTGCCCACGACGATCCGCGAGCCGTCGCGGAGCGTAGCGCGGGTGGTGTGCTGCCCGTCCACCACGATGCCGTTGGTGGACCCGAGATCCTGGATCGTCGAGGGCGTTCCGGTCCGAATCTCACAGTGCCGGCGAGAGACGCCGGGGTCGTCGATCCGCACATCGGCTTCGGTGCTGCGGCCGAGGACCAGCGTGGGGCGCGAGATCTGATGGCGTGTGCCATTGATCTCGATCCAGTGACGCACCTGTGCGCCGGGCAGCGGTCCTGCCTGGTTACGCGGCCGGGCTCCCGCCGGGGCCTGCGCAGGGCGGCCCGGAGGCGGCCCCGCGGGCATCGGCGGTGCGCCGGCAGGCGGCTGGCCGTACCCCGGGGCAGCGTTCGCCGCCGGTGGATAGCCGTAGCCTCCGCCCGCCGCCGGGGGCGCCGAAGCGGGACCCCGGCCGGGCTGCGGCGGCTGCTGGGAGGGCTGGGACTGCTGCTGGTTGGTGCTCGACGCGAGCGTGCGGCTGCGTACCCGGTACAGACCCGTGTCCAGGTCGTCCGCCTTCTCCAGGTGGACCTTGATCGGTCCCATGAAGGTGTAGCGCTGCTGCTTCGCGTAGTCGCGCACCATGCCGGACAGCTCGTCGCCGAGCTGCCCCGAGTAGGGGCTGAGGCGCTCGAAGTCCGGCGCGCTCAGCTCCACGATGAAGTCGTTGGGGACGACGGTCCGCTCGCGGTTCCAGATCGTCGCGTTGTTGTCGCACTCGCGCTGGAGGGCGCCGGCGATCTCGACGGGCTGGACCTCGGACTTGAACACCTTGGCGAAGGTGCCGTTGACCAGACCCTCGAGACGCTGCTCGAACTTCTTCAGGACTCCCATGGGGCACCTCCTCCTTCGTTTTCGTCCTGGTACTGCTTACTGATCGTATCCACGCGCCGGGAAATCGGCTGGTTCCCCCTGTCAGCCCGGTCGATGAGTGTCGACCCTCACAGCCGGATCGTAGAGGGGGTCCCTGGACAGTGTCCCGCACGCGGCGGCGGAGCCGGGAGGGGACGGGGAAGGTGAGACGGAGGGGGCGCTCGGGTCCGGGGCTTCGGGAGTGTGGATGTGTGCCTTTCGCTGCGTCGGCGGCGGGGCTTCGGGGCGAGGCCTTGGGGAGGGGTTCTGGGGTGGAGCTCCGCGTTGAAGTGGATCTCTCCGAGGGCTTCGGACTGCTGGTGGAGTGCTGTCGGACTACCGGTGGACTGCTGTCGGACTGTCGGCGGACTGCTGGCCGACTGCATCGGATGCGAGGTCAGCAGGGGTGGGCCTGCCCAGCAGGTGCCCGCGAAAACGGATGTGAATCCACCCTCGGCAGCGTGCTAATCTTCTGCATGTCGGAAGGCGCTCACCCCGAAAGGGCGAGGGCCGGAAGGCACACCCAATGCGCGGGTGGCGGAATAGGCAGACGCGCTGGATTCAGGTTCCAGTGCCCGAAAGGGCGTGGGGGTTCAACTCCCCCCTCGCGCACAACGAAGAACCGACGAAACGGGTCTTCACCAGTGACGAAAGTCCTGGTGGGGGCCCGTTTCTCGTTGATCGGGCCCCTGGCTGCGACTCGGTGGCCAGTGCTGGCTCGTAAGAGTGGCATTGAACACACAAGAGCCCTCGCCTGTGACCGGTCGGTCGGGGCGAGGGCTCTGCTGTTGTCCGGCGGGCTTCGGATGAGCGCTGGATGCCTACGTTGTCGGTGATGGATGGCCGGTCGGGGTCCAGACTCCGAGCGGTTTGGCCGTCCGGCCGTGGCGGGTGCGCCTGCGCGGACCCTGTCCGCTCAGCGCCAGAGTGTCGACCCAGTTCTTGATCTTCCGCTGGTTGGCGTGAGCCAGTTGGAAGACGAGCAGCACGGTCTGAACGGCGATGCCGCGGATCTGCTGGCCGGAGCCAGCCGCCGGCGGCCTCGATGGCTTCGGCGAGGGGACTTTTTGCGTAACCGTTGTACCCCCTCGACGCTGTTGCGCCCGACCTCAGCCGCAACGTCTCAGCTGAGCGCTGCACATGCCCAGCGCTCTGGTGCGAGAGCGTCCTGCTCATCGACGACACCTGGACCACCGGCAACCACGCCCTGTCAGCGGCTGCGGTCTTTTGAAGCCGGCGGTGCGGGGCGTGCGCCCGTCTTGGGCCTTGGACTCCACCTCAACATCAGGTACGGCAACACCGCAGCGCTGCCGAGCAGGCGCGGCTGCGCCGATTCGCCTGGGATGTGTGTGCTTCGGCCGTGGAGCCACGCCTGAGCCTGGCGTACAGGTTGCTGAGTGGCTTGAGTGAGGAGGGGCGTATCAGATGCCCCGGCGAGGCGATTGCGTCGTGAGTCTCATCGCGGATGGCGAGCGGATCTGCACGGTAGCCACTTGATGGGCTCACTCAGTAAGGACTGTTGCTGTCGGGTGAGGCTCTGCCCATGGAATGAAGGTCAGGCAGTTCGATGAGCCGGATCGAAGAAAGGAATCAGCTGGTCAGCACACTAGCTCTTGATCACTCAAGTCGGTGAACCATCCCATCGGCCAGAAACATGATCGCGGCGCCGGAGTTCTTTCGGCGGGAGAGATTCTCCGCCGAAAGGGGATTGCTCATGGTCGCGCCTTGTCGATCCAGGATTTTGGTGGCCCTTGCCGCCGCATGCGCCGTCGTGCTGACGAGTTCTTCGGTGGCGCAGGCAGGCGCTGTCGGATCGACTCCTGTCCGAACCTTCGAGTACAGCGTTGGCGGCATGACGATGAAAGTTCCGACCGGATGCGCGTTCACACACATCATCCGAGGCGGCGGGAAGAAGATCACCTACCAGAACGCCGGCGTCGATTGTGCTTTTGTCGCCGCGCTCGGCACGGGCTTCTGCAACTGGCGCATCGACTTCACGTACGCGAACACCAACAACAGGACATACAGGACCTCCCGGGGGCGAACACACCCCGAGTGCAAGATCGATCCGATGCGGAACAACTCTCCCCAGACGCTGCCTCGTTATGGAAAGGCGTGTGCGCATCTCTACGTCAACGGGGTGCGCCGAATGAGCCAGTGTCACCACATCACGAAGTGAGCCGTTCATGATTGATCGACAGCAGGGGCGGGACCAGGGGTGGGAGGCGCGGCGGCGGCCCGCTGGGATCGCCGCGTTCTTGGCGGGTCTCGTCGTGGCACTCGCCTTCTTCGCCTTCTTCCCTGGGCTTCCGCACGTCATTGATTGGGGGGCGATCGTTGTTGCCGTTCTCGTAGGAGCACTCACCCGATGGGTCTGCCTGACGTGGGTGGGAAAGAGGAGCAGAGACAGCAAGTGAGCTCAGGTATAGCGACGAGGGCCGGCAGAGAGACGCCTGCGGTTATTGAGCGCGGACCGCGGGCTGTGGGTAATGGACGCTCAAGGCCTTGACACCCTTGGCCTGCGCCGTGGGAAATCTGCGCCAACAGGCCGGGAAACGATCCGTGCGTCGGGGTCATGAGGCCTGAGCGTTGCGTTTCGTCGGTGGCCCGCAAGACAGAAGTCCCGCAGATCTCAGATCTGCGGGACTTCTGCGGTTTCCGGATGTGAGCGGTCCTGTGGTGAGGACAATCACACTGGTTGTTGAAGGGTCCCCGGCGTTCGTACGGGACGGGTCGTACGGGAGTCGTACGGGACAGGGGGACCCTTGGCGCCTTGGCGACGGTGTGGAGCGTCAGGCGGCGTCGGCCGAGAAGCGCGCGGCGAGCTCCTTGGCCCGGGTGTCAGCGTCTTCCAAGGCCTTGGCGCGGGACGCCTCGGCGAGCGGGATGAGTTCACTCATCGCCGGAGTCGAGTGCGCCAGGGTCAGCTCGGGAACGATGAAGGTCACGTCCAGGCCGAGCATCGTGCCGAGAAGGTCACGCAGGTAGTTCTGCACGTACTCGAAGGGCTCGCGCGGGGTGCCCGGCGCGTATGAGCCGCCACGGCTGGCGACGACCGTGACCGGCGTCCCCTTCGCGGACGGCGTCTCGCCGGCGGTGCGCCCCATGAGGATCACCTGGTCCAGCCATGCCTTCAGGGTCGACGGGATCGAGAAGTTGTACATAGGGGCGCCGATCAGCACCGCGTCCGCCTGCTCCAGCTCCCCGATGAGCTCTTGGCGCTCGGCGAAGGCCGCGGCCTGCTCCGGGCTGTGGGTGGCGGGATCGGCGAAACCGGCGGAGGCGCCGACCGTGTCCA
Organism: Streptomyces sp. NPDC055400; assembly: GCF_053644375.1. NCBI lineage: Bacteria > Bacillati > Actinomycetota > Actinomycetes > Kitasatosporales > Streptomycetaceae > Streptomyces > Streptomyces sp. NPDC055400. Next base: position 443,295 of record NZ_JBSHLM010000003.1, on the reverse strand, counting down.
GGTGCGGGACCGGGTTCACGGCCAGATCGCGGTAGATCACGGTGCCGTCGGGGTGCTGCTCCTCCCAGGACTTGCGGAAGGCGTCGGCGACAGTGCGGGAAGCGGAGGCCGAGCCGGGCCAGACGGACGAGTCGATGTGAAGAAGGGTGGGCATTGGGGGTCTCCAAAGGTGCGGGGTGGTCGGGAAGCAGGTGGGTGGCTAGGTAGGTGTAGTTCCGTTCGGAGCTACCGTATGAATAGTAACTTACTTTTATTTAGTCCCCTACGGGAGGGCAGTACTCTGAAGGCATGGCGGGCAACGGGGAACACGAGAGCGGCTCCGGACGCGAGGCGGGGATCCACAACCCCGACGCGTGCAAGCGGGTCGACGGCGGCATCACCCGCGTCTTCGGCCTGCTCGGCAAGCGCTGGACGGGACTCGTGGTCTCCGTCCTCCTCCAGCACCCCGTTCACTTCGCCGACCTGCGCCGCGCCATCCCCGGCATCAGCGAGCGCATGCTCTCGGACCGCCTCACCGAACTCGGCGCCGCCGGCCTCGTCGTACGCGAGGTCGACGAAGGACCCCCGCTCCGCGTCGCGTACCGCCTGACCGAAGCGGGCGCCGCCCTCGAACCGGCGCTGAAGGAACTCGGGCTGTGGGCCGAGGCGTATCTGCCTGAGGGATAGAGCGGCTGGGCGAGGGAGGGGTGGCTGCCGGTCGCGCTCGGGTTCCGCGCTCCGGTTCCGCGCTCGTTTTCCACAATCACGGGGTTATCCACAGGCTCTGACGGGCTTCGGCCGACGGCGGTACGGTCGTTGCCAGTTGATGTTCAGAGACGGGGGAGGCGGTCCGCGTGACCGAGCTCGACACTGCGGTGCCGGCACAGCGTGAGGAACCGGCGGCTCGACGGCTGCCTGACGTCAAGGGGTTCGCGGCGCCCCCCTCCTCCGGATCACCCAAACAGGAGGGCAAGGCCCTGCGCGACCGCGTACCGCGCTCCGCGCACGCGGCCCTCACCCTGCACCCCGCTCGCCCCGACGCCGTCAGGGCGGTCGAGGAGTCCAACCTCGGCCGGATCGAAGAGCTCACGCCCATACGCGTCGGCAGGATGGCGGCGACCCCGTTCGCGTTCCTGCGCGGATCTGCCGGCCTCATGGCCCACGACCTCGCACAGACGCCCGTCACCGGCATCGGCGCCCAGATCTGCGGAGACGCCCACGCGGCGAACTTCGGCCTCTACGCCGACGCCCGCGGCGGCCTCGTCATCGACCTCAACGACTTCGACGAAACGGTGCACGGCCCCTGGGAATGGGACGTGAAGCGACTCGCCACCTCGCTCGTCCTCGCGGGCCGCGTAGCCGGAGCCGACGAGGACACGTGCCGGGAAGCCGCGCACTACGCGGTGGGCGCGTACCGCCGCACCATGCGCCTGCTGGCCCGACTGCCCGCCCTCGACGCGTGGAACGCCATCGCCGACGAGGAACTCGTCTCCCACACCGACGCCCACGACCTCGTTGGCACGCTGGAACGCGTCTCCGAGAAGGCGCGCAACAACACCAGCGGAAGATTCGCCGCCAAGTCCACCGCACTCGCCGAGGACGGCACCCGCCGCTTCGTCGACGCACCACCCGTACTGCGCCGCATACCCGACGAGGAGGCGTCCGAGGTCGCTGCCTCCCTAGGCCACTACCTGCAGACACTCTCCGAAGACCGCCTGCCCCTGCTCGGCCGCTACGCGATCCAGGACGTCGCCTTCCGCGTCGTCGGCACCGGAAGCGTGGGCACGAGGTCGTACGTGGTGCTGCTCCTCGACCACCGGGGAGAGGCGCTCGTGCTCCAGGTGAAGGAAGCCCGCCCCTCCGCGCTGCTGCCGCACCTACCCGCAGTCGGATTCGATACGCCGGCGGCCGCCCATGAGGGGCGGCGCGTGGTCCTCGGACAGAAGCGGATGCAGGTCGTCAGCGACATCCTGCTCGGCTGGACGACCGTGGCCGGACGGCCCTTCCAGGTAAGGCAGTTCAGAAACCGCAAGGGAAGTGTCGACCCCGCGGCTCTCGCCGCCGATCAGATGGACGACTACGGCCGCATGACGGGCGCGCTCCTCGCCCGCGCACACGCACACAGCGCCGACCCCCGACTGATCGCCGGCTACTGCGGCAAGAACGAGGAACTGGACGAGGCCATCGCGCAGTTCGCGATCACCTACGCGGACCGCACAGAACAGGACCACTCAGCCCTGGTCAGGGCTGTGCGGGAGGGGAGGGTGGGGGCTGAGGTGGGGGTTTGAGGCGGGGCGGTGAAGGGGGCTGGCCTTCGGGGGCGGGGTGGCGGCTGGGGTTGGCCGTGTGGGCCCGTTGGGGTGGGGTGAGTCGGCTTGGGTCTGATTCAGGGGGTGAGGGGGGTCGGCTTGGGCTGGGTCCGGTTTTGGGGTGGGCTGAATTGAGCTGATCTGGGGTGGGGTGGGAGGGGGTGGGGGGGAGGGGGTGGGGGGGAGGGGGAGCCCCCCAGAACCTTTGAAATCAGGCGTCGAGAGCTGCAGCCCGGACCGTGCCCTAGGCTGGACGGGTGACGACCCCGGAAGCCGAGTCGACCCCGTCCGAGGCCCCTGCCGCTGAGCCGCAGGGGCAGCCTGTTGCTGAGGGGCGGCCCGAGGAGCGGCTTGAGCGGGCTGTGCTCGCCGCCGAGCAGGCTCTGATCGAGTACGAGATCGCGGTGGAGACGTTCCGGGTCGAGGTGGAGAACTTCTCTCGGCTGCACCACCAGAAACTCGGCCCCATGTATACGCGCCTGGACGAGCTCGAGGCGCAGATCGCCGAGGCGGTCGCCGCGCGAAGCGGGGATCCGGAGGACCGGCGTAAGGCGGACGAGGCCAGGGCGCGTGTGATGCCCATGCCCGCGGTCGAGGAACTGTTCGACCAGTGGATGGACGGGGAGGGCCTCTCGCCGGAGGCCTCCGCCATGCTCACCGATCAGCCCGTGCGGCCGCCGCAGCGTGTGCGGCCGAGCGACGAGGCGCGCAAGCTCTACCGGGAACTCGTCCGCAAGGCGCACCCGGATCTGGCGCAGGACGAGAAGGACCGGGCGCGGCGCGACGAGTTCATCGTGCGGGTCAACGCGGCATACGGCCGCGGTGACGAGGGCTTGCTGCGGGAGCTGTCCGACGAGTGGGCCGCGGGGCCTGTGCCCGAGGCGCGCAAGCCCAGCCCGAGCGAGGAGCTGTACGAGCGGCTCGAGTGGCTGGCGCAGCGCAAGGAGCTGCTGACGGCCGTTGCTCAGGAGCTGGAGGAGAGCGCGATCGGCGCGATGCTGCGGATGGCGCCGGACGACCCCGACCGGCTGCTCGAGGAGATCGCGGAGCAGCTGCTCGCGCAGGTCGCCGAGCGCGAGGCTGAGCTGGAGCGGCTGATGCGCGAGCAGGCTGCCGGTAGCTGAGCGGGTCGGCGAGCACGCTGCTGGCGGTTGAGCGGTTGAGCGAGCAGGCTGCTGGCGGTGAGCGGCTGAGCGAGCCACGCTGCTGCAGCTGGGCAGCTGGGCAGCTGGGCAGCTGGGCAGCTGGGCAGCTGGGCTGGCAGGCCAGCCGGTGGCTGGGAGGGTGCCCCAGCCGGAGCGTCGTCGCTCCCACTCCGCGTTTTTGACGGTCGTCCGAGCTGCTGACCGCGCCAGTGCCTGGGGCATGCCCTCGGCGGGGTCGGGTAGCGTCGGGGGTATGCATTTCGGATCTGGTGTGCCCACGGTTGAGGTCGGCGAGCTCGTGGACGGGGACTTTCTCCTCGACGTCCGCGAGGACGATGAGTGGCAGGCGGGTCACGCCGCGGGTGCGTTGCACATTCCGATCAGTGAGTTCGTGGCGCGTTTCGGCGAGCTGACCGAGGCGGCTCCCCAGGACGGTCGGGTCAACGTGATCTGCCGCTCCGGCAGCCGTTCCGCGCAGGTGACGATGTACCTCGTGCAGCAGGGCATCGACGCGGTGAACGTAGACGGTGGCATGCAGGTGTGGGCCGCCGCCGGGCGTCCTGTCGTGGACGACAAGGGGCAGTCGGGCTTCGTTCTCTGACCCCTGGGTCAGCCGAGGGGATGGGCCGCCAGCAGGTCGCCGAGTGTCTCCTCGTGCGCGGCTGCCGGGCCGAGGGACAGTTCGAGCTGTTTGGCCCAGGCGTGGTAGCGGTGCAGCGGGTAGTCGGTGTCGGCGCCGAATCCTCCGTGCAGATGCTGTGCGGTCTGGACGACGCGTCGTACGCCTTCCGAGGCCCAGATCTTGGCGACCGCGATGTCGCCTGCCGCGGGGAGTGCTCCGCCTGCCTGCGTGCTGATGCGCCAGGCGGCCTGCCAGAGGGCGGCCTCCATGGCGCGCAGGTCGATGTAACGGTCCGCGGCCTGGACCGCGACCGCTTGGAATGTGGCCACCGGGTAGCCGAACTGCTCACGCTTACTGGTGTAGTCGCCGGTCATCTGCAGGACGCGTTCGCCGAGGCCCAGTGCCAGGGCGCAGGTTCCGGTGGTGAGGAGCTGGTGCAGCCGGTCCCAGGCCTCGTCGGTCTCGATGATCTGGTGGGGTGCGAGGCGCACGGAGTCGAGGTGGAGTTCGCCGAGGCGTTCGCCGGTCGTGGAGATCTGTTCGGCGAGGGTGAGTCCTTCGTGCGGATGCGGCAGTACGGCGATGACGGTGCGTCCCTGTGGGGTGTGGGCGGGTACGGCGATGTGGTCGGCGTTGTGCGCCCACGTCACGCCGGTTTGGGCGCCGTCGAGGATCCAGGTGTCCGCGTCGCGGCGTGCGCTGACGGCGAGTTGGGCCGGGTCGTGGCCGGTGCGGCCCGCGGAGGCGACGGTGAGGACGAGTTCGCCGCGGGCGGCCCGTGGGAGGATCTGCTCCTTCAACTCGTCGCTGCCGTGGGTCTGTACGGCGACGGCGGCCGCGGTGTGCTCCAGGAGCGGGACCCGGGCGAGTGCCTTGGCGGATTCCCGTAGGACCAGGCAGAGCGCGATGGCGTCCAGGCCCGCGCCGCCGTGTTCGGGGGCGAGCAGGAGGCTGAGCAGGTCGGCGTCGGCGAGTTTCGACCACAGGGCACGGTCGAAGTCGTCTGCGACCGCGCCGGGGGTGAGGGCCGGGCTCGGCACGCTGTCGGGCGCTACCGGGCCGAACACGGCCTTGGCCGCCTCGACGGCCGCCTGCTGTTCTTCGGTGAAGGTGAAGTCCACTGCCCTGTCCCTCCGTGCACCGTTTCATCGTGGCGACCCGCCAGGATCTGACGGTGCGTCAAGGTAGAACAAGTTCTACGAGAAGGGAATACGCGGAGGGAACGCACGGAGGGAATACGCGGAGGGAACGCACGGAGGGAACGCGTGGAGGGAATGCGAGGGCAGCGGCGCGGCTCGATCGGTCAGAGATCAGAGGTCAGAGATCAGCGTCAGCGGTCGAAGTCCAGTTCCACCGTCTCCGTGGCTGGGTGGGACTGGCAGGCGAGTACGTAGCCGGCGTCGGTCTCCTCGGGTTCGAGTGCGAAGTTCCGGTCCATGCGCACCTCGCCCGAGACGAGGAACGCGCGGCAGGTCCCGCAGACGCCGCCCTTGCAGGCGTACGGAGCGTCGGGGCGGTTGCGCAGCACGGTCTCCAGGAGTGATTCGCCGTCGTCGACGGGCCAGGTGCCGGAGCGGCCGTCGAGCTGGGCGGTGACCGTGGAGTGCGCGAGGGTCGGCGCGGGGCGCGCGGGTGCCGCTCCGTCGTCGACGTGGAAGATCTCCTCGTGGATGCGGGCTCTTCGTACGCCGAGGGCGCGCAGTGTGCGCTCTGCTTCCTGTACGAGTCCGAAGGGGCCGCACAGGTACCAGCCGGCTATGTCGTCCACGGGGAGCAGCGCGGGCAGGAGGGTCGTCAGGCGCTCCTGGTCGAGGCGGCCGGAGCCGAGGCCGGCCTGCTGCTCCTCCCGGGAGAGGACCGTGACCAGCTGGAACCGGTCGGGGTAGCGGTCCTTCAGGTCGGCCACCTCGTCCAGGAACATCGTCGAGGCGGCGGTGCGATCGCTGCGGATGAGACAGAACCGGGCGTGTGGTTCGCGGGCGAGCAGGGTGGCCGCGATCGACAGGACCGGGGTGATGCCGCTGCCGCCGACCACGGCGGCGTAGAGCCCGGGGGTGGGTTCGAGGATGAAGCGGCCGGCGGGGATCATCACCTCGAGGGTGTCGCCGACGGCGATCTCCTTGAGGGCGTAGGTCGAGAACGCTCCGCCTTCGACGAGGCGGACGCCGACGCGGAGGGTCAGGGGGCCTTCGGGGCCCGGGGCGGGTGAGCAGATCGAATAGGTGCGTCGGATCTCGCTGTCGTCGGCGGGGCGCCGCACGGCGAGATGCTGGCCGGGCGCGTGGCGGTATTCCTCGCGCAGTGCTTCGGGCACGGCGAAGGTGAGGGCCACGGAGTCGTCGGTGAGCCGGTCGACCGCGGCTACGCGGAGCTGGTGGAAGCGGGCCATCACAACTCCTTGAAGTGGTCGAAGGGTTCGCGGCAGTCGACGCAGCGCCGCAGGGCCTTGCAGGCGGTGGAGGAGAAGCGGCTCAGCAGTTCGGTGTCTGTGGATCCGCAGTGCGGGCAGCGCAGGGGGGAGTCGCCGGCCTCGGGGGCGCCGAGGAGCGCGGCGGCGGCAGCGTCGCCGGCCGAGCGCGTGGGTGTGGTGGTGCGTGTGGGGCCGAGGGTGACGGTCACCGGTCCCTGGTCCTCCCGGACGGCGCGGGGTGGCGCTATGCCGAACTCCCGTAGCTTGCGGCGGCCCTCGTCCGTGATGTCGTCCGTGGTCCACGCCGGTGCGAGCACCCGCCGGACGGTCACATCCGGTATCCCGCGCTCGTGCAGGATGCGCTCGATGTCCGTGGACATGGCCTCGACGGCGGGGCAGCCGGTGTAGGTGGGGGTCAGCTCCACCTCGACGCGGCCCGGGGTGAGGCAGTGGACGGCGCGGAGCACGCCGAGCTCTTCCAGGGTGAGCACGGGCAGTTCGGGGTCGGGCACGGAGCCGGCGAGGCGGCGCAGCTCGGCTTCGAGCGGCGTCTCCGGTCGGTCGGCGGTGTCCTGGAGGGAGGCCTCGGGGGCTTTGGTCACCATGACGCCCCCGGGTGGCTGCGGTGGAGGTGCTGCATTTCGGCGAGCATCCGTCCGAACGGTTCCGTGTGCAGGCCCTGGCGTCCCGCTCCGGCGCTCCAGGCTCCGGCCCGCGGTCCCTCGGGGACGGTCAGGGTCGCCCGGTCCAGGACGGCAGTGACGGATGCGGTCCAACTGGCCTCCATCTCGGGCCAGTCGATGTCGATTCCGTCGACGGGCTGGAACATCTCTCCGGTGTGACGCCAGAGTGCGTCGCAGGCCTGCTGCATCCGGTCGTGGCTTTCGGCGGTGCCGTCCCCGAGGCGTACGGTCCACTGCTCGGCGTGGTCCTGGTGGTACGCGACCTCCTTGACCGCCTTGGCGGCGAGGCCGGCGAGCGGTGCGTCGGTCGCGGCGAGGCGGCCGTACAGGAGGCGCTGGTACGTGGAGAAGTACAGCTGGCGGGCGATGGTGTGGGCGAAATCGCCGTTGGGCTGTTCGACCAACTGGACGTTACGGAATGCGCGTTCCTCGCGCAGGTAGGCCAGCTCGTCCTCGTCGCCGACGAGAGAGAGCAGGACCCGGGCCTGGCCGAGGAGGTCGAGCGCGATGTTGGCCAGGGCGACTTCTTCTTCGAGGACCGGGGCGTGTCCGGCCCACTCCCCCAGGCGGTGCGACAGCACGAGCGCGTCGTCGCCCAGGGCGAGCGCCGCGGCAGCGGTGACGGTGTCGACGGACGAGTCGGCGTTCAGGGACGTGGTCACAGGTGCTTCACCCCTTCCGGGATCTCGTAGAACGTCGGGTGCCGGTACGGCTTGTCGGCGGAGGGCTCGAAGAAGGGGTCTTTCTCGTCGGGCGAGGAGGCGGTGATCGAGGTGGAGGGGACGACCCAGATCGAGACGCCTTCGCCGCGGCGGGTGTACAGATCGCGGGCGTTACGCAGGGCGAGCTCGGCGTCCGGCGCGTGCAGGCTTCCCGCGTGGGTGTGCGACAGCCCGCGCCGGGAGCGTACGAAGACCTCCCACAGCGGCCAGTCCTTCGCGTCGCTCATGCCGTCGCCTTCCCGTTCGCCCCGGAGACTTGTGCCCCGGAGTGCTTCGCCTCGGAGTGTTTCGCCGCGTGGGCCGCGGCCGCTTCCCTGACCCAGGCGCCCTCGTCGTGCGCCTGCCTGCGCTGGGTTATCCGCTGTTCGTTGCACGGTCCGTTGCCCTTCAGGACCTCCCAGAACTCCGTCCAGTCGATGGCTCCGAAGTCGTGGTGCCCGCGCTCCTCGTTCCACACGAGGTCCGGGTCGGGGAGGGTGAGCCCGAGGGACTCGGCCTGCGGGACGCAGATGTCGACGAACCGCTGGCGCAGCTCGTCGTTCGAATGGCGCTTGATCTTCCATTCCATCGACTGCGCGGAGTGCGACGACTCGTCGTCCGGAGGGCCGAACATCATCAGGGACGGCCACCACCAGCGGTCGACGGCGTCCTGCGCCATCGCGTGCTGGGCCTCGGTGCCGCGGCTCAGGGCGAGGAGGAGCTCGTAGCCCTGGCGCTGATGGAAGGACTCCTCCTTGCAGATCCGCACCATGGCGCGCGCGTACGGCCCGTACGAGCAGCGGCACAGGGGGACCTGATTCGTGATCGCGGCGCCGTCCACGAGCCAGCCGATGGCGCCGACGTCCGCCCAGGTCAGCGTCGGGTAGTTGAAGATCGACGAGTACTTCTGGCGGCCGCTGTGCAGCTTGTCGAGGAGCTCGTCACGGCCCGTGCCGAGCGTTTCGGCGGCGCTGTACAGGTACAGGCCGTGGCCGGCCTCGTCCTGGACCTTGGCCATCAGGATCGCCTTGCGCCGCAGCGAGGGGGCGCGCGTGATCCAGTTGGCCTCCGGCTGCATGCCGATGATCTCGGAGTGGGCGTGCTGCGCGATCTGGCGCACGAGCGTCGCGCGATAGGCGTCCGGCATCCAGTCGCGGGGCTCGATGCGCTCCTCCGCCGCGACGGCGGTGTCGAACGCTGTCTGATACGCGGCGGTGCCCGAGGCGGTGCCGGTGGCGTCGGACGTGGCGTTTGCCGCCTGCGTCCGCGCCGCTTGGTGCGCAGCTGCTGTCGCCATCCCGGTCTCCCTCGACCTTGAGCGAATCTCCCGACCGATCGTTCGGTTCGTTGGGTTCAATGGTGGGACGTGGCGCCGTAGGGTGTCAACCCTGCGAGGTCCGGCCTGTGGATAAGTCCCACTGCCAGTCCCATGGCTCTGTGCCTCGCGAGCGCGGCTGAGTACCGTGCCGGTGCGGCGGCGGGAGCGGGCCGCGGGGCGAGGAATCGGTTCGGCACCGGCGCGGACCGGAGACATCGGGAAACTCGGGGAGACGGGGCGGCATGGACGCGTACGACAAGGGCTCGACCGCCCGGCGTTCCGACCTGGAGCCGCAGCCGGGGCCGGAGCCGGGCCCTTCGCGCAGTCCCGCGCCGGATCAGGTACCCGAGCCGAGCCGCGAGCCCGAGCCGAACCACGTGCCTGATCCGGATCCCGCGTCCTCGCCCCTCGAGCCTCCACCCCTCGCGTCCCCGCCCCCGTCCGCCACACCCCGTATCGGACTGTCGGCCCTCTCCCTCCGCTACCAGATCGCCGCTGCCTGCGCGCTCGTCGTGATCGTGCTCGGGGCGTGTGTGCACGTCGCGATGGTGTTTCTGCACGTTGCGCCGCCCAACACCGTCTCCAAGGAGTACGGCGGGGCCGTCGACGGATGGATCTATCCGGAGTTCGAGCAGAACTGGAAGCTGTTCGCGCCCAACCCGCTCCAGCAGAACATCGCCGTGCAGGCCCGCGCGGAGATCCGTACGGCCGACGGCGGAACGCGTACGACCGGCTGGTACGACCTGTCGGCACAGGACGGCGCCGACATCGACGGGAATCTGCTGCCCAGCCACACGCAGCAGAACGAGTTGCGCCGGGCCTGGGACTTCTATGTGTCCGCGCACGACAGTGAGAACCGCCCGAACGGTCTGCGCGGCCAGCTCTCCGAGCGCTACATCCGCCGCATCGTCGTCCTGCGGCTGTCCCACGAGGACGGGCTGACGACCGCCGGCAAGGCGGCCACCGGCGAGAAGGCCACCATCGCCCGCGTCCAGGTCCGCTCGCGGACCACCAATGTGGTGCCGCCCCCGTGGAGCGACGAGAAAGTGGATTCCAAGCCTCTCTACCGGGAGGTTCCCTGGTGGACGGTGACGGCCGCGGACAGGGCACTCGACAGCGACAGCAACAGCCAGAGCGAGAGCCGTAACGGCACCGGCACGCGCGCGCGTGCCGCCACTGACGGGACGGATGCCCGGTGAACCGCACAGACCGCATAGACCGGGTCACCGGGTCCGCCCTCGGCCCCTACCAGACCGCCGTCATCCGGATCGGGTTCTCCGCGAGCTGGCTGCTCTTCCTGCTGCGTGAGTTCCCCCACCGCCACGAGCTGTACGGGCCCGACGGGCCGTGGAGCTGGGACATGGCGCAGCAGCTCATCGCCGGCAACGGCGCTTTCACCGCTCTGATGTGGTCGGACGGCCGTGTCTGGTTCGAGATCGTCTACGCCGCCGCGGTCGTGACCAGTGCGCTGCTGATGCTGGGCTGGCGTACCCGCGCCATGTCCGTCCTGTTCATGATCGGCGTGCTCTCGCTGCAGAACCGCAGCATCTTCATGGGCGACGGCGGCGACAACGTCATCCACCTGATGTCGATCTACTTGGTGTTCACGCGGTGCGGGCAGGTCTGGTCGCTGGACGCGGGGCGAGCGGCACGCGCGCGTGAGCACTCTGCGCGCGAGAGCGGCATCGGGCCGCCGGACCGGGTGGGGCCGGTGGTGTGGTGGTTCGCGGGGCTCGGGCTCTCCGTGATCACGTTCATGGGGGTCATGAGCGGGGGCTGGCTGGTCGTGTTCTGGGGGCTGTGGGCCGTGCAGGGCCTGTGGTGGGCGGTGAACCGGAGGGTCCCGTACAGCGAGCCCCGACTGCTGCTCGACGTGATCGCGAACCTCGCGCACAACGCCGCTCTTCTCGTGATCATGGCGGAGGCGTGTCTGATCTACGCGACCGCCGGCTGGTACAAGATCCAGGGCAGTCGCTGGCAGGACGGGACGGCGGTCTACTACCCGCTCCACCTGGACTACTTCTCGCCCTGGCCGGCCCTGGGCGACCTGCTCGCCTCGCACGGGCTGATGGTGATGCTCGTGTCGTACGGGACGGTCGCCGTGCAGGTCGCTTTCCCGTTCACGCTGTTCAACCGGCGCGTCAAAAACGTCCTGCTGGTCGCGATGATGTGCGAGCACGCGGCGATCGCCGTCCTGCTCGGGCTGCCGTTCTTCTCGCTCGCGATGATCGCCGCCGATGCCGTATTCCTGCCGACGTCGTTCCTGAAGCGGCTGGGCGGATGGGTGGCACGCGCGCGTGGAGGCCTGTTTTCCCGTGCGGCCGGTGCTCCCACGGTGCCGGGGCCTCGCGCGGCCGAGAGCCCCGAACAGGCCCACGTAGGCTTCTCGGCATGAGCAGGGTGAACAGCGTGGACAGGCGAGCGGCATGAACAGGGTGGATATCGCCGGCGTCGATGAATGGCGCGCCCGCGCGGACGCGTCCGTGCTCCTCGACGGGTTCCACGCGCTCAAGCACGCCCTGCGTTTCGGCGCGCGCGTGCCCGTGGCTCTGGCGACCGGCCGGGCGGCCGCGCTCGCCTTGGCCGAGGAGCTCGCCCCGGACGTGCGGGACGCCCTGGACGGGCTCCTGGTGGAGGTGCCGGAGGAGACGCTGCGCGCCCTGGTGCCGCGTCTGCATCCCACGGGGGTGGCCGCGCTGGCGGTGCGGCCGGACCGGGCGGAGAACCTGGCGGCCGTGGCACACCTGCCGAGGACCGCACCCGTTGTCGTCCTCGACAATCCCCGCAACCTCGGCAACGCGGGGGCCGTCATCCGGCTCGCCGCGGGCTTCGGGGCGACGGGCGTCGTCATGACCGGCAGCCTCGACCCCTGGCACCCGACCGTCGTCCGCGGGGGCGCCGGCCTGCACTTCGCGACGGCCGTCGAGCGCCTGGCGGTGGAGGAGCTGCCGCCGGGGCCCGTGTACGCGCTCGATCCGGAGGGCGAGGACATCCGGGGGACCATGCTGCCGGACGACGCGCTGCTCGCCTTCGGCTCGGAGCGCAGCGGCCTGTCGCCCGAACTGCGCGCCCGCGCCGACCACTTGGTGTCGCTGCCGATGCGGGCGCAGGTCTCCAGCTACAACCTGGCGACGAGCGTCGGCATGACGCTCTTCCACTGGAGCACCTGCGGCACGCCGGGCGGTCCCGCGGGCCGCCCGGCCGCCTGAGCTGACGTCCCTCGGAAGCCTCAGGCCTCCTTGCGCACCTCCACGACCCGGAAGCGGTTCGCCACGAACGCTCCGTCGCACAGCGCCGCGTTGGCCGCGGGGTTGCCTCCGGAGCCGTGGAAGTCCGAGAACGCCGCCGTCTGGTTCACGTACACCCCGCCCGTGAGGTTGACGGACAGTTGGGCGCACTCTTCGAGGCAGACCTCTTCGACGGCTTCGGCGACCTCGTCGGAGGTCGTGTATGCGCCGACGGTCATCGCGCCCTTGTCGCGCACCGTGCGCCGCAGCAGGTCCAGCGCGTCCGTCGTGGAGTCGACGGCGACGGCGAAGGAGACCGGGCCGAAGCACTCGCTGAGGTAGGCGGAGTCGGAGTCGGCGCCGTCCCAGAACTTCCGTGCGCCGTCCTGCTTGACGATCATCGGCGTACGGACGACGGCACCGGGGAACTCCGGGTTGCTGATCTCCCGTGAGGCGAGGGCGACTTCGCCGAGCCCTGAAGCCGCCTCCAGGCGGGACTCCACGTCCGGGTTGACCAGGGCGCCGAGCAGCGCGTTCGCCCGGGCGTCGTCCCCGAGGAGGCCGCCCACCGCGGCCGCGATGTCGGTGACCACCTCGTCGTATGTCTTGGGGCCCTCGTCCGTGGTGATGCCGTCGCGCGGGATGAGCAGGTTCTGCGGGGTGGTGCACATCTGGCCGCTGTACAGGGACAGGGAGAACGCGAGGTTCGCCAGCATTCCCTTGTAGCGGTCGGTCGAGTCGATGACGACCGTGTTGACGCCGGCCTTCTCCGTGTAGACCTGGGCCTGCCGGGCGTGCGTCTCCAGCCAGTCGCCGAACGCCGTCGAGCCCGTGTAGTCGATGATCTTGATCTCGGGGCGCAGGGCGATGGTCTTGGCGATGCCTTCGCCGGGCTTCTCGGCGGCCAGCGCGACCAGATTCGGGTCGAAGCCGGACTCGGCGAGGACCTCGCGGGCGACCTGGACGGTCAGGGCGAGGGGCAGCACCGCGCGCGGGTGGGGCTTCACCAGGACGGGGTTGCCGGTGGCGAGGGAGGCGAAGAGTCCCGGATATCCGTTCCACGTGGGGAAGGTGTTGCAGCCGATGAGGAGCGCGATGCCGCGCCCGACAGGCGTGAACTGCTTGCCGAGGACGAGGGGGTCGCGCTTGCCCTGTGGCTTGGTCCACTCCGCCGCGTCCGGTGTGCGCACCTGCTCGACGTACGCGTACGCCACCGCTTCGAGCCCGCGGTCCTGCGCGTGGGGGCCGCCCGCCTGGAACGCCATCATGAAGGCCTGGCCGCTGGTGTGCATGACGGCGTGCGCGAACTCGTGCGTACGCGCGCTGATCCGGGCCAGGATCTCCAGACACACGGCGGCCCGCGCCTCGGCGCCCGCCTCGCGCCACGCGCGCATGCCCGCGCGCATCGCGGGGAGCAGGACGTCCAGGTCGGGGTGCGGGTAGGTGACGCCCAACTCGACGCCGTACGGCGACATTTCGCCGCCCACCCAGTCGTCCGTGCCGGGCTGGCCGAGGTCGATCCGGGTGCCGGAGAGCGCGTCGAAGGCGGCCTTGCCCTCGGGCATGCTCAGGCTTCCGTTCTCTCCGTAGGCCTTGGGGTGCTCGGGGTGCGGTGACCAGTACGCGCGCGTGCGGATCGCTTCCAGCGCTTGGTCAAGGGTGGGCCGGTGCTTGGCGATCAGGTCGTGCGCGGTGACTTCGGCGGCCATGACGGACCAACTCCTCGTCGAGGCGGCTCTTCGTCGAGCCGGCGAGCTGGGCAGGAACAGCTGGGCAGGAACGGGCAGACACGGTTAGAGTAACCGAACGATCGGTCGGGACAAGGGGGTCCGTCGAACCTGTGGAAAACTTCGAGCCCGCCTCAGCGCCCCGACCCCCGGGACCCCGGTCGTCGCTGCGTGCGGGAGGATCGCGACCATGACAGCACTCGAGCTCGGCAGCCCCGAACGCCTTGTGGGCGTGGTGGGCACCGGCACCATGGGCCAGGGCATCGCCCAGGTCGCCCTGACCGCCGGCCACCCCGTCCGGCTCTACGACGCCGTACCGGGCCGTGCCCGGGAGGCCGCGGACGCCATCGCCGCGCGCCTGGACCGCCTGGTCGACAAGGGCAGGCTCGACGCGGCCGAGCGCGACGCCGCGCGTGCGCGTCTGGGCACCGCCGGGTCCCTCGAGGAGTTCGCGGGGGCGGCGCTCGTCGTCGAGGCCGTACTGGAGCGGCTCGACGTGAAACAGCAGCTGTTCACGGAGCTGGAGGAGATCGTCGCGGACGACTGTCTGCTCGCGACCAACACCTCGTCCCTGTCCGTCACGGCCGTCGGCGGCGCGCTGCGCCTGCCGGGCCGCCTCGTCGGCCTGCACTTCTTCAACCCCGCGCCCCTGATGCCGCTGGTCGAGGTGGTCTCCGGCGCGGCGACCGACGTGACGGCGGCCACGCGCGCGTACGAGACGGCCCGCGCCTGGGGCAAGACTCCCGTCGTCTGCGCCGACACCCCCGGATTCATCGTCAACCGCATCGCCCGCCCCTTCTACGCCGAGGCGTTCGCGGTCTACGAGGAGCAGGGCGCCCAGCCCGCCACCATCGACGCTGTCCTGCGCGAGTGCGGCGGCTTCAAGATGGGCGCCTTCGAGCTGACGGACCTCATCGGGCAGGACGTCAACGAAGCGGTCACCCGCTCCGTGTGGGAGGCCTTCTTCCAGGACGTGAAGTTCCGGCCGGCCCTCGCCCAGCGGCGCTTGGTCGAGGCCGGCATGCACGGCCGCAAGACGGGCCGCGGCTGGTACGCGTACACGGACGGTGAGGACCGCCCGGAGCCCCACACCGCGCAGCCCGCCCAGGCACCCGCGTACGTCGTCGCCGAAGGCGACCTGGGGCCTGCCGGCGAGCTTCTCGCGCTGATCCGCGAGGCGGGCATCCCGGTGCGCGAGGAGGACGAGGACAACGGCACGCGCCTGGTCCTTCCCGGCGGCGGCCAGCTCGCCCTCGCGGACGGCCAGACGTCCGTCGAGTACCGGGACGTCATCTACTTCGATCTCGCGTTCGACTATCGCGCCGCGACCCGTATCGCGCTCGCGACCTCGCAGGAAGCGTCCCCGCAGACCTTGCGCGAGGCCACCGGGCTCTTCCAGGCCATCGGCAAGGACGTCAGCGTCATCGGGGACGTGCCCGGCATGATCGTCGCGCGCACGGTCGCGCGGCTCATCGACCTGGCGCACGACGCCGTCGCCAAGGGAGTGGCCACTCCGGAGGACATCGACACGGCGATGCGCCTGGGCGTCAACTACCCGCTGGGGCCCATCGAGTGGAGCAGGAAGCTCGGCAAGAACTGGGCGTACTCCCTCCTCGACGATCTGCACCTGCGCGACCCGTCCGGCCGTTACGCGCCCTCGCTCGCGCTCTACCGCCACTCGTACGCCTCCGACAAGCGGGAGGGCTCCGCATGACCACCGCAAGGCGCGACACCTACACGCCCGAGACCCTCCTGTCGGTCGCCGTGCAGGTCTTCAACGAGCGAGGCTACGACGGCACTTCGATGGAGCACCTCTCCAAGGCGGCCGGTATCTCCAAGTCGTCGATCTACCACCACGTCGCCGGCAAGGAGGAGCTGCTGCGCCGCGCCGTCAGCCGTGCGCTCGACGGCCTCTTCGGCATCCTCGGCGAGGAGCACGCGTGCGTGGGGCGTGCCGTCGAGCGCCTGGAGTACGTCACCCGGCGCATGGTCCAGGTCCTGATATCCGAGCTGCCGTACGTGACCCTGCTGCTGCGCGTGCGCGGGAACACCGACGCGGAGCGCTGGGCGATGGAGCGGCGCAGGGAGTTCGACCACCAGGTGGCCGAGCTCCTGAAGGCGGCCGCGGCCGACGGTGACGTGCGGGGCGACATCGAGGTGCGGCTCGCGACCCGCCTCGTGTTCGGCATGATCAACTCGATCGTGGAGTGGTACCGGCCGGGTGGCCGGGGCATGGACGACCGCGAAGTCGCCGACGCCGTCGTGCAGTTGATCTTCGGAGGGCTGCGCAAGGAGGACTGACGGCCCGGGCGCGGGCGCGTCAGGCGTCCGGCTCCAGGTCCTCCTCCTCGAACACCAGCAGCGTCCGCGTGCTCAGCACCTCCGGCATGGCCTGGAGTTTGGTGAGTACGAGCTCCCGCAGGGCCCTGTTGTCCTGCGTGTGCACCATCAGGAGCACGTCGAAATCGCCGCTGACCAGCGCGATGTGCGAGGCCTCCGGGAGCCGGCGCAGTTGCTCGCGCACGGTGCGCCAGGAGTTCTGGACGATCTTGAGCGTGATGTACGCGGAGGCGCCCTGACCGGCCCGCTCGTGGTTGACGCGGGCGCCGAACCCGCGGATGACGCCGTCGTCGATGAGCCGGTTGATGCGCGCGTAGGCGTTGGCCCGTGACACATGGACGCGCTCGGCGACGGAGCGTATCGAGGCCCGGCCGTCCATCTGGAGCATCTGCAGGATGTCGCGGTCGATGGCGTCCAGAGCGCGCGGCTGGTACTCGGGGCGGCCCTCGGGCGGGCGCGGCGGGGAGCCCGGGCGGCTGTCGGGGCCGCTGTCCGGGCCGCTGTCGGGCGCGCGGGGCGCAGTCTCGGGGCGGTCGCCGCCCGGGCCGTCGGCCATTCGTTCAGATGCCATGTCCCCCCGCCTCCCTACCATGGACGTACTGCGTCCATCCCAGGCTGTGGAGAACCGTTTGTCCACAGCCTGGAGGTGCCTGTAGCCAAAATGTGCCGACGACCGAACAATCGGTAGGTGGGGCGCATCACACCGTCGCGTCTCTCAGCCGCTTCCAACGAGGAGGTGCCGTCATGACGGTCATGGAGCAGCGGGATGCCTACCGGCCCACCCCGCCGCCCGCCTGGCAGCCGCGCACGGATCCCGCGCCGCTGCTGCCCGACGCCGAGCCGTTCCGGGTTCTCGGCACCGACGCCGCGGCCAAGGCCGACGCCCGGCTGCTGCACCAGCTGTACGCGGAGGTGGTGCGCGGGCGCAGGTACAACGCGCAGGCGACCGCCCTGACGAAGCAGGGCCGGCTCGCGGTCTACCCCTCCAGCACCGGACAGGAGGCCTGCGAGGTCGCGGCCGCCCTCGTCCTGGAGGAGCGCGACTGGCTCTTCCCCAGCTACCGGGACACCCTCGCCGCCGTCGCCCGCGGCCTCGACCCCGTCCAGGCCCTGACCCTGCTGCGGGGCGACTGGCACACCGGGTACGACCCGCGCGAGCACCGCGTCGCCCCCCTGTGCACGCCGCTCGCGACGCAGCTTCCGCACGCCGTGGGCCTCGCGCACGCCGCCCGCCTCAAGGGTGACGACGTGGTCGCGCTCGCCATGGTCGGCGACGGAGGCACCAGTGAGGGCGACTTCCACGAGGCGCTGAACTTCGCGGCCGTGTGGCAGGCCCCGGTCGTCTTCCTCGTCCAGAACAACGGCTTCGCCATCTCCGTACCGCTCGACAAGCAGACCGCCGCCCCGTCCCTGGCCCACAAGGCTGTCGGATACGGGATGCCCGGCCGCCTCGTCGACGGGAACGACGCGGCGGCCGTGCACGAGGTCCTCGCCGAAGCCGTGCGCCACGCGCGCGGAGGGGGCGGCCCGACCCTCGTCGAGGCGATCACCTACCGCATGGAGGCGCACACGAACGCGGACGACGCCACGCGCTACCGCGCCGACGCAGAGGTCGAGGCCTGGCGCGACCACGACCCGATCCTGCTCCTGGAGCGGGAGTTGACGGATCGCGGACTCCTCGACGAGGAAGGCATACGGGCCGTGCGCGACGACGCCGAGAAGATGGCCGCCGACCTGCGCGAGCGCATGAACCAGGATCCGGTGCTCGACCCCATGGACCTCTTCCGCGACGTCTACGCCGAGCAGACGACGCAACTGCGCGAGCAGGCCGCCCAGTTGCGCGCCGAACTCGACGCCGAGGCGGACGGGGCGGGCCGATGACCACTGTCGCCGCCAAGCCGGCCACCATGGCACAGGCCTTCGGCCGCGCCCTGCGCGACGCCATGGCAGCCGACCCCTCCGTGCACGTCCTCGGCGAGGACGTCGGCACGCTCGGCGGCGTCTTCCGAGTCACCGACGGACTCGCCAAGGAGTTCGGTGACACCCGCTGCACGGACACGCCGCTCGCCGAGGCGGGCATTCTCGGCACCGCGGTCGGCATGGCCATGTACGGCCTGCGGCCCGTCGTCGAGATGCAGTTCGACGCGTTCGCCTACCCAGGCCTCGAGCAGCTGATCTCGCACGTCGCGAAGATGCGCAACCGCACCAGGGGCGCCATGCCGCTGCCCCTCACCGTGCGCGTGCCCTACGGCGGCGGCATCGGCGGCGTCGAGCACCACAGCGACTCCTCCGAGGCCTACTACATGGCCACCCCGGGCCTCCATGTCGTCACGCCCGCCACCGTCGCCGACGCCTACGGCCTGATGCGCGCCGCCATCGCCTCCGACGACCCCGTCGTCGTCCTCGAACCCAAGCGGCTGTACTGGTCGAAGGACTCCTGGAACCCCGAGCACCCGACGGACGTCGAACCCATCGGACGGGCCGTGGTCCGCCGGGCCGGCAGCAACGCCACCCTCATCACGTACGGGCCGTCGGTGCCCGTCTGCATGGAGGCGGCGGAGGCGGCGCGGGCCGAGGGCTGGGATCTGGAGGTCGTCGATCTGCGCTCCCTGGTGCCGTTCGACGACGAGACGGTCAGCGCGTCCGTGCGCCGCACCGGGCGGGCGGTCGTCGTACACGAGTCGGGCGGTTTCGGCGGCCCCGGCGGTGAGATCGCCGCGCGCGTCACCGAACGGTGCTTCCACCACCTGGAGGCGCCGGTCCTGCGCGTGGCCGGGTTCGACATCCCGTATCCGCCGCCGATGCTGGAGCGGCACCATCTGCCGGGAGTCGACCGGGTCCTGGACGCGGTCGCGCGGCTCCAGTGGGAGGCGGGCAGCTGATGGCACAGGTCCTCGAATTCAAGCTGCCCGACCTCGGCGAAGGCCTCACCGAGGCTTCGATCGTCACCTGGCTCGTCCAGGTCGGCGACGTCGTGGCGGTGGACCAGCCGGTCGTCGAGGTGGAGACCGCCAAGGCGATGGTCGAGGTCCCGTGCCCCTACGGGGGCGTGGTCACCGCCCGCTTCGGCGAGGAGGGCACAGAACTGCCCGTCGGCTCGCCCCTCCTGACGGTCGCTGTGGGCACACCGTCCGAGGGGGAGGATGTCGGCGAGGGGTCCGGGAACGTCCTGGTGGGCTACGGCACCGCGGCCGCCCCCGCGCGCCGCCGCCGGGTTCGCCGACAGGACGACCTCCCCGTGGCAGCTTCTGCGGCACCCACCCGGAACGCCCCGTCCGCCCCGGTTCCGCAGGCGCCGCCGCGGAGCGGACCCGTGCCGGTCATCTCCCCCCTCGTGCGCAAGCTCGCCCGCGAACACGGGGTCGACCTGCGCGAGCTGCAAGGGTCGGGGCCCGAAGGACTCATCATGCGGGCCGATGTCGAGAGCGCCATCAAGGAGACGGTGCAGGTACGGGCCCACGTGGCGGACGCGGAGGTCGTGGCCCCGGCTCCGGCCCCAGTGGCCGGGACCGCCGACGGCATCCGTGTCCCTTTGCGGGGCCTTCGAGGCGCGGTGGCCGACAAGCTCACCCGCAGCCGCCGCGAGATCCCCGACGCGACCTGCTGGGTGGACGCCGACGCCACGGAGTTCATGCACGCGCGCGTGGCCATGAACGCGGCGGGCGGGGAGAAGATCTCCGTACTCGCCCTGCTCGCCCGCATCTGCACCGCGGCCCTGGCCCGCTACCCGGAGCTCAACTCCCGGGTCGACATGGCGGCCCGGGAGGTCGTGCAGCTCGACGCCGTGCACCTCGGGTTCGCCGCCCAGACCGAGCGCGGACTCGTCGTCCCTGTCGTGAAGGACGCGCACGTACGCGACGCCGAGTCCTTGAGTACCGAGTTCGCCCGTCTCACGGACGCGGCCCGGGCCGGCCGGCTCACGCCCGGGGAACTCACGGGCGGCACGTTCACGCTGAACAACTACGGCGTCTTCGGCGTCGACGGTTCGACGCCGATCATCAACCACCCCGAGGCAGCGATGCTCGGCGTGGGCCGGATCATCCCCAAACCCTGGGTCCACCAGGGGGAGTTGGCGGTGCGCCAGGTCGTCCAGCTGTCGCTCACCTTCGACCACCGGGTGTGCGACGGCGGCACGGCAGGCGGCTTTCTGCGCTACGTCGCGGACTGCGTCGAACAGCCGGCGGTGCTCCTGCGCACCCTGTGAGGACGAGCCTGCGCGTCCTGTGAGCACGAACGGCCCGCCCCGCCACCTCGATGTGACGTAAATCCTCGCGGGTGCGGGCCGTTTCCAGGGGTGGCAATGATCCTTCGTGCGCCCATACTCGGGGGATGAACGCTGCTCCCGCGCCGAGCCGCCCCGCCCACGACGCCGTCGTGCTCGCCGGCGGCGCCGCCAGACGGCTCGGCGGCGCGGACAAGCCCGCCGTCCGCGTCGGAGCCAGGCCGCTGCTCGACCGGGTACTGGCCGCCTGCGCCACGGCCGGCACCACGGTCGTCGTCGCCGAACCCCGACCTACCGCGCACCCCGTGCGCTGGACCCGCGAGGACCCGCCGGGCGGCGGACCGCTGGCCGCACTCGACGCCGGCCTGCGCGCCACCACGGGCGACCAGGTCCTCGTCCTCTCCGCCGACCTGCCCTTCCTGAGCGAGCAGACGGTACGGGGCCTCCTCGATGCCCTTGACGCGGGAACGGCGGACGGGGTCATGCTCACCGACGCCGACGGCCGGGACCAGCCGCTCGTCGCGGCCTACCGCAGCGCACCCCTGCGCCACCACCTCGCCGAACTCGCAGCCGCGCACGACGACGGGCTCTGGGGGCTGCCCCTGCGGCTGCTCGTCGGCCGACTCGAACTCACCCGCATCACCGACCCCGTCGCGTCCTTCGACTGCGACACCTGGGACGACATCGCCGCCGCCCGGTCACGTATCAGGGAGCATGGGCACGTGTTGGATGAATGGATCTCCGCAGCCAAGGACGAACTGGGCATCGAGCTCGACGTCGACACCGGCGTCCTTCTCGACCTCGCCCGCGACGCCGCGCACGGTGTGGCCAGGCCGGCCGCTCCCCTGACGACATTCCTCGTCGGGTACGCGGCCGCGAACGCCGGAGGAGGCCGCGAGGCCGTCGCCGAGGCCTGCGCGAAGGCCGCCGCGCTCGCTGACCGCTGGGCGAAGGAGGCCGCGGACGAGGAAGCGCCGGCGCCCGGGACGACGGATGCCGGCCCGGCTGCCTCGTCCGACAGCCCCGCGTCCGGCGGCGACTCACCCGACAGCCCCGCGTCCGGCGGCGACTCACCCGGTGGCTCTGCGGGCGCGCGGCCGGACGCGTGATGAGCGGTCAGAGCGCGGAGTCGCTCGCCGCACAGGCGCGCGCGGCCGAGGACGGCGCCGTCGACGAGGCGCTCGCCCTGGTCAACGAGGCCCGGGCGGCAGACGGCCGCGGCGCGGGCGGCGCGGGACGCTCCGGCGGGGCAGGTTCCGGTACGGGACGCCCAGGACACGGTTCGGCCGAGGGCGCCCGCCGCACCGGACCCGCCACCCCCACCGGCCACCCGGACCACAAGGACCCCGCGCGCGACAGCACTTCCTCCAGCCGGCGAACCGACTCCCGGCACCAGGCCGCCCCCTGGTCCGCTGCGCGGGCCGTCGCCGGGCGGGCCGGACGCGCGGCCGCCGCGCTCCGGGGAGGTGCGGCGGAGCGCCGCGTGCCGCTCGATCGGGCACTGGGCCTGACGCTGGCCGAGCCCCTCGCCGCTCTCTCCGACCTCCCGTCCTTCGACACGTCCGCCATGGACGGCTGGGTCGTTGCCGGGCCGGGCCCCTGGGACGTACGGGCCGAGGGGATCCTCGCCGGGCAGGACCGGCCCGAGCCGCTGTCCGACGGTGAGGCCGTCCAGATCGCGACCGGCGCCCGGGTCCCGACAGACGCGACCGCCGTCATCCGCAGCGAACACGGCCGCACCGACGACAAGGGACGGCTGTTCGCCCTGCGCGACGTCGGCCACGGCCAGGACATCCGCCCCCGCGGCCAGGAGTGCCGCTCCGGCGACCAACTCCTGCCCACCGGAGCCCTGGTGACGCCCGCAGTGCTCGGGCTGGCCGCGGCCGCCGGCTACGACGAACTGCTGACGGTGGCGCGGCCCAAGGCCGAAGTGTTCATCCTGGGCGACGAGTTGCTGACCGAGGGCCTCCCTCGTGAGGGCCTCATCCGGGACGCGCTCGGCCCCATGCTGCCGCCGTGGCTGAGGGCGCTCGGCGCGGAGGTCACCTCCGTACGGCGTCTGGGCGACGATCCGAAGTCGCTGCTCAAGGCCGTACGGGCGTCGAACGCCGACCTCATCGTGACGACCGGTGGCACCGCGTCGGGCCCGGTCGACCAGGTGCATCCGACGCTGAGCCGGGTCGATGCCGAGCTGCTCGTCGACGGTGTCGCGGTGCGCCCGGGGCACCCGATGCTGCTCGCCCGCACCAAGGAACGGCAGCACCTCGTCGGCCTGCCGGGCAACCCTCTCGCGGCCGTCTCCGGGCTCCTCACGCTCGCCGAGCCCCTGTTGGGGATTCTCGCGGGACGGCCGGAGCAGGAGCCGTACACCGTGCCGCTCCAGGGGGCTGTGCAGGGGCATCCGCATGACACGCGGCTCGTCCCTGTCGTCGTGCGGGGGGATGTGGCCGTGCCGCTGCGCTACAACGGTCCGGCCATGCTGCGCGGGATCGCGGCGGCCGACGGGCTCGCCGTCGTCCCGCCCGGCGGCGCGAAGGCCGGGTGGGAAGTGGAGATCCTCGACCTGCCGTGGTCGTGGAGCTCGACAGGTGGCGACGGAGGCAACGGCGCTGCCGAGAGGTGTTTCACGTGAAACTTCCCGGCCATGACGCGATGGCCCGCCATGACGACGAGAAGGTCGTCGCCCGTCAGGTGAAGCTGCCCAGGCGGGTGGTCGAGCGGCCCCTGTGGCAGGTCGCCCGGCGACTGATAATGGCGCTCGCCGTGCTGGTCGCGACAGCGTTCATCGTCTGGATCGACCGCTCCGGCTACAGCGACAACTCCGACAGCAGCGTCGACCTGCTGGATGCGTTCTACTACGCGACCGTCACCCTCTCCACGACCGGGTACGGGGACATCACACCCGTCAGTGACGGTGCCCGGATCGTCAACATCCTCGTCATCACGCCGCTGCGTGTGCTGTTCCTGATCATCCTGGTCGGCACCACTCTCGAAGTGCTCACCGAGCGCACGCGGGAGGAGTGGCGACTGAACCGCTGGAGGTCCAACTTGCGTGACCACACCGTGGTCGTCGGATTCGGCACGAAGGGCCGGTCGGCGATCCAGACCGTCTGCGCGACGGGCCTGAAGGCGGATCAGGTCGTGGTCGTCGACCCCAGTAGCAAGGTCATCGAGGCGGCCACGGCGTACGGGTTCGCCGGGGTCGTCGGCGATGCCACGCGCAGTGATGTGCTGTTGCGGGCCGAGGTGCAGAGGGCACGGCAGATCATCATCGCCACCCAGCGGGACGACACCGCGGTCCTGGTGGCCCTCACCGCCCGCCAGCTCAACCGCGCGGCGAAGATCGTGGCGGCTGTCCGCGAGGAGGAGAACGCCCCGCTGCTGCGGCAGTCGGGCGCCGACGCGGTCATCACGAGCGCCAGCGCGGCGGGCCGGCTGCTCGGACTCTCCGTGCTCAGCCCGAGCGCGGGCATGGTCATGGAGGACCTCATCCAGCAGGGCAGCGGCCTCGACATCGTGGAACGGCCGGTCATAAAGGCCGAGGTGGGGCTGAAGGTCCGCGAGACCGAGGACCTGGTGGTGAGCGTGGTGCGCGGGCACCGGGTGCTGGGTTATGACGACCGGGCCATCGGCACGCTCCAGTTGACGGACCGCCTGATCACGATCGTCCGGGCCACCCCCGGCACCCAGTCCGTCCCGGACACGCGACGGCTGCCGCGGGACTGACGGTTGGGGCATGCGGGGACGGCCCGTTGAGGGCCCGGGAGGATTGGCAGCGGGGGCACGCGCCGACCCGTCTCCCGGATAGCTCCGAGGAGTAGCCTCGCCGGCATGTATGCGATCACGATTCCGGAACCCGGTGGACCTGAGGCGCTCGTCTGGGCGGAGGTCCCCGATCCCGTACCCGGTGACGGCGAAGTGCTGGTCGAGGTGGCGGCAGGGGCCGTCAACCGCGCCGATCTGCTTCAGCGTCAGGGCTTCTACAACCCGCCGCCCGGCGCGAGCGACATCCCCGGTCTGGAGTGCTCGGGACGCATCGTCGCCCTCGGCGCCGGAGTGTCCGGCTGGTCCGTCGGCGACGAGGTGTGCGCGCTTCTCTCGGGCGGCGGTTACGCCCAGAAGGTCGCCGTCCCGGCCGGCCAGCTCCTGCCCGTACCCGAGAACACCGACCTCGTCACGGCGGCCGCGCTGCCCGAGGTGACCTCGACCGTCTGGTCGAACGTCTTCATGATCGCCCACCTGCGGCCCGGCGAGACCTTCCTGGTCCACGGCGGCTCCAGCGGCATCGGCACGATGGCCATCCAGCTGGCCAAGGCCATCGGGGCCAAGGTGGCGGTGACGGCGGGCAGCAAGGAGAAGCTCGACTACTGCGCCGAGCTCGGCGCCGACATCCTCATCAACTACCGCGAGCAGGACTTCGTGGAGGAGATCAAGCGGGCCACCGACGGCGCGGGCGCGGACGTCATCCTCGACAACATGGGCGCCAAGTACCTGGACCGCAACGTCCAGGCGCTGGCCACCAACGGCCGCCTCGCGATCATCGGCATGCAGGGCGGCATCCAGGGCGAGCTGAACATCGCCATGCTCCTCAACAAGCGCGGGGCCATCACCGCGACCTCGCTGCGCGCGCGCCCGCTGGCCGAGAAGGCCGCGATCGTCGCCGCGGTACGGGAACACATCTGGCCGCTGATCGACTCGGGCCGCGTCCGGCCGATCGTCGACCGGAAGCTGCCGATGAGCGACGCGGCGCAGGCGCACCGGGTCCTGGAGGAGAGCGGGCACATCGGGAAGGTGCTGCTCACCGTCGAGTAGATCCATCGGCGGGCGGGGTGTGGCCGGAGCGAGTGGAGTGACACCAAGGTGCCGGAATTGTTGCGTCATGTGACGCTGATTCCGGGATTCCTCCGATCTTGGTGACTCGATTCCGGGAGGGGCGCGCGGAATGACTCCACGCCTCCGCACCACCGGCCGCCCGCCGCTGCCGCTGCCGCCGCTACTGCGGCGCCTGCTGTTCCTGGCCATCCTCCTCGGACCGGCCACCTCAGGCACTCACGCCTACGCCGCCGAACCCGCGCCCACGCGCGCCACCACCTCTGCCCCCGCCCCCGCCACTACCCCTGCCATTACCCCTGCCTCCACCTCTGCCGACGGGGCACAGGCCGGCAGTCGGCCCGGCAAGGGCCGTACGCCGTCGGGGCGAGCCGAGTCGGCGCCGTCGGCCCACGGCAGCCCCGGACAGAAGCCGCCTACGGGCCGGCCCAGCAACGAGCACTCCGCGGCCGAACACTCCGCGTCCGGCACCGAGAAGCCCTCGGCGAGTGCCTCCCCCAGAAGGCCCAGCGCTTCCCACGCCAATCCGAAGGCCTCCCTCGCGGGGGCCTCTCCCGGGAAGCCCTCCCTCGCGAAGGCGTCCCCCGGGAAGGCCACCCCCGCGAAGGCCTCCCCCGGTAAAGCCTCCTCCGCGAAGGCCACCCCCGCGGACCCCTCCCGCAAGGGCCACTCCGCCGGTAAGAGCCACTCCGCCTCGGCGTCCGCCGCCGCGTCGCCGAAACGGTCCCACCCCCCGTCGGCGGACTCGCCCCGCACCCGCCCGGCCCACCCCTCCATACCCGGGCCCCCGGAAGAGCCGCAGATCCGTGAGGACGGCTCCGACGAGCAGCAGGTCCAGCCGTCGGCCCGGCCCACCGGCGTCCCCGTGGACACCGCCGGCCGCACCGCGCGGCCGACCGTCGCCGAACCCGTGATCCCCGGCGTGGGCGTCCTGCCGCTGGGCTCCGGCCTGGTCCTCGTAGGCCTGGGCGTCGGATTCCTGGCACTGCGCCTGCGCCGCACGTGAGATCCGCACCGCACGTGAGATCCGCACCGCAAAGATCCGCACCGCACATGAGATCCGCGCCGCACATGAGATCCGCACCGCACCTGAGATCCCGCCGCACCTGAGATCCCGCCGCCCATGAAATCTGCCCCGAACGAGAAATCTGCCCCGAACGAGAAAACTCCGCCGCCCATGACCTACGTCCCGCCCATGGCCCACGCGCTCCCCATGACCCAGCCGCGACAACCCGCGCGATCCACGGCCTGCGCAGCACCCCCCACGCCCGACACCTCCCGCTCCGCCCAGTCCCGGGACCTCCCGTCCCGACCGGCCCGTGGCCCCCGCTCGACGCCCCGTCCGCCCCGCAAGCCGCCGCCCGCGTCGCGCAGACCCGTACGCGTCGGGAACGCCGTCGCTCACGGTGGGAGCACGCCCGAACACGGTGGATCACTCTCGTATGGGGGCACTACCCAGGTGTGATGGTGCGGTACGAGAGAATGGCGGCATGGAGATGCCGAGGAACGAAAGCTCGCCGCAGAGCCCCCAGGTCCTGGTCGTGGGCCAGGACGGAATGGCGCTCGGTGGCGGCGGAGACGACGACTCCCACGAGGTTCCGGTGACGGAGATGGTGGAACAGCCCGCCAAGGTGATGCGCATCGGCAGCATGATCAAGCAGCTGCTCGAGGAGGTGCGGGCGGCTCCTCTGGACGAGGCGAGCCGGGTGCGGCTCAAGGAGATTCACGCCAGCTCCGTGAAGGAGCTCGAGGACGGTCTCGCGCCGGAGCTGGTCGAGGAGCTGGAGCGACTCTCCCTGCCGTTCACCGACGAGGTGATCCCGAGCGACGCCGAACTGCGGATCGCGCAGGCCCAGTTGGTGGGCTGGCTGGAGGGGCTCTTCCACGGGATCCAGACGACGCTGTTCGCCCAGCAGATGGCCGCGCGGGCCCAGTTGGAGCAGATGCGCCGTGCGCTTCCGCCCGGCGTGGGCGGCGGCGAGGAGGGCGACGACCCGCGGATCGCCGGCCGCTCCGGGGGCCCGTACCTGTAAAGACACACAGACACAGGCGCCCCTCCCCGGTGCCTGTCGCAACCCGAATCGAAGCCACAACGCGAAGGCGCCCGGCCGGTCACCATGACCGGCCGGGCGCCTTCGTATGTCGTCTGCCGTGAAGACAGGCCCTAGGACGGCGGCTCAGGCCCCGCCGTCGGTGCCGCCCGGGTCGTTCCCGCCCGGGTCGCCGATGGTGCCACCCGTGGACGGATTTTCCGTGGGCAGGCTGGGGTCGTCCGTAGGCGGCTCCGCCGAGGTCGGCTGGCTCTTGGACGGCGTCGGCTTCGACGGCTCACCGGTCGGCTCGGACGCGCTGTCGGACGGCGTGACGTCACCCGTGCTGGGTTCCTCCGACGGCGAGTAGTCGGTCCCCCCGCCGGTCCCGGCGCCCGGGTCCGTCGTGGCGTCCTCGGTGGCCGGGTCGTCGGAGCCCTGGGTGGGCTCCTTCTCCTTCTGGGAGTGCGACTGCGTGGGCGACTGGGTGGTGCCGGGGCCGCCCTTGTGATCGTCGCCCTGGGTCATCGCCCAGGCCGCGCCGCCCGCGATGGCGATCACAGCGAGGACCGCGAGGATCCACATCTTGCCGCGGCCGCTGCCGCCGCCTGTGCGGTGACCGCCGTCGAATCCGCCGTCGTCGCTGCCCGGGGGCCGCAGCATCGGCTGGGCCGCCGTACCGCCGTCGGCCGGGTGCGGCAGCGCCGTCGTGCCCGCGACGCCCATGGCCGGGGTGTTGCCGCCGCTGTGCATGTCGGCGGCGACCGGGCCGGTGTTCCACGTGTTGGTGTGGCCGCCCTGGTCGTACAGCATCTGCAGCCCGTACTGGACGAGGCCGCGCATCTCCTCGGCGGTCTGGAACCGGTCGTCCGGGTCCTTGGCCAGGGAGCGCATGACGAGGCCGTCGAGCTCCGGCGGCGCCACGTCCGAGACCTCGGAGGGCGGCACCGGCACGTCCTGGACGTGCTGGTAGACGACGGACAGCGGGGTCTCGCCGGTGAACGGGGGCCGCAGCGCGAGGAGCTCGTAGAGCAGGCAGCCGGTCGCGTACAGGTCGGAGCGGTGGTCGACGGCCTTGCCGAGGGCCTGCTCGGGCGACAGGTACTGGGGCGTGCCCATGACCATGCCGGTCTGTGTCATGGTCGACTGCGCGCCGTGCAGGGCGCGCGCGATGCCGAAGTCCATCACCTTCACCGCACCGGTGTTGGTGATGATCACGTTCGCCGGCTTGATGTCGCGGTGCACGATGCCGTGCTGGTGCGAGTAGGCGAGGGCCTCAAGGACACCGGAGACAATGATCAGTGCCTGCTCGGGTCCGGGCGCCTCGGCGTTCAGGAGGAGGTCGCGGATCGTGCGGCCCTCGACGATCTCCATCACGATGTAGGGGACGACCGAGCGGCCGACGGTGTCCTCGCCGGAGTCGTACACGGCGACGACCGCGTGGTGGTTGAGGCCCGCGACCGACTGGGCCTCGCGCGTGAAACGGGCCTTGGATACCGGGTCCTCGGCGAGGTCGGAGCGCAGGAGCTTGACCGCGACGGTGCGTCCGAGCCGGACGTCCTCCGCTGCGAAAACCTCCGCCATGCCGCCCCGGCCGAGTCTGTGGGTCAGCCGGTACCGGCCGTCGCCGACCAGCCCGCCGTTCCCCCACAACTCCGGCGCATCTGACATACCGCCGCCAGCCGCCTCGGGGTCGGACGGGCCCTGAGCGCGCTGCGTCTGTGCCATCAGTCCTCGCCGTCGTTTCTGTCCGCGTCCGTGTCCGCACTCTCGGATGTACGCGCGGTGGTCGTTACGGTCTCCGTCGGGCCACGCTACAGGCTTCGCCCGGCGCGCCGTCCCGAGATGGACCGGCCATCAAACCTTCTGCGGGCAATGCGATGCAAATCGTCTGGGCGATTCCTGTAACGCTTCCGCGACGCTTCTTGCCCGTACGGTCACGGAACGGGCACCGAGCTTGACGTGTCGGTGCCACGGGGCAGACTTGGCCGGGATCAGTGGTAATCGATCACCGGCCGCGCCGATGGGGGACGTAGAAACATGAGCCAGGACGGCGCACAGGGCCGGTACGCAGGGCGTGCTGTCGCGGGCGGTCGCTACCAGCTGCGTGATCTGCTCGGCGAGGGCGGCATGGCCTCGGTCCACCTCG
Organism: Streptomyces sp. NPDC055400; assembly: GCF_053644375.1. Classification (NCBI taxonomy): domain Bacteria; kingdom Bacillati; phylum Actinomycetota; class Actinomycetes; order Kitasatosporales; family Streptomycetaceae; genus Streptomyces; species Streptomyces sp. NPDC055400. Next base: position 413,603 of record NZ_JBSHLM010000003.1, on the reverse strand, counting down.
CGTACGACACGGTGCTCGACCGCCAGGTGGCGATCAAGACGCTGCACACCGAGCTCGGGCGTGAGCAGGCGTTCCGTGAGCGCTTCCGCCGCGAGGCCCAGTCCGTGGCGAAGCTCACGCACACGAACATCGTCTCGGTCTTCGACACCGGCGAGGACGACCTCGACGGGATGACCACTCCGTACATCGTCATGGAGTACGTGGAGGGCCAGCCCCTCGGCTCCGTGCTCGACGCGGATGTCGCGCACCACGGCGCGATGCCGACCGACAAGGCCCTGAAGATCACGGCCGATGTGCTCGCGGCGCTCGAGATCAGCCACGAGATGGGTCTGGTCCACCGAGACATCAAGCCGGGCAACGTCATGATGACGAAGCGGAACGTCGTCAAGGTCATGGACTTCGGCATCGCCCGCGCCATGCAGTCCGGTGTCACGTCGATGACGCAGACCGGCATGGTCGTCGGCACCCCGCAGTACCTCTCGCCCGAGCAGGCCCTCGGCCGTGGCGTGGACGCCCGGTCCGACCTGTACTCGGTCGGCATCATGCTGTTCCAACTGGTCACCGGGCGGCTGCCGTTCGAGGCGGACTCGCCGCTGGCCATAGCGTATGCGCACGTCCAGGAGGAGCCGGTGGCTCCTTCGTCGATCAACCGGTCGGTGCCCCCGGCCGTGGACGCGCTGGTCGCCCGCGCGCTGAGGAAGAACCCGAACGAGCGCTTCCCGAGCGCCGAGGCGATGCGGGACGAGTGCCTGCGGGTCGCCCAGTCGCTGCACGCCGCGGCGCCCAGCATCGTGCCGGGTGCGCAGACGTCCAGCGGCGCGGGTGTCGGTTCCGCGGTGTTCCCGCCGGTCGACCAGTCGACGGCGGCGCCGACCGGCCCGGTGCAGACGCCGTACCAGCCGGGCCCCTACGGGACGCCCGCTCCGGCGCCGGCCACTCCGGGCTACGGATATCCGCAGCAGGGCTACCAGACCCCGCCGCCCACCTCTCCGTACGCGCCTCAGCAGCAGCACCAGCACCAGCAGACGCCTCCGCCGTACACCATCTCGCCCCGGACGACGCCGAGTCCGGCGGGCTCCGGCGGCGGTGGCGGCAAGCGGAACACAGGTGTGATCGTCGGTTCGATCGTCGTCGCGCTGCTCGCGGTCGGCGGTCTGATCACGGCCCTGACGCTGAACGGCAATGACGAGAAGGGCGGCGGTGGCGGCGACGCGACGAAGTCGCCGTCGGTCGTCGCCGGTCACAAGGGTCCTGATCTGACGAAGACGATGGAAGAGGACGAGTGCAAGGAGCCTGAAACGGGTTACAACGACCCGGACAAGGTCATGCTCCCGGACTTCACCTACAAGAACATCAAGTCGGTCAAGGCCTGTATGCAGGCGGCCGGCTGGAAGTTCGACGTCCGGGACGTCGACGAGAACACCTTCGGTGAGGGCACGGTCATCGTGCAGTACCCCAAGGCGCGCACGGAGATCGACCCGAAGAACCCCGAGTCGATCCAGCTCCAGGTCTCCACGGGCGACCCGGCGACGGGCTGACCCGGCCGGGTCCGGCTCCCTGACGGCCGCTCACCCGGCGAACGCGTCGCGCACCGCCCCGTACTCCTTCGTCCACCACACGGCGAGCGCAGACGCCGCGGGGAACTGGGGATCGGCGCGGGTGTCGCCGCGTTCGTAGCGCCAGCGCAGTATCCAGAAGTCGTTGAGCCGCTCCCACCACACACGGTGGACGGCGGCCGCGAGTTCGTCCGCGCCGGAGCCCGAGGCGCGGCGGTACGCGCGCGCGTAGGCCCGCACCTTCGGCAGGTCGAGGGTGCCGACGGGACGCACGAAGAAGATCACGGCGGCGCGTACGGCCTCTTCGGCGCGCGGCTGCACCCCGAGCCGGTCCCAGTCGACGATCGCGGCCGGTACACCGCCTTGGTAGAGCAGGTTGAACGGGTGGAAGTCCCCGTGCACCCAGCCGGTCGCCGAGGCCTGCTCGGGCCGGCGCCCCGCGCAGGACTCCAGGAGTTCGCGGCGCTCCACGAGCCGGTGCCGCGCCAGCTCGTCGAACGCGTCGTGCGGGCGGCGGCGGCGCACCCGCTCCAGCAGGGTGCCGATGAGCGCGAGGGTGTCCGCGGGATCGGCACTGGCCCGCCCACGCGCGGGCGCGGCCCCCATGACCGTCTCCAGACAGGCGTGTACGAGTCCCAGGAGCGCCCCGAGCGTGCGGCACTGGGCCGCCGTGAGCTGCGCGCCGCTGCGGTGGCGGCCCTCGACCCAGGGGTGCAGGGCGTAGCTGGCGCCACCGATGACGGTGACGGTGCGGCCGTCGGCGGCGGGCAGGGGCGGGGCGACGGGGACGCCGAGTGCGGCCAGGCGTTCGGTGGCGCGGTGCTGGCGGGCGATGGCGGCCGGGTCGGCGGTCTCGGGGTCGAAGTGGTGCTTGAGGAAGTAGCGGCCGCGCGTGGTGGCGAGCCGGTAGCCGCGGTTGAGCAGGCCCTGGTCGACGGGTTCGCAGGCCAGCGGTGAGCCGGCGTCGTACTGCCGCAGCAGGGCGCGGAGCGGTGGGGCGGAGTGAGCAGATGAGCGCGGCACGCGCCAGATGTTAGGGCACCCTGGGTAGCCGGTGGCTACAGAACGTGGCGAAAGGCCCGCTTCGGATGACGGGCGCCGCCCGTCAGTTCGTGCACGGTGACGAACTGGGGCTCGATCCGCAGATAGACGGGGTCGAACGGCTCACCGTCGGCGAAGCGGGGCGCGGGGCCGAAGAGGCCGAGTTCGCCGGGGGTCGGTTCGACGGCCACGCAGGTGCCGACGAACTGGACCGACCACTGGCCGTCGGCGGGGTCGCCGTTGTTCAGATTGTCGGCGCCGTACGCGACGACGCTGCCGGCGCAGGCCTGGTGGTAGCCGTAGCCCTTGTGCATGCGCAGGACGACCCGGCCGTCCACCACGATGTGGCGGGCCGAGGCGAGGAAGGGGAGCGCGCGCATGCTGGTCGCCACCCGGCCGTAGTCCACGCTGCCGATCAGCTCGATGGCGCGCTGCTCCTGGGCGCGGTCTTCCTGGAATTCGGTGGGCATGTTTCCACAGTGCGCCACCGGAAGCGCGCAGTAAAAGGGGCCTCGGCCCCCTGCTGCAAGGGACGTAGGTCCCGAATTCAGTGGCGCTTCTCGGCCTGCAGCCGCGCGACATATGCGGCGGCCTGCGAGCGGCGTTCCATGCCCAGTTTGGACAGCAGGCTGGACACGTAATTCTTGATCGTTTTCTCGGCGAGATGCAGGCGTTCCCCGATGACGCGGTTGGTCAGGCCCTCGCCGATCAGGTCGAGGATCTTGCGCTCCTGCTCGGTCAGGTTCGCGAGCCGGTCGTCCTGCGCGCCGTGGCCGCCGCCGCGGAGCCTTTCGAGGACGCGGGCGGTGGCGACGGGGTCGAGCAGGGACTTCCCGGCGGCGACGTCACGGACCGCGTTCAGGAGCTCGTTGCCCCTGATGGCCTTCAGTACGTAGCCGGAGGCGCCCGCCATGATCGCGTCGAAGAGTGCCTCGTCGTCGGCGAACGAGGTCAGCATCAGGCATTTGACCGAGTCGTCCTGGGAACGGATCTCGCGGCACACCTCGACACCGCTGCCGTCCGGGAGCCGCACGTCCAGGACCGCGACGTCGGGGCGCGTGGCGGGGATACGGACAAGGGCGTCGGCGGCCGTACCCGCCTCGCCGACGACTTCGATGTCCTCTTCCACGGAGAGCATCTCGTGCACCCCGCGGCGTACGACTTCGTGGTCATCGAGTAGAAATACGCGAATTTTTCCGTCTTCGGGCACGCGGCCAGTCTCACATATTGGCTCTTCCCGTGCCCGAGGTGACCGGGATAACGTGCCGGTGTTCCGGCTGCCTGCCAGGCTTGTGACCGGTGCTCCGAACGGTGCTTTGACCGCGTCTGACCAGCGACTGTTCCGCAGTTGCTCGATTTACTTGGATATCCAAGCAAAATCGCAGGTCAGATGGGGTTTCGCAGATATGTGGGGCACTGGGTAACGTGCATCGTGCAGGGCGCTCGCCGGGGCACCTGTCACGCCTGTACCCGGCCGAGTCGCACCCACCCCGTGCGCGGGACGGACCAGGCGAGCCTCCCCGAGGCCCTTGTCAAAGGGCTGGGGGGACCCCCAGGCCTCCCGGCGAACCCGGGGGCCGGACCGACGGAGGAGCACACGTGACCGTGGACAGCACTGCCGCCGCGCGTACGCCGCGCAAGCGCACCGCTGCGAAAAAGTCTGCGAAGAAGTCCCCGGGGGTGGGAGCGCCCGACCTCGTCCAGCTGCTGAGCCCCGAGGGCCGGCGCGTGGAGGACCCCGCGCACGCCGAGTACGCCGCGTTCGTCGAGGACATCACGGCCGACGAGCTGCGCGGCCTGTACCGCGACATGGTCCTCACCCGCCGCTTCGACGCGGAGGCGACGTCGCTGCAGCGCCAGGGCGAGCTGGGCCTGTGGGCCTCGCTGCTCGGCCAGGAGGCCGCGCAGATCGGCTCGGGCCGCGCCACGCGCGACGACGACTACGTCTTCCCCACCTACCGCGAGCACGGCGTCGCCTGGTGCAGGGGCGTCGACCCGACGAACCTGCTCGGCATGTTCCGCGGCGTGAACAACGGCGGCTGGGACCCGAACAGCAACAACTTCCACCTGTACACGATCGTCATCGGCTCGCAGACGCTGCACGCCACCGGCTACGCCATGGGCATCGCCAAGGACGGCGCGGACAGCGCCGTGATCGCGTACTTCGGTGACGGCGCCTCCAGCCAGGGAGACGTCGCCGAGTCGTTCACGTTCTCCGCGGTCTACAACGCGCCCGTCGTGTTCTTCTGCCAGAACAACCAGTGGGCGATCTCGGAGCCGACCGAGAGGCAGACCCGCGTGCCGCTCTACCAGCGCGCGCAGGGCTACGGCTTCCCCGGCGTCCGCGTCGACGGCAACGACGTGCTCGCCTGCCTGGCCGTCACCAAGTGGGCCCTCGAGCGGGCGCGCAGGGGCGAGGGGCCGACGCTGGTCGAGGCGTTCACGTACCGCATGGGCGCGCACACCACCTCCGACGACCCGTCGAAGTACCGGGCCGACGAGGAGCGTGAGGCGTGGGAGGCGAAGGACCCGATCCTGCGCCTGCGCACCTATCTCGAGTCCGAAACTGACACGGACGAGGGATTTTTCGCGGAACTCGAGGCCGAGAGCGAAGCGTTGGGTCTTCGAGTACGCGAGGTCGTGCGGGCCATGCCGGACCCGGACCGGATGGCCATCTTCGAGAACGCGTACGCGGACGGGCACTCGCTCGTCGACGAGGAGCGTGCCCAGTTCGCCGCCTACCAGGCGTCGTTCTCCACGGAATCCGATAGCGACTCGGTCGCGGGCTCGGGAGGCAACTGATCATGGCGGTACAGAAGCTTCCGCTCGCGAAAGCGATCAACGAGTCGCTGCGCGTGGCGCTCGACACCGACCCCAAGGTCCTGATCATGGGCGAGGACGTCGGCAAGCTCGGCGGCGTCTTCCGCGTCACGGACGGACTGCAGAAGGACTTCGGCGAGGACCGGGTCATCGACACCCCGCTCGCCGAGTCCGGCATCGTCGGCACGGCCATCGGCCTCGCGCTGCGCGGGTACCGTCCGGTCGTCGAGATCCAGTTCGACGGTTTCGTCTTCCCCGCGTACGACCAGATCGTCACGCAGCTCGCGAAGATGCACGCCCGCGCGCTCGGCAAGATCAAGCTGCCCGTCGTCGTGCGGATCCCCTACGGGGGCGGCATCGGCGCGGTCGAGCACCACTCGGAGTCGCCGGAGGCGCTGTTCGCGCACGTGGCGGGCCTGAAGGTGGTCTCCCCGTCGAACTCGTCGGACGCGTACTGGATGATGCAGCAGGCCATCCAGAGCGACGACCCGGTGATCTTCTTCGAACCGAAGCGGCGCTACTGGGACAAGGGCGAGCTCGACACCGAGGCGATCCCCGGACCGCTGCACGGCGCGCGCACGGTGCGCGAGGGCACGGATCTGACGCTCGTCGCGTACGGGCCGATGGTGAAGGTCTGCCTGGAGGTGGCCGCGGCCGCCCAGGAGGAGGGCAAGTCCCTGGAGGTCCTCGACCTGCGCTCCATGTCGCCGATCGACTTCGACGCGGTGCAGAAGTCCGTCGAGAAGACCCGCCGGCTCGTCGTGGTGCACGAGGCCCCGGTCTTCCTCGGTACGGGCGCGGAGATCGCCGCGCGGATCACCGAGCGCTGCTTCTACCATCTGGAGGCGCCCGTGCTGCGGGTCGGCGGCTATCACGTGCCGTACCCGCCGGCGCGCCTCGAGGATGAGTACCTGCCGGGCCTCGACCGGGTGCTCGATGCCGTCGACCGCTCGCTGGCGTACTGAGGAGAGGGCCGTGACGACGATGACAGACGCTGCGCTGGCCGAGTTCAAGATGCCCGACGTGGGCGAGGGGCTCACCGAGGCCGAGATCCTCAAGTGGTACGTCCAGCCGGGTGACGCGGTCACCGACGGGCAGGTCGTGTGCGAGGTGGAGACGGCGAAGGCGGCCGTCGAGCTGCCCATCCCGTTCAACGGGGTGGTGCGCGAGCTGCGCTTCCCCGAGGGGACGACGGTGGATGTGGGGCAGGTGATCATCGCGGTGGACGTCGCGGGTGGATCCGGCTCCACGGCCACCGCTCCCGTGTCCGTGCCGGAGCCCGCGTCGCCCGAACCCGAGGCAGAGCCGCAGGGGCGGCAGCCGGTTCTTGTGGGGTACGGGGTCTCCGAGGCGTCGACCAAGCGCAGGCCGCGCAAGGGCGACGTGGTGGCGGCCCCCGCGGCGGTCACGCAGCCGGCGCCCTCACCCGAGCCGGAAGCTCCGGCGAAGGAGAACGGACGACCGCTGGCCAAGCCCCCCGTGCGCAAGCTGGCCAAGGATCTGGGTGTCGACCTCTCGCAGGTCTCCCCGTCCGGTCCTGACGGCATCATCACCCGCGAGGACGTGCACGCGGCCGTCGCCCCGGCTCCCGAGCCGGTCGTGACGCAGGCGCAGGTCCTGGCCCAGCCGCAGGAGCCGGGCGCCGCCGCGCCGGCCGTCGTCCAGGACGGCGTCCGCGAGACCCGTATCCCCGTCAAGGGCGTACGCAAGGCGACCGCGGCCGCGATGGTCGGCTCCGCGTTCACCGCTCCGCACGTCACGGAGTTCGTGACGGTCGACGTGACGCGGACGATGAAGCTCGTCGAGGAGCTGAAGGCCGACAAGGAGATGCAGGGGCTGCGGGTCAATCCGCTGCTGCTCGTCGCCAAGGCGCTGCTCGTCGCGATCAAGCGGAACCCCGAGATCAGCGCGTCCTGGGACGAGGCCGCCCAGGAGATCGTCCGCAAGCACTACGTGAATCTGGGCATCGCCGCCGCCACACCGCGCGGTCTGATCGTGCCGAACATCAAGGACGCGCACGCCAAGACCCTGCCCGAACTGGCCACGGCGCTGGGCGAGTTGGTGTCGACGGCCCGCGAGGGCAAGACGTCGCCGGGCGCCATGCAGGGCGGCACGGTGACGATCACGAACGTCGGCGTCTTCGGCGTCGACACGGGCACCCCGATCCTGAACCCGGGCGAGCCCGCGATCCTCGCTGTGGGTGCGATCAAGCTCCAGCCCTGGGTCCACAAGGGCAAGGTGAAGCCCCGCCAGGTCACCACTCTGGCCCTCTCCTTCGACCACCGCCTGGTGGACGGAGAGCTGGGCTCGAAGGTACTGGCGGACGTGGCGGCGATCCTTGAGCAGCCGAAGCGCCTGATCACCTGGGCGTGAGCGAACGACACGGGGCCGTCCCTGAGGGGCCGGCCCCGTGTGGCGTACTCAGGCCGCAGTGCTGCCGGCCAGGAGGATCTTGACCGCGGCCGCGTCGAGCTTGTTGCCGCCGAGCTTGCTGCCGGCGCTCCGCAACGGAGGCCGGCGCGACGAAGGTCCCGCCGTGGCATGCGGCAGGCCCTTCGTCGCTTCAGTTGCGAGGGTTACTTCTTGAAGCCGTAGTCCATGAGCTTCTTGGCGTCCGCCGTGCGGTTCGCGACGGAGGAAGAGGCGAGGACCGTGCCGATGACCGTTTTGCCGTTGCGGGTGGCGGCGAAGACCAGGCAGTACTTGGCCTCGGGGCCCGAGCCGGTCTTCACGCCGATGGTGCCGGAGTAGCTGCCGAGCAGGTTGTTCGTGTTGGACCACGACATGTAGCGGTAGCCGCCGCTCTTCGTGGTGACCTTCTGCTTCGTCGACGTCGTCTTCACGACCGCGCGGAACGTGGAGTTCTTCATCGCGGACGAGGCGATCTTCGTCAGGTCGCGCGGCGTCGAGTAGTTCGACCCGCTGCCGATGCCGTCGAACGAGTCGAAGTGCGTGTTCTTCAGGCCCATGTCCGTGGCGGCCTTGTTCATCTTGCCGATGAAGGACTTCACGCGGGCGGCGCGCGTGCTGCCGGAGCCGAACTTGTCGGCCAGGGCGTACGCGGCGTCGCAGCCGGACGGGAGCATGAGCCCGTACAGGAGCTGGCGGACGGTGACCTTGTCGCCGACGATCAGGCGGGCCGACGACGCGTCCTTCGCGACGATGTAGTCGCTGTACGCCTTCTGGATCGTGACCTTGGAGTCCAGGTTCAGGTTCGACTGCGCCAGGACGACCTTCGCGGTCATGATCTTGGTGGTGGAGCCGGTGGAACGGCGGGTGTCGGCGGCCTTGGTGAACAGGCTCGTACCGGTCCCGTTGTTCATCACGTAGCCGCCCTTGGCGACGATCGTGGGAGTGGGCAGCGTGGCCGCCTGCGCGGAGGTGGCGAAGACCCCGCTGGTCAGGACCGCAGCGGCGGTCACGGTGGCAGCGGCGGTTACGCGGCGAATGCCCATAATACGGGTTTTCAAGTTGAACGCTCCAAATGCCCCTGGAATGCGGCCACATGAGGTGCCGCTCGCTGAAGAGACTCATGAGCGCGGCGGATGGATGTGCCGGATTACGGAGTATTTATCGCGAGGGGGGCGGCCTCAGCCGTTCAGGGGTGCCGCGTCCGCATCCTGGACGCCCGCCGACGATGCGTACGTGTTGTATCTATGATGTGCGCATGCCTCCCGCGCCCCCGTCCCCCACCGCCATCAAGCGGCCGCCAGCGGCCGACCGCGTCTACGACCACGTCAAGCGCAGCGTTCTCGAACGCCGTTACGAGGGCGGGACGTTGCTCACCGAGGGCGAGCTCGCCGAGGCCGTCGGGGTCTCCCGCACCCCGGTGCGCGAGGCGCTGCTCAAGCTGGAGGTCGAGGGGCTGATCAAGCTCTACCCGAAGAAGGGCGCCCTGGTCCTCGCCGTCTCCGCACAGGAGATCGCGGACGTCGTCGAGACCCGCCTCCTCGTCGAGGAGCACTCCGTACGCAAGGCCGTCCCCGCCCCCGCGAGCCTGATCGCCCGCCTGGAGGAGCTGCTCTCCCTCCAGCAGACCCAGGCCGCCGCGGGCGAGTTCACCGACGCGGCCAGCACCGACCGCTGCTTCCACGCCGAGATCGTCCGCAGCGGAGGCAACGCGATCCTCTCCCGCCTCTACGACCAGCTGCGCGACCGTCAGCTGAGAATGGGCGTCGCCGTGATGCACTCGCACCCGGACCGGATCGCCAAGACACTCACCGAGCACGCGGAGATCCTCGACGCGCTGCGCGCGGGCGACGCCGAGGCAGCCGTCGCCGTAGTCCGCCGCCACGTCGGCTGGTTCTCGAACCTGGCGCGGGGCGAGGTCCGATGAGCTCCGCAGGCACCGCGACGCTGCCCGGGGACCCGCCCGGCGGCCGCAGGGCCATCGCCGTCTGGGCCATCGGCGTCGCCGTCTACTTCGTCGCCGTCATCTTCCGCACCTCACTGGGCGTCGCGGGCCTCGACGCCGTCGAACGCTTCCACATCAACGCCTCGGCGCTGTCCACCTTCTCGATCCTCCAGCTGCTCGTGTACGCGGGCATGCAGATACCGGTCGGCCTGATGGTCGACCGGCTCGGCACCAAGCGCGTCCTGACGATCGGCGTCGTCCTCTTCACCGTCGGCCAACTCGGCTTCGCGTTCTCGCCCTCGTACGGGACGGCCCTCGTCTCGCGCGCGCTGCTCGGCTGCGGCGACGCGATGACGTTCATCAGCGTGCTGCGGCTCGGCACCCGCTGGTTCCCCGCCCGGCGCGGGCCGCTGGTCGCGCAGCTCGCCGGCCTCGTCGGCATGGCCGGCAACCTGGTGTCGACCCTCGTGATCGCACGGCTGCTGCACGGCGTCGGCTGGGAGGCCGCGTTCGCCGGCAGCGCGCTCGCCGGAGTCGTCGTCCTCGTCCTGATGCTGCTCTTCCTCAAGGACCACCCGGAAGGCTTCGAACCGGAGCCCGTGCGGCACACCGGCGGGGCCTTCGTCCGCGGACAGATCCTCGCGTCCTGGCGCGAGCCGGGGACACGGCTCGGCCTGTGGGTGCACTTCACGACGCAGTTCCCGGCGATGGTGTTCCTGCTGCTGTGGGGCCTGCCGTTCCTGGTCGAGGCGCAGGGGCTCTCGCGCGGGACCGCCGGTGAACTGCTCACCCTCGTCGTGCTGTCCAACATGCTGATCGGGCTCGTCTACGGGCAGATCGTGGCCCGGCACCACATGGCCAGGCTGCCGCTCGCCCTCGGCACGGTCGCCGGTACGGCCCTGATGTGGGCCGTGACGATCGCCTACCCGGGGGACCACGCGCCGATGTGGCTGCTGGTGGTGCTCTGCGTCGTGCTCGGGGCGTGCGGTCCCGCGTCCATGCTCGGGTTCGACTTCGCGCGCCCGGCGAACCCGCCGGAGCGGCAGGGAACCGCGTCCGGGATCGTCAACATGGGCGGGTTCGTCGCGTCGATGACGACGCTGTTCGCGATCGGGGTCCTGCTGGACGCGACCGGCGACAACTACCGGATCGCGTTCTCCGCGGTGTTCGTGCTCGAGGCGCTCGGGGTGAGCCAGATCCTGCGACTGCGCCGACGCGCGCACCGGCGCGAGCGGGAGCGGCTTGTGGCCAGCCGGGTGGAGACGGTGCACGTACCGGCGTAGGCGGTCCCGGCGTAAGGCATACGCGGCTGAGGCGTACCCGCGTACGACGTCCCCGTCCAAGATCTCTCCGCCGAGACCTTTCCGCCAGGACCTCCCCGCGTAAGCGACGGGCCCCGGTTGCCGTTTCCGGCACCGGGGCCTTGCCCGTCGCTCCGCCGCCCTGGCCCCCGTAAGGGCTACGGCGTAATGGACAGCGAGTTCAGAATCGCCTGGGCGAGGTCCAGGTCACCCTCCGTCTTGACCCGGTCGGACACCGCGTCGGGCGTCACACGGCCGCAGGCCAGCTTGACGAAGGTCTCCCAGTCGAGGGAGAGCGTGGCGGCCGGGCCCAGCGACGGGGCGCCGTCGATCGTGCCGCGCCCGTCCGCGTCGACGCGGACCGTGCGCAGGAACTCGACCGGCCCGTGCACATCGAAGACCACCGCCGAGTTCGCGGGCGCGGACGCGTCCTTCGCGACGACCTTCGGCAGGACGGCGAGCAGCATGTCGCGCGTGACGTACGCGCCCGGCGAGTCGAGGTTGCCCGGCCGGCCGACGGCCACGCGTAGGTCCTGCTCGTGCACCCACACGTCGAACGCCCGCTTGCGCATGGCGAATTCGAGGGTCTCCTCCGTGCCGAGCGGCCCGCGCACCATCGCGCCCGGCTCGCGCGACTCGTTGCGCAGCTGCCGGGAGCGCCGGATGATCGTGTACTCCAGCTCGGAGGTCATCTCGGGCGCCGTGTGGTGGCGCCGCACGTCGACCTGCATCTCCATGTACCGCTGGTGCTCGTTCTGCACGTGGTACAGGTCGCGCGGCAGCGTGTGGATGGGCCGCGGGTCACCGAGCATCTCGCAGTCGAGGCCGATGACGTGGGACACGATGTCCCGCACCGACCAGCCGGGGCATGGCGTGGCGCGGCTCCATTCGCCCTCCACCAGGGGCGTCACCAGCTCGGATATCGCTTCGATGGAATGCGTCCAGGCATCGGCGTAGGACTGAAGACTGGGGTGGAGACTCACGGAACGGGACCCCTCGGGCGGTTGTGGCGCGGGCAGTGGGTGTCTTGGAACGCGTCTGCGGGGGTCCGGGGGGAACCCCCGGAAATGCACAGTACGCTGCTGGCAGGCACCCCGGCAGTGCTTTCGTGTGACGATCGTAGGCCCGTGTAGACGGCTCGAATGCCAGGACGGTGGTAGTGTGCGCGCCTCGCTCATCCAGATCCGCGTAGATGATGACGAATCGCCCAATTCCCGTCGGCTGCGCGCCGCTTCGATGGTGCGGGATCAAGCCGGGTCCGCCGACCTCGTCGTCCTCCCCGAGCTGTGGACCACCGGCGCCTTCGCCTACGAGGCCTTCGCGACCGAGGCGGAGCCCCTGGAAGGCCCGACGTACGAGGCGATGGCGAAGGCCGCGAGCGACGCCGGCGTCTGGCTGCACGCGGGCACGATCCCCGAGCGCGACCCCGACGGACCGCTCTACAACACCGCGCTCGTCTTCTCCCCGGACGGCGGACTCGCCGCCGCCTACCGCAAGATCCACCGCTTCGGCTTCGACAAGGGCGAGGCCGTGCTGATGGGCGCGGGCGAAGAACTGGTCACCGTACGCCTGCCGGAGACCGTCCTCGGCGTCACCACGTGCTACGACCTGCGCTTCCCCGAGCTGTACCGGGGCCTCGTCGACCGGGGCGCGGAAACGCTCCTCGTCTCCGCCGGCTGGCCCGAGCGGCGCCGCGCGCACTGGACGCTGCTCGCCCAGGCGCGCGCCGTCGAGAACCAGGCGTACGTACTGGCCTGCGGCACCGCCGGTACGCACGCGGGGGTGCCGCAGGCCGGGCACAGCGTCGTCGTGGACCCCTGGGGCCAGGTCATCGGGGAGGCGGGCGCCGGCGAGGAGGTCCTCACGGTCGAGTTCGACGGGGCGGCCGTCGCCGGGACCCGCGAGCGGTTCCCGGCGCTCAAGGACCGGAGGCTGGGGCTTGAGCCGCCCCGGCGGTGAGGGTGCCGTCAGCCGTCCCCACGCTCCTTCTCCGCCAGGTGGATCACGCACACCGCGACGGCGATGATCAGCGCCGGGTCCGCGTCCTCGCGGATGACGTCGACGCCGTAGGTGTCGCGGACCCGTAGCCAGCGGCGGGAGATGTGGGCGAGCATCTCGCCGTCGTACTCGACGACGAACTCGCGGTCCAGGATCTTTCCGCTGACGTCGAGTTCGGTGCCGTCGATCAGTTCGACCCGGTAGTGGTTCCGTAGCAGCGACAGGCGCTTGCGCCTGATCTTGGCGAGGGCTTCGTCGCCGCGCTCGATGACCATCGTGTCCCGCAGGGCGAACATCTTCTCGTGGATGTCGATGAGCACCCGCCCGTCGGGCCCCTTCAGCTCGAAGGTGTCCCGCAGGCGCATCGCCTTGCCGTCGACGAGGAAGGCCTTGTGGCCCTGCTCGTCCTCGATCCAGTAGTCCTCGCCCACCGCGAAGAGCCGCTCCCGAACTTCGTATCTCATACGTCGAAGGGTGCCCGGCCCGCGCGTAAGGACTCTCCCCGCTCACCCGGGCGGCGGTGTTCCGAGGCGGCGGGCGAGGGGCCGTTCATGGGCGAGGACGTATCCGGTGGCGATCCCCACGCAGACGACCGTGAACAGCACGATGAGCCACGACAGCACGGTGAACACCATGCCGAGAGGGCCGAAGGCGGCCAGGGAACGGTTCAGCGTGCGCGGCATGTAGAAGCGCGACGCCCAGGCCAGGACGACCGCGCCGATGCCGGTCAGGACGGCGCCCGGCAGCAGGGGGAGCCACGCCACCCGGCTGCCGAGCAGCAGATGCTGCGTCCACCACCACAGCAGGATGCTCGACACGCACGACAGGGGCAGGCCGAGCCAGGCACCCGCTCCGAACCCGTCGCGCACCAGCCCTTGAACCACGAGGGCGGCCAGCCACACCAGGAGCCACACCACCCACCGCCACGCGATGAGGCGCAGGCCCGCCGGGGGCAGGTGCCAGGAGCGCTCGCACACGCGTTGCAGGGCGCGGCTGCACGCGGTCGCCGACACCAGCGTGACGAGGACGCCTACGGTCCCGGAGGTCTCGCGCGTGGGGTCGTCGGTCGTCCCGAACGCCAGCCGGACCTGGTCGAGGGACGCCCCGGAGAGCCCGAGCGCGTAGGTGGCCGAGTCGATGAGCTGGTTGCGTACGGACGGCGGGGCGAACGCGGCGACGGCGATGAACACCGGGATCGCCGTCAGAAAGGCCTGTGCGGCGAGCCGGGTCGAGGAGTCCAGGAGGCTCACGTCGACCATCTGCCGGGTCAGGCTGGTGATGAACGGCAGCCGTTCGCGCAGTTCGGCCGCCCGCCCGGCGCCCCACCGCACGACCCTGGTCAGCTTGCCGGTGGGGCCGCCTCGTGCACTGTCGTCCGTCATAGCTGCCAAGCGTCGGCCACGCGCCACCCGCTCCGCCCGCAGACGCGCCGCCGGGGCCCCGCGGCGGCTACCGGGATGCGGTCCCGGGGTGCGGCAGCGCGGGCCCCCGGCCGAACCGCCTCCGGTACGACGACGGGCTCAGGCCCGTTTCCCGGCGGAGACGGGCGCGCAGGTTCGCGGCGGTGCCCAGGCCGCTGCGGGCGGCGACCACGTCGAGGCGTTCCTCGCCGCGTTCGATGAGGCGGCAGGCGAGGGCGACCCGTTCGCCGGTGAGCCAGGCCAGTGGGGTGGTGCCGAGTTCGGCGCGGAAGCGGCGGTGCAGGGTGGCGGGGCTGACGGCGGCGTGTGCGGCGAGGTCCGCCACGCTCAGCGGTTCACCGACGCGCTCCTGTGCCCATGCGAGCAGCGGCGCCAGAGACTCGTCCGGTACCGCGGGCACGGGCCGTTCCACGAACTGCCGCTGGCCGCCGTCCCGGTGGGCGGCGAACACGAGCCGCCGCGACACCGCGTTGGCGATCTCGGCGCCGTGGTCACGCCGTACGACGTGCAGCCCGAGGTCGAGCGCGGACGCGCTGCCGGACGCGGTGAGGATGTCGCCGTCGTCGACGAACAGCACGTCGGGTTCGAGGCGCACCGCGGGGAAGCGGGCGCGGAAGGAGTCCGCCCACATCCAGTGGCAGGCCGCCCGCCGCCCGTCGAGGAGCCCGGCCTCGGCGATGGTGAACGCGCCGGAGCAGAATCCGATGAGCCGTGCGCCCCGCGCGTGCGCCCGGCGCACGGCGTCGAGGACGGCGGGCCGCCGGGGCACGTCGGTGTCGGGCCGGTTGGGCACGATCAGCGTGTCCGCGGACTCGGCCGCGTCCAGTCCGGCCACGTCGGTCAGCGTGAAGAACCCGTCCCGCATCTCCGTCCTCGTCTGCGGCGAGCACAGCTGGAAGTCGTACAGCTCACGGCCGAGTTCGGGCCGGCGCAGGCCGAAGACCTCGATGGCGCAGGACAGCTCGAAGGGGTTGGAGTTCTCGTCGACGATCACCACGACGCGGTGCGGCGGGCGGTGTAGAGGGTGATGTGGAGGGCGGTGGGGCGCGTCCTGCGACGAGGGACGCTGCGAGGATTCTTTCGCCATATGCGATTTCTAGCACTCGCCGTGGATCGGCGCCGGGCGCAGGATCGGCGTATGACCACTCGCGAGAACACGCCGATCGCCCTCGACGAGGCCCTGGCCTCCTTCGACGCCCTGTGGAGCCCCCGCATCGTCACCCGCGTCAATGACTACGACGTCCGCGTCGCGAAGGTCGAGGGGGACCACGTCTGGCACGTGCACGACGACACGGACGAGTTCTTCCTGGTGGTGGACGGCGAGCTGATCATCGCCCTGCGCGGGCCACAGGGCGAGCGCGATGTCGTCCTGCCCCGGGGCTCGGTCTTCACGGTCCCGCGCGGTACGTGGCACAAGCCGCGCTCCCCGAAGGGCGCCTCGATCCTCCTCCTGGAGCCCACCGGCACCCCCACCGTCGGGGACCACCACGACGAGGTCCCCGATCACGTGGATGCCACTACGGGGCATGCGCTCGCTCAGTGGCACCCTTGACCCATGAACGATGTCGACCCCGCACCCCGTCGCGCCCGTGTCCGTGCCCCCGAACTCATCGGCAAGGGCGGCTGGCTCAATACGGGCGGTAAGCAATACACCCTGGCTGACCTGCGGGGACGCATCGTAATTGTTGATTTTTGGACATTTTGTTGTGTGAATTGTCTGCATGTCCTCGACGAGCTGCGTGAGCTCGAGGAGAAGCACCGGGACACCGTCGTGATCGTCGGGGTGCACTCCCCGAAGTTCGTGCACGAGGCCGAGCACTCCGCCGTGGTCGACGCCGTCGAGCGGTACAACGTCGAGCACCCCGTCCTCGACGACCCCGAGCTCGCGACCTGGAAGCAGTACGCCGTGCGGGCCTGGCCCACGCTCGCGGTGATCGACCCCGAGGGGTACGTCGTCGCGCAGCACGCCGGTGAGGGGCACGCCCACGCCATCGAGAAGCTGGTCGAGCAGCTGGAGGCGGAGCACGGCGCGAAGGGGACGCTGCGCCGCGGCGACGGGCCGTATGTCGCCCCCGAGCCGGTCGCGACGGATCTGCGCTTCCCCGGCAAGGCGCTCGTGCTGCCGTCCGGGAACTTCCTGGTCTCCGACACGACCCGGCATCAGCTCGTCGAGCTGGCCGAGGACGGCGAGAGCGTCGTACGGCGGATCGGCGACGGTGAGCGCGGTTTCGCCGACGGGGCGTCGGACATCGCGCGGTTCAGCGAGCCGCAGGGGCTCGCCCTCATCGACGACGGGTCCGTCGTCGTCGCCGACACGGTGAACCACGCGCTGCGCCGTCTCGACCCGGCGACCGGTGAGGTCACGACGCTCGCCGGGACCGGACGCCAATGGATGCAGGGCTCGCCGACCTCGGGCCCGGCCCGCGAGGTGTCCCTGTCCTCTCCGTGGGACGTCGCGCTGTTCGGCGGCAAGGTGTGGATCGCCATGGCGGGTCTGCACCAGCTGTGGACGTACGACCCGGAGACGGGGACCGTCGAGGTCGCGGCGGGCACGACGAACGAGGGCCTTGTCGACGGGCCAGGCGCCGAGGCCTGGTTCGCGCAGCCGTCGGGGCTCGCGGCCGCCGGTGACCGGCTCTGGCTCGCCGACTCGGAGACGTCCGCGCTGCGGTATGTCGACCTGGACGGCACCGTGCACACGGCGGTCGGTACGGGTCTCTTCGACTTCGGGCACCGGGACGGCGCCGCCGGACAGGCGCTGTTCCAGCACCCGTTGGGCGTGACCGCCCTGCCGGACGGTTCGGTCGCCGTCTCGGACACGTACAACCACGCCCTGCGCCGCTACGACCCGGCGAGCGGCGAGGTGACCACGCTGGCGACGGATCTGCGGGAGCCCAGCGACGCGGTGCTCGTGGGCGGGGACTCCGCGGACATCGTCGTCGTCGAGTCGGCGCGGCACCGGCTGACGCGGCTTCGGCTTCCCGAGGAGGCCGTGCGGGTCGAGTCGGTCGCGCACCGGACGCAGCGCGCGGCGACCGAAGTCGCGGCGGGGAAGCTCCAGTTGGACGTGATCTTCCAGGCGCCGGCGGGCCAGAAGCTCGACACCCGGTACGGGCCCTCGACGCGCCTGCTGGTCTCGTCGACCCCGCCGGAGCTGCTGCTGGCCGGCGAGGGCGCGGACACGGACCTGGCCCGCACCCTCACCCTCAACCCCGAGGTCCCGGAGGGCGTCCTGCACGTCTCGGCCATGGCCGCGTCCTGCGACGACGACCCCGCCAACGAGTACCCCGCGTGCCACGTCCACCAGCAGGACTGGGGTGTCCCGGTCCGTCTCGTCGAGGGCGCCGCCCAGCGCCTGCCGCTGGTGCTGGCGGGGATGGACGAGGGGTAGCGCCCCAGGGCACGTGACGTGGCCCTTCCGAGGGGTCACGTCACGTCGACGTAGTCCTCGCGGCCCGCGCTCGCCAGGTGGGTGCTGTCCGGGTAGAGCAGCTCCGCGACCCATGTGCCGTCCCTCTGGGCGGTGTAGCCCCGGCTGAAGGTGCCGTCGGAGCGGGTCGTGGTGTTGCCCATGTCGTACCAGGTGGTCGACCCCTTGGGCCGGAAGAGGATCTTCACCGTCTGGCTGCCGTAGGAGTGCCAGGCGGACGACGTGTACTTCTGGAGCTTGCCCTTTACGGTGATGGTGCGCCCCTTGGCGACCGGCTCCGGTGAGGCGTTGCCGTCAATGATGCGGGTCTTGGTGCGCTTGACGTAGAGGACGGGGCTGAAGGAGGGCTGCCATTCTGCGCTGCCCTTGAAGTAGGCCCGGTAGTAGCCCTTGTAGGGCGCGTCGAAGGTGCCCTTGAAGGGGGCGCCCGCCTCGGGGTCGCCGGATCCGGGTGTGACGGTCTTCAGGGTGGTCCAGCCGGTCGTGCCGTCGGCCGAGTACTGGAGCTGGACCCGGTTGTCCGCGTCGCCCGGGATGCTGCTGCTCGTGTGGAGGCGGCCCTTGGCTGTGAGCTGGGAGTACTTGTTCAGCGATGCGGAGAAGTCGCTGATCGACGTCTTTCGGGCGACGTGCACCTTGACCTGCGCGGTCGGGCTGGCCTTGAGGTAGGTGCCCCTCGCGGTCTGTACCTCGACCGTTCCCGTGCGCGGCATCAGGATCTTGCCGGAGAAGTGGCCCTGGGCGTCGGTCACCGGCCGAGTGGCGGCGCTGCCGTTGTCGCTCTGCCACACCGCGTCGACCCTGGCGCCCGTGAGCGGTTGCCAACTGCCCTGCGTGTATACCTCGGCGCGGCCGGAAATCGTCGCCGACTGGCCTTCCTTGACGCCCAGTTCGGTGCTGTCGAGGGTCATCCGGGTGTCCGCGGTGGCGGGCGTGACGTACGCGTTGTCGCCGTCGTCGGTGACCTGGTAGGCGTTGTCCACCCTCTGGAGCCAGGTGCTGACGAGGCCGCCGTACTCCTGGGTGAGCGTGAACGAACCGGCGAACTTCCCCTCGGAGTCCGTGGCCACCGTGAGTTCGGAGGCCTCGGGAGTGTGGATCACCACGGGCTTGTCCACGGCTGCCGTAGTCTCGCCGGTGCGCGGGTCGAGGACCGTGTAGCGGCCGCTGACCGAGACGTTCTGGTGGCTGTAGTCGGGCTGCATGGGCGAGACCTGGTAGTCCTGCAGGTCGATCGTGCGTACGTACCAGAACTGGTTGCGGCTCTCCGTGTGCGAGGTGTCGCCGTCGGCGTCGGTCAGGTCGACCACGATGCGATACGTACCGAGGTCGGCGAGGTGCACGGCTTCGGAGGCGAGCCAGACGCCCTGGTGGTCGGTGCCGGAGTCCTGCCGGAAGGAGTCGATGGTGGCGACCTCCGGGGCGCCGGCGGGCGCGTCGGCGGCGTACAGATGTGCCGTGATCGAGGTGATGGCGCTGTCCGACTGCGCGGACACGGCGACGATCCCGCTGGACGGGCCGTGGTCGGTCGCGTAGACGAGCTCGGGCGCGACACCCGTGTCGGCGTGTGCCGCCGGCACGGGTCCGAGTGCCACCCCGACGATGACGGAGGCGCAGGCCAGCACTTCCAGCCGCGCTCTTTTTCCGGGCAGGCGCGAGCGGTTGCTGAGACTGTTCAAGGAGTCCCCCCACAGGACCGAAGGCACGGCTCAGGCGCTGCTGCGCCTGAAGAGGCGTGCGTACAGCGGCGATCGTACGCCGGACAGGTACTCCATGGACAGGTTCAAAAGCTGGTCCCGAGGGGCGCCCGCTCAGCCCTCCAGGAACGCCACCAGCGCGTTGGCGAGGAGGAACGGGTCGTCGGCGGCGCACAGTTCGCGGACGCTGTGCATGGAGAGGATGGCCACGCCGATGTCGACGGTCTTGATGCCGTGGCGGGCCGCCGTGATCGGGCCGATCGTGGTGCCGCAGGGCATGGCGTTGTTGGAGACGAACGACTGGAAGGGCACGCCGGCCTTCTCGCACGCGGCGGCGAACACGGCGCGGCCCGAACCGTCGGTGGCGTAGCGGTTGTTGACGTTGACCTTGAGGATGGGGCCGCCGCCGGCGCGCGGGTGGTGGGTGGGGTCGTGGCGCTCGGCGTAGTTGGGGTGCACGGCGTGCCCGGTGTCGGACGACAGGCACACCGTCCCGGCGAAGGCGCGGGCCTTGTCCTCGTACGATCCTCCGCGCGCGAACACCGAACGCTCCAGGACGCCGCCGAGCAGCGGGCCGTCGGCGCCGGTGTCGGACTGCGAGCCGTTCTCCTCGTGGTCGAACGCGGCGAGGACCGGGATGAAGGGGAGGTCGTCCGAGGCCGACGCGGCGGCGAGTGCGGCCGTTCCGGCGTGCACGGACAGGAGGTTGTCCATGCGGGGTCCGGCGACGAGCTCCTTGTCGCGGCCGAGGTAGGAGGGCGCCTCGATGGGGTGCGTCATCAGGTCCCAGCCGGTGACGTCGCCCTCGGCGATCCCGTGCTCCTCCTCCAGGAACCGGATCAGGTCTCCCTCGTGGACGTCGTTGCCGAGGCCCCAGATGGGCTGCATGTGCTTCTGCTTGTCGAGCTTGAGGCCGTCGGTGTGGACGGAGCGGTCCATGTGGATGGCGAGCTGCGGCACGCGCAGGAGGGCGCGGTCGACGTTCACGAGCCGGGTCGAGCCTCCCCCAGGGCCGAAAGCCTGGGAGGTGCCCCCACGCAGGGTGAGCCGGCCGGCCAGGCCGAGGTCGCGGTCGAGCCAGGAGTTGAGGAGCGGTCCGCCGTAGATCTCGACGGCGACCTGCCGCCAGCCCTGCGAGCCCATGTCGGGCAGCGGCTTGACGCGCAGGTTCGGGGAGTCGGTGTGCGCGCCGACGATGCGGAAGGGGGTGTGCGGCGCGGCGCCTTCGGGCACGTACCAGGCCACGATCGCGCCGCCGCGCGTCACGTACTTGCCGCCCGTCGTCCCGTCCCACGCGTCGGTCTCCGCGACCTGGCGGAATCCGGCCTTCTCCAGGCGCGCGGCGGCGTTCGCGACGGCGTGGTACGGCGAGGGGCTGGCCGCGAGGAAGGACATGAGGTCGTCGGTGTGACCGCGGTCGAAGCGGGAGGGGTTGCTCATGCGGGCCAGCCTAACGAGCCTCCGTCCCGGCGCGCGGGGGTCCGCACGGGTGCGGTGGGGCGCCTGGCCGATCTCGGGACGACAGCGCCGCCACCCGAAGTGTTCGGGTGGCGGCGCCGATGACTGCCGGCAGGCCGGAGGCTAGAACGCCGCCTCGTCCAGCTCCATCAGGTCCAGCTCGACCTTCTCGGCCAGGTGGCGCTCGAGGCCGACGCCCGGCAGGACGTTCGCGGCGAAGAACTTCGCGGCGGCGATCTTGCCCTGGTAGAAGGCCACGTCCTTGGCGGAGGCGGTCTCCAGCTTCTCGGCGGCGACGGCCGCGCCGCGCAGCAGCAGGAAGCCGACGACCACGTCGCCGGAGGCGAGCAGCAGGCGGGTGGTGTTGAGGCCCACCTTGTAGATGTTCTTGGTGTCCTGCTCGGTGGCCGCGAGGTCGGTCAGCATGACGCCGACGATGGCCTCCAGCTCGACGGCCGCCTTGGCGAGCGCCTCGCGGGCCGGGGCGAGGGCCTCGCCGCCGGTGCCGACCGCGAGGAACTTCTTGATCTCCTCGGCCAGCTGGTTCAGCGCGGCGCCCTGGTTGCGGACGATCTTCCGGAAGAAGAAGTCCTGGCCCTGGATCGCGGTGGTGCCCTCGTAGAGGGTGTCGATCTTGGCGTCGCGGATGTACTGCTCGATCGGGTACTCCTGGAGGTAACCCGAGCCGCCGAACGTCTGGAGCGACTGCGCCAGCTGCTCGTAGGCCTTCTCCGAGCCGTAGCCCTTCACGATCGGCAGGAGGAGGTCGTTGAGGGCGTGGAGCTGCGACGCGTCCTCGCCCGCGGCCTCCTTGACCGCGATGTCGTCCTGGACGGCGGCGGTGTGCAGCACGAGCGCGCGCATGCCCTCCGCGTACGCCTTCTGCGTCATGAGCGAGCGGCGCACGTCCGGGTGGTGCGTGATGGTGACCTTGGGGGCCGTCTTGTCCATGAACTGGGCCAGGTCGGGGCCCTGGACGCGCTCCTTGGCGTACTCGAGCGCGTTCAGGTAGCCCGTCGACAGCGTGGAGATCGCCTTCGTGCCGACCATCATGCGGGCGAACTCGATGATGCGGAACATCTGGCGGATGCCGTCGTGCTTGTCGCCGATGAGCCAGCCCTTGGCGGGGTGCTGGTCGCCGAACGTCATCTCGCACGTGTTGGACGCCTTGAGGCCCATCTTGTGCTCGACGTTCGTCGCGTAGACGCCGTTGCGCTCGCCCAGCTCGCCGGTCTCCCAGTCGAAGTGGAACTTCGGGACCAGGAAGAGGGAGAGGCCCTTGGTGCCGGGGCCGTGGCCCTCGGGGCGCGCGAGCACGTAGTGGAGGATGTTCTCCGACATGTCGTGCTCACCGGAGGTGATGAAGCGCTTCACGCCCTCGATGTGCCAGGAGCCGTCCTCCTGCTGGACGGCCTTGGTGCGGCCAGCGCCCACGTCCGAACCGGCGTCCGGCTCGGTCAGGACCATCGTCGAGCCCCACTGCTTCTCGACGGCGATCTCGGCGACCTTCTTCTGCGCCTCATTGCCCTCCTCGAAGAGGATGCCGGCGAACGCCGGGCCGGAGGAGTACATCCAGATCGCGGGGTTGGAGCCGAGCAGCAGCTCCGCGTAGGCCCAGATCAGGGAGCGCGGCGAGGTGGTGCCGCCGATCTCCTCGGGCAGGCCGAGGCGCCAGTACTCGGAGTCCATGAAGGCCTGGTACGACTTCTTGAAGCTCGCCGGTACCGGGGCGGTGTTGGTCTCCGGGTCGAAGACCGGCGGGTTGCGGTCGGCGTCCGTGAAGGACTCGGCCAGCTCGTTCTCGGCGAGGCGGGCGACCTCGTCGAGGATGCTCTTGGCGGTGTCGACGTCCATCTCCGCGAACGGGCCGGTGCCGTACAGCTTGTCGCGCCCGAGCACCTCGAAGAGGTTGAACTCGATGTCGCGGAGATTCGACTTGTAGTGCCCCATGGCGACGGCTCCGTTTGGCTGGAAGCGGGATATTCGTAAACACGCACTACTCGCAAGTAGCAAGTGCCTACGATGATGCTACCCGTCGGTAATAAGACGCAACCCCTGATCCGCCAATGTGAGCAGGGTCTAACGGCGCCCGCGCTCCGGCCCCGCCTCGGTAGTCTGGCCCCCATGTACGGCTACGACCAGACCGCGGGACCCGGGCAGCAGTACGCGCCGCCGCAGCAGGGCATGCAGGGCGGGTACGGCCAGCAGGCGCCGCCGCTGTATCCGGAGCCGTCGCCTCCGTCGCTGGCGGACGCGGTCCGCGCCTTCACCACGGGCTCGATGTCCGCCGAGGACTTCCAGCAGATCTTCGCGACGTCGAAGGTCTACTGCCCGCGTGGCGACAACCCCGGCTTCCTCGCGCTGCACAACACCCAGCAGCCGGTCATCCCGATGTTCACCTCCCTCAAGGAGCTGCGCAGGTACGCGGGCAAGGAGTCCAAGTACTTCGTGATCACCGGCGCCGAGGTGATCGACCTGCTCCCGACCGGGTACGGCTTCGTCCTCGACATGGAGGGCGAACACCGGATGGTCTTCGACGCCAAGGCGGTCGAGCAGATGGTCGACTTCGCGATGCGCCGCATGTATGGCTAGACGCCGCCGCATGTACGGCCGGCCGCCGTCGCACGAGCAGGCACCCGAACGCCCGGAGGGAATTCCCTCCGGGCGTTCGGCGTTCCGGGTGGCAGAAAGTTCTACGTTCAACTA
Source organism: Streptomyces sp. NPDC055400 (assembly GCF_053644375.1). Classification (NCBI taxonomy): domain Bacteria; kingdom Bacillati; phylum Actinomycetota; class Actinomycetes; order Kitasatosporales; family Streptomycetaceae; genus Streptomyces; species Streptomyces sp. NPDC055400. The sequence goes on along the minus strand of NZ_JBSHLM010000003.1, from coordinate 389,821 downwards.
AACTCGGAGCACAAGGAGGTCCCGACATGCCTGCAGTGACCGTCGAAAACCCGCTGACCCTGCCCCGTGTGGCCGCGCCCGCCGACGCCGTGGCCCGCCCCGTGCTGGCCGTGACGACCGCGCCCACCGGATTCGAGGGCGAGGGGTTCCCGGTGCGCCGAGCGTTCGCCGGGATCAACTACAAGTACCTCGACCCGTTCATCATGATGGACCAGATGGGTGAGGTGGAGTACGCGCCGGGAGAGCCCAAGGGCACGCCCTGGCACCCGCACCGCGGCTTCGAGACCGTCACCTACATCATCGACGGCACCTTCATTCACCAGGACTCCAACGGTGGTGGCGGCACCATCACCAACGGCGACACCCAGTGGATGACGGCCGGCTCGGGCCTCCTGCACATCGAGGCGCCGCCGGAGGCGCTCGTCATGTCCGGCGGGCTCTTCCACGGCCTCCAGCTGTGGGTGAACCTCCCGGCCGCCGACAAGATGAAGGACCCCCGCTACCAGGACATCCGCGGCGGCCAGGTCAAGCTCCTCACCACCGCCGACGGCGGCGCCCTGCTGCGCGTCATCGCGGGTGAGCTCGACGGCCACGACGGCCCCGGCATCACGCACACGCCGATCACGATGGTCCACGCGACCGTCCGCCCCGGCGCCGAGCTGACGCTGCCGTGGCGCGAGGAGTTCAACGGCCTCGCGTACGTCCTCGCCGGCCGCGGCACCGTCGGCGCCGACCGCAGGCCGGTCCGCATGGGCCAGACCGCCGTCTTCGGCGCGGGCTCCTCGCTGACCGTCCGCGCGGACGAGACGCAGGACTCCCACACCCCGGACCTCGAGGTCGTCCTCCTGGGCGGCCGCCCGATCCGGGAGCCGATGGCGCACTACGGTCCGTTCGTCATGAACACCCGCGACGAACTCCAGCAGGCGTTCGAGGACTTCCAGGCGGGCCGCCTCGGGGTCATCCCGGGAGAGCGGATCCCGCACACGTAAGCGGTATCTGATGGTCCGTCACTCGCGTGGCCCCGCCCGGAAGGTCGGGGCCACGCGCGCGTGATGCCCTGTGAGGGTGCACACAGGTACAGGTAAGCCGCTTCTTCCCGAACCAGCCCGCACCACCGCCGCCTGGTGCGCCCTGGCGCTGCTCGTCACCGGAGTGGCGGCCGTTGCCATCTGGCTGTGCATCGTCTTCAAGACGGCCGTCACACCCCTGCTGCTCGCCCTGCTCGGCACGGCCCTGCTCGGGCCGGTGCACGGCTGGCTGATGCGCAGGAGGGTCAACCGGGCGCTCGCCGCCGCCCTCACCTGCGTCGCCCTCGTCGCCGTCGTCGGCGGCGCCGGCTACATCGTCGTCAAGACCCTCATCGACACCGGCGACCAGATCGTCGACTCGGTGCGGGAGGCCGGCAGCTGGATCAAGAGCCACTTCGGGATCACCGCGGCCGACGACCTCGGGTCCGCGGCCGGCAGCCTCAAGAACCTGCTGTCCAAGTGGGGCGCCAGCGCCGCGAGCGGGGTGATCGCCGGGCTCTCCGTCCTCGGCTCGCTCCTCACGACCAGCGTTCTCGCCCTCCTGCTCACGTTCTTCTTCCTCAAGGACTCCGACCGGGCCGCGGGCCTCGCGCACAGCCTCGCGCCCGGCCGTGCCGGGGAAACCCTGGAGGCGATGGGGCGGCGCGCCTTCCAGGCAGTCGAGGGCTTCATGCGCGGGACCACGCTGATCGCGCTCATCGACTCGGTCTGCATCACCGTCGGCCTGCTCATCCTGCGGGTGCCCGGCGCGGTCGGGCTCGGTTCCCTGGTCTTCGTCACCGCGTACATCCCTTACCTCGGGGCGACGATCTCCGGGGCGGTGGCCGTCCTGGTGGCACTCGCCGACCGGGGCTGGGTGACCGCTCTGTGGGCGCTCGGCGTCATCCTGGCCGTGCAGCAGCTGGAGGGCCACATCCTTCAGCCGATGATCCAGTCCCGCACCGTGCAGATGCATCCCGCGATGGTGATGCTGGCGATCACGGCGGGCGCCTCCGTCGCGGGCATTCTCGGGATGCTGCTCGCGGTGCCGGTGACGGCGGCCGCGTTCGGGGTGATCGGGGAGCTGCGCGAGCGCTACTCCGCAGGCGAGGGGCCGTCGGCGCCGTCGGGGGGTTCACGTGAAACGCCGGCCGAGGGCTCGTAGAGCTCGAACCAGGTGCTCTTGCCCTCGCCCCTCGGGTCCACGCCCCAGCGGTCGGCGAGCAGCTCCATCAGGACGAGGCCGCGCCCGGACGAGGCGAGCTCGCCGGGGTGGCGCTTGTGCGGCAGGTCGTCGCTGGCGTCGGCGACCTCGGCGCGCAGCCGCCGCGCGGGCCCGCCGGTGACCTCGGCGACCAGCAGTGCGTCGCCGTCCGTGTGGACGAGGACGTTGGTGAGCATCTCCGAGACCATCAGGACCGCCGAGTCGACCTGGTCCTCGTCGCTCCAGTCGTGCAGCAGCTCGCGCAGTTGCTGGCGGGCGGCGGCGACCCGCTCCGGCTCGGCCTGGGCGACGGTCATCGCGGATCGGCGCGCGGGCACGGGCGCCTCGGGCAGGCCCGTCCTGGCGAGGAGCAGCACGGCTATGTCGTCCTCGCGCCGGTCGGCGAGCGGGCCCGTCGTGTAGTGCGAGGAGGGGCCGTGCACGGCCCGTACGAGCGCGTCGGCGAGGTCCTCCAGGCGGTCGGGGTCGGTGGGCTGGTCCCCGTGCTCCTCGAGGATGCCGCGGATGCGCGCCCAGCCGGTTTCGAGGTCGTGGCCGCCCGTTTCGATGAGGCCGTCGGTGCAGATCAGCAGGGTGTCGCCGGCTTCGAGGGTGAGCCGGGTCGTGGGGTAGTCGGCATCCGGGTCGACGCCGAGGGGCAGCCCGCCCGCGGTGGGCCGCACCAGGACCGTCCCGTCGGTCATGCGTATCGCGGGGTCGGGATGGCCCGCGCGGGCGATCTCCAGGTTTCCCGTCTTCGGGTCGGCCTCCACGTACAGACAGGTCGCGAAGCGCGGGTCGCCCGCCTCCGAGCCCTTCTCGACGTCCTTGCCGGGACCGCCCGTGGAGCCGTACGTGATGGAGTCGGTGACCCCGTACAGGAAGCGCGAGGCGCGGGAGAGGACGGCGTCCGGGCGGTGCCCCTCGGACGCGTAGGCACGCAGCGCGATCCGCAGCTGCCCCATCAGGCCCGCGGCCCGCACGTCGTGCCCCTGCACATCGCCGATGACGAGCGCGATGCGCCCGGTCGGCAGCGGGATCATGTCGTACCAGTCGCCGCCGACCTGGAGGCCGCCGCCGGTCGGGACATAGCGGGCGGCGACGCTCATCCCCGGGATATCGGGGCCGAGCGTCGGCAGCATCGAGCGCTGGAGCCCGTCCGTCAGCTCCCGCTCCGACTCGGTGATCCCGGCGCGCGACAGGGCCTGTGCCAGCATCCGCGCCACCGTCGTCAGGACGGAGCGCTCGTCGGGCGTGAAGGACACCGGGTAGGTGAACGCCGCCATCCAGGTGCCGATGGTGCGGCCGGCGACGATGAGCGGCAGGAACGCCCAGGACTGCCGCTGGAAGCGCTGGGCCAGCGGCCAGGCGGCCTGGTAGCGCAGGCGGTACTGCTCGGGCGACGACAGATAGACGGCGCGGCCGGTGCGCACCACCTCGGCGGCCGGATAGTCGGTGTCCAGGGGCATGTCCGTGAAGGGCTCCTCCTCGCCCGGCGCCTGCCCGTGGTGCCCGATGACCGTGAGCCGGTCGCCGCCGACGCCGAAGACGGCGAGTCCGTCCGGCGAGAACCCCGGCATGGAGAGCCCGGCCGCGACCCGCAGGACCTCCTCGGTGGACCCCGCCTCGGCGAGCGCCCGCCCGGCGTCCAGCAGGAACGCCTCACGGGAGCGCCGCCAGTCGCCGGTCACGGGGGTGAGCGCGGCGGACCCGGGCGTGGGCTCGCTGACCTCCTGGAGCGTGCCGATCAGCTCGAACGCGTGCGGGTCGCCGTGCACGATCGGCTTGGAACGGCTGCGTACGGTCCTGATGACCACGCCCTGATCGTCCATGATCCTCAGCCGGGCCTCGGCGAGGGTGCCCTCGGCGACGGCGAGCTGGACGACGCCGTCGATCTCGTTCCAGTCGACGGGGTGGAAGCGGGACCGTACGGCGGCCTCCGTCAGCGTCACCGGGCATTCGGGCAGGCCGAGCAGCCGGGCGGCCTCCGCGTCGAAGGTGACCAGCCCGGCCCGGTTGTCCCACCGCCACACACCGGTGTCGAGGGCGGCGAGAACGTCCCCCACGGGCGGCAGGGGGTCACCAGTGCGCATGGCCCCACTCTAGGAAGAGGTGATCGAGGACGGCCACCGAGACTATTCGCAGAGCGATCATGGGGCGGCCGGTACCCTGGGGTTTCGGGCATGCCCGGCCAATCCCCAATCGCAAAGACTGGATGAACGACGATGCATCGGTACAGGTCCCACACCTGCGGCGAGCTCCGCGCCTCTGACGTCGGATCCGACGTCCGGCTGAGCGGCTGGCTGCACAATCGGCGCGACCTGGGCGGCATCCTCTTCATCGATCTGCGCGACCACTACGGGATCACGCAGCTCGTCGCCCGCCCCGGCACCGCCGCCGCCGAGGTCCTCGACAAGCTGACCAAGGAGACGGTCGTCCGCGTCGACGGCAAGGTCGTCTCGCGCGGCGCCGACAACGTCAACTCCGAGCTGCCCACGGGCGAGATCGAGATCGAGGCCGCCGAGGTCGAGGTGCTCGGTGCCGCCCAGCAGATCCCGTTCACGATCAACGCGGACGACGGGGTGAACGAGGAGCGGCGCCTGGAGTACCGCTTCCTCGACCTGCGCCGCGAGCGCATGCACCGCAACATCATGCTGCGCTCGTCCGTCATCGCCTCCATCCGCTCCAAGATGGTGGCCCTCGGCTTCAACGAGCTGGCGACGCCGATCCTCAGCGCCACCTCCCCGGAGGGCGCCCGCGACTTCGTCGTCCCCTCGCGCCTGAACCCCGGCAAGTTCTACGCGCTGCCGCAGGCCCCGCAGCAGTTCAAGCAGCTGCTGATGATCTCGGGCTTCGACCGCTACTTCCAGATCGCGCCCTGCTTCCGCGACGAGGACGCCCGCGCCGACCGTTCGCCGGGCGAGTTCTACCAGCTCGACGTGGAGATGTCCTTCGTCGAGCAGGAGGACGTCTTCCAGCCGATCGAGAAGCTCATGACCGAGCTCTTCGAGGAGTTCGGCGGCGGCCGCCACGTCACGTCCCCGTTCCCGCGGATCCCGTTCCGCGAGTCGATGCTCAAGTACGGCTCGGACAAGCCGGACCTGCGCGCCCAGCTCGAACTGGTCGACATCTCGGACGTGTTCGAGGGCTCCGAGTTCAAGGCGTTCGCCGGGAAGCACGTGCGCGCGCTGCCCGTCCCGGACACCGCTTCGCAGTCCCGCAAGTTCTTCGACGGCCTCGGTGACTACGCGGTCGAGCAGGGCGCGAAGGGCCTCGCCTGGGTCCGCGTCGCCGAGGACGGGTCCCTCACGGGCCCGATCGCGAAGTTCCTCACGGACGAGAACGTCAAGGTCCTCACCGAGCGCCTCGGCCTGAAGGCCGGCCACGCCGTCTTCTTCGGCGCGGGCGAGTTCGACGAGGTCTCCAAGATCATGGGCGCCGTCCGTGTCGAGGCCGCCAAGCGCGCCGGGCACTTCGAGGAGGGCGTCTTCCGCTTCTGCTGGATCGTCGACTTCCCGATGTACGAGAAGGACGAGGACACCGGGAAGATCGACTTCTCGCACAACCCGTTCTCCATGCCGCAGGGCGGCCTCGAGGCCCTGGAGACCAAGGACCCGCTGGACATCCTGGGCTGGCAGTACGACATCGTCTGCAACGGCGTGGAGCTGTCCTCCGGCGCGATCCGGAACCACGAGCCCGAGATCATGCTCAAGGCCTTCGAGATCGCGGGCTACGACCGTGACACCGTCGAGGAGCAGTTCGCGGGCATGCTCCGCGCGTTCCGCTTCGGCGCCCCGCCGCACGGCGGGATCGCCCCCGGCGTCGACCGCATCGTCATGCTCCTCGCCGACGAGCCGAACATCCGCGAGACCATCGCGTTCCCGCTCAACGGCAACGCACAGGACCTGATGATGGGCGCGCCCACGGAGCTCGACGAGACGCGCCTGCGCGAGCTGAACATCCAGCTCCGCAAGCCGGTGGCCGAGAAGAAGTAACGCCCGCCAGTCTCCGAAGGGGCCGGAACCGTTGATCGGTTCCGGCCCCTTCGCTGTGCGGACTCACAGCGCATCCTCATGGCCCTGACAGGTAGCGGTCCTAGCTTCGCTTCCCATGACAGAGACTCAGGGACCAGCGCACAAACGTGACATGACCCGCCGGAAGGTCATCCTCGCGGGCGGAGCCGCCGTGGCGGCCGTCGGCGTCGGGGGCTCCCTCGCCGCCAACGCGTTCGCCGGGGAGACGGACACCGCCGACAGGAAGTCCGAGGCGGAGTCCTGCTACCGGCTCACCTCGGAGACCACCGAGGGCCCGTACTACATCGACGCGGACAAGCTCCGCCGCGACATCACGGAGGACAAGGAGGGCATCCCGCTGGTCCTCCGCCTCAAGGTGATCGACGCCGAGACCTGCAAGCCCCTGCGGAACGCGGCGGTCGACATCTGGCACTGCGACGCGCTCGGGATCTACTCCGGGTACGAGTCCCTCTCCACCGGTGGCGGTGGCACGCCCCCGAGCGGCGCCCCGACCGACCAGCCGTCCGGCACCCCGACGGGCGCCCCGCCCGGGGGCGGCGGTGGCGGCGGGCACGAGGAGCCCACCGACGACGAGCGTTATCTGCGGGGCACCTGGAAGACGGACCAGCACGGCGGCGTCGAGTTCAGGACGGTCTTTCCCGGCTGGTACCGGGGCCGTGCCGTGCACATCCACACCAAGGTCCATGTGGACGGCAAGTGGACCGACGCCGGCTACGAGGGCGGCCACACCTGCCACACCGGTCAGTTCTTCTTCGAGGAGGCCGCGGTCATCGCCTCCGGGAAGGTCGCGCCTTACTCGACGAGCACGACCGAGCGCACGACGCTGACCGAGGACACGATCTACGACCAGAGCGGCACGACGGGCGGCCTGCTGAAGCTGACGTACGGCAAGGGGCGCATCGCGAGGGGCGTCATCGGGTCGATCACGATGGCCGTGGCACCCGACGAGACGCACGACAGCACGGACACGCAGCCGGGCGCTTCCGCGTCGGCGGCTTCCTGACGGGCGCCGCCGCGGGCCGCGCTCAGGTGTCGTACCGGCCGTCCCACGGTTCGCCGAAGCCGAGGCGGTCCGGGTAGAGCTCGGCCCAGCCGCCCTCGTCGTCGTCCTCGGCGATCAGGGCGAACAGCACGCGGTCCACGGCGAGCCGGAACGGGCGGACGGCGATGTCGCCGTAGGTGCGGCCGGGCAGGGCTGCCAGGAGTTTGTCCAGGTGGGCGTGGGCCTGGGCGAGTTCGGCCCCCTCGGCCCAGGTCCCCGCGCACCAGATCTCCGAGTCGCGGTACCCGCCCGAGGCGTCGAACGTGTGGAGCACCGCGTAGAGCCGCTTGTGCTCTTCCCAGCCGTCGTCGGGGCGGTAGCCCTCGGGGAAGGCGTAGGTCACCGTGGCCAGGAACTGGCCGTCCGCGTACCGGCCGATGGTGGCGGTGCGGTGGTCCGGCTCGTGGGCGATCGGGATGGTTGCGGGAACTGGCATGGCGAAACCCTAATCGCGGTCGTGAACATGCCAGTAGCGGGGTACGGGAAAGGGGTGCGAGGACCAGCCCTCGCACCCCTTTCCCGCGGAATGTCTTACTCCGGAGCGCCGCCGAAGCGCTCGCGGTAGGACTCCAGGTCCTCCTCGGTGATCTTCGCGAAGAGCACCGGCGGGACCGTGAAGGCCGTGCCCGCGGGGACGGTGTCCAGGGCCGCGGCCTGCTCGGCGGTGACCCACGTGGCCGTGTCGTCGGCCAGCGCGAACGCGCCGCGCATCGCCTTCGACGAGGCCGGGATGAAGGGCTCGGACACGACCGCGTACAGGTGGATGAGGTTCATCGCCGTGCGCAGCGTGAGGGCCGCGGCCTCCGGGTCGGTCTTGATCTCCAGCCAGGGGGCCTTCTCCTCCAGGTAGGAGTTGCCCGCGGACCACAGGGCGCGCAGCGCGGACGCGGCCTTGCGGAACTGGAGGGCCTCCATCTGGGCCTCGTACTCGGCGAGCAGCGCGGCGATCTCCGTACCCAGCTTCGCCTCCGCCTCGCCGGCCTCCTTGCCCGCGGGCACGTCGTCACCGAAGCGCTTGCGGGAGAAGGACAGGACGCGGTTCACGAAGTTGCCGAGAGTGTCGGCGAGGTCCTTGTTCACCGTGGCCGCGAAGTGCTCCCACGTGAAGGAGGAGTCGTCGGACTCCGGCGCGTTGGCGATGAGGAAGTAGCGCCAGTAGTCGGCCGGCAGGATCTCCAGGGCGGCGTCCGTGAAGATGCCGCGCTTCTGCGACGTGGAGAACTTGCCGCCGTAGTACGTCAGCCAGTTGAAGGACTTGAGGTAGTCGACCTTCTTCCACGGCTCGCGCACGCCCATCTCCGTGGCGGGGAACATGACGCTGTGGAACGGGACGTTGTCCTTGGCCATGAACTGCGTGTAGCGCACGTCGTCGGCCTTGTACCACCACGACTTCCAGTCGCGGTCCGCCGGGTTCTGGTCGGACCATTCCTTCGTCGAGCCGATGTACTCGATCGGGGCGTCGAACCAGACGTAGAAGACCTTGCCCTCGGCGGCCAGCTCCGGCCACGTGTCGGCCGGGACGGGGACGCCCCAGTCCAGGTCACGGGTGATCGCGCGGTCGTGCAGGCCCTCGGTCAGCCACTTGCGGGCGATGGAGGAGGCCAGCTGCGGCCACTCACCCGCGGTCTGCGCGATCCACTCCTCGACCTCGACCTGCAGCTTCGACTGGAGCAGGAAGAGGTGCTTCGTCTCGCGGACCTCCAGCTCCGTGGAGCCGGAGATCGCCGAGCGCGGGTTGATCAGGTCCGTCGGGTCGAGGACGCGCGTGCAGTTCTCGCACTGGTCGCCGCGCGCCTTGTCGTAGCCGCAGTGCGGGCAGGTGCCCTCGACGTAGCGGTCCGGCAGGAAGCGGCCGTCGGCAGGCGAGTACACCTGGCGGATCGCGCGCTCCTCGATGAACCCGTTCTCGTTCAGCTTGCGCGCGAAGTGCTGCGTGAGCTCCGCGTTCTGTGCCGACGAGCTGCGGCCGAAGTGGTCGAAGGCCAGGCCGAAGCCGTCGTACACGGCCTTCTGCACGTCGTGCGCCTGTCCGCAGAACTCGGCGACCGGCAGGCCCTGCTCCTTCGCGGCCAGCTCGGCGGGCGTGCCGTGCTCGTCGGTGGCGCAGATGTACAGGACGTCGTGGCCGCGCTGGCGGAGGTACCGGGAGTACACGTCCGCCGGGAGCATGGACCCCACCATGTTGCCCAGGTGCTTGATTCCGTTGATGTACGGAAGGGCGCTGGTGATGAGGTGTCGAGCCATCGGGGGCTGCTCCCAAGTCGCTGCGTGCGGTGACGGTGTACGTCAGTCGAATCAAAGAATCCTAGCCGACACCCAGGGGCCGCCCCTCCCGGTATTTACGGGGTGGACGGCCCTGGGGGTGCGGCGCGCGTACGGGCGCGGCGCGTGTGCGGGTACGGCGCTTGTGCGGTGTCTAGCGGAAGTCGAAGACCAGCCGGGCCGTGACCCGGCCCGCCAGGATGTCCTCGATTGCCTCGTTGACCTCCTTGAGCCTGCGCTGCTCGCGGATGACACGGGTACGGCCGAGGCGGTGCAGCTGGAAGACCTCGGCGAGGTCCTGCCGGGTGCCGACGATCGAACCGATCACGCTCTTGCCTTCGAGCACGTGCTCGAAGACGGGCAGCTCCAGCGTGCCGCCGGCCGGAAGCGCGACCAGGACGAGCGTGCCGTGCCTGCGCAGCGAGCCGTACGCCGCCCGGAGCGACGCGTTCGAGACGGCGAGCCCGATCGCGACATCGGCGCCGCCCAGCCTGCGCACCGCCTCGGCGACGTCCTGGCCGCGGGCGTCGATGACATGGTCGGCGCCCAGCTCGTGCGCGAGGCGCAGCTTGTCCTCGGTGACGTCCACGGCGACGGTCTCCGCGCCCGCGATCCGCGCGTACTGGAGCGCGAGGTGGCCGAGGCCGCCGGTCCCGGAGATCAGCACGCGCTTGCCGGGGCCCGCGCCCGACACCTTCACGGCCTTGTACGCCGTCACTCCCGCGCAGGTCAGCGGGGCGGCGTCCAGGGGGTCGAGGCCGTCGGGGACCTTCACGACGTAGTCGCCGTGCGCGACCGCGTACTCCGAGAAGGAGCCGTCGACCGAGTAGCCGCTGTTGCGCTGCTTCAGGCAGAGCGTCTCCCAACCGGACACGCAGTGGTCGCAGTGGCCGCATGCCTCGCCCAGCCAGGCGATGGCGACCCGGTCGCCGACGTTGATGTGGCCGACCCGCTCGCCCAGGTCCTCCACGATCCCGATGCCCTCGTGGCCCGGGACGAACGGCGGGTTCGGCTTGACCGGCCAGTCACCGGCGGCGGCGTGGATGTCCGTGTGGCACAGCCCGCTCGCCTCCATACGGACGAGGACCTGGTGCGCCGCCGGCCGCGGAATCACGCGGTGCTGGATCTCCAGGGGCCGGGTGAAGTCGGTGACTACGGCGGCCTTCATGGTGCACGGTCCTTCCCTAGGTGCCGGAATTCATCCAGCTTCTCCCGATTCCGGGCGGACGGCGCGTGGGAACGGCCGCGCCCCCTGTCCCGCCGGGGCGGTTCAGGGGGCGCGGTGGGGTGCGGGTCAGGCCTGCTGCGAGTCCAGCCACTGCGGCAGGTCCGCGAGCAGCCCTTCGTACAGCTCGGTGTCCGTGAGCTCGCGCGGGGTGGGGCCCGCGTGGAAGAACGCGGCGTTGGGGGCCTTCAGCTTGCGCAGGTAGTCGAAGCCCTTGGCGTCGTGCTCGCCGAACGCGACGAACGAGAAGAACAGCGGGTGCCGGGCCGCGTCCGCGAGGGCCTGGTTGGCCGGGCCCTTCGCGTCCGGGGCGCCGTCCGTCTGGAAGACGACCAGGGCGGGCGTCTGCGACTGCGACTTCTCGTGGTGCGCCACGACCTCTTCGATCGCGCGGTGGTAGCTGGTACGGCCCATGTGGCCGAGCGACGCGTGCAGCTCGTCCACGCGGCCCTCGTGCCCTTCGAGGGTGAGCTCGCCGGTGCCGTCGATGTCGGTGGAGAAGAAGACGACGTGCACGGTCGCCTCGGGGTCGGTGTGCGCGGCCAGCGCGAGCACCTGTTCACCGAGCGCCTGCGCGGAGCCGTCCTTGTAATACGGACGCATCGACCCGGACCGGTCGAGCACGAGATAGACGGTGGCCCGGACCCCCGCGAGGTCCTGCTTCTTGAGCGCACTCCCGGCGGCCTTGTAGGCAGCGGCGAGCCCGGGGGCCCGCGACTTGACCCGGGTGAGGGGGAGAGCGGGGGCCTCCGGCTCGGGGGCGGCGACGGCCTCCGGCTCGGGCTCGGCGACGGGCTCGGCCGCGGCAGCGTCCGGCTGGGGGTCGGCGACGGGCTCCGGCGCGGCTGCGGCGATCGGCTCGACGACGGGCTCGGCCTCGGCCTGCGGTTCGGGCTCGGTGACGGTCTCGGGCTCGGTGTCGGGCTTGGTGTCGGCCTGCGGCTTGGTCTCGGCGTCGGCCTCAGGTGCCGCGTCGGCCTCGGCCTTCGGCTCGGCGGCCGGCTCTGCGGCAGCCTCCGCCGCTGCCTCTGCGACAGCCTCGGCCTCCGCCTCGACCACGGGCTCCGCGCTCGCGGCGGCCGGTTCCGCTTCGGTCTCGACGACCGCCTCGGGCTCCGGCTCGACGACGGCCTCGGGCTCCGGCTCGACGACGGCCTCGGGCTCCGAGACAGCCTCGGCCTCCGGCTCCGGCTCCGTCTCGGCGACGGGCTCGGCGACAGCCTCCGGCTCGGCGACGGCTTCCGGCTCCGTCTCTGCAGCGGCCTCGGGGGTCGTGTCCGCCTCAGCCTTCACCTCTGCCTCGGCAATGGTCTCCGCGACGGGCTCCGCGGCAGCCTCCGCTTCCGGCTCCGTCTCGGCGGCGGGCGCAGCGGAAGGCTCCGTCTCCGACGCCGGCTCCGCGCGCTCCGCGACCGGTTCCGCCTCCGCCTCCGCGGCAGCCTCGGCCTCCGTGACCGGCTCGGCGGCAGTCGAAGCCGCCTCCTCGTCCGCCGGCGAAGACGGCTTCGGGACCTTTACGTTGTCGAAGGCCGCGGCCACCAGGTCGTCCGTCTCGCGCGTCGAGGGCGCGGGCGTAGCCTCGGTCGACTGTGCGGGCACCTTCGCCTTTGCCTCGGCGGGCGGCGCGGTCTCGCCGGACGGTGCCGGGACCGTCGCCTCGGGTGCGGCGGTCGCCGTCTCGTCACCCCGCGAGGACTTCCGCGGCCTTCCGAACGCGTTCCGCAGGAGATTCCGAATGCCCATGTGCGCAACCCTTCGCATGAGTTGGTTTCCGTAACCCCTGGCCAGGGCGGACACGTAAGGTTAGCCGCCGCGTTCTGTGATCTTGGGCAGGGTCGCCCACCCGGGCGAAGGGCGTCCAACTGCCGCACGCCCGGCACAGGTTCACCTCTCGTTCACCCACCGTCCCCCTCCTCGCTCGGCCACGCCCCTAGCGTCACGCCGGAGTGACCGTAAAGGGGAGGAAAAGAGTGCGTAAAACGCTGCCGCTTCTCGGCTCGCACAACGGGGGCCGTGCCGCGTTGACCTGCCGGTTCCGTTGTGGGGACGCCTGTTTTCAGGAGGTGCCCAACACCAGTTCCAACGAGTACGTCGGTGATGTCATCGCCGGTGCGCTGAGCCGCCGTTCGATGTTGCGCACGGCCGCGGTCGTGACCGTGGCCGCCGCGACGGCCGGAACGGTCGTGGGATCGGGCGCCCCGCAGGCCGCCGCCGCCACGCCGTCGGGGGCGGCAACAGGCGTAGCGCACAAGGGCGAGAAGGGGGCGCGTGGACTGCGGTTCACGCCCGTAGCGCCGAACACGGCGGACCGGGTCACGGTCCCCGAGGGCCACGCCCAGAACGTCGTCATCAGCTGGGGCCAGCCCATCCTGCGGGGAGCACCCGCCTTCGACCCGGACAAGCAGTCCGCAAAGGCCCAGGCGGGACAGTTCGGTTACAACAACGACTTTCTGAGCCTCCTCCCCCTGCGCGGTGAGCACGGCCGTCAGGTCCTGGTCGCGAACCACGAGTACACGGACGAAATCCTGATGTTCAAGGGGTACGACCCCGAGAACCCGACGCGCGAGCAGGTGGAGACCGCCTGGGCGGCGCACGGCCTGTCGGTCGTCGTCGTGGAGGAGTCCCGGAGCAGCGGCAGGCTGTCGGCCGTCACGCGCCACCAGCTCAACCGCCGCCTCACCGCCACCAGCGAGTTCCGCCTCTCGGGCCCGGTCGCGGGCAGCGCGCTCGTGCGGACGAAGGCGGACCCCCGCGGCCGTACCGTCCTCGGCACGCTCAACAACTGCTCGGGCGGCACCACCCCGTGGGGCACGACGCTGCACGGCGAGGAGAACTTCAATCAGTACTTCGCGAATGCCGCGAAGGTGACCGACCCGGTCACGGCCGCCCGCCTCAAGCGCTACGGCGTGACCGGCGAGGCCTCCGAGCGCAAGTGGGAGCGGTTCGACGACCGCTTCGACCTGGCCAAGGAGCCGAACGAGGCGAACCGCTTCGGCTGGGTCGTCGAACTCGACCCGTACGACCCGGAGTCGACCCCCCGCAAGCGCACCGCGCTGGGCCGCTTCAAGCACGAGGCCGCGCAGCCGCGCCTGACCGACGACGGCCGCCCGGTCGTCTACATGGGCGACGACGAGAAGTTCGACTACTTCTACAAGTTCGTGAGCAGCAAGCGCGTCGCCAAGGGCCGCTCGCGCGCCGCGCACGAGCACAACCTGACGCTCCTCGACGAGGGCACCCTCTACGTCGCCCGGCTGACCGGCGACTCCCCGGCCGCCGAGATCGACGGCACGGGCAAGCTGCCCGCGGACGGCGAGTTCGACGGCGGCGGCGAGTGGCTGCCGCTCGCCACGGCGGGCCCGCACGGCGCGGTCTCGCACGTCGACGGCATGACGGCGGAGGAGGTCTACCTCTTCACGCGGTTCGCCGGTGACAAGGTGGGCGCCACGAAGATGGACCGCCCCGAGGACATCGAGCCGTCCCCGCACTCCGGCAAGGTCTACGTCGCGCTGACGAACAACTCGGACCGCGGCAAGACCGGCAAGGCGCCCGCCGACGAGGCGAACCCGCGCAACCTCAACAAGCACGGGCAGATCCTGGAGCTGACCGAGCACCGGGGCCGCGCCGAGGCCACCACCTTCGGCTGGTCGCTCTTCCTCGTCGCGGGCGACCCGAACGACCCGGCGACGTACTTCGCCGGCTTCCCCAAGGACCGGGTCAGCCCGATCTCCTGCCCGGACAACGTGGCGTTCGACCCGCACGGCAACCTGTGGATCTCCACGGACGGCAACGCGCTCGGCACGCACGACGGCCTGTTCGGTGTCGCGACGCGCGGCGAGCGGCGCGGTGAGCTCAAGCAGTTCCTGACGATGCCGAACGGCGCCGAGACCTGCGGTCCGCTGGTCCAGGGCCGCCGGGTCCTCGTCGCGGTGCAGCACCCGGGCGAGGTCGACGGCGCGTCCGTCGAGAAGCCGGCGAGCGCGTGGCCCGACGGGCCGGGGAAGATCGTCCGCCCGTCGGTGGTCTCCGTGTGGCGCGAGGACGGCCGCGACATCGGCGTCTGACCCGCGTCACACGGCTGAAGAGGCCTCAGCGGCATCCGGCAGGCGCTCGCGATACGCGGGTGCCTGCCGAGCCGCTTCCCGGTGGGAAGCGATCGCCCTGGCCGCAGAGGTGTGCAACGTATGTGCGTGACTCGAATGGACCGGCGTCGTTGATGTGAATGTCATGAAGGCAGACATGGGGCGCAGATACCGGGCGTACCCCACCGAAGCGCAGGAGCAAGTCCTCGCACGGTGGGGTCATACAGCTCGTGCGGTGTGGAACACGGCTCTGCACCAACGCATTTACGTCTATGAGCAACGCAGGCACACGTTGCGATCGTCCGAGCAATGCAGGCATCTCACTCAGGCCCGCGCGGAGCTGGGTTGGATCGCTGACCTTCCAGCACAGGCCGCGCAGCAGATCCTGCGCAACCTCGACCGTGCTTATGGCAACTACTGGAAACCCGAGCACCCAGCACAGTTTCCCGCGTTCAAGAAGCGCGAGCATCGGATGGGCGTTCCGCTCCCAGGGCAGGCCGTTGAGGTCCGCAGAATCAACCGCAAGTGGGCTGAGGTCCGACTGCCCAAGTTGGGCTGGCTGCGCATTCGCTTATCGCGCTGTTTGGGCGGCGTGATCCGTAATGCCGCTGTCAGTCGAGACGGCACGGGTTGGCACGTCTCATTCGGGGTCCACACCGGTGTGAGATCTGCGGATCCGAATCGGAAGCCTGCGTGTGGTGTGGACTTCGGGGTGGCGGCATCGGCCTACATCTCCACTGAATCCGCGCCGCGCAGAATGCCGACCACCCTAACGGTGAGCGAAGCCAAACGGCTCAGGCACCTCGAGCAGAGGAAGGCGCGGCAGCTCGGCTACGCCAAGAAGCACAATGGGGGCAGGTACAGCAATCGACTACTTGCGACGATTGCGGCCATCGCCAGGCTGAAGACCCGGCAGAGAAACCGGCGTTTGGACTTCACGCACAAGCTCACCACTGACCTTGCCAAGAACCACGGCGTGATCGGTGTGGAGGACCTGCGCGTGACGAAGATGACCAAAAGTGCCAAGGGCACCGCAGTGAAACCGGGCAGGAACGTGCGCCAGAAGGCTGGGCTCAACCGCAGCATCCTGGACAACATGCCTGGCGAGCGCAGACGGCAGCTCGAATACAAGGTGAACCTGTATGGCGCCGAACTGATTGCGGTCCCGGCGTTCCACACATCACAGACCTGCGCTGCTTGTGGCAAGGTCGACTCCGAATCCCGCAAGGGATGCGGCAGGCTGTTCGCCTGTGTCCACTGCGGGCATGAGGTTGACGCCGACCGCAATGCCTCGATGGAAATCGAGGCTCGAGCCCGCCGGACGGGTGGCTCGGTCATCAACAGCACGCGCAGGCCGCCCAGCAGTACTGGGAAGCCAAGTCCTGCCCATCGGCAGAGGCGGACGCGTGAAGCCCGGCCAGCTGCTTTCCAGTAGCTGTAGGGAATCCCCTGCAATCTCGTTGGGGAGCATCGTCAAGCGCAGAACCAGGAGTACCTACGATCGGCCCGTGCAGCGAGCTGATGTCGGGCGGCGGCCCGGGCCCGTCCTGCACGAACCCGAACCCGGACGCGAACGAGAGGGCCCGCGTCGACCAGCTGTGGGCCAACGGCTTCGCCAAGGCCGTGAAGTCGCTGAAGCAGTCCGCCAAGACCGGCTGACCGTCACCGGCCGGACAGCACCGGCTGAACGAGCCGGAGTCACCCCCCACACCGATGCGGGCCGCCCCCTCCCCGGGGCGGCCCGCATCCGCGTCCTGCCGTTCTCAGTGCGGTGAGGCGATGGAGCGGGCGGCGGCGACCTCCTGGCGTACGGGTTCCAGCACCCCGTCGCGGTCCGCCTCGCTGAAGTCGGCGCGCACCCCCTTGAGGACGTCGGTGGCGCGCAGCCCCTGTGCCAGCTCCCGCAGTTGCTCCGCGGCCTGCGCCACCTCGACGGGCCCCGGCACCGGCGCCCCCTCCTTGACCCGGATCCGCGCCGCGGTCGTGGCGTCCACGATGCGTTCCACGGCGACGACGAGCGGCCACCAGGCGGCGGCGAGGCGGCCGGTGGGCGGAGGCTCGGTCAGGGCGCGCTGGAACTCGGAGCGGATGACGGACAGGTCGCGGTAGAGCCGGCGGCGCATCCGCGCGCGGGCGGCCGGGACGTCCGGGTCCGCGGACGCGCCGAACGCGTGCTCCACGTACGTCGCGGTGTCCGCGACGGCGTCGGCGAGCCGGTCGCCGATGCGGGTGTGCCAGCTCTCGGGCCACAGCAGATACCCGGCGACCAGCGCGATGGCGCAGCCCATGAGGCTGTCCAGGAGCCGCGGCAGGACCAGTCCGATGCCCTGCTGGTTGAGGGTGTCGGACAGCAGCAGGATGGCCGGCGTGATGGCGGCGGTCTGGTAGCCGTAGCCGCGCGGGGTGAGCGCCGGGATGAGCGCGGCGAGGGCCATCAGCACGGGCACGTCCCACCACCCGCGGGGCACCTCGGCGAGGATCACCGTGGCGAGTACGAGCCCGACCGCCGTGCCGAGCGCGCGCAGGACGGCCCGCGAGAACACCGATCCGAAGTCGGGCTTGAGGACGAACGTGATGGTCAGCGCCACCCAGTAGGAGCGCGGGACCGGCACCGTCGAGACGAGGACCTGGGCGATGCCGATGCACACGGCCAGGCGCAGCCCGTAGCGCCAGGAGGCGCCGGACAGCACGACGTTGCGCGCGGCGCGGACGGCGCGCACGCGCAGGGCGGCGGGCCGGCCGAGGCGGTCGGCGTCGAGGGCGCGGTGGGGGTCCGTGTTCTTGCTGGTGACGAGGTCGGCGGCGTGCCGCACCGCGTGGTCGACGGCGCGGGCGGCGGGTCCTTCGGGCGCGGGCAGGTCGAGGGGCCCCGCGTCGGTGCTGCCGGTGTCCACCGCGTCGGCGAGGCGGCGTACGGCGTCGGGGACGGCGGCCGGCAGCGGCACCCCGCACTGGTGGGCGGCGGGCGCGGATTCCACGATCGG
Source organism: Streptomyces sp. NPDC055400 (assembly GCF_053644375.1). Classification (NCBI taxonomy): domain Bacteria; kingdom Bacillati; phylum Actinomycetota; class Actinomycetes; order Kitasatosporales; family Streptomycetaceae; genus Streptomyces; species Streptomyces sp. NPDC055400. The sequence goes on along the minus strand of NZ_JBSHLM010000003.1, from coordinate 371,984 downwards.
GGTGAGCGCGTTCAACAGGGCGAGCAGGCGCACCAGTTCGGGGTTGCGGCCGTGGGCGAGGGCGCGCCGGGCGAGGACGAGGTCGTAGGCCTGGTTGAGGGACTGGGTGACGGCGTAGCGGGTCTCGACGTAGTTCTCGGGGTCGGCCGCCGACGCGAGCAGGTTCGCGACGGAGCGGTACGTGGCGGCGACGGCCGCGCGTTCCGGCACCCCGGACCGCAGCGGCCAGGCGAGCAGGGCGAGCGCGAGGACGAGGAGTCCGCCGCCCGTCATCAGGAGCGGCGCGAGCCACCACGCGCCCGGCAGGGGCAGCCCGGCGCCGATCACGCAGTTGAGCAGGAGCAGCAGCCCGGACACCGAGGCGACCGCGCCGATGGTCGAGATCATCCCGGAGATCAGCGCCACGCCCGTGACGGTGGCGACGGCGACCCAGCCGTGCCCGTACACGAGCGCGCCGACCGTCACGCCGACCGCGCCGAAGAGCTGGGGCACCGCGATGTTGAGGATCCGCATCCGGTAGGCGTCGGCGGTGTCGCCGATGACGCCGGACAGGGCGCCCATGGAGGCGAGCGCCCCGTACGCGGGCTGCCCGGCGGCGAGCCCGATCGCGAGCGGCAGCGACAGCGCGAGGCCGGCGCGCGCGACGGCCGCCCAGGGGATCGGCGCGGGGTGCGGGCGCAGGGTCCTGACCAGCCAGTCGGGCGGTGCGAGATGGCGGGCCGGGGACTCTGGGCGCATGCCGTCCATTGAACGCTACGGGGCCCCCGCGCTCAGGACGTCGCCGGTCGGTGCATCGTCAGGTCGACCAGGAGGGCGCGGTGGTCGGTGTCGGCCAGCTCGACGAAGCGGGCGGAGTGCGCGGAGAAGTCCTCGCTCACGAGGACGTGGTCGATCTGGGTGCCGAGCGGCGGGCGGACGCGCGAGGGCCAGCTCGGGGCGCGGGACTTCCCGGCGAGGCGGGCGCTGTCGTGCAGGCCCGCGTCGAGGATGCGGCGGAACGCGGCGTGGTCCTGCGTGGCGTTGAAGTCCCCGGCCAGGATGGTCGGCTGGGAGCGGCCCGCGGCGGCGAAGTCGCGCAGCTCGCCCAGCTCGGAGCGCCACAGGCCGACCTGCCGGGGCAACGGCGGCATCGGGTGCGCGAGCTGGAGCCGCACGTCGTGGCCCTTCACATCGGCGACGGCGCCTGGCATGCCCATGGTCCCCGGGACGCCCGCGGCGGCCTTGAGGGGATACCGGCTCAGAATGACCGACCCCCGTGAGCCTGACGCCTCCACGGCCTGCCGGTACGGGAAGTCGGCGCGCGGCAGCTCACGGCGCAGGGTGTCCTGGCACCCGTCATCGCACTCCTCGACGAACACCAGGCCGGGCCGCTCGCGGCGCACCGCGCCCACCAGCGACTCGGTGCCGCGCCCGAACTGGACGTTCGAGGAGAGGACCCGCACATCGGCGACCGGCGGCCCGCTCGCGTCGGCGTCCTTGCCGTACGGCTCGATGTACCAGGCGAGGGCGCCGAGCGCAGCGACGCCCCACACCATGCCGGTACGCCAGCGCGCGAGCGCCGTGAGCAGCAGCGCGGCGCCCGTCGGCGCGAGGAGCCAGGGCAGGAACGCCAGGAGCTGCGGGACGGGGGTGACCCCGTCCACGTCCGCGATCCGGCAGCCCACGACCGCGCTGACGCCGGCGAGGAGCAGGCCCGCGGTCCAGGCGGCCAGGGTGCGGCCCGGCCTGCGGTCCCGGTCGTCGTGGGGGAGGACCGGCGGTGGGCCGGGCGCTTGCGTCACATGCTCCAAGGCCCGGGCCCGCCTTCCGCTCGTTCCGACACCCTCCGGCGCCGGATGCCGGAATCCTCCCTCAAAGACGGACCGGCGCGGGGAACGGTTGCCCGCTTCAGGCCCGGGCGGCGTGGTGTGAACTGTCGCTGGCCAGTGCCCAGATGACGAAGACGCCGATGGCGATCGCGATGACCGACCAGATGGGCTCGTAGGGCAGGAACATGAAGTACGCGATGATGTACAGGGAGGCGAGGGCGATGCCGACGCCGCGCGCCCAGCCTTGGTCCTTGAGGATGCCGAAGCCGGTGACCGTGACGACGACGCCGATGATCAGGTGGATCCAGCCCCACGTGGTGAGGTTGAAGGCGTACGTGTAGGTGCCGAGGCGGGCGTACACGTCGTCCTTGGCGATGCCCGCGATGCCGTTCAGGATGCCCAGGACGCCGCCGACCGTCATCAGGACGCCGGCGAAGACCGTGCCGCCGGACACCCAGCCGCTGCCCGCGCCGTCGCCCATGGTGGGGTCTGGCCCTGCGGAGCGGTGCTTGTCCGACCAGACGCCGTGGCCGGCGTCGGGGCTGGGGGGCGGTGTCGGGGTGGTGGGGGTCTCGCTCATTCAGTCCTCCTCTGTCACTGGCATGCTCACCCCGGAAGCGGCAGGCCGCATTTCGGGAGGAACCGGAGGGGCCGGAGGGTGCGGCGGTGCCCTGTGGCGCAGGCGCCCCGACAGCCAGGCGCAGACGGCCACGGTGAGGGCCGTTCCGGCCGTCCACCGGGACGCGGTGCGCACCGACGAGCCGAGGGCGTCGTAGGCCGCGCCCGCCGCGGAGCGGTCCACGTCCGAGGGCAGGTTGTCGAGGGTGAGAGAGCGGCCCGTGGCGAGCGCGACGAGGAGCGCCCCCGCGGCCACCGCGACACCGAGCGCGGTCGCGGTCAGGGCGGGGCGCGGGCGCCGGGCGAGCGCGAGGCCCGCGGCGGCGAAGGCGACCGCGGCGAACGGGAGCCACAGGCCCGCCCCTTGGAGCAGGTGCAGCGACTGGCGCAGCCGGCCGAGGTCGCGCGCGCTGATCACGGTGATGGTGGTGTGTGTGACGGGGATGCGGTCGGCGAAGGGCACGCCGTCGTCGCTGAGCTGCTGCTTGACCTGCCCGGTGACGGGCGCGAGGTCGAGGGTGACCGGGCCGTCGGTGCCGTCGTCGACGGCCTGCTGCACGGCGTCGTGCGCGGCCCGGTTCGCCGTGTTCCACGCCTTCTGGAAGGCGGCGGTGCCGGTGAAGGACTCCACGGCGTCATGCACGAACGCGTCCACGGCCGACTGGATCGGCCCCGCGTCGAGTTGCGTCACGATCGCGTTCGTGACGGCGCCGGCGACCGCGCCCCGCACGGCCGGTTCCGAGGCGAGCGGAGCCATCGTCGCGACGTACCGGTCACTGTCCCCGACCTCGTACTTCGCCCAGACGGAGAGCGTGCCGAGCGGCACGAGCAGGCAGGCCAGGGCCAGCAGGACGACGGACAGGGCTCTTCGCATCCTCCCAGGCAACGGGAGGGCGGCAGGGGGCGCCAGCGGGGGCGGGGCAGATGGCGGCTTCCGCGGTGGAGGGCTCGACCGAACGGGTGTTTACCGGCCGGTCAGCCCTCGCGGGTGTAGTAGCGGTAGAACATGGTCGCGAACACACCGGCGGCGACCGTCAGGGCCATGATCGTGGACCGCAGGACCGAGGCGTCGGTCAGGCTGTAGAGATAGCCGAACGCGATACCGGCCCACGCGGCCCAGGCGACGGCGCGCAGTTCGCGCGGAAGCCGGAACGAGGCCCGGTGCATCCCGAAGGTGACCACGGCGACGATGACGCCCGTGAGGACGCCGAACAGGACGTTGCCCGTGGTGATCGGGCTCGGACCGGCGTCGCGGCGGATGCCCGAGGCCCAGATGCCGTAGACGATGCCGAGCAGGAGAGAAAGCTTCATCGAGAGACTGGAGCCGGCCGCCATGGAGCGCAGGCCGGAGGTTCCTGAGGCGGGTGCCGCGTGAGCCATGACGGCTCCTTTCTGCCTGTCCCCCCGCCTTCCATTGACCTCCGTCGCCTTCCGATCCGCAACATCGCGGCCGGCTCTGTGCCGCTCTGTTCTGCTCTGCACCTCTCTGTGCCTCTCTATGCCGCGGGGATACGGGCGAACCGCCCGGCGACGTGCAGATCGGCCTCGATGCGCGAGGCCGTGGCGAGCAGCGCGGGCAGGACCTCGTCCGTGACCCGGGCCAGGTCGCGGCGGCTGCTGTGCGTGGCGACGTTCACCGCGGCGACGACCTGCCCGGCGAGGTCGCGCACCGGTACGGCGACGGAGCGCAGCCCTTCCTCCAGCTCCCCGTCCACGAGCGCGTGACCCTGGCGCTGTACGTCGTCCAGGAGCGCGCCGAGCCGGTCGGCGCCGGTGACGGTGCGCGGGGTGAGGGGAGTCAGGTCGGCGCGGGCGAGGAGCGCGGCGCGCGCGTCCGGGGCCAGACCCGCGAGCAGGACCCGGCCCATGGACGTGGCGAAGGCGGGGAAGCGGGTCCCGACCGCGATGTTCACGCTCATCACCCGGCTCGTCGCGACGCGCGCCGTGTACCGGATGTCGTCGCCGTCGAGCACGGTCAGGGACACCGAGTCGTGCAGTTCGGCGGAGAGCGCCCGCATGTGGGGCGTGGCGATCTCGGCCAGCGTCAGGTGGGACAGGGGCGGGAAGCCGAGGGCGAGGACGCGGGGCGTGAGCCGGAAGCCCCGGCCGCGCGAGGCCACGTATCCGAGGTGCTCCAGCGTGATCAGGGCGCGGCGCGCGGTGGCCCGCGCCAGGCCCGTCGCGGCGGCGATCTCGGTGAGGTTCAGCTCGGCCCGCCCGGCCCCGAAGACGGTCAGCACGGCGAGCCCGCGCGCCAGCGACTCGACGAAGTCCCGGCCGAGCCGCTGCTTGGCCTCGGCGGCCCAGGCGGCGTCCGGTCCCTTCGCCCGCGCTCCCGCCGGCGCGAAAGCGTCGGGTCCCGGGCCCGGCGCAGGGCAGTCCGGCGCCGGTTCGCGCAGGGCCTCCTCCATCTGCGTGACAGCGGCCCGCAGCCGCCCCAGCATCGCCTCGCGCAGTGACGCGGCGGTGTGGCGGCTGGTGTGGCTGACGACGCTGACCACGCACGCGACGGCACCCCCGGGACCCCGTACGGGGACGGCGAGCGCGACGAGGCCGGGCTCGATGAGCTGGTCGTCGAGAGCCCAGCCCGCGGCCCCGGCGCGCGCCACGCGCTCCTCGAACCGTTCCTTCTCCGGCTCCTGACGGGGCGGCACCGCGGGGAAGGCGCGGTCCTCGGGATCCGCGGCCCGCCGGGCCCGCCACCGCGCCCACATGTCCTCGTCCCACGCGCCCGCGAACAGCGGTCCCGGCGCGGTGCGTTCGGCGGGCAGCAGGTCGCCGATGCGGAAGCTCAGCGACATGGCGCGACGCCGCGTCGCCTGGTGGATGAAGCGGATCCCGTCCCCGTCCGGGACCGCGAGGGACACCGACTCGTCCAGCTCGTCCGCGAGCCGCTCGGCGCGCGGCCCGAGCAGCGCGGGCACCCGCAGAGCGCCCAGATAGGCGTTGCCCACGGCCATCAGCGGCGGCGCCAGCGTGGCGTCACGCCCGTCGAGGCGCAGGCAGCCCATGTGCGCGAGGGTCGCGCAGATCCGGTCGACCGTGGACCGGGCGAGGCCGGTCGCCCGCGCGAGCTCGCTGAGGCTCAGCGTGCCGCCGGCGTCGGTGAGCCGCCGCAGCACGTCGATGCCGCGCATCAGCGGCGCGACGGCCTCCGCGGGCACCGCGACGCCGGGGTCGAGGGGGGGAACCGGTCCAGTGGACATGTGCGATGACTGCTCTCCGTGGCGCATTCTCCGGCAACGGTAGAGGAATCCCCCCGCGGGCCGGCTCCCCGCCCGGGCGCGGGCGCCCGTCGTGGGTGCGCTCAGCGGGCGAGGAGTTCCAGGATCCGGTCGAGCGCGGCGGGGGCGAGATGGCGGCGGAGGGACTCGACGACGTCTTCCGGGGTGCCCCGGCTGTCGATTTTGATTACGCCGTAATCACGCCGGGCCTTCGGGACGGTCGGCGGGGGTGCGCCGGTGTCGCCGGGGAGCGCCTGTTCCTCCTGGGGGAGGCGGGCGATGCGGCGGGCGTCCTCGACCGAGACACGTCCGTCGGCCAGCGCCTCCTGGAGGTCCTCGCGCAGCTTCATCAGGGACAGCCGCTGCGAGACGAAGCCCTGCGTCTTGCCGATGCGGGCGGCGACCTGGCGCTGCGAGTAGCCGTAGCTCCTGATCAGGCCCTGGATGGCCTGGGCCTGCTCCAGCTCGGTGAGGTCGTCGCGCTGGACGTTCTCGATCAGGGCGTCCTCGTCGGTGCGGGACGCGTCCTCGCGCACCAGTACGGGCACCTCGTCCAGGCCCGCCATCCGGGCCGCGGCGAGCCGCCGGTGGCCGTGCAGGACGACGTACGGGGCCCGGCCCACGGCCTCCTCGTGCTGCGGGTGCGCCGCGACGAACACGGCACGGGGGACCACCCCGAGCGCCTGGAGCACCCCGCGCTCGCGCACCGTCTCGGCGAGCCCGTCCAGGTCGCGCAGTTCGTGGCGCGGGTTGTCGGGGTTCTCGGCGAGGTCGGCGAGCGCGACGGTGACGGGGTGCGCGGTGTCGCGGGCAACGGGCTCGGCGCCTTGCTCCGACGGCTCCGCGGCCGGGGCGGCGGCGCCGGAGGACAGCAGGGAGGACAGATCGGTACGGCGCCCCATCAGACGTTCACCTTCTTGGCGTTCTTGGCGCTCTTGGCACTCTTGTCGTTCTTGGTGTTCCCGGCACTGTTGGCCTTCGTGCCCTTGGCCGCCGCAGGCTGCGCGCTCTTCTTCGTACTCGTACGGGTGCTGCTCGCGGAGCGCTTGGCGGGGGCCGGGATCGCGGCGAGGCCCACCTCCAGGGCGAGACGGAAGAAGTCCTCGCGGGCCTGGAGCGCGACGCGGTTCGCGCCGTACTGGGTGACGACGAGGCCGTCCGCGGAGGCGCGCGTGTGCAGCTTGTAGTGCCGTACGACCGTACGGGCCAGCGGCCAGTCCTGGGCCTCGACGAAGGCGCGCGTCTGCTCCAGGTCGGCCTTGCCGTCGCGCGGGTCCCAGTTGTTGATGACCACGCGGTAGGGCAGGCCGCGCGGCTTCACGACGCGCTCGATGGTGCGCTGCGTGGGCTGGAAACCGAGCGGCTCGGGCTCGATCGGCACGATCACGTCGTGGGCGTTGGACAGGACGGCGCGCAGCGCGTCCGCGGCGGCGCCCTTGCCGAGCGGGTCCTCGCCGGCGGACTCGGCGAGGTCGAGCCAGCCCGGGGTGTCGACGAACACGTGCTGGGCGGAGGGGATGCGGGAGAGCGCGGCGAGCCCGGCCAGGTCGTCGTGGGCCTGCACGAAGTCGAAGGGGAGGCCGCCGCCGACGCGCTCCGACCACCACACGGCGGAGCCCTGAGGGTCGATGGAGACGGCGACGACGGGCGGCTGACCGCCCTCGGTTCCCGCGCCGAGCACGTCCGCGGTCACGGCGGCGAGGTTGACGGCGAGCGTGGACTTACCCACGCCGCCCTTCTGATTGAGGATCACGTGCACGTGGGCCATGCTCACCACACTCCCTGAGAGACCTGCGTAACGAACGAATCTGATGAAACGCGCGAAACGGGTGATTCTGTACCTGGTCACTGTGGCAGTGCGGGCAGGGGCGCACGGCGCGAACACGCCGTGGACGGGGGGTGGTTACGCCCGGACATCCACCTGCGCGTACCCCACGGCCCGCCCCATCAGCCTCACGGCGCGCAGGGCGACGACCCGGTCGGCGACGCGCAGGTGGGGGGAGACGCACCTGTCACCCGAATGGGCGCGGCCCACGGGCCGCGTCCATTCGGGTGCTGATATCCACTAAGGAGCACATCACCGCATCTGTGGGGGGCTTGACCGCCCGGCGCGGCAGCGCGTACGGGCCCCAGCGAGTGGAGGACCACTCATGCCCAAGCTCACCGACACCGCCCCACTCGCCGTGGACTTCACGGGGGGCCTCAACGACGCCTGGTCGAAGGTCGCCCAGTTCGTGCCGAAGCTCGTGGGCTTCCTGGTCGTTCTGGCCATCGGGTGGTTCATCTCGAAGATGATCGCCCGCGTGCTCGACCGGGTCCTGCGCAAGGTCGGCTCGGAGAAACTCGCCGAGCGCTCCGGCACGGACCGCATGCTCGAGGGCTCCAAGTACGACATGACGGCGATCGTCTGCAAGGTCGTGTACTACGCGCTGCTGCTGATCACCCTGCAGATCGCACTCGGCGTCTTCGGCCCGAACCCCGTCAGCAACATGATCAACGGCATCGTGGCCTGGCTGCCGCGGGCCGTCGTCGCGATCGTCCTGGTCGTCATCGCCATGGCCATCGCCAACGTCGTGCGCGACATCGTCACCAACGCCCTGTCGGCGGTCTCGTACGGCAGGACCATCGGCACGATCGTCTGGGCCTGCATCGTCGCGCTCGGTGTGATCGCGGCGCTCGGCCAGGCGGGCATCGCCACGGCGGTCACCCAGCCGGTCCTGATCGCGGCGCTCGCCGCCGCCGTCGGCATCGTCGTCGTCGGGGTGGGCGGCGGTCTCATCGTCCCGATGCGGCAGCGCTGGGAGCGCATGCTGAACAGCGCCGAGCAGGAGACGGCCAAGGCCCGCGGCATCTCCCCCTACCAGGCGGGCCGCGAGGACGCGCTGACGAACCAGCCGGTCCAGGAGCGCGAGCGCACCGACGACATGTAACCGGTCCTACGCGAGATCGTGCCGTCTCACCAGCCAGCTGATGGCGGTGAGGCGGCACACCGCGTAGTCGTGCCCGACGGGCTCGCGCCAGCCGTTCTCCGCGAGGGCGTCGAGGAAGCCGAGCGCGTAGTCCGAGAGGACCTCACGGTCGGGGGCCTGCGGCTGAAGCGCGCCCCCGCCCGCCTCCAGCTTGTCCCGCAGTTCCGCGACATGCTGGTCGACCGCGGCCGTGAAGCCGGGCTCGAACGCGAACTCCGCGAAGCGCGGGGTGTACGAGGTGCTGATGCGGGCCAGGGGAGACATGCGCTCCACCGTAAAGGGGGCATAGCGTCCCGGAACAGGTCTTTTGGCATGCCATTGGTCACAGGTCCCCGGCGCGTCCGGGGAGTGATCAGAAGCCGGGCAGCGAGGCCTGTACGGCGGCGGAGCCGTCCGCGCCGTAGCGGGAGCTGTTGGCCGCGCCGCCGACGAGACCGAGCACCAGGAACGCTCCGACCAGCATCTTCGCTCCCGCCCCCAGGAACAGGGGCCGCGTCGCGGACGGGCCCGCGACGGTGCCGACGACGGCGTCCGGTGCCGACTGGTCGCCGAAGAGCCGCTTCGGGTAGGCGGGGGTCAGCAGCAGCAGGTACGCGCTGAGCCGCATCCGGTAGCGCAGGACCGCGGCCGTCGCCTCGAACAGCTGCAGCGGCATCCGGCCGAGGAGCAGCACGACGAGCCACGACAGCACGGAGACGGCCCACCAACCCGCGGTGGCGACCGTCCCGAGGAGAGCCGCGGGGATCACCAGGAGCAGCCGCAGGAGCACGGCCAGCCGGTTGAGGTGCACGGACTGGACCACGCGCATCCGCACCGGGTAGCCCATCGGCTCGCCGAGCTCGAAGGGCGGGTAGCGGCCGGTGAGGAGCATCGCGCAGGCGTTCACGCGGGTGTCGTAGCCGAGGAACCCCGTGAGATACCGCTCGACCGGATCGGGCAGCCGCCCGATGAGCAGCGCCGCGAACCAGCCGGCGACCACCGCGAAGAACGCCGCCACCGACAGCACGGCGAGCACGACGAGATGCGGCAGGAGCAGCAGGAGCCGCACCAGTACGAAGAGCCGGTTCTGCCGCCCCGGCTGCGGGATGTCCAACTCGGGCAGGGCCTCGGCTCCCGGAACCAGCGGGACCGTGCCGTAGTGGGGTTCCATGCCGGTAACTCTGCCGAGGGGAAGGGGTACGGGCACCCCGGGTCGTCCGCCCGGGTGGACGGCGGCGGCCGGTACGCACTCCCCCAAGCTCTCGGCTTCGCTCGAGCAGGGGGCCCCATGCGGCGTTGCCGGGATGCCCTGGTAGCCGCCGGTACGCGGACATCCCCGCGCCCTGCGATCGCACGCACAGGCCGCCGCCGGGTGCGCGGATGACGGGAATTCGCGCGGGGCGGGCCGGCCCGGGTCCGGTGCCGGGGTGCGGCTCAGTTCACCCCCCGGTCCCGGCCCTCCCAATACGGCGCCCGCAGCTTGTACTTCTGGAGTTTGCCGGTTGCCGTGCGGGCCAGTTCTTCGCGGAATTCCACCGATGTGGGGGCCTTGAAGCCGGCCAGGCGGGCCTTGCAGTGCCGGATCAGTTCGTCCTCTGTGACCGTCGCGTCGGGGGACCGGACGACCAGGGCCTTGATCGTCTCGCCCCACTTCTCGTCCGGGACGCCGATGACGGCGACCTCCGCGACGCCGGAGTGGCTGAAGAGGGCGTCCTCCACCTCGATCGACGAGACGTTCTCGCCACCCGTGATGATCACGTCCTTCTTGCGGTCGCTGATCGTCAGATAGCCGTCCTCGCCGACCGCACCGCCGTCGCCCGTGTGGAACCAGCCGCCCGCGAGGGCCTTCGCGCTCTCCTCGGGCTGCTCCCAGTAGCCCTCCAGGATCACGTTCGACCGGGCGAGCACCTCGCCCTCCTCGTCGGTGCGCAGCGTCACGCCGAGCGCGGGCGCACCGGCCCGTACGAGCTTCCCGGCGCGCTCGGAGGCGTCGAGACCGTCCCACTCGGCGCGCCCGCGATTCACCGTGAGCAGCGGCGACGTCTCCGTGAGGCCGTAGATCTGGATGAACTCCCAGCCGAGTTCGGACTCGACGCGGGCCACCGTGCGCGTGGGCGGCGGCGCCCCGGCGACGATGATGCGGACCCGGTCGCGCCCCGGGATCGCGCCCTTCCAGGAGCGCGCGGCGTCCAGGACGGCGTTGACGACGGCGGGCGCGGCGCACATCACGCTCACGCCGTGCTCGGCGACGCGGCGCAGGATCTCGGCGCCGTCGACCTTGCGCAGCGCGATCTGGCGCACGCCCAGCGCGGACATGGCGAACGGCATGCCCCAGCCGTTGGCGTGGAACATCGGCAGGGTGTGCAGATAGACATCCCGGTCGGTGACGCCCGCATGCAGGGCGAAGGTGACGGCGTTGACCCAGATGTTGCGGTGGGTGATCTGGACGCCCTTGGGCCGGGCGGTCGTGCCGCTCGTGTAGTTGATCGTGGCGGTGGCGTTCTCGTCAGGAGTCCAGGGGCTGGGGTCCGCGCCGAAGCGGTAGAGCTCGGAGTCGGCGGCCGCCCCGATCGTGAAGCGGTGCTTGGCGGGGACGCCGGCGAGGCGGTCGGTGAGTTCGGGGTCCACGAGGAGGACGTCCGCGCCCGAGTGCGAGACCACGTAGCTCACCTCCTCCGCGCTGAGGCGGAAGTTGACCGGCACGAGGACGCGGCCGTAGCCGCTCACCCCGAAGAACGACGTCAGCAGCCGCGCGCTGTTCGGGGACACGACCGCGACGCGCGCGCCGAGCGGCACCCCGAGGGCGTCGAGCCCTGCGGCCTGGGCCCGCGCCAGCTCGGCCACCCGGCGGTAGGTGAGGTCCTCCCAGGGTTCGGCCGGCTGGACCGGCTCGTCGACCACACCGATCCGGTCCCCGTAGACGGTGGCGGCACGTTCCAGAAAATCAAGGGCCCCGAACGGGACGAACATCCTGGCCTCCCGAGCACTGACGATGAACAACACATGTGCTTCTGTCCGACCACAGCATGGGTGAACCGGGCCGCTCCCGGCATTACCTCCGGCGTAATCGACCCCGGTCCGCCCGCCCGGCAGGCTGAAGGCATCCGGAACCCGGGCGGCGCACTCCTCCCGGGCTCCGGTCCCCGATCCGACCTGGCTGGAGGCCGATTCGTATGTCCGTCATCTCCGTATCCGAAGCCGCAGTCGCCCGCTACTTCGAGGCATGGAACGCCGAGGGCGCCGACGCCCGTGCCGAGGCCGTCGCCGCCGCGTGGAGCGAGGACGGCAGCTACACCGACCCCCTGGCCGACGTGGCCGGGCACGAGGGCATCGCCGCCGTGATCGCCGCGGCCCGCGAGCAGTTCCCCGGCTTCGTGTTCAGGCAGACCGGCACGGTCGACGGGCACCACGACATCGCCCGGTTCACCTGGGAGCTGGTGTCCGCGGCGGACGGCTCCGCGCCCGTCGCCGGTTCCGACGTGATCTCGCTGGCCGAGGACGGCCGGATCCGTACGGTGCAGGGGTTCCTGGACCGGATCCCGGCAGCGTGACGACTCCCGCTAGCGCAGCGTCACCGTGAAGCTCCGCCCGTACGCGTGGCGGGTGTCCACATCCAGGCGGGTGCCGCCGGGGACGCGGGTCACCCGCACCTGCGGGTCCGCGGTGACCCTGCTCAGGGGGAGCCCGTGGAGCAGGACGCTCACGGTGTCGCGCTGGGTCGTCGGGTCCGCGACCGCGACGGTGGTCGGGTCGCCGTCGCGCCGCCCGCGCCGGACGAGCACCGACGCCGGGCCCTCGACGCGCAGGCCCGCCGTCTCGTGCCGGCCGGGCGTGAAGGTGTTGGCGGCGGTCAGACCGAGGCCCTTGTGGGTGACGGCCTGGAGGCGCGGTGTGTTCGCGTGGACGGTCAGGGGCCCGTCGTGGCGGGTGTACGAGCGCAGGGCGGCCGCCGCCGCGTTGGGCACCAACGCGTAGGCCAGGCAAGCGGGTTCGGCCCCCGCCGCATGGTCGACCGTCACGCCGAGGACCTCGCGGGTCACCGCCGTGTCCGGGTTCGAGGTGCGGACCACGCGGCGGCTGCGGGTGACCTCGTCGAGGGAGACCCGCACGCGCGGGGTGTCGAGGAAGACATAGCCGAGCGACGTGCCGCGGGTCGTGTTGGCGTAGCGCAGCCAGTGCAGGTCCCCGGTGCCCGCGCCGGACCACGGGCGGCCGTCACGCAGCGCTCCGGTGACCGCGGTCAGGTCGTCCGGCGCGGCCGTGCGGGAGTCGACGGTCGTCGTCACGGCCCGCCCCGCCGCGTCGCCGACGTCGGCCGCGAGGACCACGATCTCGTCGTCGAACAGGAACCACGACTTCGTCGCCGTCGCGTTGCGGTAGACCACGAAGTCGTCGGGCAGGACGCCCTTCTGCTTGTCCCGGTAGGGGACGTCGTCCGACTGCACCATCGCGGCCGCGCCGTAGGCGCCGAGCACCGCGCCGCCCGAGTGCGGGCCGGTGCCGCACGGGAAGTAGACGTACGTGTTCTGCGACTCGGACGACGACGTGAAGTTCAGGGGGTGGCCCGGGTTGTCGTAGTACGGCTTTCCATAGAGCTCGGGGACCGTGCGGCGCTCCTCGACCGGCGCGGTGACGCCGGCCAGCGCGTACGGCGAGACCGCCGTGAAGTAGTCGACGCCGTATGCCTGCGTCTGGTCCTGGCCGGACAGGTACAGGTAGTACGCGCCGTCGCCCTGGAACCACGGCATGAGGTTCTCGCCGCTCATGTACTCGTACTTGCTGATGCGGGACGAACTGCGCGCGAGGGCGAAGGCGTAACCCGGCCTGCGGTGCACGGTCCGGTCCATGGAGTTGAACGCGACCGTGCGCGACGCCGGGTTGAGGTCCTCGGCGGGGACGGACGCGTCGCCGGTGATGTCGGCGTAGCGCGTGATGCTCACGGGGGAGACGAACGAGGACGGGTCGAGGGCGGCGCGCGAGGTGGCCCGGATGTGTTTGACGTAGCTCTTGAGGGCCATGGCGTCGGCGCCCGCGGTGGCGTCGGCGAGTGACGCCAGATCCACGACCGCCTCGACGACGATCGCGACGTCGGTGTACCCGGTGTCCGGGCGGGACACCGCCCGGCCCTTGACGATCTCCATCATCCAGCCCTCGAAGATGAGCGGCGCGAAACCGTTGCGCACCCAGCCCACGACGGTCGGCACCAGCTCCCCGCCGTGCGCGAAGCCCGTGCCGTCGAGGATCTTGAGGGTCTGCACGACCCGCGTGAGCAGGCCCTTCCCGTACGACCCGGTGTAGGCGACGGAGGCGTGCTGGATGAAGGAGCCGTCGGCGTAGTAGCCGTCCGTGACCCCGTGGTCGAGTGCGTACGGGTCGATCGTCGCGAAGACCGTGAGCTGGTCGGTGAGGGCCTTGCGGATACGGGCCTCGCCGTCGGGGGCGCCGCCGCCGTCCCCGATGAGGAGCGCGCCCTGGAGGATGCGGTTCGTGGTGATGTCGGCGAGGTTGGCGCCCGTGTGGAAGCGGGAGTCGAGGTTCACGTCGCCGTCGGTGCCGTTGCGCAGGTACGCGTCCATCGAGGCGACGTAGGTGCGCAGGAGGCCCGGACGGTAGGCCTTCACCTCGTCGGAGAGGAGGACGAGGGTCTTGCTGATGAACTGGGAGAGGCCGATCTCCCAGTAGAACCAGTTGCCGTAATAGCCCTTGGACTGGTCGCCGTAGTAACGCTCGTGCAGCCACGCGAGACCGTCGATGACGCGGCGCTGCACCGCCTCGTTGCCGTACAGGTCCGGGGCCGCGCCCGGCGCGCGCGTGACGAGGGCGATCTCGTACAACTGCTTGTACGCCGTGTTGAGTCTGCCCTCGTCGGTGCCGAGCACGAGCCCGGCGAAGAGTTCACCGGGGCCCGCCGCGTCCATCGACTTCAGGTTCGCGCGGGCGGCCTTGTCGATCGCGGCGCGCTTCGCGGCCGTCTCCGGCCGGGCGTTGGACTCGGCGCTCCCGGCGAAGACCTCCACGGTGTTGGCCAGGAGCCGCGCGCTGTCCGCGGCCGCGTCGGCGGCGCTCGCCCAGCCGGTGGGGACCACCGTCAGGAGACCGGCGGCTGACAGGACGGACAGCAGGCGTCTGCGGGTGATCTCCATGGCTTCCTCCGCCGGTGAGTTGGCGTGCTGGCGCGCGGAGTCAAGCAGATGCTCGCCGAGGGCGACAAGAGGTTCACGGACCCGGAGGGAAAGCGCGTACTGCCCCTGTCCTGTACTGCCCCTGTCCTGTAGGGGTCGTGTCCTGTATGGCTCCTGTCCCGTACGGGTCCGGGCGCGGCGTCAGACGGGTAGCCAGTCGGCGCCCTCCCCCGCCCCGTCCCGGACGACCCGGCCGAAGACGACGTCCGCGAAGTGGATGCCGAAGCCGAGGGTGCCCGGTCGCTGCAGTTCGCTGATCAGCCGGCGCCGGTGGCGCTCCGACTGGGCCGGGTCGCCCTCCGCCACCGTGAACCACTCGGGGTGGCGCACCTGGAGCGGTGAATGCAGCGCGTCCCCGAACGCGAGCAGGCGGTGGCCCCGCGAGGTGATGGTGAAGCCGGTGTGGCCCGGGGTGTGGCCGGGCAGCGCCAGCGCCCGCACGCCCGGGAAGATCTCCTCACCAGGGACGACAAGCCGCAGCCGCCGCTCCAGCGCGGCCGGCGCCCCGGCGGCCGGCCCCGGCACCTGATGCCGGTACTCCCACTCGCTCTTCGGCACCGCGAACGCGGCAGCGGTGAAGACCGGCGGATCCGTGCACGCCCAGCCGATGTGGTCCCGGTGCAGATGGGTGAAGGCCACGACCTCTATCTCGTCGGGCCGTGCCCCGAGCCGCGCCAGATTGCCGGGCAGCGAACCGCCGTGCACCGCGCCGATGTACGGGTGCTCGGGGTCCTCCGGCACGGAGTGCGGGCCGAACCCCGCGTCGATGAGCAGCGCCCGTCCGCCGGACTGGACGAGCAGCCCGCCGGTGTTGGCGACGAGATGGGCGGTGTCATTGAGATAGGCGCCACCGCCCCCCGCCCGAGGCGGCTCGGGCGGCTTGAACAGCATGGCGCCGTCCGGCACGTAACTGACCTTCAGCTCACCCACCTGCAGAGAACACACGGCCGAAGGCCGCCGCAGTCGCCGGTCGTTCACGGTAGGTCTCCTTGGTGATGTTCAGAAGGGGCGGCGCTTACGGGCACGGGCTCGGCCCGCGGACACACGACGGCGGCAGCGCCCTGACAATTGCCGCGGGGCTGTATCGATGTGCGGCTCCGCCGCGTGGGCGCGACAAGCCACAGCGCGCCCGCAGAGAACCAGGCACGGGAGCCCCCTGATCAGGGGCGCGGGGAACTGCCCAAACGGCGCACACGCTCCCCCCGACCACATTCCCGCCCCACAAAACGGCTAGGCGCGCCTGCGCAGCACAGCCGTCGCGAGGCCCCCGCCCACCAGGGCGATGACACCCGCGGTGACCATTCCGGCGTGCAACCCCCCGAGCGTGGCGCCCGCATCAGAACCGGCCCCGCCCGAGAGGGCATGCGTGCGGGCAGCGGCGATCGCGCTGAGCCCGGCCACGCCGATCGCGGCGACGTACTGCGGGAGCTGCGACAGGCCGCCGACAACGCCCTGGCCCTCCTCGCTGACGCCCGTGGTCATGACGGTGATGAAGGAGACGACGCCGAAGACGTGGCCGAGGCCCATGACCGAGGACGTGATGACGAGCGGCGCGATGCTGCCGCTCTGCGGCAGGGTGAACATGGCGACGGTGCCGGCGCCCTGGATCAGCAGACCGGCCGCGAGGACCCGCTCGCCGCCGAACCGGCCGAGCAGCTTCGAGACGTACAGGCCGCCGAGCATCGCGGCCGCGCCCTCACCGAGGTAGCTCAGACCGGCCTGGAGCGGGGTGAAGCCCAGGACGTCCTGCATGTAGAGGCTGAGCAGCACGGTCGTGCCGGCGCACATGCCGAACGTGACGACACCGAACAGGCCGGACCACTTGACGGTGGGGCGGGCCAGGACGCCGAGCGGGATCAGCGGCTCGGGGTGGCGCCGCTCGGCCACGAGGAACGCGCCGAGCAGGACGAGGCCGCCGACGACGGAGCCGAGCGAGTCGGGACGGACCCAGCCCTTGTCGCCGCCGTTGGAGATGCCGAAGACGAGACCGAACAGGCCGAGCGTGGCGAGGACCGCGCCGGGGATGTCCATGCGCCTGGCGGCGGCGGACTCCCGCATCACGGGCAGCGCGAGAGCGCCGGCCAGGGCGACGGCGCCCATGACGCACAGCACGACCATCGTCCAGCGCCAGCTGAAGCCGCTGGTGATGACGCCCCCGCCGAGCGCGCCGAGCACGAAGCCGAGCGACATGACGGCGCCGTTGAGGCCCAGGGCGCGGGCGCGCTGCGGGCCCTCGGGGAAGTAGCCCGTCATCAGGGCGATGGCGGCGGGGGCGATCATCGCGGCGGCCGTGCCCTGGCCGGCGCGGGTGGCGATCAGGACGCCGGGGCTGCCCGCGACGGCCGCGCCCAGCGAGAACAGGGTGAACAGGGCGACGCCGCAGGTGAAGAGCTTCTTGCGGCCCACCAGGTCGGCGACGCGGGCGAACAGCGGCAGCAGGCTCGCGGAGGGCAGCAGGCTCGCGGTGGCGACCCACTGGAGCGTGCCGGGCGAGGAGAAGCCGAGGCTGCCGCCGATGTCGGGCAGCGCCACGGTGACGATGGAGAAGTCCAGGCCGCACATGAACGTCGCGCAGCACAGCGTGATCAGGGCCAGCAGCCCCCGCGTGCTGAACGAGCCGTCCGCGGGGCCGGCGTCGGCGGCCGGCGGTGGCGGGGCGAGGACGTCGGTCTCGGTCGGCGGAGAGGACTCGGTGACAGCCATCAGGGGGGACCTTTCGTCAGCGATCGGGCCTGACCAGCATCGAATCGGGGCACCTGCGCAACAAGAACGATCTGTGCAACGATCGATTCGCCGGGCTCATCGTCCGAGGTGAGCGGGTCGGCGAGGGGCGCGAGGCCGGGGGACGGGGAGGGCATGGAACGCCAGGAGATCGAGATCTTTCTGACGCTGGCGGAGGAACTGCACTTCGGCCGGACCGCCGAACGCGTGGGTGTCTCGCAGAGCCGTGTCAGCCAGACCATCGCCCGGGTCGAGCGCCGCATCGGCGCGAAGCTGTTCGAGCGCAGCAGCAGGCGCGTGACGATGACGGCCATCGGGGAGCAGCTGAGGGACGGCATCGGCCCGGCCCAGCGCCGTATCGAGGAGGAGATCGCCAAGGCCACAGCGGCCGGCCGGGGGATCACCGGCACGCTGCGGATCGGCTTCTCGGGGGCGTTCACCGGCCATCTGCTGCACAGCGTCGCCGCGGTGTTCGCGCGCCGTCATCCGGGCGTGGACGTGCAGATACGCCAGGTGCAGATATCCGACCCGTACGGGCCGCTGCGCGCCGGGGACATCGACCTCCAGGTCACCGAACTCCCGGTGACGGAGGCCGACTTGACGGCGGGGCCGGTGCTGCTGTCGCAGCCGCGGGTGCTGCTCATGCCGTCCGCGCACCCGTTCGCGCGGCGCGAGACGCTGAGCGTGGAGGATCTGGCGGAGTCGACGCTGCTGACGGTGACGAGGCCGGTGCCGGCCCACTGGCTCGACCATCATTTCCCGCGGCAGACGCCGTCGGGGCGGCCCATTCCGCACGGCCAGGCGATCACGCACTGGGAGGACGCGCTGTCCCTGGTCCTCGCGGGCAAGGGGGTGACGCCGGTCGCTGCGGCGGGCGTGCGGTACTACGCACGCCCCGGCCTGGCGTTCCGGCCGTTCAGTGATGCTCCCCGCATCGAGTACGCGTTCATCTGGCCCACCGACCACGAGACGGGCCGGCTGCGGGCGTTCGTGGGTGCCGCGCTGGAGCATGTGCGCTCGCTGGGCGGGCCCACCAGGGCGCTGGAGACCCTGTGGGAGTCCGAGGGCGGCGCCTGAGGAGTCGTTCACGCCGGTACGCGCGAAGGCCCGGCCCGGGGGTCAGAACCCCGGGCCGGGCCTCGGTCGTTGCGGCGACGCTCAGCCGACGCAGAGAAGGCCGAGCACGCAGATGGGCTCGGGTGACGCCGTGGAGTGTGCGGGCGCGGGCGTCGTCGCCTGGTCCCCGCCGGACGACCCCGAACCCGGACCTGTACCCGACCCCGACCCCGACCCCGTACCCGAGCCGGAACCCGTGCTCGTACCGCTGCCGGACTGGTCGGCCGGTGCGGGCGAGGAGGTCTGCGGGGCAGGGGCGGCGGTGTGCGCGGCGGCGGCCGGCGCGGAGGCGGTGTGCGGCGCGGCGCTACGGGCCGGGGCGGCGTGGCGCGGGGCTCCGGTCGGCGCGGCGGTCGCGGACGGCGCGGGCGCGCCCGACGGGCGGGCGTGGCGCGGGCCGGTGGCCTTGTCCGCGCGGTCGCTGCCGCTCCGCGAGGCGCGGTCGTCCGGCGTGTCCGTCGCGGAGTCCGTGTTGGCCAGGGCCGGCGAGGTGGCCACCGGGTCCGGGGCCGCGGAGGCGTGGGTGCGGTCGGGGGAGGCGTCGTTCGGCAGCGCGGCGATGGTGAGCCCGCCACCGACGATGGCGACGGCGGTCGCGGCGACGGCGCGGCGCTTGTTCTTCTTCCACTGCGCCAGCTTCCGCCGCCGGGCGGCGCGACCACCCTGCGAGGCGGCCACGGGCGCGGAGACGTCGGCCGCGGCGGCGGCCTCACTGCCGGCGTCGTCCAGGTCGAAGGCCTTGGCGGCGGAGAAGGCGTCGAAGTCGTCGAACGAGTCGGCCGGACCGGCGGAGCCGCTCCTGTGACCCTGGTCGTCGGAGGGGGACACCCCGAAGAACGACGAGGAGGCGGAGGAAGCCGGATGCGGCGAGGCCGACGAGAACGTCGTCGTCGCGGGCGGGGCTATGTCGGGGGCGTACGCGCCGCAACCCGGGCACACCAGCGCTCCGTTGAGGGTCCGACGGCACGAGGAGCAGTAGTCCATCTTCGATCTTTCTGTGGCTGACTGCGCCGCCGGGACGCCGGGCATGTGGTCACGTTCGCACGCGAGATCGAGCGGCCAGTAACGCTATCGACGCTTTCCGAAGGCGATGCGCACAGGGTGTGATGCTCTTGCGAAGATGTGTAACCGCTGTGACCGATGTGACGGAAGGGACCCGGACCGCGCACAGCAGTGGGACCTGACACACCTGGCACGGACATGCCCCGCGAGAAACAAAGAGGCCCCGGTCGATTGACCTGGGCCTTGATTGTCCGACGCTCAGATTCTGTTGACGCCGGTCGGTTCGGGCCGGGCCCGCGTTCCTTCCCCGAGGTGCGGGCCCGATGCCGGGTGACGAGACATGTGGGTCAGAAGACGGAGCCGGCTCCGAAGACATTGTCCAGCGGGAGTCGCCCGCCGCTCAGCTCCACCTCGAGCACCTGGTCGGAACCGGCGGGCTGCCCGCCGTTGTTTTCGGCGTTGGTGGTCAATACCCAGAGTGCGTTTTTGCCCGGGACCTTCTCAACGGCGCGCAGCCGACCGTACTGGCCCTGGTAGTGCGCGACCGGGGTGCCCACGTCCGCACCGTCGACGGGGAAGCGATACAGGCTCTTGCCCCGCATGGTCGTCATGTACAGGTCGCCGTTGGCGTAGGTGATCCCGCTCGGTACGCCCTGCGAAGGGGACAAGACCGCCTTGGGGTTGGCCACCCCCTCCTTGGTGCAGGAACCTTCGCATTCAGGCCAGCCGTAGTTTTTTCCGGGCTCGATCAGGTTGAGCTCGTCGTATGTGTTCTCGCCGACCTCTGACTCCCACAGGCGGCCCTGCGGATCCCACGCCAGTCCCTGGGGGTTGCGGTGGCCGTAGGAGTAGACGTACGAGTCGAACGGATTGCCGGGGGCCGGTCGGCCCTTGGTGGTCAGCCGAAGGATCTTCCCGTTGAGGGAGCGCTTGTCCTGTGCGAGGGCCCCGTTCCGGGCGTCCCCGGTGGTGGCGTAGAGGTAACCGTCGGGGCCGAACCTCAGACGCCCGCCATTGTGCATTTCGTCCTTCTGGATCCCGCCAAGCAGCACGGTGTAGTTCCCGAGGGCGGAGCCGTCGTACGTCATCCGCGCGATCCGGTTGCCGTCGGCGGCTGTGTGCATCACGTAGATGTAGTGGTCCCGCTCCCAGTGGGGAGACACGGCGATGCCCAGCAGGCCGCCGTTGATATCGACGGTCAGGCCCTCCTTGGAGGCCTCCGCTACGGGGCCGATGAATGTCTTTTCACCGTCCTGGGTGAGCCTGAACAGTTTGGCCGAGTCGCGCTCGCCGATCAGCGCCGAGCCGTCCGGCAGCCAGTCCAGGCCCCAGGGGACGGTCCAGCCCGTGGACAGGGTGCGGACCTCGGTGGGTTCCGCACGCTCCTGGTTCCTGGGCAGTGAGGTCGCGCCGCTGCTCGGGCTGGTGAAGCCTGCGAGCAGCGCGGCGACCATGACCCCGACAGAGATCACCGCACGGAGTCGGCGTCCGCTGGTCGTTCTCCGGGGGATCGTCAAACTGAACATTCTGCACCCTCCAGGAGGGCTCGGCGTTGGCGTTGTCGTGACGGAGCGTAGGCAATTATTAACTTAAGGTAAGTGAGACGCGCCGCTGATCCGATGAGATGGGTCCGGTTGCGCGGGCGTCAGGGGTGGCCAAGGGTGGGCGAGGAATGTTCCATTCCTTCTCGGAAAGGCAGGACAGATCATGCTGATTGACCCCGCGGAACTGATGGCGGAACCGACCCAGGTTCTTCCCCCCGCAGGGACCGGCAGCGCCCATGCCGAGGCCTGGCAGACACCCGGATACGTGGTGGTGGAAACCGCGCTCGAAGTCACCGCCTACGCCCTGGCCACCCGCTAGCGGAGCCACGGACATGCTGCTCAAGGTCTTGGGCACCGCGGCCGGCGGCGGTGTACCGCAATGGAACTGTGCCTGCCCGGAATGCTCCGGGGCGCGCGCACATCCGCGGCGCCGCCGCCTGCACGCCTCACTCGCCGTCAGAGCGGCCGAAGGCCGCTGGTACGTGGTCAACGCGACACCTGACATCGCCGAACAGATCGAGGGGTGCGTCGAGTTGCACCCTGGACCTGAGCAGCGCCGCACACCGGTGGCCGGGGTCGTGCTGACCGACGCCGAACTCGACCACACACTCGGCATCGCGCGGCTGCGGGAGGCCGGGCGACTTGAGTTGCTCGGCACGGAGCCGGTGCGGCATGCGGTACTGCACCGGCAGCACCTGGGGCCACTGCTCGCCCCGTACACCGAACTGACGTGGCGTGAGCTGCCCGCGGGCGGCCGTGCCGAACCACTCGGCACGCAGTCCACGGTTCACGTCAGTGCGATCCCTGTCTCCGGCAAGCGGCCCCGTTATGCCGTGGAGGACGGGGCAGCGCCCGGTGATGACGGCCACTGGGTGACAGCGCTCCGGCTCACCGACCGGTCCACCGGACGCACCGCCGTCTACGCCCCTGCGCTCGGCGTATGGTCCGACGCCTTTGAGGAGGCCGTCGCCGAGGCCGATTGCGTGATCCTCGACGGCACCTTCTGGGATGACGACGAGCCCCGGCGCTCAGGGTTCTCGGCCCGGACGGCGACCGCCATGGGGCATCTGTCGATCGACGGGCCGCAGGGCACGGCTCGGCGCGTCGCCTCTTTGCCGGCGCGCTGTCTGTATACGCATCTCAACAACACGAACCCTCTTGTCGATCCCGCCGCGCCTCAGCACAAGACTCTGGCCCGGCTGGGCATCGAGGTGGCGGCCGACGGAATGGAGATCGCGCTGTGACCGTCATGGAAACGGAACGGCCCTGGCAGCAGGCCGAGTTCGAGGAACGCCTGCGCGCGGTCCCCGAGCAGCGCTACCACCATCTCCACCCGTTCAACGTGCGGATGCACGAGGGCACGCTGAGCCCGTCGGAAGTACGGCGCTGGATCACCAATCGCTTTGACTACCAGCAGCACATCCCGGTCAAGGACGCCTTGATCGCCGCCAAACTCGGTTCGCCGGACCTGCGGCGCATGTGGCTTCGCCGGATCGAGGATCACGACGGCCGTGAAGGCGACGAGGGGGGAATCGAGCGGTGGCTGCGGCTGGGTGAGGCGGCCGGCCTGGACCGGTCCGACCTCCTTTCCGGACGGGGGGTACTGCCCGGTGTGCGTCTCGCGGTCGAGGGATACGTCAACTTCTGCCGACTGCGGCCGAAGCTGGAGGCCGTCGCGGCATCGCTCACCGAACTGTCCGCTCCGGATCTCATGCGGCGGCGTGTGGACGCCTTCGAAAAGCACTACCCGTGGGTCGAGCGCGACGGACTGGCCTATTTCAGGGCGCGCGTCCAGCAGGGCCGAAAGGACAGTGGTGAAGCAATGGATCTGGTTCTCCGGTGGGCCGGCAGCAGGGCCGAGCAGGAGCGGGCGGTGGCGGCGCTCGAGTTCAAGTGCGATGTGCTGTGGTCGTTGCTGGATGCCGTGGAACATGCCCGGCCAGAGGATCCACGGTGACCACGACATCCTCGCCCTGTGACGTGGAGCGGCGGTGGCGCCCCAGGCTCGCCCGGGGGGTCGCGCTGCGGCATGACCGCGTACGTGACGCCGACCTGCTGGTCATGCCGGAACGGGTGGTGGTCCTGGAAGGGCACGCCGGCGGTGTCCTCGGTCTCTGCGACGGTGAGCGCGATGTCAGCCGGATCGTCGGCGAACTGGCGGCGCGCTTCCCTGACGCACCGGTGGCCGCTGACGTCCCGGCGTTCCTGGACCGGCTGCGCGCGGAGGGCTGGCTGCGATGACCCTCGTGCCGCCTCCCTGGGCGCTTCTCGCGGAGCTGACCCACGCCTGCCCGCTGCACTGCCCGTACTGCTCGAATCCCTTGGAGCTGACGCGCCGCTCTCGTGAACTGTCCACAGCGCAGTGGCAGGACGTCATGCGGCAGGCCGGGGAGCTGGGAGTGGTGCAGACCCATCTGTCCGGTGGGGAACCGCTGCTGCGACCGGACCTGGAGGAGATCGTCTCCGCCGCCGAATCGAGTGGCGTGCACACCCAGCTCGTCACCAGCGGAACCGGGCTGGACGCGGCCCGGCTGCACGGACTCGTGGCGTCCGGGCTGCGCAGCGTCCAGTTGTCGGTACAGCACGCCGACCCGTCGGCCTCCGACCGGATCGCCGGGCGCCGGTCGTTCGCGGACAAGGCGCGGGCTGCGGAACTGGTGCGGGAGGCGGGTCTGCCGCTGGGGGTCAATGTCGTTCTGCACCGGGACAACCTCGACGCCATCGACGCCGTGGTGGAACTGGGCCTGGCCTGGGGAGCGGATCGCATCGAGCTGGCCAACGCCCAGTTCTACGGCTGGGCCCTGCGCAATCGCGGCGCGCTCATGCCGAGCCGTGCCCAGTTGTCCCGCGCCTCGGACGCGGTGGCGCGATGGCGGGAGCGGCTGGCAGGCCGCACCGAGCTGGTGTGGGTCGTCCCCGACTATGTCGAGGGCATCGCGAAACCGTGCATGGGGGGCTGGGGCGCGGTCTCGCTCACCGTGACTCCCGACGGCACCGTGCTTCCCTGCCCGGCGGCCGCGACGCTGCCCGGCCTGGACGCGCCGAATGTCGGTGACCGGACGCTCGCATGGATCTGGGAGCAGTCCCCTGCCTTCAACCAGTACCGGGGCACCGACTGGATGCGGGAACCGTGCCGCAGCTGTGCGCGCCGCGAAGAGGACCACGGCGGCTGCCGCTGCCAGGCCCATGCCCTCACCGGCGACGCGGCCCGAACGGACCCGGCGTGCCGGCTGTCGCCCGACCACGCCCTGATCCGCGCGGCGGCCGAGGGCGACGCCGAGCCGTCCGGCTATGTGTATCGCAAGCCTGGTGCGCTGCGTGCGGATGTGCGGTGAGGTGGGCGCATCCTGGGGAGCGACGTGAGCCCGGTGCCGGTGCGCTCGTCGAGAGGCGCAGGCCGGATCACACGGGGAACGCGGCCGGCCGGTCCGTCGCAGGTGGCGGCGGTGTGGCCGGTCGCAGCTTGGCCCACTGTGCCGCGAGAAGAAGCAGGTAGTGCGGGTTGAGAAGGAGGTACCGCCGCCACAGCCGCCGTGGTTCGAGGCCGAGCCGCCACAGCCACTCCAGTCCGTGCCTGCGCATCCACAGAGGTGGCCTGCGCAGGTTCCCCGCGTGGAAGTCGAACGCGGCGCCGACCGCGAGCAGCGGCATCTGAAGGAGCGGGCGCATGGCGTGCACGAAGGCTTCCTGCCGTGGGCACCCGAGCCCGACCAGGACGATCCGCGCTCCGGATTCGGTGATCCGGGCCGCGATCTCCGCGTCCTCACCAGGGCCGGCCGTGCGGAACTTGGACGCCTCATGACCGGCGATCTTCAGGGCCGGAAGCGTGTTCTGCAGGTTCAGCATCAGACGGTCCAGCGTCTGGTCCGTGGAACCGTACAGATACACCGGGATGCCCTCGTCGGCCGCCGCGCGCAGTACGTGCAGCGTCAGGGTCGGGCCGCACACCGGGTCGGTGAGGGCTGTGCCATGCAGCAGGTTCAGTGCCCAGCGCACGGGCTGACCGTCCGGGGTCACCAGGTCGAAGGAGTTGAGGCGGGCGCCGTGCTCCCGGTCAAGGACGCCCGTCATCACACCGTGGACGGCGAGCGCGGTCACTGCGAACGGGCGACTGTTCCGGGCCGCGGCGAGCACGGTGTCCACCGCCTCGTCGTAGCGTGTCACGTCGACGAGGACGCCTAGAACGTTCCTTTTCACCGTGCTGGGACCCACCTGTCCACGTTGGCCTCGTACGTTTCCTTCATGATCACGGGCACGTCGTGCGTCAACCGCCACTCCGGATAGTGCTGTTCGAAACGCGCGTTGGAGCTGATCCACCAGATGTGGTCGCCGGCCCGGGGCGTATCGACGTGCTCGATGAGCATCTGGTTTCCCGAGATCTTCTCGGCCAGCGCGATCGCTTCGAGATTGGAAGCGTTGGAGTGCCGGCCGCCGCCCAGGTTGTACACCTCGCCGCTGCGCGGGTTGCGGAAGAACGCCTCGAACGCGGTGACCACGTCATGGCTGTGGATGGCGTCCCGCACCTGCTTGCCCTTGTACCCGATGAGTTTGTAGGTGCGCCTTTCCATGGCGCAGCGCATCACGTAGGCGAGGAAGCCGTGCAGTTCAGTGGCGGAGTGGCCCGGACCGGTGAGGGTGCCGCCACGGAAGCAGGCGGTCCTGAGTCCGAAATAGCGGCCGTACTCCTGGACCATGATGTCCGCGGCCACCTTCGAGGCACCGAAGACCGAGTGCAGGCAGGTGTCGATGGACATGTCCTCGCTGATGCCGTCCGCGTAGTGGTGGCCTGGGGCGACCTCCCAGCGCGTCTCCTGCTCCACCAGCGGCAGGGAATTGGGGCGGTCGCCGTACACCTTGTTGGTGGAGCAGTGGATCAACGGGGCGTCGATGCAGTGTTCGCGAACGTTCTGCAGCACGTTGAGTGTGCCGCCGGCGTTGATGTCGAAATCCATGAACGGGTCGCGTGCCGCCCAGTCGTGGGACGGCTGCGCCGCGGTGTGGATGACGACGGCGATGTCCCGGCCGAACTTGCGGAAGACGGACGCGAGCCCGTCCCGGTCGCGAATGTCCACGTCGTAGTGCTCATAGGACGTGCCGAGGTCCAAGGACAGACGGTCCACGTTCCATGCGGTGGACGCCTCTTTTCCGAAGAACCGCGCACGCATGTCGTTGTCGATGCCGATGACATCGAGTCCCAAGCGTGCGAAGTGCCGTACCGCTTCCGAGCCGATCAGACCGGCCGAGCCGGTCACCACTGCGACACTCATTCAATCGCCTCCTGAGGAGCACTGACCAAGGTGTTCTGTTCCGGATTCCGCCGGAGACGGGCCCGTCGTGACCGTTCGCCGCCGAGCAGGATTCCGGCCGCCCAGAAGAAGGGGGCGGCGCCGAAAGGAGCTTCCAGGATGACGCCCAGCAGGGCGACGATGAGAAGAGAGATCACCAACAGCACACACAACGCCGTCAGCTCGTCAGGGGGCCCTCTGCGGACGGTTCTGACGGTAATGGTCAGAAGACCGGCCAGCAGAGCGACGACAAGGGTGAGACCGACGAAGCCCAGTCGGGCAAAGGTGGTGATCAAGTAGTTGTGGGGGGAACGCACTCCGATTCCCCGGCCGATGGGGAGGTCGCCGTTGGACTGCTGGAGAAAGTCCGGTCCGAACCCCACACCGACCGATGCCCGTGCGGTATCGGCCAGGGTGTATGTCACGACCCGCTCCCACGCGATCTCTCGTGCGCGTTTGGTGCCTTGAGCGTTCTCCACGATCTGGGAAGACGAAGTGGCACGTTCGTTCAGCGCGAGGAGGCGTTGGCCGGCCGGAGACATCGGAAGCGCCACTGCGACGGCAAGGACCGTGATCACTCCGATGAACACCGCGCGGGGGGTGAGACGGCCGTTCGTGCTCGCTCTGAACATGACGGCCACTGCCACACATGCGGCGCACGACAGAAGTCCGGCTCTGTTCACCTGAGCCAGGCCTGTGACGAGCGCCGCGATCGCCACCGACATGTGCAGCCAGAACCGTCCCTGTCTCATCCGCAGGATCGACAGGCCCGCCAGCAGACCGAGTACCGCCACGTCGAAATCGGTCCTGATCTCGAAGACGCGTGTACTGCCCACCTCGGGCAACGTCGCGACGAATTCCGGTGCGAGCGTCGCCACCACCATCCACCCGAGGTGCAGCAGAAGTCCGCCGTAGATCACCCGGACCGTTCGCTCTCTGCCGCGGTCGTCCGCCCTTTGGTAGGCGCCCGCGGACAAGTAGGCGATCGCGGCATAGGCGAAAGGCGCCGCGTCACGAGCGGCCGTCTGTACATCACCTTGCACGTCAAGCAGCCGGAACGCTGTCACCACTAGCAGTATTCCGACCAGGATTCCCGGCCCGTAGATGCGATCGGGCCGTTTCCCGGAAAGCAGTCGTGACAAGGCGGCCTGCAGGAACGCCGCACACAGCAGGAGATCGCCGATGTAGAACGGCCCCACATGCATGTGGGAAACCCAACGGCCTCCGGTGAGCAGAACGGCGACCGCCACGACTCCGGCGATCGTCTTGTGGTCAGCGGTGGGCTTTCGGTCGGTCAACTGACTTTCGGACGGACGGCGGCCCGTGCCGGTACGTCCGGCCGGGACGGTCTTCGGGTACGCCAAGTCCACTCTCGTTTCCACGAGTCACTCGCCCTTCTTGGCGGACCTTCCTACGCGGGCGCCGTGATGCGGCCGTTGGCGACGCCTGCGGCCTCGTACGCCTCGGTGATGCGGGTGATCCAGGCCGGCTCCGTGTAGTGGCCGGCATACACCTGCCGGCAGCGGGGGCGCAGCGACGGGAAGCGAGTGGCCGCCTCCGTCAGGACCGGGGCGAGAGGCTTGTCCCACTGTGTGACCAGGCCGGTTCCGTGTTCACGAACCGCCTCGGCCACCGACGAGCCTTCGAACGCCAGGACCGGAAGCCCGGCCGCCAGAGCCTCGACATGCACGCAGGGCGCGACTTCGTACCAGCGGCTGGGAAAGACCAGGCCCCGATAAGAAGGCATCCGCCGGCACAGTTCGGACCGGTCGAGGTGGCCGACGAAGCGGACGGAGGCGGGGGCCGCCGCGCGGCAGTCGGCGAGGAGTTCGCCGTCGCCGACGACGTCCAGCGGTTCGTGAGCCGGCCACTGACGCAGCAGTTCCAGGACGCCCTTCTCGGCCGTGAGACGCCCGGCGACCAGCCAGCGGCCGTTGTCGTCCCCCGGCGCCTCGGCGGACTGCGGTGCGTCGACGAAATTGGGTACGAGCACCAGGCGTTCGGCAGGCACACCAGCGCGCAGGTACGTCCGCTCGCTCAGCCGGGAGTTCACGACGATCCGGTCCGCCCGGGCCAGCAGCGGGTCCCGCGCATGACCGTGCCGTCCGGCCCAGGCCAGCGGCAACGTCGCGGCCCGGGATTCGCGGTAGCAGCCGTACCGCAGGGCTGCCCAGGGCTCGCCGTCCGGGCAACGCGTACACGCGGCGCCCGCACGGTAGAGCGTCGCTGCGGCGCACAGCGGCCGGTAGTTGTGCAACGTGGCCACGAGCGGGCCGTCCCAGTGCCGTACCCAGGAACGCCCGAAATTGGGGAACAGGTTGTGGACGTGCACCATGTCGGGGGCGTACGCGCGAAGCCGGGCGAGCGGGTTGTGGCCTCGGCCGGACGCCACTCGCGCCGCTGCCCGCAGCGGGTAGAGCGGATCACTCGCCAGTTCGTCGGTGTGGGCCGCGAACAGCTCGACCTCGTGGCCCGCCGTACGCAACGCACGCACCTGGTCGCGTACGAGTGCGTTCTCTCCGCTGGGCGTTGCGGAGGTGTAGAAGCTGTGGACCACGGCGATCTTCATCACAGGGCGCCTTCTGTCATTTCGGGCATGAGGGACAAACTCGCCTAACCGGTAATCCCTGCAGAGGCTTTGGGGAGGGCGCTGCGGTGAGTCCACCCACCTGGCGGAGCGACGCGCCACGGACGCCGTGCCGATGCTGCTCATCGGGTGATCGTTCTCCCCGACCGAGCGTCGCCACCCGGCCCGGCGTGCCCCCGTCGGACACACTCGATCGCGTCCGACGCCTGCCCCACCTCGAACGATGCCCCGGTCATGACCGCGACCATCGTCGGATTCATCCCGTGGACAGGTGCACGGACCCAGGGAAATCCGTTGAAGCCGGTTGGAGAGGGTGACCGTGACTGTTCAGGGAGACGTGCCTTATGTACCCCTGCCAGGGCGTACGCAGGTGCAGTCCGACCGTGAGCCGCCTCGTACCAGACGAAGACTGCACAGCAAGCCCACCTGGTATCTGCCGACAGCGCCGGCCGTCGACGCGGCGGGGGCTGCCGGGGGGACGTACACGGCCTTCCGGCTGGCCGGCGAGGCGCATGCGGGGTGGTACGCGGTGGTAGTGGCCGCGGCCTGGGTCCTGGTACGGGCCTCGCGCTCGCGGTACGCCTGGCGCAACATGGGAGAAAGCGGCAACGCCCACTCCACGCCGCGGGACTGGCTGATTCTGGTGGGGCTGCTCACCGTGCTGAAAGCGGCGACCGGTGAGGCTTCCCCGTTCCCTCTCGTGCTGGCCGGTCTGGTCGGGTGCCTCCCTGTCACCGCGGCCTGGCAAGAGCTGATGCTCCGTCATCTGCTGGCCCGGCGCCGTGCCGGACGATCCATCAGCCGGGCTCTGGTGATCGGTGAGGCGGTCGCCGTCGATGGTCTGCTGAACCACCTCGCGCGGCGCACCGACCACGAATTCGTCGCGGTCGGGGTGTGCCCGATCGGCGACGACAACCCCAACCCGGTGGCCCCGGTCACCGGACGGCTGGGCAAGCAGACCCCGCCGCGACCGTCCGACGACTCCGCAACAGTGCTGGCGGCGGCCCGGAGGCTGCAGGTGGACCTGGTCCTCGTCGTGTCCGGACCGGGCATGGACGGTGAGCGACTGCGACGGCTGTCCTGGGCCGTTCACGGGGACGGCCGTCCGCTCGTCGTCGTGCCCGGCCTGACCGAGGTGGCGCAACGCCGGGTCAGCGTCTCGTCCGTGGCCGGTCTGACGATGCTTCATGTGATCCCGCCCGTCCGTCGCGGCGCCGCCCTGCTGCTGAAGAACGTGACGGACCGGATCGGCGCCGCGTTGCTGCTGATGCTGCTCGCCCCCGTGTTCGCGGCCGTGGCGATCGCCGTACGACTGGATTCACCAGGAACGATCCTGCACGTCCAGACCCGCGCCGGGCAGGGCGGCCGCCACTTCAGCCTGGCGAAGTTCCGCACCATGGTCGCCAACGCCGAGCAGATGAGGCCGGAGCTCACCGGGACCAACGAGCAGGACGGACTGATGTTCAAGATCCGCCATGATCCCCGGATCACGCGCGTGGGCCGTGTGCTGCGCCGCTACTCACTGGACGAACTTCCCCAGCTGTTCAACGTGCTGCAGGGGCACATGTCCCTGGTGGGTCCGAGGCCGCCGCTGCCCGACGAGGTGGCGAAGTACAACGAGGTGGAACTGCGACGGCTGAGCGTCAAGCCGGGACTCACCGGTCTGTGGCAGGTCAGCGGACGCTCCGACCTCTCCTGGGACGAGACCGTCGCCCTGGACCTGCGCTACGTCGACAACTGGTCCCCCTCCGCCGACCTCGGCATCCTGTGCCGGACGCTGCGGGCCGTGGTCGAGGGCAATGGCGCGTACTGACGGCCCGCCGGGCCGGGCTCTGCCCGGCGTGCCGGGGGCCGGTCCGGCACACGCGTGGCCCCGCGTCGCGTCGAACGCGACCACGCGGCCGTGATCAGCGCCGGAGTGCGGCGGGCAGCACGCTGCGTTCCCGGGCGACACGCACACCGTGCAGTCGTCCCCCGTACCGCACACAGCACAGCACCAGCGCGCCCGCGACCGCCAGCTTGGCCGTGAGGACCAACGCCGCAGGGCTACTGGCCCCGAGCGCCTGCTGGACGTACCACAGGGCGAGCCAGATCAGGCCGGCGAGAGCGGCAGCCTGTGCGTATGCTTCCGCGACCAGCCGCCGGGTGGTGGGAAAGAGGCGGCGCAGCCACACGTGGAACAGGGCCTGTTTGACGAGCTGGCTCACCAGCACCACCACCATGAGCGCGTGGAGTCCGCCGCCGAGGTTCAGCGCGAGGGCAGCACCGGCGACGAGCGCCGTCAGCTGCACCAGATGGATGACCAGTTTGGGTCCCACCACACCCATGGCCTCCACGACGGTGCCCGAAATCTGTGCCACCAGACCGAGCACGCTGGCCAGGCCCAGGATCGGGACCAGGTCCACGCTGCCTTGCCACTGGCCGCCGAGCAGCAGTGCCACCAACTGCTCGCTGCTCGCGCCGATCACCGCCCACAGGGGGAAGAGGACCAGTGTGGTCACCGACGTGCAGTCGGCGTAGGAGGCACCGAGCCGGCTGGTCTCGTGCTGCATGCGGCTGAGGCCGGGCAGGAGAACCTTGCTGGCCGCCTGCTGGATCTGTTGCAGCGGATACGACGCCAGGAGCCCGGCGCGGTCGTAGAGCCCGGCGGCGGTGACGCCCACGTAGCGGCCGATGGCGAGCTTGGCGAAGTCCCCCGTGACGTACTCCACGAAACCGTTGGCCGATACCTTCCCGCCGAAGCGCATGACGTCACGCATGGCACGCACATCGAAAAGCGGACGCAGCGAGTGCCGGACCAGGAGGTAGGACAGAAGGCTCAGCAGCAGCGTCCATCCGAGTTGGCCGTAGACGAGGCTCCAGACGCCCGCGCCGAGGAGCGCGGACAGCAATGCGACGACGCAGTAGCCGACGACGAAGGAGAAGAAGTCGGTGAGGGCGACGGCCCGATATCGCATCCCCCGACTCAGCAGCCCGTTGGCGGTGGTGCCCAGAGCCCCGATCGGCATGCCCAGTGCGAGCACTCGGATCATGCTGGTCAGGTCAGAGGGTCCGTGGGCCAGCTCTTGACCGTACGGCGCCATGAACCAGACCGCCGCGTAGGAGCAGGTGCCGAGGGTGAGGGCCAGGGCGAAGATCACGCGTACGTCGCGGCCGGTGAGTGACGGGCGCTGGACCACTGCGGAACCCAGGCCGCTCTGGGCCAATTGGTGAGCCAAACGCGGCATCAGGTATGCCAGCGCCATCAGCCCGAAGTCCTCGGGGGTGAGCAGTCGGGCCATCGCGGCCGAAAAGGGAATCTGGACGGCGGCGCAGGTCACGCTGGTGAGATAGGTCCAGCGCATGCCGCGGACCGTGACGGACGTCAGTTGCGTCATGGGGTCACCGGGGCGTCGGATTCCATGGGGGCTCCTCGTGTGTGCCTCGTGCGGGCAGGATCCTCTCGCGGTGCTCGGGGGGAGCCACGGCGGCCACGCGAAACCCGGGGCGAAGTAGCCCCGGAGGCGTAGTAGTCACACAGGTGGTGAGGTGCGCGACGCGCGAAGCGTCCATTCACACATGCGGGTGATCGACCCGTTCGCGGCGACGGCTTTCCGCCTCGTCGCATCCCCTATTCCAAGGGCTGTGTCGCCTTATCACCGGATTCCTGCCTTCTTCCGAGTAGCGGCCAAACAGTGCACGGTCCCGGCCGCGTCCGAAGAAGAAGCAGAGGTGCGCTCATATCCTTTTCGAGGTTTTAGGGGAATGTCTCCACCCCTTCCTACATTTCTGGAGAAGAATCCATGCGCGTTGCCGTAACCGGTGGGGGCGGTTTTCTGGGATCGCACCTGTGTGAGGCATTGCTGCGGCGCGGGGACGCCGTGGTGTGCCTCGACAACCTGAGCACGGGCCGGCCCGAGAACATCGGACACTTGCGGAAATACCCCGCGTTCGAATTCGTTCATGCCGACGTGAGCGTCACCGCGGAAGTCCACGGTCCGGTCGACGCCGTCGCGCATCTCGCAAGTCCCGCGTCACCGCCGGACTATCTGCGGCTGCCCCTGGAGACCCTCGCGGTGGGAAGCCGGGGCACCGAGAACGCCCTCGAACTGGCCCGGCGCAACAACGCCCGGTTCCTGCTCGCCTCGACGAGCGAGGTCTACGGCGATCCGCTGGTCCACCCCCAGGTGGAGGACTACTGGGGGAACGTCAACTCGGTCGGACCGCGCAGCGTGTACGACGAGGCCAAGCGGTACGCCGAGGCCGTCTCGACCGCCTACCACCGCAGTCACGGCGTCGACGTCGGGATCGTCCGGATCTTCAACACCTACGGCCCGCGCATGCGCCCGCACGACGGCCGGGTCGTGTCCAGCTTCATCGACCAGGCCCTCGGCGGCGAACCGCTGACCATCTACGGCGACGGCAAGCAGACCCGCAGCTTCTGCTACGTGAGCGACCTGGTCCGCGGCCTGGTCGCGATGCTGGACTCGTCCGAGACCGGGCCGTTCAACCTCGGGAACCCGGAGGAGTGGACGGTGTCCGATCTCGCGGAGCTCGTCCTCGACATCACGGGCTCGGACTCGGAGATCCAGCACCACCCGCTCCCCGTGGACGACCCGGTCCGCCGCCGCCCGGACATCACCCGGATCCAGGAACGCTTCGGCTGGCACCCGGAAGTACCGGTCGAGGACGGTGTGCGGCGGACGGTGGAGTGGTTCAGAAGCCAGGCGCACGACGACGCCGGCGAGGAGAGCTGACCATGCCCGGTGACACCACCGTCCTGGTGACCGGTGGCGCCGGTTTCATCGGCAGCCACACCTGCGTCGAACTCCTCGACCACGGCTATGACGTGGTGGTCGTCGACGACTACTCCAACAGCTCGCCCGGCGCACTGGAACGCGTCGCGAAGACCGCCACCCGCCCGCCGCTCGCCGTCCACGAGACCGACCTGCTCGACCGGCGCGCGCTCTCCCGGGTGTTCGACGAGCATCACATCGACGCCGTCATCCACTTCGCCGCGAAGAAGGCCGTCGGGGAGTCCGTCGAACTGCCCGTCGAGTACTACGACACCAATCTCGGTGGCACCACGGCACTGCTGCGCGCCATGCGCGACCACGACGTCCGCCGCCTGGTGTTCTCCTCGTCGTGCTCGATCTACGGCAACGCCACCAAAGTGCCGCTCACCGAAGAGGACCCGGCCGGCCCCACCAACCCGTACGCCACCTCGAAGTGGCTCTGCGAGCAGGTTCTCGCCGACACCTGCCGTCACCTGCCTGAGCTCTCCGTGCTGGCCCTGCGCTACTTCAACCCGGTCGGCGCGCACCCCAGCGGACTGCTCGGCGAGGCGCCCAGGTCAGCCGTGCCCAACAACGTGATGCCGTACCTCGCCAAGGTCGCCGCCGGCCGGCTCCCGAAGCTCAGCGTCTTCGGCGACGACTACCCCACGGCCGACGGCACGGGGGTGCGCGACTACATCCACGTGATGGACGTCGCCGAAGGCCACCGTGTCGCGCTGGAACACCTCGACGACGACAGCGGCATGCGCGTCTTCAACCTCGGTACGGGACGGGGCACATCGGTGCTCGAACTCGTCGCCGCGTTCCAGCGCGCCTGCGGTACGCCGATCCCGTACGAGATCACCGGCCGCCGCCCCGGTGACGTGCCGGCCCTCGTCGCCGACCCGAGCGCCGTGGCCCGGGCCTGGAACTGGACCACGACGAGAGACCTCACCGCGATGTGCGAGGACGCCTGGCGGTTTCAGGAGCTCAACCCGTCCGGCTATCCGAACTGACACCGAAAGAGGCGAGAGAGATGCGACTGACCGTCATCGGAACGGGATACCTCGGTGCGGTGCACGCCGCGTGCATGGCAGACATCGGGCACGAGGTGCTCGGCGTCGACATCGACGCCGAGAAGATCGCGGCTCTCGGAGAGGGCAGGGTGCCCTTCTTCGAACCAGGTCTGCAGGACGTTCTCAGCAGAACCGTCGGCTCGGGGCGCTTGCGCTTCACCACCTCCCTCGACGAGGCGGCCGACTTCGGCGACGTGCACTTCGTCTGTGTGAGCACTCCGCAGCGCCGGGACTCGCCCGCCGCCGACCTGCGGGCGGTCGACGCCGTCATCGACGGGCTGGCGCCCCGGCTGCGCCGCCGCTGCCTGATCGTGGGCAAGTCCACGGTCCCCGCGGGAACGACGGCCCGGCTCACCGCGCGCGTCCAGGAGCTCGCGCCGGAGGGCACGGAGGTCGACGTCGCCTGGAATCCGGAGTTCCTGCGGGAGGGTTTCGCGGTCCAGGACACGCTCCGCCCGGAGCGGCTGGTGGTCGGCGCCCTGTCGGGGCGGGCCGACCAGACCCTGCGCGAGGTGTACGCGCCGATCCTGAACACCGGCGTGCCCTACATCAGTACGGACCCGGCGACCGCCGAGCTGGTGAAGGTCGCGGCGAACTCGTTCCTCGCCACCAAGATCTCGTTCATCAACGCCATGTCCGAGGTCTGCGATGCCACGGGTGCCGATGTGACCACCCTGGCCGAGGCCCTCGGGTACGACACCCGCATCGGCCGCCGCTTCCTCTCCGCCGGCCTCGGCTTCGGAGGCGGGTGCCTCCCCAAGGACATCAGGGCGTTCACGGCCCGCGCCGACGAACTCGGCGTCGGCGGCGCGGTGTCGTTCCTCCGTGAGATCGACGAGATCAACGTCCGGCAGCGGCGGCGCACGGTCGCCCTCGCCCGGGACATGGCGGGCGGAGGATTCGCCGGCCGTCGCATCGCCGTACTCGGCGCCACGTTCAAGCCCGACAGCGACGACGTCCGTGACTCGCCCGCCCTTGCCGTCGCGGCCGCGATCCACCGCGAGGGCGCGGAGGTACGGCTTCACGACCCGGAGGGAATGGACAACGCGCGTGCCGTCCTGCCCCTGCTCGGATACGCCCCCGATGCGGCCAAGGCGTGCGAGGGCGCGGATGTCGTGCTGCACCTGACCGAGTGGAGCGACTACCGCCGGATCGACCCCGCCGCCCTCGCCGCCGTGACACCCGCGCGGAAGATCCTCGACGCGCGCAACGCCCTCGACGCGGCACTGTGGCGGTCCGCCGGATGGACCCTGCGGGCGCTCGGCCGCCCGATGCCGTCCACCCTTCCGAGCCAGCAGACGGCCGTCGACCACGCGCCGCCGGTCTACTCCGCCGAGCTGGGCTGAACCTGTCTGAACAGCACACCTGGAGCCGGAGACCGCGTGACGTGGTCTCCGGCTTGCTGTTGACCGGGCAGATGTCGTTCGCCTGGGCGGCGGCGGATCCGATTACGGCTCAATTCCTGTCCGTATCAGGCATGTTGTGAGCGCGGTCGATGTGCACTACCCGGACTCGACCGGTCGTGGGCTTCCTTCGCCGGATCGTGGAACGCGGTCCTGGAGACTCAGCTCGCGCCGTGGGCAACGGCCCTTGGCGTACGACGAACCGAAAAATGCGCCGCGATGCGGCGCATCGTGTACCACGGCCGGGCCGCCAGGGCCAGAGCGCACAGCGTGGTCGCCCTGACGTACCGTCCTTCCATCGCCAGCATGCCGGCGTCACGAAATCGCCTCGCCGCGCCGTCGAGTCGCCGCTGTGTTCTCGTGGGGCGGTACGAGGACGCAAACGATTCCAGGTCGGGTGTGGGCCTGCCTTCGAGCCGGGCCGTGGCCCGCTGCTCGACGAAGCGCGTGAGCATCTTCATCTCGTCGTGTTGACGGGATGTCATGGCGTTGCTGTGCACTCGGTAGGCGCCGAGCGGCCGCATGACCGTGGCAACCGGTCCAGCCACGGCCAGCTGGGTCATGAGCTCGAGATCCGCGACGGGCGGAAGTGACTCGTCGAACCCTCCCGCGGCCCGTACGGCGTCGGTCCGGGCGATCAGGGAAGAGATCGGGAACGGCATCAGTCGACCCCGCTTCATCCGCTCCCGGGAGTCGGCGTCCCGAGCTTCCTGACCGTTCTGGCCGAGCATGCGGCCGTTTCCGGACAGATACTGGAAGACCGCGCCTACGGCCACGACAACGCGGTCGGTCTCGAGGGCGCTGATCTGCTCGGAGAGCTTCTCCGGATACCAGAGATCGTCAGAGTCGAGGAAGGCCACGATCTCGCCCTTCGCGAGGGTGAGACCGCGATTGCGGGCGGCGGCGACTCCCCGGTTCGGGCCTCGGTCGACCCGAACGCGCTCGTCGGCGATGCCTTCGGCGATCGCCGCGCCGCCATCGGTGGACCCGTCGTCCACCACGATGACTTCGAGATCCTTGTGTGTCTGGCCGAGGACGGACGCGAGACAGGCTCCGATGTACTTCTCACTGTTGTACAGGGGGATGATCACTGATACGAGCATGGCTGCCTCTTGAGGGTTGGGGTGGAAGACCGCCGGGAGGCGACGGCCTTGGTGGAGAGCGAGTTCCGGCCGATGCCGCCCTTCGCCGAGCCGGCTTCAGCTCCCGCCGTGGGCAGCAACGGCACTTGGTGTACGGCGAACCGGAAGACGCATCGCGATGCGGCGCAGCGTGTACGACGGCCGGGCCACCAGGGCGACAGCGAACAGCACGGTCGCCCTGACGTACCGTCCTTCCATCACCAGCAGGCCGGCGTCACGAAAGCGCCGTGCCGCGCCGTCCTGCCACCGCTGCGCCCTCGTGAGGCGATATGAGGACGCAAACGATTCCAGGTCGGGTGCGGGCCTGCCTTCGAGCCGGGCCGTGGCCCGCTGCTCGACGAAGCGCATTTGCAACTTCACCTTGGCGTGTTGACAGGAGGAGAGGGAGTCGCTGTGAACTCGGTAGGCGCCGAGCGGCCGCATGACCGTGGCAACCGATCCCGCCAGGGCGAGTCGAGAGATGAGGTCGATATCGTCGACCAACGTGAGTGACTCGTCGAACCCTCCAGCGGTCCGCACGGTGTCAGTCGATGCGATCAGGGCGGAGTTGATCGGGAACGGCGCCAGCTGACCCCGCTTCATCCGCTCACGGGAGTCGGCGTCCCGAGCGTCCTGACCAGCCCGGCCCAGCAGGCGCCGGCCGTCTCTGGACAGATACTGGAAGACCGCGCCGACCGCGACGACGTCGCGGTCGCTCTGAAGGACGCTGATCTGCTCGGAGAGCTTCTCCGGAAACCAGAGATCGTCAGAGTCGAGGAACGCCACGATCTCGCCCTTGGCGAGGGCGAGACCGCGATTGCGGGCGGCTGCGGCCCCGCGGTTCGGGCCTCGGTCGACCCGAATACGCTCGTCGGCGATGCCTTCGGCGATCGCCGCGCCGCCATCGGTGGACCCGTCGTCCACCACGATGACTTCGAGATCCTTGTGTGTCTGGCCGAGGACGGACGCGAGGCAGGCTCCGATGTACTTCTCTCTGTTGTACAGGGGGATGATCACTGATACGAGCATGACTGCCTCTCGAAGGTTCAGGGTGCGTCAGGGGCGTACATCACAGCCGGGGGCCACGCTCGACGGGCAGAACGGCGCGGTAGAGCTCTTCGGCGGTTTCCGCCTTCGCCGTCCACGTGTGTTTGCGCGCCCACGCCAGCGCGGCCCGCTCCATGCAGTGACGTGTCTGCTGATCGTTCAGCACGCCGCTGAGCGCCCACGCGAGGCGTTGGGGCAGGTCGGCGGGGTCGCCGAGAGGCACGGAGACCGCCCCGCCCGGCGCCGAGAAATCGCTGATGCCGTGGTGGCCGAGATGGACGACGGGGAGGCCTCGGGCCCACGCTTCCAGGGTCTGCGTGCTGGAGGAGTCCCGCAGGCTGGTCATCAGGAACGCGTCGGCCTCGTCACAGGCGGTGAACACCTCCTGCCGGGGCAACAGGCCCCGGAATTCGACGGATTCACCCACTCCCAGACGCAGAGCGAGCTGTTCCAGGGACGGCCGCAGAGGTCCGTCCCCGAGGATCACGAGGCGCGCGTCGGGGATCTCCGACCGCAGATGTGCGAGCGCCCGCACCGCCAGCTCCGGAGTCTTGCGCGGGTGCAGCCTGCCGACCCACAGAAGGGTGGGCGGGCGACCGGACCGAGCCGCCCGAGGCTGTGCCGGCTCCCGGATCAGCGACTCCTGGATGCCGTCGGCCAGCATCAGACGGGTGGCGGTACGGCTCAGGCGGCCGACCCGTCGCTCGGTGTCCCGGTTGGTGGCCAGCACCACCGCCGCCTCGCGGAGTGTCGTGCGGCAGGCCGGTCGACGGCTGAGGCAGCGCACCCACAACCAGGTCCGCAACGCCTCCTGCCGGTAGGAGGCGCCCAGGTAACGCCGGTGACTGTGCGGTGCGATCTGGCCACCGCCGACGGGACCGAACACCAAGGGCGGTCCGAGGTGACGCAGGGCGGAGCCACCTTGCAGTGATCCGTACGAGACGTGGTGCACAAGGTCGGCTCTGTCGAGCCCGTGGCTGCGGGCGTACGCCAGGGCCCGGCGCTGCCATCCGTCGTAGCGCCGGACTTCCGCGGCCATGTCGCTCAGCGGGCCGGGCAGCAGGCCGGTCCACCGGGGCGCTCGTGGTTCCGGGATGACGTGCAGTCTGATGCGTTCGCCCACCGCCCCCAGGTCCGCCACTCGCCGCTCGGCGTGCCGCACGCTGTCGAACTCGGGGTGCGTCAGGACCTCCACGGTGTGCCCGCGGCTCGCGAGTGATTCGGCCCAGCCCCAGCCGATGGCCGGTTCGCTGCCGCGCGTCGGATCGCAGGTGAACGCGACCAGCACGATGCGCAGCGAGCGTGACGCGGGGGAGCCGTCCGCGGGCTCCTGTGTCATGGGGTCGAGATCAAGAGGCCCGGCCTCATTGACGATTGTCCTACGCATGAAGACCTGTCCATCCGCTGTGGGGCCCGTCCTGGCGCCAGGCATTTTGCTGTGGTGCGGCCTGCGATTCAGCGCCGAAGCCTTCTGCGTGCTCCGTTTTGGGTTGTTTTCCCCCGATCGGCCTCGGGCTTCGGCCAGACGGATTGAACGGGCCCTGCGAAGGGGGAATCTTGCGTGCCCGAGCTGCCGTGGCTCCCCGAGGCATGGGTCTGCTGTGCCTATCGTGAGCGGCGCATTGAGTGGTGAAACCCAATAAAAGGCATATTCCTAGCCCTGTGAGGGATACCCGTTGGACCTTCGTGGATATCTCAAAGTACTCGCCAGACGCTGGCCCACCGTCCTGATCTGTCTGCTGGTGGGTATCGGCGTGGGTGTGACGGTGACCGCGCTGACCACGCCGGTCTACCAGGCGCAGACCCAGCTCTTCGTCGCCACCCGAACCGGCGCGGACACCGCCGATCTGAACAACGGTCAGAGCTTCTCGCAGGCACGTGTCCAGTCATACGCGGCGATCGTCGCCACCCGCCAGGTGACGCAGCCCGTGATCACCGAGCTGGGGCTGGAGTACACGCCGGAGGAACTCGCGTCCCGCATCACCGCCGAGGCCCCGCTCAACACCGTGCTCATCAACATCACGGTCCGTGACACCGATCCGGCACGTGCGGCACGTATCGCCGACGCCGTCGCACAGCGCTTCGTCACCGTCGTCGAGAAGCTGGAGACACCGAAGCAGGTCCAGACGCTCGCCAGGAAGCCCGGCGCGTCCTCCCCTCTCATCTCACCGGTCTCGCTCGGTGTCACCCAGCAGGCGAGCATCCCCGAGGATCCCGTCTCGCCGAAGTGGTTGCTCGACCTCGTGGCCGGACTGTTCGGCGGGCTGCTGCTCGGTGCCGGAATCGTCGCACTGCGCGAGGCACTCGACACCACCGTCAAGACCAGCGATGCGCTCGCAGAGCTCACCTCGCTGCCAGGTCTCGGTTCCATCCCCTATGACAGGGGCTCGGCCCGGCAGCGGATCGCGATGGACGCCGCAAGCACCTCTGCGCGCGCCGAGGCCTTCCGCAGGCTGCGGGCCAACCTGCAGTTCGCGCAGGTCGACGATCGGCCGCGGGTGATCGTCGTGACCAGCTCGGTGCCCGGTGAGGGCAAGACCACCACCGCCGTCAACATGGCCCTCGCTCTTGCCGACGCGGGTATGCGGATCTGCCTGGTCGACGCCGACCTGCGCCGGCCGTCCGTGGCCGGTACCTTCGGGCTGGTCCAGGACGCCGGACTGACCACGGTGCTCATCGGCCAGGCTGGTATCGAGGATGTGGTGCAGCAGGCCGGAGGCCGTCTCACGGTGCTCACCAGCGGTGCCGTGCCGCCCAACCCGACCGAACTGCTCGCCTCCGAACGAATGGAGGGGGTGCTTCGCGAACTCGCCGGCACCTACGACATGGTCGTCGTGGACAGCGCTCCTCTGCTGCCGGTCGCCGACACCATCGGCTTGGCCCCGCTCGCGGACGGGGTGCTGTTCGTCGTACGCGCCTCCAAGACCGGTCGCGACCAGATCCGCAGCGCCGCCGAGTCGCTCAGCCGGACGGGCGTGCGCATCCTGGGCACCGTGTTCAGCATGTCCGCCGGCTTCAACGGCAAGGGGTACGGCTACGGGTACGGCTACGCCCCGGCGGATGTGCCCGTGCCGCGTCCGGCCGCCGGGCACGGGAAATTCGCCGAGGCCGCACCGCGGTCTCCCGTCGGCGAGAAGTAGGCCGTGACCGCCTTCGAAGTGCTCTTCGTCTGCACCGGCAACCTGCACCGCTCGCCGGTCGCGGAACGACTGCTGGCCGCCGCGCTGCCGGAGCCGGACTTCCGGGTCCGCAGCGCGGGTACCGGTGCCCGGCCGGCGCCGATGGACCCCCTGACGAGCGCGATTCTCACCGAACTCGGCGGCGACACACGGGAGTTCACTGCCCGGCCGTTGAGGGCCGGCCAGATCGAGCAGGCCGATCTGGTGCTCGGCCTGGAGCGCTGCCACCGGGAGGCGGTGGTGCGTCTTCACCCCCTGGCGATGCGCCGCAGCTTCACCCTGCGGGAGTTCGTCCGGCTCACGGACGGGACGAGGTCCGGCACCCCGCACGAGGCGGTCCGGCTGGCCGCGTCCCGGCGCGGCATGGCGGTTCCCCGGCCGGACGAGTCGGACGGTATCGCCGACCCGGTCGGCGAGCCCCCCGACGTGCACAAGGCGCGGGCCCTGGAGGTCCGCGACGCGGTCCGGGCGCTGGCCGGGATCCTGGCCGCCTCGCCCTGACGTCCCGTCGCCGCTTCAACAAGCCGCTGCCGCGGCACCCGGTTCACGGGTGCCGCGGCAGCGGCTGTTTGCGGTGGTGCTCAGGGGCGGCACGGCGCCCCGTGCTTGACCGTGGCCCGCAGCGGCGTCACGAGCGCCTGCCGGAGAATCGTCGGCGGGCCGTCGGCCTCGGGCTCGCTGAGGTGAAGCACCAGCTTGCGGCTGGACTGCCGGGGAAGCTCCAGGTAGAGGGTGTACACCGGGTGGCCGCGTTCGGCGCCCGGAATCAGCTTGACCGGGCGGCCGTCCAGGGTGGCCCGCATCAGTCGGGCCCCCTCACCGGCGTAGTAGGACACCAGCAGCCGGTTGTCGCCGGGGCGGGTTCGGTAGGCCGGGGCGTCGGGCCGCAGGGTGACGTAGTGCGGGAGGCCCGAGGCCGGGGCCCGGTTGGTGAGCGTCATGGTCGCGGTGACCGACCGGCCGTTGTCCGTGCAGGCACCCGGCGCCCATACGAGGCTTCGGTCGAGGTAGTAGTCCAGTTTGGTGCCGGCCGCGTTGTTCACCACGAGCCCGGCGAAGGGGCCGGGCTGCTGGGGGAGGACCCCTCCGAACGGCCGTGACGCCAGCTCCTGTTCCTCCGCCGCGTGCGCGCTCCACACCTGCATGCGGCCTTCTCGCTGGACCTCGTGCAGGGCGCTCATCAGCGCGGGCAGCAGGCGCGGGTCGCCGGTCGCGGTCATCAGCCGTCCGGCCACGGTGCGGGCGGCGTCGACGAAGAATGCCTTGCGCTTCCAGAAATCGCTGTATTTCGCGTAGCTCACCCGCTCGGTGAGGTCCGTGGCGTTGTCGGCGGTGATGGCGGTGCCGTCGGCCATGCGGGCCGGTCCGGTGGCGCGCAGGAGAAGGCCGAGCGCCCCGGGGTCGGTGGCGATCGCACCGTCCAGGCTCTGACCGGTCTTCGTGCGCCAGTACGAGGTCCACAGGCGTGCCGCGTTGGGGAAGTGCGGGCTCATGTTGGAGTTCACCCAGGTGCGGTCGGGCCCGTTGTTCCCGTACTGGGCCGCGAACTCGGCTCCGAGGTTCACTTTCGCGCGGACGCCGTCCATGTCGTTGTCGTTGCCGAAACGCTCGAAGGACAGGCGGCCTCGGTCGGCCCGCAGCACGGCGAAGGCTCCTGGGAGGCCACCGGTGCCCCGCGCCTCGGCCGTGTTCTGGAAGGCGAGGATGTAGCGCCGCGGCCCGTGCGCCCCCAGCATGGTGGGTCCCACACGGGCAGCGACGGCGAGGTCGTGGGCCTGCGGGACGAGACGGTCGAGCTGGTCCGACAACTGCGTACGGGCGCTGTCGACCGCCGGCAGCCAGGTGGAGCGGGGCAGGCGGTGGGTGTCGTCCCGCACCTCGGCCGCGACCCTTCCCGCGCGGGCGAACGTGGGCGCCTGGCTCTCCAGTTCCGTGAGAGCACGCGGGATGCCGCCCGCGTGAGCGCCCGCCGAGAGCCGGGGGACGGCTCGCACCAGCGGCGGCAGCGCCTCGCCGGCCAGTTCGTCCGAGGCCTGCGCGATACCGCGTACGGACTGCAGGGGGTCGCCGACGAAGGGGAGTTGGGCGGCGGTGAACCAGGCCGGTCCGGTGGTGAGGTGATGCGCGCGTGCGGCGTGCGCGGCCGCGGAACGCAGCAGCCGCTCCTGGCCGGACTCTGCCGGGGCCCCGGCTGCTGCCGCCGGGGCGGCGTCCCCCCCGACCGCGGTCGCGAGGGACTCCCGGAGTGCGTTCAAGTTCTGCTGGGCGGCGAGGAGTTCGGAGCGGGCGAGCCAGCCGGTGACTCCGATCCAGGCGGCCGCCGCCACCGGAACGGCGGCGGCGGCCAGCAGCGCGGTCCTCGCCAGAGGCCCGAGGGCGCGCAGGCGTGCCCGGCAGGCGTCCCGGGCACGCCCGGGACGCCAGGGGAACGCCATGCGCAGTGCGGACAACCTCATGAGTTGTGGCGGCGGC
This sequence comes from Streptomyces sp. NPDC055400, assembly GCF_053644375.1. NCBI lineage: Bacteria > Bacillati > Actinomycetota > Actinomycetes > Kitasatosporales > Streptomycetaceae > Streptomyces > Streptomyces sp. NPDC055400. Next base: position 327,897 of record NZ_JBSHLM010000003.1, on the reverse strand, counting down.
GCACCACCAGCAAGGTGCCTGCGCCTGCTGCGATCAGACCTGCCGCCACACTTCCGAGGACCACGTTCTTCGTGCTGTCGTCACCGGTGTTGGCGAGGTGCGGCGGGCGGTGCCCGCCGTTGCGCCCGTCCCCGTGTCCTCCGTCCCAGTCGCCCTTGTGCTCGTCCCCGTATCCTCCGTCCCAGTCGCCCTTGTGCCCGTCCCCGTGTCCCGACCCGTGCGGCTTGTGCGGCTTCGGCGGGTAGTCGTGGTGCGGGTGGTGCGGCTTCGGCGGGTAGTCGTGGTGCGGGTGGTGCGGCTTCGGCGGGTACGGGTGTGACGTCGAGTGCGGGGGATACGGGTCCTGTGCGTAGGCGGCCCCAGCGGTTGCCAGTGGCACTGCGACCAGCACGGTAGCCGTGGCGGCTGAGGCCAGAACAGAACCCCATCGCGGCGATTTCGTCATCTTCTCCACTCTCCTGGATTTGGGTAGGGCCTGGCGTCGGCCCGGGCCGATCAAGGTCTAGACAGAGGGATAGATAGGCAATTTGCAAGACAATTAACGCTTGTCCCGACATATGGCATCGGATGGGGTAGCGCAGATGCCGGTTGGCCCACATTCGACGCTGGAAGTCGGCGACGCCCCGCCCCTGCCCTGACTCGGCGCGGGGGCGTCGGCGGTATCGAGCGCAACCATGTTCAGTGCGGCGACGTTCTCCATGCCGAATAGCTGGCGCGGGACGGTGAGGCCGTCCGGGATGTCGTCAAGCGGGAGCAGGAGCAGGAGCAGGAGCAGGAGCAAAGGGCAGCCGGCGTGCTGACGGCGGGTCAGGGTCGGTCGGCCAGGGGCCCCACCGTGATCCAGGTCCCCGACTTCGGCGGCGGGTTCTGGGTCTACCAGGTCGTCGACCAGTGCACCGAGGCTTTCGCGCAGCTCAGCGCGGGGCGAAGCCGCCCGAGCATTCTCGCCATCGGCCGGTCCTTGATCCTTTTGGTCCGGGCGGCGCCCACGGTCGTGGGAAGCGCCGGCGGCGCCGGCTGTCTGTACGTCTGGGGTTCCGACGATCTACCGCGATACGAACGCATGACCGAGCCCTTCGGCGCGCAGCTGTGAAATACCGAGCGATTTCCCCTATGTCTGCGTAAATCGGTAGTAGCGGGAGGCAGTGCCGGGTACGCCGCCATCAGTTCTCCTGAGCCACGCCAGCGCGCAAGGTCTGCGAGGAGCTTCTTATGTCACCGCCGAAGGGCACCACGGGGGAGCTGCGCAGCCAGGCATGGTGGGACAACGCGGAAAATCCGGAGATGACGGCGCTCTATCTTGAACGGTTCTTGAACTACGGCCTCACGCCGGCAGAACTTCAGTCGGGGCGACCGATCATCGGCATCGCCCAGACGGGCAACGATCTGGTTCCCTGCAATCGACACCATCTCGACCTCGCCGACCGGGTCAAGGACGGGGTTCGCGATGGTGGCGGCATTCCGTTCGAGTTCCCCGTCCATCCGTTGCAGGAGACGGGGAAGCGCCCCACCGCGGCGTTGGACCGCAACCTCGCCTATCTCGGACTGGTCGAGGTGCTGTACGGATATCCACTCGACGGTGTGGTCCTGACGACAGGCTGCGACAAGACCACGCCTGCGTGCCTGACCGCGGCGGCGACCGTGAACATCCCGGCGATCGTCCTGTCCGGAGGGCCCATGCTCAACGGCTACCACAACGGGATGCGGACCGGCTCGGGGCTGGTGATCTGGCAGTCGAAGCGGCTACTCGCCAGCGGGGAGATCGACTACGACGAATACATGGCACGCGTCGCGGCCTCCGCGCCCAGCATCGGCCACTGCAACACGATGGGCACCGCTCTGTCGATGAACAGCCTGGCCGAGGCCCTGGGAATGTCCCTTCCCGGCTGCGCGGCTATCCCGGCCCCTTATCGCGAGCGGGCGCAAATGGCCTACGACACGGGCCGCCGGGCCGTGACCATCGTGCGCGAGGACCTGACCCCCCGCAAGATCATGACACGACAGGCCTTCGAGAACGCGATCGTCGTCGCATCGGCCATCGCTGCATCGACGAACGTGCCCATCCACATCAACGCCATCGCACGTCACGTCGGGGTAAATCTGTCCAACCAGGACTGGCACCGCGTCGGATCCGACATTCCGGTGCTGGTGAACCTCGCTCCCGCAGGTGAGTTCCTGGCCGAGGACTTCTACCGCGCCGGCGGTGTCCCGGCGGTCATGCGGTCGTTGCTGGCCGCGGGGCACCTGCACGGCGATGCCGTAACGATCTCGGGTCGGACCGTGGCCGAAAACCTGGATGATGCGCCGCCCGCCGACCCGGCGGTCATCCGCCCCGTCGACGACCCCGTCACCGCGCAGGGCGGCCTGCTCGTCATGACCGGGAACCTGTTCGATTCCGCGATCATGAAAACGTCGGTCATCACCGACAACTTCCGGGCCCGTGGTCTGCCGGGCCCCGACGATCCGTCGGTGTTCGTCTTTCGCGCCGTGGTCTTCGACGGGCCTGAGGACTACCACGCCCGCATCGAAGATCCCGAGTTGGGTATCGACCAGGACTGCATTCTCGTCATCCGCTACACCGGGCCGGTCGGATATCCGGGCTCGGCCGAGGTCGTGAACATGGAGCTGCCTGCCGCACTGATCCAGCGAGGCATCACCGCCCTGCCCACGATGGGCGACGGCCGGCAGAGCGGCACGTCGGACGCACCGTCCATTCTCAACGCCAGCCCCGAGGCCGCGGTCGGCGGCAACCTCGCCATCCTGCGCACGGGCGACCGGATCCGTGTCGACCTGGACAACGCGCGCGTCGACGTCCTGCTGTCGGATGAGGAGATCGCCGACCGGAAGGCTCACTACACACCTCCGCCCTTGGAGCACCAGACGCCGTGGCAAGAGATCTACCGTTCCACGGTCGGTCAATTGGACACCGGGGGCTGTCTGGAGCTTGCCGTGTCATACCAGGATCTCGTCCATACCAAGGGAATTCCCCGTGACTCGCACTGACCCCAGCGAAACAATTCTGATCGCCGACTACGACTTCGGGGACGTGGACATCGAACGCGCCATCGTCGAAGGCGCCGGACTCCATCTCCTTGCCGCGCAGTGCAAGAGCGAGGACGAGGTGATCGAAGCCGGGCGCCAGGCCGGCGGCATCCTGACCCAGTACGCGCGGGTCGGTTCCCGCACCATCGATGCGCTGACCCACTGCCGGGTGATCGCCCGCTACGGCACTGGCGTGGACATCGTCGACGTCGACGCCGCGACCCGGCATGGAATCCAGGTCACGAACGCACCGAACGACTGGTGCGCCGAAGAGGTCGCCGACCATGCCATCGCGCTCTGGCTCGCGGCCGCTCGGAAGATCTGCCATTACGACCGAGCGACCCGCCAGGGCGAATGGCACTGGCAGACCGGACAGCCCATCCGGAAGCTGAAGGGAAAGGTGCTCGGCCTGCTGTCCTTCGGCTTCATCGCACGGCTCATCGCCGAACGCGCGAGGGGATTCGGCGTCGAAGTCTGGGCTCATGACCCATTCCTCGACGAGTCCGAGATCCGAGCGCGTCAGGTCCGGCCGACGTCCTTCGACGACCTCGTGGCAGGTGCCGACTATCTGGTGATCCAATCGCCGCTCACCCCTGAGACACACCACACCTTCGATCGCGCGACACTCCGCCGGATGAAGCCGACCGCCATCCTCGTCAACACCGCACGCGGGCCCATCGTGCAGGATGCCGCGATCCACAAGGCACTGTCGGAAGGGTGGATCGCCGGTGCGGCGCTGGACGATCTCGAGGAGGAACCTTCGAAACAACGCGGCTGGCGCCCGAACAACCCCCTGCTCGAGCTGCCCAACGTGATCGTCACACCTCACGCCGCCTACTACTCCGAAGAAGCCATCAAAACGGTACGGACCATCGCCGCCGAAGAGGCCGTACGGGTGCTGACCGGGCAACCGGCGCGGTTCCCCGTCAACCAGCCGGCGGCCGCCTCCCGCCCACACGGGGACGGCCCTTCCTCGCGCGGGACCTGAAGACTGCGTGTCGGCGGCTCGATTCCCGACACGGTCGCCCGTGGCTGTCGTTCCGGCGTCACGCGTCCGACTGCCGGATGTCGGGCGGGATCGCTGGATCGTGAAGCAGGGCTTCCCGCCGCCGCAGGCCGTCCGCGTGCTGCTCCCGCGCGGGCGGCCCGTCCGAGCCGGCCGGGTACTCCTCCAGGGGCACAAGATCCTTCTCCCAGGCGGACAGTACGGGCTCCAGGAGCCGCCACGCCTCCTCGGCCTCGTCGCCTCGGATGGACAGGGCGGGGTCGCCCCGCAGGACGTCCAGCAGCAGCCGGCCGTAGGCGGGCAGGCCCGGCGGCTCCATCCGCGCGGTCAGCGCGAGCGGGGCGAGCTCGTCGGTGTGGGCGCCGATGCCCGTCAGATCCAGGGCCAGCCCCTCCGGTTCGAGGTGGAAGCGCAGCACGTTGGGCAGCGCCTCCCCGCTGTGCCCGAAGGGCAGATGCGGCACGGGGCGGAAGCGCACCGCGACCTCCTTGCGGTCCGCCCCGATCGCCTTGCCGCTGCGCAGCCGGAAGGTCGTCCCGGCCCAGCGCCAGCTGTCCAGTTCCAGTTCCACCTCGGCGTACGTCTCCGTACGGCGCTCGGGGCTCACGCCTTCCTCGTCGACGTAGGCGGGCAGGTCGTGGCCGCCGATCCGGCCGGCCAGATAGCGGGCGCGGCGGGTGCGGTGCACGACGTCGTACTCGGTCAGCAGCCGCACCGAGCGCAGCACGTCGACCTTCCGGTCGCGCAGGTCCCGCTCGCCGAGCGTGATCGGCGGTTCCATGGCCACCAGGCAGAGCAACTGCAGAAGGTGGTTCTGGAGCATGTCCTTGAGCGCGCCGACATGGTCGTAGTAGCCCGCCCTGCCCTCCAGCGCCAGCGTCTCGTCCCAGACGATCTCGACCTCGGCGATGTGGGTGCTGTTCCAGATGGGCTCCAGGACGCGGTTGGCCAGGCGGCTGCCGAGGACGTTCTGGACGGTCGTCATGGCCAGGAAGTGGTCGACGCGGAACACGGCCTGCTCCGGTACGAGGTCGGCGAGCAGCCGGTTCAGCTCCTGCGCACCGGCCAGGTCCTCCCCGAACGGCTTCTCCAGCACGATCCGGCTGCCCGCCGGCAGGCCCGCCTCGTGCAGCGCGGTGACCACGGGCGGGAAGAGCGCCGGGGGGAGGGCGAGGTAGACGGCGACGGGGCCGTCGCCCGCGACGGCCGCGGCGACCTCGGCGGGGTCGGTGACATCGGCCCGCACGTAGCGGGCCGCAGCAGTGATCGCCTGCCGGGAGGTGGCCGGACTGAAGTCGTCGTGCCGCTCGTACTGCTCGGCGATCCACTGCCGGTACTGCTCGGTGTCCCAGTCCTCCCTGCTGGCGCCGGTCCACTCCAGCCGGTCGCCGAGGTGTCCTGCCGCATGCAGGGCTGCCAGCGCGGGCAGCAGATAGCGCGCCGTGAGGTCGCCCGTCCCGCCGAAGACGGCCAGCCGGTTGATCATGTCCGTCCGCCTGCCTTCGCTCGGGCGAGGTTGACGCCACTGGCGATGACGCCGATGTGGCTGAACGCCTGCGGGAAGTTGCCCATGAACTCTCCTGTCGAGGGGTTGATCTGCTCCGACAGCAGCCCCAGCGGGCTACTGCGGGCACACAGCGAGGCGTACAGCCCTTCGGCCTCCTCGATCCGGCCCTGCCCGATCAGGTTGTCGACCAGCCAGAAACTGCACAGCACGAAGGCGCCCTCGTCTCCGGCCAGGCCGTCGGGGGACTCCTCGTGCAGATAGCGGTAGAGCAGGCCGTCGCCCGCCGACAGCCGCTCGGCGACGGCCTTGGTGGTCGCCACCATCCGCGGGTGATCGGCCGGCACCACATGGCGCAGCGGGAGCGCGAGCAGGCTCGCGTCCAGCAGGCCGCCCCCGTCGAGGTGGGCGCTGAGGGTCTGCGTCTTCTCGTCCCAGGACTGCTCCAGGACGAGCCGGCGCAACTCGTCGGCCGAGGCCCGCCATTGGGCGACCCGCCCGGACAGCCCGAGCCGCTCACCGATCTGCGCGGCCCGGTCCAGGGCGACCTGGCACATCCCGGCGGAGTACGTGAACACCCGGCCCTCGCTGCGCACTTCCCAGATGCCCTGGTCCGGCTGCCGCCAGGCTTGTTCCGCGGTGTCGGCGAGCCCGGCCAGGCCGGCCCACAGCCCGGGCTGGATCTCACCGCCGGAACGCAGCCACTGGTGGGCGCAGTCCAGGATCTCGCCGTAGACGTCGTGCTGGCGCTGGTCGGCGGCGCCGTTGCCCCAGCGCACCGGGGCGGAGCGCTGGTAGCCCTCCAGCTCGCCGTCCTCGACCTCGTCCGGTACGAGCCCGCCCCGCAGCCCGTACATGATCCGCGGCCGCCCGCTGTATTCGAAGGCGTCGAGGACCCAGCCGAGGAAGGCGTCGGCCTCGCCGCGGAAGCCGATGCGGCGCAGGGCGAACACCGCGTACGCCGCGTCGCGGATCCAGGCGTAGCGGTAGTCCCAGTTGCGGATGCCGCCGATGGGCGCGGGCAGGGAGGAGGTGGGTGCCGCGACCAGCGAGCCGTTGGCCCAGTCGTCGCACAGCTTCAAGGTGATCGCGGCCCGCCTGACGAGGGGTTCCTCGGGGCCGCCGTAGTCGAAGTGCCGCATCCAGCGCCGCCACGCGTCGGCCGTCGTCTGCAGCATCGTGTCGGTGTCGAAGCGGTGGTGGCGGTGGAAGCGGCCCCAGGACAGCACGAGATCGAGGCGATCGCCCTGCCGCAGGTCGTGGGTGCTGTGCAGGCCGGTCAGGGGCCGGTTGGACCGCAGGTGGAGCCGCAGGTCCGGCCGCTGGGAGGGGCGCACTTCCAGTCCGCTGAACAGAGCGCGCACCTGTGCGCCGCCGCGGGGCTCCAGTTCCGCGCGCAGGCGGACGCTTCCGTCCAACACAACCGCCGAGCGCACGAGTTCGGACCGGTCGGCCGGTGCGTCGTCGGTGAGGTCGGCGCCGGAGCGCAGGACCAGCGCATCGGTGATGCGCACCAGACCGGTGCGGCTGCGCAACTCGGTCGTCAGGACGCCGGTGTCCGGTTCGTAGTGCTGCCGCGCCTCCACCAGGTCCTCCGGCGCGAGGGTGAACCGGCCGCCTCGCGCATGGTCGAGCAGGCCGCAGAAGAGCGGCTCGGCATCGAACCGGGGCAGGCACATCCACGGGATGGAACCGTCCAGGCCCACCAGGGCGGTGGTCGTTCCGTCCCCGATGAGGCCGAGATCCTCCAGCGGCAGATAGCCGTCGCGGCTTCGGACCGACCGGAACGGCGGATCGGAATCGTGCATGCCGCCTCCCTTCCGCAACAAGAGGTTCCTGTCGGAGAGCTCGGGAGCTCGTTTCCTGTCATCGGGGCCATTCAAAGGTCGTCGGATTCGGCGGGTCGAGGAAACCCGTTCGCCGGCCCGGACAGTGGGTTTCCCCCTGAGAGCAACCTTCCAAGGCCGCCGAGCTCACTCACCGGCACCGCGCATCACGAGGACCGGACAGGCGGCGTGCTGGGTGCAGCGCTGGGCCACCGACCCCAGGAGCAGCCCCGAAAAGTCCCCGAGGCCCCGACTGCCCACCACAAGCACGGCCGCGTCCTGGGAGGCGTCGATGAGCACACTTGCGGCCGTGCCGTAGCGCACCTCGGTCTGCACCTCGACCGTCGGCGAGGATCCCAGGGCTTCCTCAACCGCTTGCTCCAGTTCCGTGCGTGTCCGGCTTTCGATGGCCCCTTGATCCGTGCTCGACGCGGGCAGCCAGGCGCGTGCGCCGTAGAAGTGCGGGATGTTCCAGGCGGCCACCGCCACCACCACCCCACCGGTAAGCTCCGCCTGACGCGCGGCCCATCGAAGCGCCTGCTTCGATGGCTCCGAACCATCCACGCCGACCACGATGCGACCCGTGTCCTCCTGCTGATCAGCCATGGTTCCTTCTCGACTCGACAGTGAACGAACCGCGAGGGCCCGCCGTCCGGCGCCACTGGACCTGGACTCCAGGCTCATGCCATCAGCACCACATGCGCAGTCCGACAGGTCCAGATGGGGGAGGGCCGGTGCTCTGCGGCAATACGGGAATGCAGACCGAGCCTGTACGGCCCGTGCCGCGCCTGAACCCCCACCCAGTCACTACGAATACCTTCGACCGCTCCGGCCCGTCGATCTGTGCAGGTAGCAGCCGGCAGGGCTTCTGTTCTCGCTTTCTCGGTCGGGGCGGATCATGATGCAGCTGCTCGGCGCCAGGATTCGAACCTGGGACGGCTGAGCCGGCAGGTCTACAGACACCCGGCCTGCCTGCCTGCCACCAGCGGAAACGCCGTCGCAGAACATCGCTGTCCCTGGTCTGCCCCGAGCGCCGTGGCGCCCCGCCACTCGTATCCAAGCGCTTCACTGTTGTCGGCGGGGTGCAAACGGGCAGGCGAACGTAGCGGGCTGGATTCACAGGCGCAAGATGACCAGGGCGGTGTCGTCGGTGGCGTCGCCTGATGGAAGCAGGTCGTTGAGCACGGCGTCGGCGAGGGCTTCGGGGTCGTCTGCCTGGTGGCGCGCCAGGGAGACGGCGAGCCGGGCGAGGCCGGTGTCGATGTCTTCGCCGCGGCGTTCGATCAGGCCGTCGGTGTAGAGCGCGAGAATCGCGCCCTCGCGGAAGGCTGTGACAGCCTGGATCCGGGAGGCATGCTGAGGGCGGGCGGCCAGTGGCGGGTCGGTGGCCTGGTTGAGGAACTCGACGGTCTTGTCCCTCTGCAGGAGCGCGGGTGGTGGGTGGCCGGCGCTGCTGTAGGTGATGGTGCGGCTCTTCCAGTCGATGAATGCCGTGGCCACGGTGGTGTTCTCGGCGCCGTCGACGGTGCGGGCGTACAGCCCGAGGACTTCCAGGGCGCGGGCGGGTCCTTCGGCGACGAGGGAGGCGGCGCTGAGGGCGCTGCGCAGTTGTCCCATGACGCCGGCCGCGGGCAGGCCGTGGCCGACGACGTCGCCGACCGCGACGGCGATGCGGTCGCCGGGCAGGTCGACCAGGTCGTACCAGTCGCCGGCCACATTCAGTGCTTCGGCGGCGGGCCGGTAGCGTACGGCCGCCTGATGCCGGCCGACCCGGCGCAAAGCGGGCAGCATGGATTCCTGCAAGGCCAGCGCCACTTCACGGGCGCGGATGAGTTCGGTGACTTCCTCCGCCCGGTGCAGCAGCAGCGCCACCCGTCCATCCGGTCCGAACACAGGAATGTTGGTCAGGTTGAAGTACCGCTCGAGCCACACTCCGGGCTGATCGGGGTCCTCCCTGTCGTAGCGTTGCAACGCTACGATGCTGCGCTCACCGGTGTCGGCCGCCTGGCGCAGTGACGCCAGAACTCTGAGCAGGAGAGGCTCGGCGGGGGCTTTTTCGGGGTGGTCATCAGACACGAAGTGACCGATCACTTGTTCGCTTGGAAGGCCCCGCAGGCGCAAGAACTCCGCGTTGGCGTCCGCGTAGATCAGGTGCGGGGTCACTAGCGCCACCGCCCCGGGAAGGGCCTGGAACACCGCCGCGTAGTCGATCGCCGGTACCTTCATGACTGCCCTGCCTTGCTCGCAGCTCTGTCTCTTTTCACGATACGAGCGGGGAGTCGCAGCTCGCCTCATGATGTTGTAGGCCCGAGGGCGGCTACACACGAACGGTGATCGATTGGCGTGCCCGGACGGGTTGTTCTTCGTCGGCGAGCGCGGCGGAGCCTTCCGGCGCACCACGTTCGGGCGCGTCCGGCGTCGGGTCCGTGTCACAGCTGGGCTGCCGGAAGGTTTCCGGTTCTACGACCTCCGCCACACCGGTCACACTCTGTCGACGCGCTCGGGCGCCACGCTCAAGGACACGATGGTCCGAGCGGGACAGTCCTCGGAGAAGGCGGCGCTGATCTATCAGCACTCCGATCATGAGCGTCAGCATGAGGTCGCCGACGGGCTCGACGAGATGGTGCGCGCTCAGCGTGCGAAGCACCACAAGGACGAGCCGCCCGACAGCGCCCGACAGCCCTAATGGTGCGGATGTGGTGCGCGGGTGCTGAAGACAGCTAAATAGGTCCGGACAACAAACAAGGCCCAGGTCTCTGACCTGGGCCTCAACTATGGAGCGGGTGACGAGAATCGAACTCGCACTCTCAGCTTGGGAAGCTGATGTTCTACCACTAAACTACACCCGCGTAAGACGCCGGGTTGAGCCGGAGTCGTAACGTCGCACACTCTACAACACCTCGGGCCCCCGGTGCTTTCGCCGTGGGGTCCGGATGCGTTGTGCGTGCCGGAAGTGACTGCGGGTGAAGGGAGTTGGGGCGTACGGTGGGGCCGGCTTCGAGGGTCCTTCCGTGTGCGGAGTGCCGCCTGGAGTGGCGTCCCTTTCATCCCGTAATGTGACCCATCGTTGTCAGCCAGAAATGGCGTAGTGGTTCGTGGGGAAGGGACTCTGGGACTCGATGGAGCGCACATTCGTCCGTTGTGCCGAGGGGCACGTGTTCAGCACCGCTTCGTTCCCGATGCAGCAGGCCGACCGGCTCGGACCCGGCCGGCTGATCCGATGTCCGCGGTGTGCGCGGCTGAGGAACGCGGTTCCTGTGGAGTTCGAGAAGCGGTAGCCGGCGCACAGCCGGAGAGCAGGCGCGCGGGTGCGCCACAGTCGCGGTGCAATGGCCGGATTGTGGCGGGCCCGCGCGCTCTGCGTATCCTCGCTACGTGCTTCTCTCAGACAAGGACATCCGGGCCGAGATCGACGCCGGGCGGGTCCGCATCGATCCGTACGACGAATCCATGGTGCAGCCCTCGAGCATCGACGTGCGGCTCGACCGCTACTTCCGGGTGTTCGAGAACCACCGCTACCCGCACATCGACCCCGCGGTGGAGCAGGCCGACCTGACGCGGCTCGTGGAGCCGGAGGGCGACGAGCCCTTCATCCTCCACCCCGGCGAGTTCGTGCTCGCCTCCACGTACGAGGTCATCTCGCTGCCGGACGATCTCGCCTCGCGCCTGGAGGGCAAGAGCTCCCTCGGCCGGCTCGGGCTCGTCACGCACTCCACCGCCGGCTTCATCGACCCCGGGTTCTCCGGGCACGTCACGCTGGAGCTGTCGAACCTCGCGACGCTGCCGATCAAGCTGTGGCCGGGCATGAAGATCGGGCAGCTGTGCATGTTCCGGCTGAGCTCGCCCGCCGAGTTCCCCTACGGCAACGAGCGCTACGGGTCCCGCTACCAGGGCCAGCGCGGCCCCACGGCCTCCCGTTCCTTCCTCAATTTCCATCGGACACAGGTGTGAGCAGCAGCATGAGTGACGTACGCGAGAACCTTACGTACGACAAGTTCGGCACTGCCGTGCGCGAGCTGGCGCAGACGATCGCCGACGACGGTTACGAGCCGGACATAGTGCTGTCCATCGCGCGCGGTGGCGTCTTCGTGGCCGGCGGGCTCGCGTACGCCCTCGACTGCAAGAACATCCACCTCGTGAACGTCGAGTTCTACACGGGTGTGGGAACGACGCTCGACATGCCCGTCATGCTGGCGCCCGTGCCCAACGCGATCGACTTCTCGGACAAGAAGGTGCTCATCACCGATGACGTCGCCGACACCGGGAAGACCCTGAAGCTGGTCCACGACTTCTGCCTCGACACCGTGGCCGAGGTGCGCTCCGCCGTGATCTACGAGAAGTCGCAGTCGCTCGTGAAGTGCGAGTACGTGTGGAAGCGCACGGACGAGTGGATCAACTTCCCGTGGAGTGTCCTGCCTCCGGTACACAAGTCGGGAGAGGCGCCCAAGGAGAACAAGGAAGCGCTCTGATCTGCGCTTCAAGGTCTTCGTCGCGCGCTGTCGACGCGAAGGGGCCCCTCGACAGGCATCGAGGGGCCCCTGCGTCATCCCGGGGCCGGTTCACCGCTCCGGTCGATCGGGGCTGTCGGCTCCCGCTGCTGTCACCAGCGATGTCAGCTGATCTCGCAGCCGCCTGGGCTCAGCTCTTGGAAAGCGTGACCTCTGACTCCTGCTGTCCGGTGTCGGCAGTCACCGGGTAGTCCCGGTCATCCGCCTTGGCCCTGCTGCGCATCGTTGCGGTGCCGGGCTCGAACGAGACGCCGGGGTCCTGGCTGGTCAGCTCGACGGACCAGGGGACGGGTGCGCCCGGGGTGCACGCCACGGCCGTCTCGTAGGACGCGCCTGGCGTCCCCTTCTTCAGGATTTGGAAGACCTGGCCGGTGAGCGAGACGCTCGCAGGCTTGTTGCACGTCACGGTGCCGCCGACGGTGATCTGACCGTTCTTGACGTTCACCGTGCCCGTGGGGTCGGCGTTCATCGTCATTGCGAGTTCGGCCGGCGGGTCGGGCATGACCGCGTGAACCGCACCGTGCAGAGGCACTGTCGACCCGTTGCAGTACTGCTCGAAGGTGGCATCGAGTGCGCGGACGTAGCCGTAGGGGCCGAAAGCGATGTGCTCGATGGTGAAGGAGCCGGAGTTGGTGTTACACCCTTTTTCGGTCCCGTTGTCGATCCCGGCGAACTCCAGTTGCGGATCCCCCGGCTGGACGTAGGGCCATTTCTTCGCCCCGGTGTACGTGGTGCCCTCAGTCAGCTTCTGACCATCTGGGGCGGCGACGATGAGACGCCAGAGCGTGCCTTGGTCCGAATCGATCGCGACGGTGAGGCTGTTGTCGTCCCTGCTGCCCTGGACGTCGAACATCTGGACCGCTCCAGCCGTGTACTCATACGACTGACCGCCTGAAATGTGCTCACCCGGATCGCCGCTGAAGCTCAGCGTTCCCGATGTCGCGCTGTAGGCCTGCGCGGTGCCCGCCAAGGGCGCAGCCGTGAGCGCAACTGTCACCGCCGCGACAACGCCCACCGTCCGGGCCAGTATGCGTCTCGGCATGGTGCTTCTCGTCAACGTTCCCCCCAAGGGAGTGTTTCGGGCCTGCGTGGCCAGTCAGGTGCATGACATAGCACCATTCGGGCCGAGTCGGATGAAGCTCGATCTTTGGGGGCTGTCAAAGCCCCCGCTATAGAAGCGCAAGATCCCTAGCCGGCGTCACAGTGGCCTCCGAAGTCCCGTTGGCCACAAGCTCCCAACGCACCCGGGCCGGGTAAGTTCCGGACGCTTGAGCAAGCGGCACGGCATACGGCGCGCGTGGGCTAGGGCGTCGCCGAGCGGGGCTGGGTCGTCGGGATCCGTGAGGTGAAGAACATCGCGAGCAGCGAGGTGAGGGCGAGGACGGCGAGTGCGGCGCGGAGCCCGTCGAGCCGTGCTTCGTTGTTCGCGTCGAGCGCCGCCTGGGTGACCTCCGTGCTCGTGCCGGCTTCGTCGAGCGCGGTCTTGAGCTGAGCGTCCGAGAGGAAGGGCGCGCCGCTCTGGAGCTCGACGGAGGCCCGGCTCTTGACATCGGCCGGGACCGCCGGATTCTGCTCGATGGCGGTGACGAACGAGGTCGTGAGCGCGGCGATGAGGATCGACCCGGCGAGTGCCGTACCGAGCGAAGCGCCCAGGTTGGTGACGGCGTTCTGGACTCCGCCGACCTCCGCGCTCTGTGCCTCCGGCACCGCGGACACGGTGACCGACCCGAGCTGGGACGCCAGCGCGCCCATCCCGAGCCCGATCAGCAGGAGGGGGAGGGTGACGATCTCCGCGCCGGCTCCCACGTCGAGCGCGGCCATCAGGGCCACCGCGCCGGCGAGCAGCGCGAGGATCCCGAGCCGCACCACCCGGCGCGGTGAGACATCCGGGAGGAAGCGCGGGATCAGGATCGCGGCCGCCAGCAGCGTCAGCGAGAGCGGCAGGATGCGGGCACCGGTCTTGAGCGCGGACAGGCCCAGGGCGACCGACAGATACAGCGGGACGACGAAGAACACACCCATCTGCACGAGGTACTGGAAGAAGAACATCGTCAGGCCGCCGGTGAGCTGCTTGTTCTGCAGCAGGGCCGGGTCGATGAGCGGCTCCTTGCGCTGCTCCACCAGGCGGGCCTCCCAGCGGAGGAAGAGCCAGATCAGCAGCAGACCGGCCAGCGCCAGCCAGACGACCGGCGAAATACCGAGCCACGAAGGCGCGCCTGGTTTGGGCCGGAGCCAGCCCCATTCGTCCGAGCGGAGGACTCCGTAGACGAAGATCCCGAGGCCGAGGGCGGAGAGCACGCAGCCGGGGAGATCGATGCGGGAGCGTTCGCCGACCGGCGCGTCGGCGATGCGGCGGGCGAGCACGAGGATGCCGAGCACCACCACGACCTCACCGGCGAACACCCAGCGCCAGGAGAAGTACGTCGTCGCGACACCTCCGACGAGCGGCCCTACCGCGATCGCCACGGCCCCTGCGGCCGCGACGAGACCATAGGCGGCGGGACGGCGTTCCGTGACGAAGTTGCCCGCCACGAGCGCCACGATCGCGGGCATGATGAGAGCGGCCCCGACCCCCTCGAGGAGCGCCCAGCCGAGCAGCAGTACGGGGAGGTTGGGTGCGAGCGCCGTGGTCAGGGAGCCGCAGCCGTAGATGACGCAGCCGGTCATGAACGCGCGTCTGCGGCCGATCAGCGCGCCGGCCTTGCCGCCCGGGATCATGAACATCGCCATCACGAGGGTGTACGCCGTGATGGCGCCCTGGATCCCCGTCACGGTCGTGCCCACGTCCTCGGCCACGGTGGCGATCGAGACGTTCATGACCGAGCTGTCGAGAGCCATCAGGAACTGACCTGCCGCGAGTGTCAGCAGGACGAGTCGCGCCGTCGTCGAACTCCCAGCAGTGCCTGCCGCAGGTGCCATGGGCGCATGGTGGCAGCTGTCCCGGAGGCCGGTGCTCCGACCCGCCACCGGCGTCACCCGTTGGCGGCGACGGGGTGGCGGCGAACGCGAGTGGGGCCCGGCACCGTGTGTGCCGGGCCCCACTCAGGTGTCAGGTCTCTAGAACGTGCCCAGCTTGATGATCGACAGGAGCGCGATCAGCTGGATCGCGGAGGCGGCCAGCGCCTTCGGCCACGGGAGGTCGTGCGACCTGCCGACCATGAGCGTCAGCAGGAAGCCCGCGAGCGCCCACGTCGCCCAGCCGATGATCTGCACGAACGGGGCGTCGCCGCCGAGGAACATCGCGAAGAGCAGGCGCGGGGCGTCCGTGATCGCGGTGATCAGCATCGCGAGGCCGACCGTGGGCTGCCACGCTCCGTCACCGCCGAGCTGGCGGGCCAGCGTGTGCGTGACCACGCCGAGCACGAAGAAGCTGACGGTGATCGCCACGCCGGTCGTGAGGACGTACGGGACCGCCGCCGAGAGCGTGGCATTGATCACGTCCTCGCGGGCCGAGTCGAAGCCGAAGATCGCGAGCAGCCCGTAGAGGAACGTCACGATGAGGGCGGGGCCCCACATCGCGTAGTCCCGCATCTGGAGGTACGTCTGGCCGGGGCGCAGGACGACCCCGGACAGCAGCTGCTTCCAGTGCAGCCGGGGACCGACGGGCGCGGCCGGGGCCGAACCCGCCCGGTACGTGTCGCCCTGGGTGTACGGGTCCTCACCCACGGAGAACGCCTGGGTGTGCCCCGGGTTGTTCGCCGCGTACGGGTCGTAGCCCTGGCCCTGCTGACCGTGCCCCTGCGGGCCGTTCGGGTCGCCGAAGTACTCCGGCTCGCCGTGGCCTCCGGACCGGGGCCGCTGCTGCTGACCGTACGGCTGCTGCGGTTGCCGGCCGCCGTACTGGTGCTGCCGCGGTTGCCCGTTCGGGGGCGCGGGAGGGTAGCCGTACGGGGCCTGCCCCCGGGGGGCACCCTGTCCGTACGGTCGCGATTGCGAGGCGCGGTTGTCCCGGCCGCGTCCGATCCTGAATCCAGCCACGTCATCGAACGTACCTGGTCCCGGGGAGCGAGGTGCCGGGCCCGGTGGATCGGGCCCGGCTTTGCTGCCGAGCTGTGACATCCCCTAAGGGAGATTTCAGGGTGTTCCCCGGGGGCCGGGGTGGGGTGGGGCGTCAGTCCGTGAAGTTGGCGCCCAGGGCCGGGGTGCCCGACGCGGAGATGCCGAGCGTGGACGTGTAGATGCCGGAGGACGCCGCGAGGGTGCCGTCCGCCTTGACCTTCACCGGGTAGACGGCACCATTGCCGCCGTTCTCGCCCAAGGCGCCGACGTACACCTCGTCGCGGCCGTCGCCGTTCAGGTCGTCGAGGTGGACGTCCCAGCCGAACTGGTCGTTCTTCTCATTGGAGTTGGGGACGAACGCGTTGTTCTGTTCCAGGAACAGGGCGCCCTTGGTGGTGATCCCGGAGCCGTCCGTCGCTCCGTACAGGACCGTTGCCGCTCCGGTGTCCGCGCCGCCCGTCAGGTCCTCGCCGGGGGAGCCGATGACCAGGTCGAGGTGGCCGTCCCCGTCGAAGTCACCGGCTTCAAGGATGCCGCCATAACCGTCGTGGGAGTCGGGCCGGGCGGTCAGGACGGGCCCGACTGCCTAGAACTCGCCACGCACGAAGGCGCCGCCCTCCTGAGGGAGAGCGACGCCCCGGGTGACGTGCTCAGGACCCGGCCGGAGGCGCTGGCGGGGCTGATACGTCGGGTGCGGCAGATCAGCCGGTGAGGACACTTCCGAAGTCCCCGCCCGTGGAGGACAGGCCCACGGAGCCGGGGCCGTAGCTCACCACGCCGCTCGTACCGGCACCCGCCGATGGGCCGCGCAGGTACCAGAGCGCGCCCGCGCCGGCGTTCTCGTTCTGGGCGCCGATGAACAGGTCGGCGCGGTTGTCGGCGTTGACGTCGGTGAGTTGGACGGCCCAGCCGAAGCGGTCGACGTCCTCGTTCGCGCCCGGGATTCCGGCGGAGTCCTGATGGAAGTTCTGTACCCCGGACGTGGCCAGGCCGGTCGGGGTACCCCTGAGGACGAAGACCTGGCCGGTGGTGGTGGCACTGCCGATGGACTCGTCCGAGGATCCGATCGCGACGTCGGCGAGTCCGTCGCCGGTGATATCGCCCACGGAGACGGCGCTGCCGAACGCGTCCTCGTACTCGTCGGGTCCGGGGATACCGGAAGTGCTCTGGTTGATGACCTGGTTCGGCTCCGCGGAGATGCCGTCGACGCCGCCGCGGAAGACGTTCACGCTTCCGCCGCCACTGGCCCAGCCGTTCAGGTCGTAGGGGTTTCCGAAGACGAAGTCGTCGTAGCCGTCGCCCGTGATGTCGCCGATGGCGAGGTGTTGCCGGTTGGTGCTGTCGCCGTCGTCCAGGGATGCGGCGAGCGTGAGGCCGTCGGGCCCGCTCTCGTAGACGAGGCTGGACCACATTCCGCCGACGGCCAGGTCCGAGGTGCCGTCGCCGTTCAGGTCGCCGGACGCGAGTTGGTAGACGCCGTGACCGTTCCCGTCCACGGTGGTGGCGAGGGAGAGCTTGCCGCCGTTGCCGCCCGCCTTCGTCATCCCGCCCTTGTAGATCCACACGGCGGTGCCGGTGCTGCCGATGGCCAGGTCGGTCCTGCCGTCGCCGTTGAAGTCGCCCGCCGCGAGCGACTGCCCGAAGTCGTCGTGCTTGGTGGGTGCGGGGTCCGGGACGGTCGTGCCGCCGGACAGGCCCGAGGCGCTGCCCCAGAGGAGGGTGACGGTGCCGCCGTCCGTGTCGTCTCCCACGTCCTCGCCCGGAGTGCCCACTGCGAGGTCCGCGTAGCCGTCCCCGTTGAAGTCACCCGTGGCGGTGGCCGAGGCGAACACGTCGTTCTTCTCAGCGGATCCGGGGACACCGGAGGAGTTCTGGCTGATGACTTTCCGGTGGTCGGCGGTGATGCCGGAGGCGGATCCGTACAGCGTGACGACGGTGCCGGCGCGGCCGGCGCCGCCGACCGAGGCAGCCGGGGCCGAGACGGCGAGGTCCCGGTACCCGTCCCCGTTGAAGTCCCCCTGAAGTCCGGAGGGCGTGGCGGAAGCGGGGGCGGACGGCAGGGTCAGCGGGGTGAGGCCCGCCGCGACGAGGGCCGCGAGGGCCGTGGTGGTGCGTAGGCGCATGGGAGTCCTTGGGGGGAGAGGAGAGAAGAGAGCCTCTGGTGTCACCGGTATCAAGGGGCCTGCACGGCCGACCAGTTGGTGTCGCTGGTCGTGGGCAGGCCCACCGTTCCCGCCATCACGCTGTACGAGCTGCCGAGGCTCACACCGGTGGACGTGCCCTTGAACACCCAGATGCCGCCCGTGGAGCGCGTGGCACCGGGGGCGAGCTCACCGGGTGCGCCGACCACGAGGTCCGCGCGGCCGTCCTTGGTGAGGTCGGCGAAGCGCACGGTCGTGCCGAAGGCGTCCCCGTGCTCAGCTGTACCGGGTACGCCCGTCGAGTTCTGCGTGATGGCGTAGGAGCCCGCGCCGGTCGGTCCGTCAGGACCGCCGGGGACGATCACGACCTCGCCGGCCTGCCTGACCGACCCGAGTGTCTCGCCGGGGGCGCCGACGGCGATGTCACCGAAGCCGTCGTGGTTGAGGTCGGCGACGGTCACGTCCGTCCCGAACGTGTCGTGGGATTCGGAGGAGCCGGGTACGCCGGGCGTGGACTGGTTGATGAGGAGCGGCTGCGCCGCGGGGTCGACGCCCTGCGCGCTTCCCGGCCAGATCGCGATCTGGCCGCCGTCGTGGCCGGTTCCCTCCTGCGGCGTTCCGTCGACGGTCATGTCACCGGGGTCGCCGAGGACGAGATCGCCGTACCCGTCACCGTTGACGTCTCCGACGGTGGCGTTGCTCGCGTCGGTGGACAGGGGCGGGGGGTTGGAGCTGGACACCCGGTTGATGTAGACGGCGCCCATTGGGTGGTCGCTCAGGGGGACCGAGACCTCGATCTGGTCGGAATGGTTGTCGGAGAGCCGGCCGGTCACGATCTTCTCGGTCGAGGGGCCCTGGATGCGTTCGGACCTGCTGTAGGCCTTGCCGGTACGGGTGATGGGGCCCTGCAGTGTCCAGACCGAGCAGCCACCGGCGATGTGCATCCACGGGCGCGGGGCCGGCGATGCGGGGACGGCGGCGAGGTCGACGCCGAACGCGCAGCCGGAAGGGTCTCCGGCGCCGTACGTGAGGGGCAGGACGGTGCCGGAGCCCAGCCCCTGCGCGCTGCCCCAGACGACGGTGACGGAGCCCTTGTTGAACGCGCCGTCGGTGTCCTCGTCCGGCGTGCCGACCACCAGGTCGGCGTAGCCGTCGAGGTCGAGGTCGGCGGAGGCCACGGATCCGCCGAAGTGGTCGGCGGTCTCGGGCGAACCGGGAATCCCGGTGCTCGCCTGAGTGATCAGCTTGCGCTTCGCGGCGGAGGGTCCTGACGCGGTGCCGTACAGCACGACGACGGCCCCGGCCGCTTCGTGGCCGGACACGGTCGCTTGCGGTGCGGCGACCGCGATGTCCCGGTATCCGTCCCCGTTGAAGTCATCGGCGTACTTGGCCGGCGACGTGGTGGTGGCGCCGGCGGAGGTGGGGAGCGCCATGGGGGTGAGGGCCGCCGCGGCGAGGGCGGCCAGGGCGGCGGTGGTTCGGATGCGCATGAGTTCTCCCTGGAGGGTCAGCCCGTGAGGTCGCAGCCGAAGGCTCCGCGCTGGTTGCTGGAAAGGCCGGTCCTGGTGGGGCCGAAGGAGGTGGAGGCGGTGGTCGAGTAGAGGGAGCCGGTGGCTCCGGGGAGATGCCACAGGGCGCCCGCGTCGTCGTTCTCCTGGGCGGCGATCGCGGTGAGGTCACTGTGGCCGTCGCCGTTCACGTCCGAGGCCAGCAGCCGGGCGCCGAAGTTGTCGCTCGCCTCCATGGTTCCGGGCACGCCGGGGCTGTCCTGCGTGAGCGCGACGGCACCCGTGGTCGTCACGCCCGACGCGCTTCCCGGCAGGAGCGTGATCGCTCCGGCGGACGAGCGGTAGTCGAGTTCGTCCCCGAAGGCCTCGCCGGGCGCGCCGACCGCGAGGTCCGCGTGACCGTCCTTGTCGAGGTCGCCCAGGGCGACGGCCTCGCCGAACTTGTCCCCGTACGAGGCGCTGTCGGGAACGCCCGCGCTGGCCTGCGTCAGGGTCGTGCGCCGGGTGCTGCTGGGCCCGGACGAGGTGCCGTAGACGATGCTGACCTCGCCGCCCGTGGAGCCGGACGGCTCGGTGTCGGGGTCGTCGGGGTTGCCGAGGACGATGTCGCCGTAGCCGTCGTGGTCGATGTCGCCGACGGCCGCGTTCGTGCCCGCCCGCAAGGTGGCGCCCTTGCTGAGGCCGGAGGAGGTGCCCTGGTAGTAGAGGGCGGCGGCGAGGTGGTCGCTGTTGGTCTTCCTGCCGGTGACGACGAGATCGGATTTGGAGTCGCCGTTGACCTTGCCCGCGGTGAGTCCCGGACGGTCGACGCCGGGGGTGTACGTGGAGACCGTTCCTGTCGAGCCGGTCCTGCCGAACGGGCCGCGGATGAGGCGGATCCGGTAGGGGTTGGCACCGGAGTCGCTCTGTGCCGAGACGGCCAGGTCGGGCTTTCCGTCGCCGGTGAAGTCCCCGGCGGCGATGCTCAGACCGAAGTAACTCCCGTACAGGGGAAGGGGGTTCTTGACCGTCGTCCCGCCGGAGAGACCGGCGGCCGAACCCCAGACGATCACCACGGTGCCGGAGTCCTCCTTGCTGCCCACGGCCTCGTGTTCGGCGCCCACGATCAGGTCGCTGTACCCGTCACGGTTGAGGTCGGCCGTCGCGACCCGGTCGCCGAACTCGTCGTACGCCTCTGCGGCGCCGGGGATCCCGGAGGTGTTCTGGCTGATGACGGCGTGCCGGGCGGGGGCGAGTCCTTCGGCTGTGCCGTAGACGACGGCGACCTGTCCGGCCCAGCTCTTCCCGTCGACCGTGGCGCCCGGGGCGGCGACGGCCACGTCGCGGTAGCCGTCTCCGTTGAAGTCCCCCTGCAGCCCGGACGGGGCCGCCGAGGCGGAGGCGGGAGTGAGGACGGCGGTGAGGAGGCCCGCCGTAGCGGCCGCGGCCAGGAGGAGGTTGTTTCGCTGACGCATGCTGCTCCAGAGATGGTGGCGGGTACTGAGTGACGGCGCGGGCCCGCCGGCCGAGCGGGCCCGCACCGGAGTGGTGCGGGCCCGATAAGCTGACGAGGGACGCTAGTTCGCCGCGTTTCCGCCCAGCTCCGGGTAGCCGTCCGTCGAGACGCCCACCGATGTCGCCGAAAGGGAGCGGGCTCCGGTGGTGGTGAGCTTGGTGCCGTTGGACGGGAGGTACGTCAGCGCGCCGTTGCCGGTGTTCTCGCCGAACGCGCCGATCGTGAGATCCGCCTTGCCGTCGCCGGTCATGTCGGTGAGCTTGACCTCGTTGCCGAACTGGTCGTCCTTCTCGTCCGAGCCGGGGACGCCGGCCGTGGACTGGGCGAAGAACTGGCCGCCGGTGGACGTGTCGATGCCGTTCGGCGAGCCGTAGAGGACCGTGACGGAGCCGGTGTTGTCCACGCCGCCCAGGTTCTCGCCCGGCGCGCCCACGGCCAGGTCCTGGAAACCGTCGCCGTTGATGTCGCCGAGCGTGAGCTCGCCGCCGAAGTCGTCGCCGCGCTCGGAGCCGCCGGGCACGTTGCCGGTGTCCTGCGAGATGGCGGTGGTGGTGGCGGGGCCGGTGGCCGAGCCGTAGGTGATGTTGACCTTGCCGCCGGTGACGGACTCGGGGACGGAGGGGGTGCCGTCCGTGGACGGGTCCCACTCCTGGCCGGTCACGATGTCGCCGAAGCCGTCGCCGTTCACATCGCCGATGCCGGTGATGACGCCGCGCTTCAGCTCCGTGGCGGACGAGCCGTCGAGGCCGGCCGCGGAACCGGGCACGTAGTAGTTCGTGTTCCAGCCGTAGTCGCTGGTGGTCTCGAAGCCGTCGACGACGAGGTCGGTCCTGCCGTCGTTGTTGACGTCGCCCGCGGTGAGGTTGAGCGGTCCCGTGCCGCCGCCGGACATGATCGGCGGCTTGATGGTGTAGCGGCCGCCCGACGTGCCGGCGGAGGTGATGCCGGCCTTGTAGACGTAGATCGTGCTCGACGAGGAGCCGATCGCGAGGTCGTCCTTGCCGTCGCCGTCGAAGTCGCCGGCGGCGAGCGCGTTGCCCCAGTTGTCGTGGGAGGACACGGCCGGGTCCTTGATGGTCGTGCCGCCGGTGAGGCCCGACGCCGAGCCCCACATGATCAGGACGGTGCCGCCGTCGGTGTCGCCGTCCACGTCCTCCCAGGGGGCGGAGACGGCCAGGTCGTCATAACCGTCGTGGTTGAAGTCGCCGTACGCGCTGACCCAGCCGAAGCCGTCGTTGGTCTCCGCGGAGCCGGGGACACCGGTGGTGTTCTGGCTGACGGTCTTGCGGGCGGCGCCGTTCACGCCGTTCGCGGAGCCGTACAGGGCGACGATCTGGCCTGCGCCCTTCTTACCGCCGACCGTCGACCACCCGGCGGAGTACGCGACGTCGCCGTACCCGTCGTGGTTGAAGTCGGCCTCGTGGTGGTGGACGGAGTCGGCGGCGAGGGCCGAGCCCGTGGAGAGGGAGAGCAGCCCGCCCGTCAGCGCGACCGCGGCGGCCGAGGCGAGGGCGATACGTATGTGCTTGTGCATGCGGGATTCTCCTGCAGCATGCGGGGATGCCTGGCGGGCATCCGCAGTCAATGGGGTGCGTTCCGCCGGTGTTTGCCGGGAGTTGTCCCAGGCATTGCCCTGCGGTTGGCGAACAGGAGACTCGTAGTGGGGCCGGAGGGTTGTATGTGATTCACAGTTATTTCCGGCCGCCCGGGATTTCGGTGTTCCCGGGGCCCGTTCAGCGCAGGACTGTCCCGAAGGCGCGACCCGCACCGCTCGTCGCCGTCCCGAAGTCCGCGCCGTTGAAGGACGTGGCGTACGACGTGGTGACGTACGGGACCGCGCCGCGCAGGACCCAGACGGCGCCCGCGTCGGCCGAGGTGCCGATGTCCTCGCCGTTCGCGCCGATCGCCAGGTCGGCCCGGCTGTTCTTGTTGATGTCCTTGAAGCGCAGGGACGAGCCGAAGTGGTCGCCCGCCTCCGGGACGCCGGGCACCCCGGCCGTGTCCTGGTGGTAGGCGCGGCCCGCGCCGAGCCCGCCGGTGCCGCCCTTGAGGACGGTGACGCTGCCCGTTCCCGTGACCGTGCCGACGCTCTCGCCGGGCGCGCCCACGGCGACGTCCGCGTACCCGTCGTGGTCGAGGTCACCGGCGCTCACGGCGGCGCCGAAGCGGTCCTCCGGCTCGTCGGCGCCGGGCACGCCCGCGGAGTCCTGCGTGTACGTCTTCGTGGCCCCGAAGGAGCCCTGCGCGCCGTAGCGCACGGTGACCGAGTTCGCGGCGGCGTTGCCGGTGACGAGGTCGGTGTAGCCGTCGCCGTTCACGTCGGCGGCCGCGGCCGCTTCCCGGGTGGCACGCGGGTCGTCGCCCTCGGCGAGTACGCCCGAGTAGTAGCCGATGTCGCCGACGCCGCCCTTCATGTACACGGTGTACGGCTTGCCGTCGGCGCGCTCCCCGTAGAGGACGTACGTGTAGCCGTCCTTGGAGAGGAACGTGGCCGCCTCCATGCCTTCCAGACGGACGCCGTCGGGCAGGAAGTCGACCTCGGGGGCGATGGCGCGGGTCGGGTCCGCGCTCTCGGCGTAGTACCACCAGGCGTCGGAGCTGATCACGGCGAGGTTGGCGGACCCGTCGCCGTCGATGTCGACGAAGGAGGCGGCCTCACCGAAGCGTTCGGTGCCGGCGGTGGGGGAGTTGAGGACCTTGGCGCCCCGGTTGAAGGCCCTGGGGCCGCCCCAGACGATGGTGACGGAGCCCGTGGTGTTGCCGGTGACCCGCTCGCCGGGCGCGCCGACGATCAGGTCGGCGTAGCCGTCGTCGTTGACATCGCCCGAGGTGACGTTCTCGCCGAACTCGTCCTCCGGCTCGGTGACTCCGGGCACCCCGGACGTGCTCTGGGTGACGGTCACGGCGTGGGACGGGCTCACGCCGCTCGCGGAGCCGAACGTGACCGTGACGGAGTTCGCGCCCGGGGTCCCGACGGCCAGGTCGCGGTAGCCGTCGCCGTTGAAGTCGTCCTTGAGCGTGGTGGCGGCGGAGGCGGTTCCGGCGAGCGGCAGGGTGAGTCCGGCCGCCGCGACGACGGCGGCACCTGCGGCGATGACGAGCTTGCGCATACGCACGAGAAGCACTCCCGGGAAATGGGGGGAAGGGGTTCCGGGGGTGTGACTCGTGAGGTGAGGGGATGGTTGTGTCCGGGGGGCCGTGCGGTGAACGGCGGCCTTCAGTCATCGGATCCGTACGCCTCAGGACGTGAACTCAGCTGTGGAGAACGTCACTTGGGGCTTCGCCGTGACCAGCTTGCCGCCCTTGACCCCCGTATACACCGCCACCGTGTCCGCGCTCTCCCCGCGGTACGTGCGGACCGCGAGGTCCGTACGGCCGTCCCCGTCGAAGTCGGCCGCCTTCAGGACCTGCGTGGTGCCGGTCGCCTTCGGGGTGACGGTCACCGCGCCCTTCCCACTCGCCTTCCGGATCGTCACGTCACCACCGGACACGACGAGTTCGGCCACGCCGTCCCCGTCGAAGTCACCCGCGGTGATGGCCGTTCCGGTGGCCCTGAGGGCGGCGGCGCCCGGCCGCGAGAGAGTGACGCCGGAGGGCGTGAGCAGCGCGGTGTCCGCGCCGGCGCCCTTGGTGAAACGGCCCACCGCGAGGCCGAGGCCGGACGGCAGCGCGGCGCCGGAGCGGGCCGGTCCCTGCGGGCCGCCCAGGACGATCCGGGACGGTGACGAGCCGCGGGAGGTGCGGCGCACGAGGAGGTCGTCGTACCCGTCACGGTCGACGTCGAAGGCGGGGCCCACGGGTACGTTGCCGGGGGCGGTCAGCGGCCTGCCGGCCGCGCGCGGGGCGCCCTTGCGCGTGAAGGGGCCGCGCAGGAAGCTCAGCCGTCCGCCGCTCGCGTGGACCGTGAGGTCGACCGAGCCGTCCCCGTCGAAGTCGCCGCACACCGGCTGGTCCGGCCAGTCGTTGCCGAACCGCGCCTGGGCGGGGACGACCAGCTTCACGCCCTGGTGGATGAGCCCGCCCGGGCCGCCGAACAGGATCTGCAGCGGCACCGGCGGCTGCCCCTGCCCGTCGAACGGCGGATCGGTCGACACCACCAGATCGCTGAAGCCGTCCTTGTCGAGGTCACAGCTCGCCTCGGAGTCGAACGCGGCGGGCGTCTCGCCCCCGGTCGGCGCCGCGTACTTCGCGGGACGCAGCAACTGCCGTGCCCCGGGCACGAGTCCGTGCCCCTTCTTCCCGTACACGACCCCGATCCCGGCGTCGTCCCCGAGTCCGTCGTGCACGAGATCGTCCAGTACGAGGTCGGGGGCGCCGTCCCCGTTGAAGTCGTCCGGCACCTTGCTGCCGCGGCCGTGCGGGACGGGGAGCGCGGCGCCGGACCTGCCGGTCATGGCCACGGGACGGTGCTTGGCGGCGGGCTTGTCGTCACCGCCGCAGCCGGTGACGGCGGCGACCATGAGCAGGGTGCACCCCGCCGCGGCCCTGCGTATCGCGGCGCTGCGGCCGCCCCGTTTGCCCACCATCGCCTCTGACCCCGCCCGCCTCATGCGCCACTTGACCCGTTCATGATGCCGCCGGGGTGAGGGAGGGGGTAGGGGCGGGGCCTGCCGGTTTGGCCACGGAGCGCGGCCCCTGTCCCGTAAACGCCCCTCCTGTGTCCTGCAAATGGCCCTTCTGCGTCCCCTCCTGTGTCCTGTAGACGGCCCCGCGCACGCCGGAGGGGCCGACCGGGTCTCCCCGATCGGCCCCTCCGCGTACGTCGGTACGGAACTACGGAACCGCTACTTCACCGGCTCCGGCTCCGGCGCGTCCTCGGTCTCCTGCGAACCCGCCGGGTCGACCGGCGTCTTCACGGAGTCGAGGAGCAACTGCGCCACGTCGACGACCGTGACGGACTCCTTGGCCTGGCCGTCGTTCTTCTTGCCGTTGACCGAGTCGGTCAGCATGACGAGGCAGAACGGGCAGGCGGTGGAGACGATGTCGGGGTTCAGCGACAGCGCTTCGTCAACACGTTCGTTGTTGATGCGCTTGCCGATCCGCTCCTCCATCCACATCCGCGCGCCGCCGGCGCCGCAGCAGAAGCCGCGTTCCTTGTGGCGGTGCATCTCCTGCTGACGCAGGCCCGGGACGGCGTCCATGATCTGACGCGGGGGCGTGTAGACCTTGTTGTGACGGCCCAGGTAGCACGGGTCGTGGTAGGTGATCAGACCCTCGACCGGCGTGACCGGGATGAGCTTGCCCTCGTCGATGAGGTGCTGCAGCAGCTGGGTGTGGTGGATGACCTCGTAGTCACCGCCGAGCTGCGGGTACTCGTTGCCGATGGTGTTGAGGCAGTGCGGGCAGGTCGCGACGATCTTCTTCGCGGACTTGGGCTTCGCCGACTCGGGCACGACCTTGCCGTCGTCGTCGAGCTCCTCGCCGAACGCCATGTTCAGGGCCATGACGTTCTCCTGGCCGAGCTGCTGGAACAGCGGCTCGTTGCCCAGGCGGCGCGCGGAGTCACCGGTGCACTTCTCGTCGCCGCCCATGATCGCGAACTTGACGCCCGCCATGTGCAGCAGCTCCGCGAAGGCCTTGGTGGTCTTCTTCGCGCGGTCCTCGAGCGAGCCGGCGCAGCCGACCCAGTAGAGGTACTCGACCTCGGTGAGGTCCTCGATGTCCTTGCCGACTACCGGGACCTCGAAGTCGAGCTCCTTGAGCCACTCCAGGCGCTGCTTCTTGGCCAGGCCCCAGGGGTTGCCCTTCTTCTCCAGGTTCTTGAGCATCGTGCCCGCCTCGGACGGGAACGCGGACTCGATCATCACCTGGTAGCGGCGCATGTCGACGATGTGGTCGATGTGCTCGATGTCGACCGGGCACTGCTCGACGCAGGCGCCGCAGGTGGTGCAGGACCACAGGACGTCCGGGTCGATGACGCCGTTCTCTTCGAGGGTGCCGATCAGCGGCCGCTCGGCCTCCGCCAGCGCGGCGGCGGGAACGTCCTTGAGCTGCTCCTCGGTCGCCTTCTCCTCGCCCTCCATCGACTTGCCGCCACCGGCGAGCAGGTAGGGGGCCTTGGCGTGCGCGTGGTCGCGCAGCGACATGATCAGGAGCTTCGGCGAGAGCGGCTTGCCGGTGTTCCACGCGGGGCACTGCGACTGGCAGCGCCCGCACTCGGTGCAGGTGGAGAAGTCCAGCAGACCCTTCCAGGAGAACTGCTCGACCTGGCTGACGCCGAAGACGTCGTCCTCGCCCGGGTCCTCGAAGTCGATCTCCTTGCCGCCACTGGTCATCGGCTGCAGCGCGCCGAGCGCGACGTCGCCGTCCGCCTCACGCTTGAACCAGATGTTCGGGAACGCCAGGAAGCGGTGCCAGGCGACACCCATGTCGGTCTTCAGGGCGACCGTGATCATCCAGATGAAGGAGGTCGCGATCTTCAGCCCGGCGAAGAAGTACGTGAGGTTCTGCAGCGTGGAGACGTCCATGCCGCGGAACCAGGAGACGACCGGGTACGAGACGAAGAACGAGGCCTCGTAGGCGTCGACATGGTGCTGGGCGCCCTCCAGGGCGTGCAGCGTGAAGATGCAGATGCCGACGATGAGGATGACGGCCTCGACGAAGTACGCCTGGCCGGTGTTCGAGCCGGCGAAGCGGGACTTGCGGCCCGGCCGGTCCGGCCGGTTCAGCTGCCGGATGACGATCAGCGTCAGGATCCCGAGGGCCGTCATCGTGCCGAGGAACTCGACGAAGACGTTGTACGGGGCCCATTCACCGATGATCGGGAGCAGCCAGTCGGCCTGGAAGAGCTGGCCGATGGCGTTCACGATCGTCAGCAGCAGCGAGAAGAAGCCCACCGCCACGAACCAGTGCGCCACGCCGACGATGCCCCAGCGGTTCATCCGGGTGTGGCCGAGGAACTCCTTGGCCACCGTCACGGTGCGCTGTACGGGTTCGTCGGTGCGGGTGCCGGCGGGGACGTTCTGGCCGAGCCGCATGAAGCGGTAGATCTGCGCGATGGCTCGGACGAACAGTGCGACGCCGACCACGATCAGGACCAGCGACACGATGATCGCGGCGAGTTGCATTCGGGGGCTCCTCGGGCCTGCGAGGGTGGATATTCAGCGATTACTAAGCGGTAACTTATTTCAGTCCATGCTGAGACTACCCACTTGTGTGGCCGCACTGTAGCCAGCCGGGCGGTGATCTGCGTCGCTGAGGCCACCCTGGGTCGACAGCGAAAGCAGATCGTGTTATTCACCCCATATTGCGACATAAGCGACTAGCTTATGAAGGTCTCCGGCCGGGCGTGCCCCTCCGGTGTCACCCCGATACCGCAAACCGAGCTGACGGGACGTCTGCCGTGTCCTACGGGATCGCCGCCGCCGCGACCGCCCTGCTGGCGGCCTCCGCCCTCACCGCCCTGCTCCGTCCCGTCGCCCTGCGCACCGGATTCACCGTCCGGCGGGTGGGCCGCGCGGGGCGGCGGACGCCGCGCCTGGGCGGCGCCGCCGTCGCCACGGTGACCGCCGTGGTCGCCACCGCCGGAGCCTGTACCGGACTCCTTCCGCTCGGCTCCGGCGCGCTGACGCTGCTGATCGCGGCCGGGGCCGTCGCCGCGCTCGGGTTGCTCGACGACGTGCGGCCGGTGGGGGCGCGGGCCCGCGTCGTCGTCGAGGCGGGGGCGGCGACCTTCGTCGTGCACACCGCTCAACTCGGCTTCCTCGCCGGCGCGGCGGCCGTCCTGTGGATCGTCTTCG
The DNA here is from genome assembly GCF_053644375.1 of Streptomyces sp. NPDC055400. Lineage (NCBI taxonomy): Bacteria > Bacillati > Actinomycetota > Actinomycetes > Kitasatosporales > Streptomycetaceae > Streptomyces > Streptomyces sp. NPDC055400. The sequence goes on along the minus strand of NZ_JBSHLM010000003.1, from coordinate 299,129 downwards.
TCACCAACGCCTGCCGGCTCTTCGACACCTCGGACGGGGCGCTCGGCACCGTCGCCGTCGTGACCGCGCTCGGCCTGAGCGCCTGCGCCGCCGCCCAGGGGCTCGGCCCGCTCGCCGCCACTCTCGGGGTGCTCGCGGCGGCGCTCACCGGGTTCCTCATGCACAACTGGTACCCCGCGCGGATGCACCTCGGGAGCTGCGGGTCCCTCTTCACGGGCTTCCTGCTGGCGTCCGCCGCGGTCCTGGTGAACGCGGGCCACGAGGCGTTGCCCGGCGCGGGCTCGCTGTTCGCCTTTACGGTTGTCGTGACGGCGGACGCGGCCCTCGTGGCGGTGTCGCGGCGACGCGCGGGGCGGCCGCTCTTCCAGGGCGGCGCCGACCACATCGCGCACCGGCTCCGCCTGCTCGGCCTCACCCCGCGGGGCGTGGCGGTGGTGCTCGGCGTCGCGTCGCTCGCAGGTGCGGTGACCGGACTCCTGCTGCACGACGGGACGCTGGATCCGCTGGTCGCGCTGTGGCCGCTCTGCGCGGCGGCCGGGTCGGTCGCCGGGCTGCTGCGGGTGCCGGTCTACGGGGTGCGGCGGCGGGTCCACCGGCCCGTACCGACCGCTGTTGTGGACGTCGCGGGTCCATGACGAAGGTCCCGGCGCGGTAGCTGACCTGCGCGTATCCCCCTGGCTGCCATATGGGCCACATAAAAGTTGAGTCGGCTCGACTCAGCTCTGTTGACTGAACAGCGGCCGTCGTGCATCCTTGAGCCAGATCCACTCAAGTAGTCATGCTGGAGGAATTGAAATGGCACGTGCGGTCGGCATCGACCTGGGCACGACTAACTCCGTCGTCAGCGTTCTCGAAGGCGGCGAGCCCACCGTCATCACCAACGCCGAGGGCGCCAGGACCACGCCGTCCGTCGTCGCCTTCGCCAAGAACGGTGAGGTGCTCGTCGGAGAGGTCGCGAAGCGCCAGGCGGTCACCAACGTCGACAGGACGATCCGTTCGGTCAAGCGCCACATGGGCACTGACTGGAACATCGAGATCGACGGCAAGAGCTTCAACCCGCAGCAGATGAGCGCCTTCATCCTGCAGAAGCTGAAGCGCGACGCCGAGGCGTACCTGGGCGAGAAGGTCGCGGACGCGGTCATCACCGTCCCGGCGTACTTCAACGACTCCGAGCGCCAGGCGACGAAGGAGGCCGGCGAGATCGCCGGTCTGAACGTCCTGCGCATCGTCAACGAGCCGACGGCCGCTGCCCTGGCCTACGGTCTCGACAAGGACGACCAGACCATTCTCGTCTTCGACCTCGGTGGCGGCACCTTCGACGTCTCGCTGCTCGAGATCGGCGACGGCGTCGTCGAGGTGAAGGCCACGAACGGCGACAACCACCTCGGTGGTGACGACTGGGACCAGCGCGTCGTCGACTACCTGGTCAAGCAGTTCAACAACGGCCACGGCGTGGACCTCTCCAAGGACAAGATGGCGCTCCAGCGCCTGCGTGAGGCCGCCGAGAAGGCCAAGATCGAGCTCTCGTCCTCGACCGAGACCACGATCAACCTGCCCTACATCACGGCGTCCGCCGAGGGCCCGCTGCACCTGGACGAGAAGCTCACGCGCGCCCAGTTCCAGCAGCTCACGTCCGACCTTCTGGAGCGCTGCAAGACGCCGTTCCACAACGTCATCAAGGACGCGGGCATCCAGCTCTCCGAGATCGACCACGTCGTTCTCGTCGGTGGCTCGACCCGTATGCCCGCCGTCGCGGAGCTCGTCAAGGAGCTGACCGGCGGTCAGGACGCCAACAAGGGCGTGAACCCGGACGAGGTCGTCGCCATCGGCGCCGCCCTGCAGGCCGGTGTCCTCAAGGGTGAGGTCAAGGACGTCCTGCTCCTCGACGTGACCCCGCTGTCCCTCGGCATCGAGACCAAGGGAGGGATCATGACGAAGCTCATCGAGCGCAACACCACGATCCCGACCAAGCGTTCCGAGATCTTCACGACGGCCGAGGACAACCAGCCGTCTGTGCAGATCCAGGTCTACCAGGGCGAGCGCGAGATCGCGGCGTACAACAAGAAGCTCGGGATGTTCGAGCTCACCGGTCTGCCGCCGGCCCCGCGTGGTGTCCCGCAGATCGAGGTCGCCTTCGACATCGACGCCAACGGCATCATGCACGTGACCGCGAAGGACCTGGGCACGGGCAAGGAGCAGAAGATGACCGTCACCGGCGGCTCCTCGCTGCCGAAGGACGAGGTCGACCGGATGCGCCAGGAGGCCGAGCAGTACGCGGACGAGGACCACCGTCGCCGCGAGGCCGCCGAGACCCGTAACCAGGGCGAGCAGCTCGTCTACCAGACGGAGAAGTTCCTCAAGGACAACGAGGACAAGGTCCCCGGCGAGGTCAAGACCGAGGTCGAGGAGTCCATCGCCGAGCTGAAGGAGAAGCTCAAGGGCGAGGACACCGCCGAGATCCGCACCGCCACCGAGAAGGTCGCCGCCGTCTCGCAGAAGCTGGGCCAGGCCATGTACGCCGACGCCCAGGGCGCGCAGGCCGCGGGCGGTCCCGAGGCCGGAGCCCCGGGCGACGACCACAAGGCCGCCGATGACGACGTCGTCGACGCCGAGATCGTCGACGAGGACCGTAAGGACGGTGCCGCGTGACGGAGGAGACCCCGGGCTTCAGCGAGAGCGACGAGCCTGACGTCCCCTCCGGCGCCACCCCCGACGACGCCGAGCCGAAGGCCGCTCCCTCGCCCGACAAGGGCGAGGGGGCGTCCCCGGCCGGGGACGCAGCAGCAGGAGCCGCTTCGACGGTTCAGAACGTAGGTCTGACGGCGCAGCTGGACCAGGTACGCATGGCGCTCGGCGAGCGCACCGCGGACCTCCAGCGGCTCCAGGCCGAGTACCAGAACTACCGTCGCCGGGTGGAGCGGGACCGGGTCACGGTCAAGGAGGTCGCGGTCGCGGGCCTTCTGACCGAGCTTCTTCCCGTACTCGACGACATCGGCCGTGCCCGCGAGCACGGCGAGCTGGTCGGCGGCTTCAAGTCGGTCGCCGAGTCGCTCGAGATGGTCGCCGCCAAGATGGGGCTCCAGCAGTTCGGCAAGGAGGGCGAGCCCTTCGACCCGACGATCCATGAGGCCCTGATGCACTCGTACGCGCCGGACGTCACCGAGACGACCTGCGTCGCGATTCTGCAGCCGGGCTACCGGATCGGCGAGCGCACCATCCGCCCCGCGCGGGTGGCCGTGGCCGAGCCGCAGCCCGGGGCCCAGCCGGCCAAGGGCGAGTCCGCCAAGGACAGGGAATCGGCCGCCGCCGACGACGAGGACAGCGGTGGCCCGGACGAGGGCTGAGGGCAGTGAGCAGCGAGAGGAGGGACGTCGAGGATGAGCACGAAGGACTTCATCGAGAAGGACTACTACAAGGTCCTCGGCGTCCCCAAGGACGCCACCGACGCCGAGATCAAGAAGGCGTACCGCAAGCTCGCCCGTGAGAACCACCCCGACGCCAACAAGGGCAACGCCAAGGCGGAGGAGCGCTTCAAGGAGATCTCCGAGGCGAACGACGTCCTCGGTGACCCCAAGAAGCGCAAGGAGTACGACGAGGCGCGCACCCTGTTCGGCAACGGCGGATTCCGTCCGGGGCCGGGCGGGCCGGGCGGCGGCTCCTTCAACTTCGACCTGGGCGACCTCTTCGGAGGCGGCGCCCAGGGCGGAACGGCGGGGGGCGCCGGCGGGTTCGGCGGCGGACTCGGGGACGTCTTCGGCGGCCTGTTCAACCGGGGCGGCGCGGGCACCGGCACGCGCACGCAGCCGCGCCGCGGTCAGGACATCGAGTCCGAGGTCACCCTCAGTTTCACCGAGGCGGTCGACGGGGCGACGGTGCCGCTGCGCATGTCGTCGCAGGCGCCCTGCAAGGCATGTTCCGGCACCGGCGACAAGAACGGCACACCGCGCGTGTGCCCGACCTGCGTCGGCACGGGCCAGGTCTCGCGCGGCGGCGGCGGCGGTTTCTCCCTGACCGACCCGTGCGTGGACTGCAAGGGCCGCGGCCTGATCGCGGAGACCCCCTGCGAGGTCTGCAAGGGGTCGGGCCGTGCGAAGTCCTCCCGGACGATGCAGGTCCGCATCCCGGCCGGCGTCTCGGACAATCAGCGCATCCGGCTGCGCGGCAAGGGCGCACCGGGCGAGCGGGGCGGCCCCGCGGGCGACCTGTACGTGGTCGTGCACGTGGACTCCCACCCGGTCTTCGGCCGCAAGGGCGACAACCTCACGGTCACGGTCCCGGTCAGCTACCCGGAGGCCGCGCTCGGCGGCGAGGTCAAGGTCCCCACGCTCGGCGGGCCCCCGGTCACGCTCAAGCTGCCCCCGGGCACGCCGAACGGGCGGACGATGCGGGCCCGCGGCAAGGGCGCCGTCCGCAAGGACGGAACTCGTGGCGATCTGCTCGTCACGGTGGAGGTCGCGGTCCCCACGGATCTCACCGACACCGCGAAGGACGCCCTTGAGGCGTACCGAAAGGCGACTGCGGAGACCGATCCGCGGGCAGAACTGTTCCAGGCCGCGAAGGGAGCATGAGCGTATGGACGGCCGTCGACGACAGAGTCCCTTTGTTGGCAGGGCCTACGAGCTGACCGACGAGACTCCGGTCTATGTCATCTCGGTGGCCGCCCAGCTCAGCGGGCTGCATCCGCAGACCCTGCGCCAGTACGACCGTCTCGGCCTGGTCTCCCCGGACCGCACGGCGGGCCGGGGCCGGCGCTACTCGGCCCGCGACATCGAACTGCTGCGCACCGTCCAGCAGTTGTCGCAGGACGAGGGCATCAACCTCGCGGGCATCAAGCGCATCATCGAACTGGAGAACCAGGTCGCTGCGCTGCAGGCCCGGGTGGCCGAGCTGTCCTCCGCGGTGGAGGGCGCGGCCGCCGCGATGCAGCAGCGCGAGGCGGCCGTCCACGCCTCGTACCGCCGGGACCTGGTCCCGTACCAGGAGGTCCAGCAGACGAGCGCGCTCGTGGTGTGGAGGCCCAAGCGGCCGCAGGACTGACCGGTGCACAACTGACCTGTGTACACACGTGAAGGGGCCCGGAGGCTGTCGCCTCCGGGCCCCTTCGTGTGCGCCTACCGTCCCGCCGCCTCCCACAGCGCCACCACGAGTGCGGCGCAGGACGTCAGCGCCGCCAGCGACGGCAGCGGCCAGCGCGAGCGCTCCAGGGCGTCGAGGCGGTCCTCGTGCTCACCCAGCGTCTTGTCCGTCTGGTCGGCGCGCTGGAGCACCAGCGCCAGATTGCCCTGGGTGGCGGCGAACCCGACATCGACGGAGCGCCGGAGCCGCTCCAGCTCCAGGGCCACGTCGACCTGTTCACTCATGACCCGCCTCCGGCACGCGCAGCCGGTCCCAGCTCACCCTGCCCGGGATGCCGTCCGCGTCCGCGCCCGCGTAGCCGAGCCCGCGCTGCCAGGCGGCGTACGAGAGGACGTCTGCCTCGCCCCACACGGGCCCGGGGCCGACGCGGTAGCGGCCGCAGCCCTCCGCGACCAGGCGCCGCCCGACTCGCGTGATCAGTTCGCTGCGGCGGCCGGGCACGAAGAACGCGGTGCCCGGGAAGGCCACGAACGCAGGAGCGGGAGCGGGCACGGGGCGCACGCCGAGCCGCGCCTCGATCCGCGTCCGCATCCCGACCGTCGAGAACGACGGGTCGATCTTGCGGCGGGTCCACTCCTTGTGCCCGATGACGCTCGCCGCCGTCCAGCCGTGCGCCCGGCACAGAGCTGCCGACAGGCGTTCCACGGCGGCGAGTTGGGCCGCCGGGTACGGGTCCTTGCCGTTGCCCAGGTTCTCGATCTCGAAGCCGTAGAAGTGGGTGTTGCCGTCGACGGCGTCCGGGCCCGGCGGGGAGGGCAGAGCCCGCTCGGCGCGCACGGCCGCGTACACGGCGGACGAGCCCGCGCCCGCGTGGTTGGTGCGGCCGTGACCGACCAGATGCACGGTGCCGTCCTTCGCGACCAGGCCGACGCAGAGCGGTCCGGGAAGGGCGGCGGTGCCGTCGCGGCACAGGGTGAGGCTGTCGCTGCCCGCGGTGTGGTGCAGCATGACGCCGTTCACCGGCCCCCACGGGCCCTTGTGATTGCGGTTGTGCGTCTGCCAGTTGGCGTGCTCTCTCAGGCGTACGCCCTCGTCGCGCAGGGCACGGGCGAGGGCGTATGCGGTCAGGGGTGTGGCCATGGGCGGGTTCCTCACACGCTGGTGACCGTGACGAAGCGGTTGGTGAACGTCGCGGTGCTGGTGGTGGCGGCCGACTTGTAGGCGAGTGTCGCCGTGTACGCCGTGTTCACGGTCAGACCCGTGACCTGGAACTGGGTCGAGGCCGATATCGCGCTCGTGCCGGTGGCGATCGAGGCACGGGAGTCGGCGGCGGCGAGCACGGTGGTCGTGCCGTTCTTGACGCTCGCCGACGCGTAACAGGCCGTGGCAGCCGAGCTGTTGGCGCGTGCGCCGAGCGTGATCAGGACGGCGCCGGACGGCGGGGCGACGAAGGTGACGGTCGTCGGGTCGCCGGTCGATCCGGTCAGCGTCTCGACGTACGCAGTCGAAGTCGTCGTGCCCGTCGTGGTGTTGGCCTTGTGGACGGGGCCGGGCGCGAGCTGGGCCCACGCCGTCCCCGTGTAGTACGTGAACTGCTTGGGTGTGCTCAGCCAGGCCAGCATGCCCGCGACCGGCGCGACGACCTTCGCGTCGCGGGACGCCGCGTCGGCGAACCGCAACACGGTGCGGCCGTCCGCCGCCTCGGCGAGGGACTGGAGGTGCAGGGGGATGTTCGCGGCGTCGGCCGGCTGCGGGTAGGGCAGACCGCCGAGCGGGGTGAGCAGGGACATGGGTCTCCTCCGGTGGGGCTCAGGCGGGCAGTGCGGGCGGGAGTGTCTCGCTGGGCGACGCACCGTCGCCGGACGTGGCCGCGGGGCTGTCCACGGGGACCGGGAGCGCCACGTTCCCCTCGTCGGCCGGTTCCAACTCCTGTGATTCAGGGGGCAGTTCATTCATGTCGCGCCTCCGGTGGCCGCGAGCAGTTCGCGGTACGTGAGTCCGGTCGCGGTGAGCTGGTCGAGCGTCGCGTAGGCCGCGGTGATCTCCCCGTACGTGCGCTGCGTGCCGTACACCGGATCGACCGGCGGGTCGGGGGTGAGGCCGGGGTCGAGGGGCACACCGTTGTACGAGGTGCCGCGCAGTGTCAGTGTCTGCTGCGGCGCCGATCCGGCCTGGCAGGTGGTGCGGACGCCGACCACCCAGGCGAGCGTGTCGAGCGCGGCGCCGGTGGTGTCCACCACCCGTACGACATCGCCGAGCTGGATGCGCGGGTCGTGCAGCACCTCCACCTCTCCGAGCACCGGCACCGGGAAACGGCCGGCGTCGAGCATGGCGTGCGAGAGGGTGTCGGCGGACTGCCGGGACTGCACCCAGGCGGAGGCCGGGGCCTCGTAGACCTGCTTGCCGTAGTACGCCTGGCTCGTGGTGTTGTACCAGGCGAAGGTGCGCTGCTTGGACTGGCCGGAGCGGATTTGCGGAACGATCTGGACGGACGGCTTGCCGTCCTTCGTCACTGTCCACACACTCGCGCTGCCGTGGTTGATGAAACGGACGGCGTAGTCCGGGCCGTCGCGCAGCGAGCTGACCGTGACGCTGCCCTTGACCGAGGTGCCGCCGGTGGCCGCGCTGCCGAAGCGCACCTTGTGGCCGGTGATCGGGGCGGCGTCGTCGTCGATCTGGAGCGGGCCGATGTCGTTCTCGTCCTCGGCGACGGTGTACCGCACCTCCACCACGGCTCCCGGCTTGATCTCCCGGACCACGGTGTCGGGCACGGTCTCCCCGTTGAAGCTGGTGATGCCCGCCCAGTCCGCGTACGGCTGCCGGCAGTAGTTGCGGCAGGCGTCGATCTCCTCGGAGACGGTGAGCGCGGCGACGGAGCGGCGCGTGGTCACCGTCAGATCGGGGCGCGGTGGCACCGTGCGGAACCGGCCGGCCCCGCGCCACCGGAAGACGCCCTGCTCGTCGAACTCGGCCGTCGACATCGTGGCCCGCGCGATCTCCGTGAGCGCGTCCCACTGCGACCCCGACACCTGCGGGACGTCGTACAGCGGCACGTCTGCCTCATCCAGCACAGCCCCCTTCTTCCAACGGCCCTTCATGTCCCACTCGTCTGCGTTGTAGGAGTCGAGGTCGGGCCAGGAGCGGTCGGTGACCTGCAGACATTCGACTGCCATGTCCGTCTTGAGGTCGACGCGGTGGAGTTCTGAAGGCGGCTGCCCGGCGGAGGCGTCCACGTAGGTTCCCGGACTGCCGGCCAGGTACTCGCCGTCGGGAGCGGTCAAGCGCGGTTTCACGGTGGCGAGGACCGATGACCCACCCGCCCTCGTGTCCACGGCGAACCCGAGATGCCAGGCGCCGCGCAGCGAGCCGAGCTTGCTGAACGTCCAGGAGAAGATCCAGCCGGAGCCGTTCAGCGTGCCTGAAGTGATCCTGACCTGTCCGGTGGAGATGTCGAAGGTGCCGGTGTAGTAGCCGTAGGCGCCCGCGCTGCGGTCGAAGACCAGCTTCACCTCGACGATGCTGCCCTTGACCAGCGCGGTGTTCACGTGGACCTCCGCCTGGAACACCTTCCCGGACACGGTGAAGCGCGAGCGCGGCATCCAGGACACGGTCAGCCCCGCAGCCGCGGGCAGGAGCGCCATCTCGTGCGGCGCCCCGTCCCGGATCCAGCTGTACGCGGACGGGTCGGGCAGCGTCTCCGGCTGGCCGTGCGTGGCGTTGAAGCCGCCGTGCAGGGAGGCGTACAGGGCGGTGAACGGCTGGGTGGGGTCGTCGGCCGGGGCGGGGGCGCGCGGCGGCGGGCAGGTGTGGATGCCGCCCTGGCGCAGCAGCTCGTCCACGCACCAGGCGGTGGTCGCCACCGGCTTTCCGTAGAGCAACCCGTGGTAGGGGCGGGGAAGTTGGGCAGGACCGCGCAGCCGCTCGGCTCCGTCCAGGGCCTGTACGACGACGGTGTCGCCGCCGGACGCGGCCTGCCGGGTGCGGACGGTGCCGCGGAAGGCCGGGACGGTGCGGCCCGCCACACCCGCCGTGTGCACCACGGACTGACCTGGCCGTACGACATCGGAGGTCGAGCGCGGCGCCCACGCCGAGTACAGCCGGGGCGCGGGGACCGCGTCGGAGCCGCCGAGCTGCACCTCCAGCTGCGCCGACGCGCTGCCGGAGACAGCACGCATCGCGTCCGGCAGATCGGTCGCGTAGGCCCGCTCCACCTTCCACGACTGCACCTGCCCGCCCAGCTCCCGGCCGCCGAGCCGGGTCGAGTGGTCCGGCGTGCGCTCGGGCGCGGTGAGTGCCGCGTCGAGGGCGTCGTCGTCAGAGCTCTGCACCGCGCACCTCCACCAGATCGATGCTGACGTTGCGGTACGGCAGCGGACTCGCCGGTGCGTCGCTGTACGCGGTCACGCTCATCGCCGGACAGCCGTCGCCGAGGGCGAAGGCCACGGGGGCCTCACCGATGGTCAGGCAGGCACCCGCGAGGCCGACGATGCCGGTGGCGCCGGGCGAGGCGATCGGCGTGACGAAGGCGGCGCCGGCCGGGGCGGTCCCGGTGACGTTGTTCCCGGCGGCGTAACTCGTACTGAGATAGGCCCCGTCGGCGTCCTTCCAGTCCAGCTGGGCCGCGGCGGCAGCCGGATTCCAGTCGGGCGGCACCAGCCACGACACCGGCAGACCCGGGGCCACCGGCCAGCCGCTCCAGGTGCCGTGCCGCCACCCGATCCGCGTCGCGGGGTCCTGGCAGTCGCCGACGACGGTGTCCCCGATGAAAGGGCCGATGGCGATCGTTCCCTGCACGGTGAACCAGTGGTCGGCGCCGCTGGGCGAATCGCTCTGGGCGGCGGCCTGGTACGGGTCGAGAAGATTGCCGGCGGCCGGGTCGATGACGACGACGGGCCCGTACGAGGTCTTCGGGCTTCCCTGCAATCCGGGCCCGTTGACCCTTCGGGCGAGCCGGGCGAGATGCTGGGCGTCCTCCGGGGGGAGGGTGTCCCAGGAGAACTTGAGCCGGCGTACCGTCCGCGCGGGCGCGACGGTGGTGACAGTCCCCTCCAGAGACTTGAACTCGGTGACGTTCAGATCGGCCGTGCGGTCCCAGCTCTTGGCCGCCTGTTCGATCTCGCGCAGCGCGCCGGGCTTCCCTATCCACAGGTTCCTGGTCATGTCGTTCCCTTCACCTCCGGGCGAGCTGGCGCTGTCCGACCTGGACGGCGCGGGCGATGATCTGCGAGTCCACCGCGACATGCACCGGCCGGTCGGCGAGCGCCTCGACGGCGGCGGCGAGCCGGTGCAGGGCGGCGCCGCCGCCGGGGTGATGGCCGAGCATCGCGCTGAGCCTGGACAGCGGGATGACGGCCTCGGCCTCGCCGCCCTCCCCGACGACGGCGAGCCGGCCACCGGAGCGGGCGGCGACGACACCGCCCTCGGCGAGCGTCGGAATATTGGGGATCTTGGGGATGTGGATCCCGAATTCCCTGCCGCCGAAGACCGGTACCCAGCCGGGAATCTTGACGTGAATCCCGTTCAGGCCGCCGATCATGGCGTTGATGCCGCTGATGAAGGCGCGGGGCAGGGCGGTGAAGGAGTTGACGATGCCCTTCATCACGCCCTTGATGGGCCCGGCGTGCGACTTGATGGCCCCGGAGATGGCATTCCAGGCCCACTTCACGCCCGCGGCCAGGGCCTTGGACACCTTGTCCATGTTGATGAACTGTCCGATGATCGGCGCGAGCAGCGCCATGATCAGCCCGAAGGCGTTGGCCTTCATGGCGGTGTTGAGGCCCTTCTGGGCGAGGGTCGCCCCCTTGAGCCCCTTGCCGAGCCCGCCCATCGACTTCCCGCTGCCGGTCGCGGACTTGCCGGCCTTGCCGACGGACTTCTCCACGGAGTCGGACTGGCGTTTTACGTCGCGGAGGGCGGTGTTGGCCTTGGTGGAGGAGGACTTGAGGTGATCTAGGGAGGTTTTGAACTTGTCGGTCGTGGTCCGGGCTTTCCCGACGCCGCTGTCCAGCTGGGAGGCGGTGGACCTGACCTTGCCGAGCTGTGAGCCACCTTGAGTGGCCGACGTCCGCAGCTTGTTGAGCGAACCACTGAGCCTGTCCGTTCCGCCCTTCAGCTTGGTCAGAGCGGGGTCGGCCTGCCCCGAGGACGACTTGATCCTCCCGACGGCGGTCGAGGCCGTGCCGGTGGAGCTCTGCAACTGCTTGAGGGTGGAAGAAGTCTGCGATACCGCGCTGCGCAGCTTGCCGAGGCTTGCTGTCGCCTGATTGAGAGACTGCTTCAGATTCACGGTTCCACCAATGAATTGTGGGGTGATGCACTCAGGGGCCGGCGGCTGCGGCGGACACGCCGTTGATGCTGTTCTTTATTGCATCCAGAGAATCGTGGATGTCTTCGGAGCCTTTTTGTAGTCGTTCTTTCTCTGCCGTAAAGGTCTCCCTTTGCTCCTTCGCTTTCTTCGCAGTCTTCCGCAGTTCAGCGAGAGACGCCCTGGCCTGGCGCCGGGCCACGGTTATCTGGCGATTATTTTTCTCGACCTCCTGGCGCGTCCTCTGGACTTCGGCTTCCGCCGCTCTCAGGTTTTCGCCCGAGGTTTCGTGCGGATAATCACGGTGAATACGAGCCGCCTCGTTACGGCGCCCGACCGCCTCCTGTGCGGCCGATTCGCGCCCGGACCTTTCGGCCCGGAGTTCTGCCAGTTGCGACACCTGCGTCTCGAGCTTCGCGTGATCCTTGATCGTCTTCTCTTCCAGGCGCTCCGTCTTGACCTGGAGGTGTTTGGCCATATCTGCATATTTGGCCGCATAAAGCATCTTTCCGCGGTAGGAGATCCCCTTTTCGTCGATCTTGAACAGGGAGTAGCCGATGGAGAGTGCGGTGAAGCCGGTCAGCTCCGCTTTCAGCAGGGTGATGTCACTCTTGATCCCGGTGGCTGTGGTCGAAGCCGCGTAGGCTTTAGACTTCGTTCGTTCGTAGTCCGCTTTGTCGATCCAGGTCACCCGGTCCAGGAAATTGGCTTCGGGTGGAGTCTTCCCGGGATTTCCCATATCGATCCGCCTTCCCGGCGCGGCAGTCAGCGAGGCCTTCATGGATGAGCATGATGTGTGGTACGTAATCCTCGAAGAATATGAATCGAGGTGCAAAGTGCGACATGTAGAAGGGGTGAAGGAAGACGCGCGACGCGCAGCCCTTGAGATTGCGCGCACGCACGAGCAAGATTTGCGGTTCAAGAGTTTGGTGCGGGAAATTCATCAGCTGAGTGAGGACTCCTGGTTCGTGGCCGGGAGAGAGAAGTCCGGCTGGGTCTCGTGGACGGCGTCGTTCCGTGTGTCGGTGAGCCGACTCGTCGAAGTCGTGGAGCCCGCCCCGCCGGAGGAACCCGAACCCGAGCGGCCCGGCAGGATCAAGCGTTTGATGCGCCGGGACTGACGACGTCGGTCAGCTCCCGAAGAAGCGGGCCAGCTCCGCCGGATTCGGCTCGTCCGATGCGGGTGCCGGCTGCGTCGGGGAATCCTCGGCAGCCTCGTCCGTGGATCCCGGGCGCGGGTACGGACGGGGGAACTCCAGCGGCTCCGATTCCTCGTCGCGGTTGACGGTCGCGAACATCCAGTTCGCGTCGGCGAGTTGATCCGCGATGTGCGCCAGCAGATGCTCGGTGGCCGACCAGTCGGCGGACTCTCCATGGAGTTCGCGGGCGAGTGCGCTGTCGCGTGGCAGGTGCCGCACCAGCACCGCGAGCCGCCGCGACGACAGCCGCCCCCGATACCAGTCCAGCAGGTCCACGCCGTAGTGGCGCAGCAGATCGGCCTCGATGGCCTCGGCGTGCTCTTCGACGAGCGCGTCGAGGCTCAGTCTTCCCCCAGGCCCAGCCCCGTCTCCTTGCCGTAGGCCTCCAGGATCGCGGCGATGTCCTGCATCGTGACGTCGTGGCGCTCGAAGCGGGTGAACTGCTGCTCGCCGAGGAGGAGTCGCAGGAGTCCGTCGACGTCGTTGTCGTCGAGGTCGCGCAGCTTGCGGGCGACGGCGCGGCTGAGTTCGGTCGGCAGCTCGAACGAGTCGTCGTCGAGGTCGAAGGTCCACGCGCGGCCGAGTGCTTCCAGGCGCTGGGCGCGGGCGGCGTTGACGTCGAATCCGGGCATGAGGTGCTCCCATCAGGTGTGTTGGCGAAGACAGGGGGGCGACCGAGGCCCGGCGCGCATGGGATGCGCGCCGGGCCTCCTGGTGCCGGGCGGGACCCGTTACGCGTACGCCCCGTCCTTCATCAGCCACGTCGCCAGCGGCTTCGTCGTGTCGTCCTGGGCGAACGCGGTGAAGGTGATCCCGAGCTTCATGGCCCCGGTGCGGGTCATCGAGATCTCCTCGGTGTCCGTGACCTGGCCGCGCGGGACGATCAGGCGGTAGACGACCGCGGTGCCGCCCTGGGCGTCGGTGAACTCGAAGCCGAGGGAGCGTTCGTCGGCGGCCGGGTTGGTGGTGAGGTCGTACTTGTAGGTGCCGGCCTCGGCCGGGGTCGGCGCGGTCGCCGTGGCACCGCCGCCCATGAAGAACGGCAGAGTGTTCTTGTTGAACTGCATCAGCTGGAACTTCAGAGTGAGCTCGCGGTCGGAGTAGATGTAACGCAGCGCGCTCACCGACTGCCAGCCGTCCACCTGGTCGATCTTGTCCTTCTTGGCGAGCTTGACGCCGTCGGTGGAGGTGTATCCGAGCTCGGTCCACGCGGCCGCCCAGGGAACACCGGTGTCGGCGGGCGCGGCGGCCGGAGTGGTCGGGTTGTAAGCGGCGACGAGCACCTTGCCGGTACCCGGGACGCGAATCTGGGAGCTGGTGTTGGGAGAGGCCATGGGGTGGCTCCTTCACGAGGTCTGGATTGCCGGATGAGCGGGTCAGGCAGGGCGGATGGAGAGCTGGAGCCGGGTGAGATAGCGGTTGCTCGCGGGACGGTTGTAGTCGGGGTACCAGCGCGGCCCCTCCGCCTCCGACACGTCGGTCACGATCGCCGTTCCGTAGGCCGTGCCCTGGAGTTCATGGACGCAGGCGCGTGCGGCGAGCGAGATCGTGTGGGCCGTCGTCTTGCCGGCGGCGTACACCTCGAGGTCGACGATCGGATGGTCGAGGTAGAGGTCGTCGATCCACGTACCACCGGTGCGCGAGACGAGGACGACCTGCTGGGTGCCGTCGAAGCCGCTGGGCGGCCGGTTGTCTACGGTCGTCCCGGCCAGCTCGGCGCGGTTCTTGAGGAAGGTGACGACGAGCATCTCGACGTCGGGAAAGTTCAGAACGGCCACATGGACTCTCCTTCGGAGAAGGGAGGTTGGGGTGGGTTCGTGCCCGGACCGCGACCGCGACGAGGGAGTCCGGGCAAGGGTCCGGGCAACACAAAGCGGCAGGTCCGCCGCCCGGGTGGTGGGCGCAGCTCTGCCGCTGCTTCAAGTGTGATCCGGGGGGCCGAATCCCGCAACCGGTCTGGTCAGCGCCTGACTTCAGGCACAGGGAGAGGGCCCGTCGACGTGCCATCGACGGGCCCTCTCCCTGTGTTTCTTCGCGGTTCACTCGTCGCGACGTGGTCGCTCGCTCCTGCCGTGCGCGACCCGCTCCGCGGCGAACACGTCTTCAAGCCGGTACAGCCTCCGCCGCCCCTGCCTGCCCGCCGTCCGCAGATGCCCGAGCTGCACCCACTTGCGGATGGTCGCGGGGGCCACCCCCGCTTCGGTGGCGGCCAGGTCTCCGGTCACGTACGTCATTCGGAACCCTCCTCGTGGAGCGCGTCGAGCACGTGACGGCAGACCGGGTTCACGCACATCACGACGGCCCGTTCCGGCAGGGCCCGCAGCGACACGGAATCGCAGGCGGGGCAGCGCCCGGGGATCCGCACGAGCTGCTCCGGGTCGCCGGTCGCCCGGGCGCACCGGCCGGCCATCCGCCGCGCCTCGCTGGTCACGTGGGCGTACAGATCAGGGGCGTCGGCGACCCGGTCGAGGAGTTCGGCGAGGCGGCGCAGGCGTACGGGCACGGGGGCGGGCCGAGCGGGCCGCAGCGCGAGCCGTTCGCGTACCGCCTCCTCCAGCTCGACCACGCCGTCGGTCACGTCCCGCAGGGTGTCGGAGACGTAGAGCCGCAGCGGGGCGCGGCCGCCTCCGGTGCGTTGGCTGCCGGGGCTGCCCGGCCGCGGGGTCCCGGCGGCGGGCGACGGCGCCAACTCGGCGAGCAGCAAAGGGAATCGCTCGGCGAGGGCGCGTAACCACGCCAGGGCTTCGTTGTCGGTACGCGCACCTGCGGTCATCGCCTGTCCTCGCTCTCTTCCGGTGTGTCCGTATCAACCACTCGTCCGTTGCGCCACAGCCGCCCCGCGCAGACACCGTCGAACCAGGTGTGGGCCGGGTCGACCACGGCCTCGCACTCCGCCCTGATCGGGCACTGATTGCAGACTCGCAACGTAGGTGCGGCTTCGGAGGGGCTCCGTGTAAAGACGTGACGCTGGGGTAGTCCGGCACAGGCGGCGGACCTGCGCCAGTCGAGTTCATCGTCGTACCGGGTGTAACCGCTGGTCAGCGGCGATGCGGAAAGAATCATCGGGCTTGACACGTGCAGCGCCTCCCCACGTATGGGAATATTTGTTCGACACATGCGAACGCGTGACGAGAGTGACACGTTGCGTGCGCGTCCGCAAGTAAGTGAGTGGGTGAGAGGCGAGAGAGGAGTGGTGCCCAGAGACTCCAACCAGGCGACGCCACCTGCGAGTTGTTCAGATTTCCCCGCCGTGTGCGTACGCGCGCACCTTTGATGCGTGCGCGCTCGGTACGCTGTGGCCGCGACGAGGGGAGATCAGCATCATGAGCGGTGGCTCGTGGGCCCGAGCCCACATCGAGGAGGACGCTGGGCGCGGTGGCGGGCCGTCAGGTCTTGAGGCGTTCGCGTCCTGGATCGAAGGCCTGATGCGCGAGCGCGGCTACACGATCGACAGCCCGCGCGGCGGCGGCAGGTCGAGGCTCGCGGATGACGCGGGTGTCCATCGGGCCGCCGTCAGCAGGCTGTTGCACCGGCAGAGCATGCCGGACCTGGAGACGATGCGGCGGCTCGCGGCCGCGCTGGGCGTGCCGCTGCGCGACATGCTGATCCGGTCCGGGCGCCTGAGCGAGGCGGACCTGCCGGTTGGCGGTGCGACGCAAGGGAATACGGAGGCCGACGGGCCGCGTCTGTCACCTGAGGAGGCGGCCCGGAGGATGGGGGTACCGCCTGAGCTGCGGGAGACCTTCGTCCGGGTGGCGAAGCAGTTCCTGCCCGAAGGTGGCTGAAAGGGCGGTCAGCAGTCAGTCCCGCGGGGGAAGGAGAACCAGGTCGTATGCGTGGCGATGAGCCCGGCGCGGGGCGGGATTCCTCCGCGCGTGGCCACACCGAGGATGCGGTCGAACCGCTTCCCCGGCGGGACGAGGAGAGACATCTGACCGGGGAGCTGGTCGCCGAACTCGGCAGGAAGATAGCCGAGTTGGGTCCGGATGCGGTCCGAATAGTCACCGCCGAGGAGGTCGAGCGCGAGCGGCTCGACTGGTTCCGCCTCGGCTGGCAGGAGCATGAGCGGTCGGTCTCCGGGGAGAACGGCGAGGCTCGGCCTGCTCCCCCGGTGAGCGATCGGCGCTTACGCCTTGCGGAGCGCGAACGCGCCCGGGGCGAAGGCGAGCACGACCGCGCCCCCGACGACGACGATCACCCGCTGCCCATCGTCGGCGCGGCCGAAGCGGAGGTCCGGGAGCTGATGCCGCACCGGTTCAGACCGCGGGGGCGGGACCGGCCGTAGGCGCCCGGCGTCCCCTTCCGGCGCGTCATGCCCATGCCCTACGCTCCGGGCGTGGCCGAACAGGTGTTGCGCAGCCGCCTCACGACCGCGCGCCTGCGGCGGGGCGCCGTCGTCCTTGACCGGTTCGGGACCGGGCTGAGCCTGCGCATTCCGTTGACCGCGATCGAGACGGTCCGGCCGCGCGGGGCGGACGGGCGGCGCGGTATCGAGATCGTCCTCACCGCCGCCCCCGACGAGACCGACCCCGTCACGTACCGCCTGCGTCCCTCCAGTCGCACGGCCGCCAAGGCGTTCGCCGACGCGGTCAACTCGGCGCTACCGGTACGGGATGCGGCCCAGCCCCGGCGCAGTGGCCGTGCGGCGGTGTCGTACGAGCCGAGGCCGCCGCGCGGGCGACGGCCGCCGGGCGAGGGGCGGGGCCTCTGGTGGGCCCTCGGCGGGTTGTTCGTGCTGGGGCTCTGCCTGACGTCTGCCACGGGTGAGGGCGGGCTCGTCCTCGGGTGGGTGGTGTCCTACACGCCGTTCCTCACCGGATACGCGATCACGGTCGGGGTGTGGAACGCGACCAGGGACTGGTGGGTGCTGCGCCGGCGCGGGATCACCGTGGAGGCGACGTACGACCGGACCGACTTCGACCGCGACAGCGATGGCGTTCTCTCGTCCACCAAGGTGTACGCCTTCGAGGAGGTCGGGGGAACCCGGCACGAGTACCGCGGCGGGGGCAGGATCGTCGCGCGGGATCCGGACCGGATCGAAGTGACCTACGACCCTCTCGACAAGGATCGCGTGAATGCCCGGCGAGGCATCGTCGCCAAGTCGCTCCTCTTCCTCGTGTACGTGCTGATCGGCCTGCCCATCAGTCTGCTCACAGCGCTGTATCCGGTGGTCTTTTTCGGGATCGCCATCGCCGCGTTCTAGAGGAGGCGATAGTTCAGCGCCGGCCGAGAACGTGAGCCTGGCCCGGGTCTTGGCTCTGGCCCTGACCCGGGTATCGCGAGGGGCCCCGGAGGTGTCGACTTCCGGGGCCCCGTCGTGCCGCGGCTCTCAGCCGACCTTGAAGGTGATGGTCGCGGACGGTCCGTAGCGCCCGTACGCGTCACTCGTCTCGGCCTGCACCGTGTAGACGCCGGTGCCGGTCGGACGCCACGTCAGTGTGGGATCGGTGGTGTTCTTCACGAACCCGCCCGGACCGCTGACCACCCATCGGTAGCCGCCCGCCACATGGCCCGGCTGCGCCGCGGGTGTCGCCGTGACGGTGACGTCCTGTCCGTAGCCGTGCCCGGCGCAGTCGTTCGCGGTGCACTCCGTGAACGGCGCGGACAGAGTGAGGGTCGGAGCAGCGGGCGCGTCCGGGGTGGCCGGGGTCCGGCGCTGCAGGGTGACGGTGTTCGAAGGAGCCGAGTCGAGGCCGTCTCGGTCGACGGTGGTCACGTAGTACCAGGAGTCGCCCGCCGGGGCCGTCGTGTCGTCGAAGACCAGGGCGGTGACCGGCCGTGGGGTCAGCAGGGTCCAGGCTCCGTTCGGGTCCGTGCGGCGGTACACGCGGTATTCAATGCTGTCGGCCGACGGCCAGGACAGTCGGGTCGCGCCGTCCAGCGGGAGCGCGGTCGGGTTGCCGGGCGCGGCCAGCGCGGAGGCCGCCGGGCGCACGGCCGTCGCCGCCTCCGAGGCCGGGGAGATGTTCCCGTCGGTGTCGACCGCGTACACGCGGTACTCGGTGCGGACGCCGACTGCCGCCGTAGCGTCCAGGTACGAGGTGCCGAGGACGATTCGAGGTCCGGCGGGGTCGGGGCCCTCCGGTGTCGTCACCCATACCTCGTAGTGCGCGGTGTCGTCCGTGCCGGCCTGCCAGCTGACGCTGTTGCCCGCCGTGGTGGCGTCCGCGGTGATGCCCTGCACCTGACCGGGCGGGGTGCTGTCGGGAGCGCCCGTGTCGGCGGTGCTGGACGGGCCGGAGACATTGCCCGCGGCGTCGCGCGCGACGACCCGGTAGTACCAGCGGTGTGTGGTCGCGAAGGAGGGCGTGTCGCGGAAGGACGGGTCGGTCAGCCAGTCGGACACGGCGGTGTACGTCCCGCCCGCGGTGGCCGAGCGGAGGACCTGGTAGGCGGAGGCGCCGGTGGCCGTCTGCCAGTCCACCCTGACGGCGCCGCCCTCGATCCGCGTGGCCTTCAGGCCGCCGGGGGCGCCCGGCGCGAGCTTGTCCACGGTGGTGATGCCCTGCTCGGTGGTGGCGGCGGAGCGGTTGGCCGCCTTGTCGACGGCCCGGACGCGGTAGAAGAACTTCGTGCCGTCGGCGGGTGGGGTGTCGCTGTAGGCGGTGCTGGTGGCGGAGAGGTCGCCGCTGATGTTCGTCCAGGTGGTGGAGGCGTCAGGCCGTCGGTACACGCGATACCCGCCCAGATCCATCTCCACGTTCTTGCCCCAACTCACCGCCGTTATCCTGGTGTCGGTGCTGTACGAGACTTTCGTCCCGGTCGGCGTGCGCGGAGCCGTACTGTCGACGGATGCCGAGGTGCGGGGCGTGTAGGCGAACTTGACGTTGGCGGAGCCCGTCCAGTTCACGAAGTCGACCCGCAGGGTGTGCTTCCCGGCGGGGATCGTGACATTGACCGTCTTGGACTGCGTCGTCGACACGTTCTTCCAGATGTCGACCTTGCGCACGCCGTCGAGATAGACGCGGACGCCGTCCCGGGTCTCGACGGGCAGGGCGAAGGGGCCGCCCGAGCCGAAGTCGCGGGTCACGCTCCATCGCACGCCGAAGTAGTTCGTGGGCAGGCCGGAAGCGGGAGCGCCGGTGCCCCAGTCCTGGTCGATCTTCGAGTCGCAGTCCGTCCTCTTCGGCGTACCGGAGAAGCTGGTGTTCGCGAAGAACTCCCGCTTGAAGACAGGCGAGGTGCAACTGACCTCTGCGGCGTCGGCAGCCGGGGCGACGGCGCAGAGCAGCCCGCCCGCGGTGGCTGCTATCACGGCCGCGGCTGCGATGGGTCTGGCGGATGTCATGACGATCAAGACATGCGAGGGGGCCCCGGGGTTGTACGCGGGTGGTGAGCGGCGGCTTCAGCGTTCCTGGGCGTAGGTGAGGAAGTCCGCCCAGGCGGTGCCGGTCACGGTGAACCGGGGGCCGGCGGCGTTCTTGGAGTCGCGGACGTGGACGGTGCCGGGGGTGTGGGCGACCTCTACGCAGTCGGGCTCGTCGCCGCCGCTGCTGTAGCTGCTCTTGAACCAGGCCAGTTCGGAAGGGTCCCCGGCGGTGGTCTCGCGGATCATAGTTCTCCCAGCACTTGCTCGATGAAGGCCAGTGACTCCCCTGGCGAGAGAGCCTGAGCCCGGATGATGCCACACCTCAGTTCGACGCTACGGAGCTGCTTGGGGTCGGAGACGGGCCGTCCGGAATAGAGGCCGTCACAGCGCCCGATCGCCGTCCCCTCCCTGAACTTCAGCACCTCCATGTCTCCACTCATTCCGGCGTGGTCCGAGCGGTCCGTCGGCATCACCTGGATTTCGACGGTACGCAACTGACCGAGTTCCAGCAGGTGTTCGAGCTGACGCCGCAACACCATCTTCCCTCCGATCGGCCGTCGTAGCGTCACCTCTTCCTGGATGAAGCTGAGGTCGGGCGCCGGATCGCGCTCGAAGATCGACTTACGGGCCGTGCGTCCGGCCATGGCGCGCTCCATCTGCTCCGACGGCAGAGTGGGGCGGCGCATGGAGAAGAGGGCCTGCGCGTACTCCGGGGTCTGGAGCAGACCGTGCAGTCTGTGGGTCCAGTACGCCGTCAGTTCAACGGCCTTCGCCTCCATCTGTGCGATGTCCCGCACCTTCTTCGGATACCGGATCTCCGCCACAGCCGGCTTCATGTCCCTGAAGAGCCCGCCGGTCTTCAGTACCTCGTCCGCCTTGTCGAGGAACTCAGGCCGGGGAATCCGTGCGCCGGCCTCGACCTTGTAGATGATCCCTTCGCCGTAGCCCATGGCCGAACCCAGCTCAGGTGCCTTGAGTCCCGCCGCCTCCCGGCGGGCCCTCAGTAGTCGGCCCACGAGCGCC
Source organism: Streptomyces sp. NPDC055400 (assembly GCF_053644375.1). NCBI lineage: Bacteria > Bacillati > Actinomycetota > Actinomycetes > Kitasatosporales > Streptomycetaceae > Streptomyces > Streptomyces sp. NPDC055400. The sequence goes on along the minus strand of NZ_JBSHLM010000003.1, from coordinate 278,218 downwards.
ACCACCGCCGCGCCCTGCTCATCACCTGGTTCGATCTCCCAGCCGTCACTGCCCGTCGCCTCAGTCATCCGCGCGCATCTCCAGTCCGCCGAACTCCCCGCCATGTTCCGCCAACGGCCGTACCCATAAAGCGTCTTGGACAGCCCGTACAGCCCTGGACAAAAGCTGCGCAGCGGGCGCGGCCACGCTAAGTGACGTGAACCGTGAAATCGCCGAACTCTTCCTCGCCCGACTGCTCGGCGTTCATCGCCAGCGGAAGAGCCGCAACGGGCGCCGGGCGTCCGCGTTGTTGAACACGGCGAAGTGGGCGTCGGCGGCCCGCAGCAGACGGCCGCCGTCGCCCCACAGGAAGCGGCGCATGACCGTGTTTCCCGTTGCCGGGTCGAGAGCGGCGACGCGGTGGCCTGCGGCGTGCAGGACCAGGAGCCGGCCGCGGTGCGCTGTCAGATCCCGTACGACGTCGTAACCGGCGCGCCACTCCCAGCGGGGCTTGCCGGTGGACAGGTCGACAGCTACGAGCCGCTTGGTGTGCTCGGACCGTTCGGGGCGGCGCATCTCGGCGATGAGGAGCCCGTTGAGTACCAGGGCGGGAGGGTTGAGCTCGGTGTACGGGGCGGGGAGCCGGAAGCGGGAGGTCAGTTCTCCGGTGCCGTCGTGGACGCGAATCTCCTGATGGACGCGCGGGCCGGGGCTCTCCACGATCACGACCAACGGTTCGAGGCTGACGACCCAGGTGCTCAGCAGCGCTGCCTTGGAGGGTGCGGGGCGGCGCCACTGCGTGGTGCCTGTGTCGGGTGCGAAGCGGAGGAGGTGTCGGTCGTCGGCGTGGGCGCCGCCCGTGCGCGCGCTCAGTGCCGTGTTCGGTCTCCCGTAGCTGCGGTGCACGGTGACGTCGGGGTCGACCGGGCGGGACCACTGTTGTCTGCCGTTGGTGAGATCGACGGCGGTGATACGGCCGTCGGTGGACCAGCTCGAGTCGTCGAAGTGGAGGAGGAGCACGGTGTCGTTGTCCACGTCGGGGGACACGGTGTCGAGCGTGTGCGGTGCCGGCAGCGGTCTGGTCCAGCGGACGATGCCGGTGGCCAGGTCGTACGCCCTGAGCCGGTCGAGATCGGCGCGCACGGCGTACCGCTCGGTGAGCCAGCCGCCCACGGGGGTGTCCGTGAGGCGCAGGTGCCGGTCGGCTTCCGTGAGGGCCGTCCACACGGGCCGCTGTTTCAGCAGGCGGTTCTTGCGGCGCCATGGTGGTGCCGGTGTTGCGTCCTCGTACACGGTGATCCCTCCTCATACGCCTGTTGCGACCTCCACGCTCACGGCAGGCACAACAACCCGAAGCGTGCGACCGCCGACGGCCCGGCAGTCACCAGGACCCTCCGCCCCCGCCTCCCGCCCCGCCACCGACCCCGCCGTCGGAGCCGCCGGAACCGGAGGAGGAACCGGACTGCTGCCTGCCCCGGCTGCCGCCCGACGCCGCACCTGACCGTGCCGCCATCACGTCATGCCATGCCACGTCACGTGATCGACGGATCCTGCTCGTCCCGCACCGTCCACCGGGTGTCCTTGACCACGGAGTCCAGGTTCGCGCCGACCCCGCGCAGCACCCCGTACACGAAGGTGGCCGCCGCCAGGCCGCACAACAGCCAGGTGAGCAGGGCCGGCAGGCCGTCGGTGCCGAGGAGGAGGACGGGCAGGCAGAGGAGGGCCGCGAGGAGGGCGCCGGCGGCGATGGGGCCGTGGACCGGCAGGCGGAACTTGGCGTTGCGGCGCAGGGGGCGGGCCCTGCGGTCGCGGGTGGTGGGGCGGGGATCGCGGGCGCTGTGGGTGGCGGTGCGGTAGGTGACTTCGGCGGGGTTCGTCAGGCCCAGGATCGTGGTGCCGTCGTGGTCGGCCACGAATGCCACCGGCTGCATGCTCTCGATCAGCTTGTAGCGGCGTGACCACATCAGCCAGCCCTGGGCACCGCTCAACAGCTCTCCCGCGCGGGCGAGTTCGCTGACCTCCGTCGTCGAGAGCGGGATCTCGTCGCCGCCTGCGTCGTGGAGGAGGAGACTGTGCTCCTGTGTGACGGAGATCTGGCCCGGGCGGTCGCCGCGCTCGCTGTAGCGCAGGAGCAGAGGTCGCCCGACGCGTACACGCACCGCGTGCACCTCGCCCGCGGCGGCGTCCTCGATCAGCACGCGCACCCTGTCCCGGAAGACTTTCGGCGACGCCGAGCGGCGCAGGACCGTGGCGAACTTCAGCGTGGCGAACAGGGTGAGGAAGAAGAGGAAGGTGCCGATGAACGTGCCACCCCTCATGGCGAGCCAGGCCAGGGTGCAGGGGGTGAGGGCGATCAGTACGGTGCCCGTCGCCCGCCCGAAGTCACGGGGAGGCGACGGGAGTCGGGCCGGCAGGGGCGGGGGCTCGGCGGGTGGGGACGTGGCCGGGGCCGTCAGGCGGGGCGCGGTGGGGCACGCCAGCGCCCATGCGGCCGTGAGTACGGCGCTCGCGACCAGTGCCCCGACGACGTCGAGACGTGGGGCCGACGGGGTGACCGGTACGTAGACCAGAGCCAGAGAGGTCGCAGCGGCGGCCAGCGCCCCGGTACCCAGGGCGCGCGTGAGCAGGGTGGAGCGTCTCATGGTGCTCCTGTCTTCCTCGGGACCGGCAGGAGGAGCCCGTCGGCCCGGGGAGGGGGGCACCGGACGGCTGACGGGTTGATGCGTGGTCAGTGTGCCGGTGGGGTCGGAGTGCGTAAAGGGGATCCGCCCGGCTCGGACGAGCCGCCGGAGACAGGCACGGGCGTCGTGAAGGTGCTGGGGAGGAGGCCGGTGCGGGGCGCGGAGGGTATGTGTTCAACCCGTGAGTTTGCTCACGGTGACGGTGGACGTGACGCGGTAGAAGCGCTGTGACCTGTGCGGCGTCTGGGGTTACCCGCAGTACGGCTGAATTCATCACTGGAACGCGCCGACCCGTTTTCGTCTCGGTAGGGATTCACCTCTTGACGCTGTGTGTTGGGCGGAGTTGGCTTCCAGCCACCTCGGCCGCAACGACGCGGTCACTTCAGGGAGGTATGGAAAGTGAATCCGCGTACGAAGCGCGCCGTCGTTGTCGGCGTCGCGTCCGCCATGGCAGTGGCTCTCACCGGGTGCGGGAGCAGCTGGCTCGAGCCGGAGAGCGACTCCGCGGGCAAGGCGTCCGCCCGGCAGAACCAGGACCTGAAGATCGGTGTCCTCCTGCCGGAGAAGGAGACCGCCCGCTACGAGAAGTTCGACTATCCGCACATCAAGAAGGAAGTCGAGGGCCTCACCAGCGGCAAGGGCCGGGTCCTCTACGCCAACGCGGAACAGAACGCGAAGCGACAGGAGAGACAGGTCGACCAGATGATCGCCGACCGGGTCGACGTACTCATCCTGGACGCGGTCGACTCCAAGTCCATCGCGGGATCGGTCAAGAAGGCCAAGGACGCGGGCATCCCCGTCATCGCCTACGACCGCCTGGCCGAGGGTCCCGTCGACGGCTATGTGTCGTTCGACAGCGACCAGGTCGGCCACGTGCAGGGCATGGCGCTCCTCAAGGCGCTGGGCAGCAAGGCGTCCAAGAACAGCCGGATCGTCATGATGAACGGCTCGGTCACCGACCCGAACGCCGCGCTCTACAAGGACGGCGCCCTGGCCGAGCTCAAGGACCAGGTGACGATCTCGAAGTCGTACGACACCAAGGACTGGAAGCCGGAGAACGCGCGGGCCAACATGGCGGCCGCCATCCAGGCCGTCGGCGCGCAGAACATCGCCGGTGTCTACTCCGCGAACGACGGCATGGCGGGCGGCGTCATCACCGCACTCAAGGCCGCCGGTGTCACCGGTCTCCCGCCGGTGACCGGTCAGGACGCCGAACTCTCCGCTGTGCAACGCATCGTGACGGGCGATCAGTACATGACGGTCTACAAGCCGTACCCGGAAGAGGCGTCCACGGCCGCGCAGATGGCCGTCCTCATCGCGCAGCAGCGCGACATCGAGTTCAACGCGCTCGCGAAGGACCGCGTCGACAGCCCCACGACCCCCAGCGTGCCGTCACTCCTGGTCCAGGTCGTCCCGATGACGAAGAGCAACATCAAGTCGACGGTGGTCAAGGACGGGATCTACAAGGTCGGGGACATCTGCACGACGAAGTACGCGGCGGACTGCGGGCGGATCGGGCTGAAGTAGGCCGGCGGATCGCACGGCGCCCCTCCCCTTGGTGCGGGGCGCCGTGTCCGCTCAGCCGCGGGAGATCGTGAACTCGGCCCCGGGCCGCGGTTCTTCGTACCGTCGCGGGCCTCGACCCGCAGTCCCGGACCTGAGGTCAGCGGTCGTGTTCCAGCATTCCGGACTGGCCGATGAGATAGCCCAGCTGGGCGCGGCTGTCGCTGCCGAGCGTGCTGGCGAGCTTGGCGATGTGGACGCGGACGGTGCGGATGTTCATGCCCAGGCGTTCGGCGATGACGGCGTCGTTGTGACCCTCGATCAGCAGCCCGGCTATGGTCCGCTGACGGGTGGGGACACCGCTCGTGACCGGGGTTCCCCGGCCCGTGTCGGGGAACATGGGGGTGGCCAGGCGCCACAGCCGTTCGAAGGTCGTGACCAGGTACGCGATCAGGGCGGGGTGCCGGATCTCCAGGGCGACCGTGCGGTCGGGGTTCGCCGGGATGAACGCGACGCTCCTGTCGAGCAGGATGAGCCGTTCGGTGACCTCGTCCAGGGTGCGGACCTCGACGTCGCCCTCCAACTGCTCGTAGTGGGCGAGCACCGCGGGCGAGTGACGGGACGTGTGCTGGTAGAGGGTGCGCATACGGCAGCCGCGGGCCAGCATTTCCTGTTCGCGCGGCAGGGCCGCCGCCAGGAGCGTCGGGGGGCGGTTCCCGCCGGGCTGGATGGTGAGCAGCTCCGCCGCGGACTCCGCCATGGCTTCGCCGATGGCGTCGTTGATGCGCTGGAAGCCGAGCAGCACCGTGAGCATGGGGGCGTGGGGGACGGCGGCGCGCTGTGCGTCGAGGGCCATCAGCGGCGCGAACGTCTCTGCCAGGCGGGCTTCGCGGCGGCGCTGCTGGGCGATCTCGTCTTCTATGGTGCGCAGGAGACCGGGCAGGGCAACGGCCGGCGCGACGGGTGTGAGCCACTGGATGTCGTCGGCGGCGGTGTGCAGGAGGCCGAATTCGAGAAGGCAGGGCGTGGGGTCGGCGTCCTCGCGGTGGATACGGCCTTCCCGCAGAGCGCGCGCGTACAGCTGGGAGCCGGCCGCGCACAGCTCCTCGACTCCATGGGGATGGACCTCGGCGGTCACGTGTGGCTCTCCTCCTTCGGCATTCAGTGATCCTGGTCGAGGATTCCCGACTGCGCTATCAGAAAGCCGAGTTGCGCGCGGCTTCCGCTGCCGAGCGCGGCGGCGAGCTTGGCGATGTGGGCGCGGCAGGTGCGGACGTTCATGCCGAGGCGGCGGGCGATCGCCTCGTCCACGTGGCCTTCGATGAGCAGTTTGGCGATCGACCGCTGGACTCCGGTGATGCCGTCGGTCGGGGGCGCGTAGGGGGTCTCCTCCAGGAGGGGGACCCCACGGCGCCACAGTTGCTCGAAGACCTTGGCCATGTAGTCGACGAGGCCCGGATGCCGGAGTTCCAGGGCGACCGGGTGGTCTCCGGGGACCGGTATGAACGCGACGGTCCGGTCGAAGACCATCAGCCGCTCTATGAGTTCCTCAAGGGTGCGTATCTCTACGTTCCCCTTGGCCATGTGCTCGGCGTACACGAGAGTTCCCTGGCTGTGCCGGGCCGTGTGCTGGTAGAGCGTGCGCATCGTGATGCCGCGCGCGATGACCGCCTCGCCCCGTTCGAGCGCCTCCGTCAGGGAGTGCTCGCTGCGGCCGCCGCCGGGCTGGACCGTGAGGATCTCCGACTGGCACTCGGCGATGGCGAGTTCGATGGCCGAATTGATCCTGTTGATTCCCTCGAGCACGGTGACGGCGTGCGTCGTCGGCTGATCCTGCGCACTGATGGCCATGAATGGCTCGAAGTATTCGGTCAGTTCGACCGCCAGGCTTCTCCGCTCCTGGATTTCCCGTTCGATGGGGTGGAGGCGCTGTGCCAGGGCGGCGGCGGGAGGAACCGGGCGCAGCCAGTCGGCGTCATCCGGGTCTGGGTGGAGAAGGGCGAAATCCATCAGGCAGGGAGCGGCGGTCGCTTCGCTTCGGGCGACGCGTCCGGAACGCAGAGCACTGGCGTACAGCCGCCTGCCCTCGTCGCACAGTTCAGTCGTGGCATGAGGATGTGTCCGTTGTGCGTCATTCATGGTCATAGATCCACCCCCCAGGGTCCTGAACGTGCAGGAACATGATGCATCGATCCTGTGGTGTTTGGATGGCCGAATGAGCCATCGTCTAGTGAGTCGGGGGAGAGAAGCCATGGAAGTGAGGACGAAGCCCACTATGTGCAAGAAAATGCTTCGCTCGGTGATGGCTGTTGCCTTCTCCGCCGGTCTGGCTTTCGGTGTGCTCAGCACCCAGGACCTCTCCTGGAGTGGCACACCCGCCACTCACGTGTCCGCCGGAGAGAGCATCGCGCCTCCGGATCTTTCCTGGAGTGTCGCTCCCGTGGACGCGGACGTATGACGACACCCCCCGACGACAGAACATTCCGCCGTGAGATGGCGACCGCCTACCGGTCCGGGTGGCATTTCATCGACCTCGCCACGGCGATTCCTCATCGCGGCGATTCGTTGATGGTCACCCTGTTCGGTGAGCCGATCGTCGTCGTGCGGGACGAGTTCGACGACGAGGAGATCCGGGCCTACCGGTGTCTTCGCCGCCCTCGGGGCGCCCCGCAGCCCGTGCGGTGTGCCGTCAGGTACGGAATGGTCTTCGTCAACCTCGACCAGCGTGACCACCAGCTGGATCGGGAGGCGGGACCAGAGGTTCCGCGTACTGCCTCAGCCACCCCCCGCAGTGCCTGACGCGATTCCCCCGTCGTTGTAGATCGCGCAGGTGCTTCCCCCCGCAGCGGCGTCACCGTGGACCTGAACACGGTGGCGCCGCTGCAGCTTTGCGCCACCGTCACGACGGCGACCCGTTTCCCGTCGCCCGTGTCAGCGTGATCTCGATGGCCACCCGGTCCGGGTTGGGCGCGGGCACGCGCTCGTAGCGTTCCGCGTACCGGCGCACCGCCTCCTCGACGCGGTCCGGCTCCGTGCGGACCACCGCGAGGCCCTCCAGCGTCGCCCAGCGCCGGCCGTCGACCTGGCAGACCGCGACCCGGGCCCCGCCCTCCGCCGTTCCCGACCCCGCGAGCACGTGCGACACCTTCGCGCTCGACTTGTTCGCGATCACCCGCGCGAGGCCCGCCTCCGGGTCGTACGTGACGCCGACCGGCACCACGTGCGGGGTGCCGTCGGGGCGCAGGGTCGTCAGCGTGCACAGGTGCCGCTCCCGCCAGAATCCGAGGAAGGTCGGGTCGGGGTTCAGGGGGTCGTTCCGCTTGGCCATGCTCCGGAAGATATCCCCGTTCCAGGACATATCCCGCCCCGGGGTATCCGGCTCGTACCCTTGAGTGGAATCGACTCAACTTTGTGTATGCTGACAGGGTCAGTGTGCTGGAGAGGTATACGCAAGGAGGAGAGTGCGCACGTGGATGCCGAGCTGACGAACCGGAGCCGGGACGCGATCAACGTGGCCACCAGTCGGGCCGTGTCCGCAGGGCACGCGGATCTGACTCCCGCGCATCTGCTTCTGGCGCTTCTCGAGGGCCGAGGACGGCAAGAGAACGAGAACATCACGGATCTGCTGACGGCCGTCGAAGCCGATCAGGCCGCAGTGCGGTCCGGGGCCGAGCGGGTCCTCGGCGCGCTGCCCAGCGTGACCGGTTCGACCGTCGCGCCGCCCGGACCCAACCGGGACCTGCTGGCGGTCATCGCGGACGCGGCGCAGCGCGCCGAGGAGCTCGGGGACGAGTACCTCTCCACCGAGCATCTGCTCATCGGGATCGCCGCGAAGGGCGGCACGGTCGCCGACGTCATGACGGAACAGGGGGCGAGCGCCGAGAAGCTGCTCGCCGCCTTCGAGAAGAGCAGGGGAGGGCGCCGGGTGACCACACCCGACCCCGAGGGCCAGTACAAGGCCCTGGAGAAGTTCGGCACCGATTTCACCGCCGCCGCGCGCGAGGGCAGGCTCGACCCCGTCATCGGGCGCGATCAGGAGATCCGGCGCGTGGTGCAGGTGCTGTCCCGCCGTACGAAGAACAACCCCGTCCTGATCGGTGAGCCCGGTGTCGGCAAGACCGCCGTCGTCGAGGGGCTCGCCCAGCGGATCGTGAAGGGGGACGTGCCGGAGTCGCTCAAGAACAAGCGGCTCGTCTCGCTGGACCTGGGCGCGATGGTCGCCGGCGCGAAGTACCGCGGCGAGTTCGAGGAGCGCCTCAAGACCGTTCTCTCCGAGATCAAGGAGAGCGATGGGCAGGTCATCACGTTCATCGACGAGCTGCACACGGTCGTCGGGGCCGGGGCGGGCGGCGACTCGTCCATGGACGCGGGGAACATGCTGAAGCCGATGCTCGCGCGCGGCGAGCTGCGCATGGTCGGCGCGACCACGCTCGACGAGTACCGCGAGCGGATCGAGAAGGACCCGGCCCTGGAACGCCGCTTCCAGCAGGTGCTGGTCGCCGAGCCGACGGTCGAGGACTCGATCGCGATCCTGCGCGGCCTCAAGGGCCGGTACGAGGCCCACCACAAGGTCCAGATCGCCGACGGCGCGCTCGTCGCCGCCGCGTCGCTCTCCGACCGGTACATCACGTCCCGCTTCCTGCCGGACAAGGCCATCGACCTCGTGGACGAGGCCGCGTCCCGGCTGCGCATGGAGATCGACTCGTCGCCCGTCGAGATCGACGAGCTCCAGCGCGCCGTCGACCGGCTGAAGATGGAGGAGCTGGCGCTCTCCAAGGAGACGGATCCGGCCGGCAAGCAGCGCCTGGAGAAGCTGCGGCGCGACCTCGCCGACAAGGAGGAGGAGCTGCGCGGCCTCACCGCCCGCTGGGAGAAGGAGAAGCAGTCCCTCAACCGCGTCGGTGAGCTGAAGGAGAAGCTCGACGAGCTGCGCGGCCAGGCCGAGCGCGCCCAGCGCGACGGTGACTTCGACACCGCCTCCAAGCTCCTCTACGGCGAGATCCCCACCCTGGAAAGGGACTTGGCGGCCGCCACTGAGGAAGAGGTGGAGGCGTCCAAGGCCGACACGATGGTCAAGGAGGAGGTCGGCCCGGACGACATCGCGGATGTGGTGGCGGCCTGGACCGGCATTCCGGCCGGGCGGCTCCTGGAGGGCGAGACGCAGAAGCTGCTGCGGATGGAGGACGAGCTCGGCAAGCGCCTGATCGGGCAGAGCGAGGCCGTACGCGCGGTGTCCGACGCCGTGCGTCGTACGCGCGCCGGGATCGCCGACCCCGACCGGCCCACCGGCTCCTTCCTGTTCCTCGGCCCGACCGGCGTCGGCAAGACCGAGCTGGCCAAGGCGCTCGCCGACTTCCTGTTCGACGACGAGCGGGCCATGATCCGCATCGACATGAGCGAGTACGGAGAGAAGCACTCCGTGGCGCGTCTCGTGGGCGCTCCTCCCGGCTACGTCGGGTACGAGGAGGGCGGCCAGCTCACCGAGGCGGTGCGCAGGCGCCCGTACAGCGTCGTCCTGCTCGACGAGGTGGAGAAGGCGCACCCGGAGGTCTTCGACGTCCTGCTCCAGGTGCTCGACGACGGACGCCTCACCGACGGCCAGGGCCGCACGGTCGACTTCCGCAACACGATCCTGGTGCTCACCTCGAACCTCGGTAGCCAGTTCCTGAGCGGACACAGCCCGGCGGAGCCGGCGACGAGCGAGGAGCAGAAGAAGCAGCAGGTCCTGGACGTCGTCCGGGCGTCCTTCAAGCCGGAGTTCCTCAACCGGCTCGACGACCTCGTCGTCTTCTCCGCGCTGGACAAGGAGGAGCTGGAGCGGATCGCGAAGCTCCAGATCGGCCGGCTCGCCAAGCGGCTCGCCGAGCGTCGGCTCACCCTGGACGTCTCCGACGCGGCCCTGGCCTGGCTCGCGGAGGAGGGCAACGACCCCGCGTACGGCGCGCGGCCGCTGCGCCGCCTCGTGCAGACGGCGATCGGCGACCGGCTCGCGAAGGAGATCCTCTCCGGCGAGGTCACCGACGGCGACACGGTCCGCGTGGACGCCTTCGGCGACGGCCTGATCGTGGGCCCGGCCGCCGGAAAGACGCTGTAACGCGGGGCGGACGCCGATGCCGGACCGGGTCGGGGCGACAACTCGGCCGATCCAACCGGTCGGGGGTTGTCACTTCCCACCCGGCATGGGGGAGGATGGCGGAATCCGTACGAAGGGACCAAGCACGTGAGCATCGACCCGTCCTCGATTCCGAACTTCGGGGGACAGCCCGAGCAGCCGCAGGGCTCAGGACCGGCGGGCCCCGTCGTCCCCGATCAGGACCTCGTCAAGCAGCTCCTGGAGCAGATGGAGCTCAAGTACGTCCTCGACGAAGAGGGTGACCTCGCGGCTCCTTGGGAGGAGTTCCGCACGTACTTCATGTTCCGCGGCGAGGACGACCAGCAGGTCTTCTCGGTGCGGACGTTCTACGACCGCCCGCACGACCTCGAGACCAAGCAGGCGCTCCTCGAGACCATCGACGACTGGAACCGCCGCACCCTGTGGCCCAAGGTCTACAGCCACACCCACGACGACGGCACGGTCCGCCTCATCGGTGAGGCGCAGATGCTCATCGGTACGGGCGTCAGCCTGGAGCACTTCGTGTCGTCGACGGTCAGCTGGGTGCGCGCCGCCATCGAGTTCGACCGCTGGCTGGTCGAGCAGCTCGGCCTGGAGCAGGCCGTGGACTCCGCCGACGACGAGAAGCCGTCCGACGACGAGTAGGCAGTCGACGAGCAGGCGGTTTCCGTAACCGCCTACAGGGGCCTGTGCGCGAACGCGACCAGATACGTCCCGTACGAAAGTGAGAGCCCGGCCAGGGCGCCCACCACCAGGAGGGCGCTGCGCGGCCGGGCTTTCGCCGTTCGCGCCAGCGCGAGGGCCAGCGGCAGCAGCAGCGGGAACGCGGGCAGCAGGAAGCGCGGCTTGGACGGGAAGAAGCCGGCGCCGCCGAGCGCGATGAGCAGGAGTACGCCGCTGTAGACGATGAGTGGCAGCGGGGCCGCCCGCTCGGCGATGAGCAGCGCGAACAGCAGCACCGCGGCGAGGACGATCAGGACCGTCATGGGGTAGACGAAGCGGTCGCCCTTGAGCAGCAGATGCCGTACGACGCGCACCGCGCCGACGCCGAAGTCGAAGCGCGAACCCCAGTCCCGCTGCACGTCGAAGTAGCCGCCGAGCGGATCGCCCCGCTGGACACCGACCCACAGCACGTACCCGGTCCAGCCGAGCGGGGCGATGGCCGCGCCTGTCCACAGCCTGTGGGGAACGTTTCTGCCGCGCTTGCTGATCACCTCGTACGCCGCCGTGACGAGGACCGCGGCGGCGACCGCGAACCCGTTGGGGCGGGACACCCCGGCCAGCGAGGCGAGCGTGCCCGCCCAGATCCACCGGCCGGTCAGGACCGCGTACAGGGACCACGCGGCGAAGGCGGTGAGCAGCGGCTCGGTGTACGCCATCGTGAGGATCACGGAGTGCGGCAGCAGCCCCCACAGCAGCACGAGGAGGATGGCGGCCGGCCGGGAGTGCAGGCGCACCCCGATCGCGTAGATCCCGGCCGCGGCGGCCAGGGACGCGGTCCAGGCGATGAGCATCCCGGTGGCGCCGCCGCTGAGGGGGAGCACGGTCCGCACCGCGCGGACCAGGCCCGGGTAGAGCGGGAAGAACGCGAGGTCGTTGAAGATGATGCCCGGCTTGTAGGGGATGGAGCGGCCGTAGCCGTCCGCGGCGATCCTGAGGTACCAGACCGAGTCCCAGGACCGGCCGAGCAGGACGGTGGAGCGCTTTCCGGTCAGTGAGGCGGCGAAGCTCATCGCGGCGACACCGGTGAGCCGGACCACGGCGAACAGGCCGAGTGCGGTGAGCAGGGGGGCGGCCGCCCTGAGCCGGGCCGAGCGGGAACGTGGTCCGGCTCCGGGCTCCGCGACGGGGACGGTGGCGGGGGCCGGGGCAAGTTGCTGCTGGGTCACATTTCCGCACCCTGCGGGCACCGCGCGGGGCGCGCGAGTTGGGAGGGTCCGCACGGGTGCCGTCGGGGGGACGGTCGGCGCGGCTGCGTGACAACGGGGCGCGGGGAGCGCTCATGTCGGCCCGTCAGGAATGTGCCTCTGTACGACAGAAGCGGTGCAAGTGGCCCGAGGCAGGGACCCGTACCGCCACAACGCATCAATGTCCCCACAGGGCACGCCAGTTGAGCACCTGGCCAACGGCCGCCCGCGGCACCGGATGCCGTCTCCCCCGGCCATGAATCGAACAATTCAAGCCTTGATGGCCACCGGGGCCCCTTTCGGCGCGGCTGACCACGGGCCACTATGGGAAGGAGGTGGGTCTGCGCCGCGGGGCCGCGAGCGGGAGCCGACAGGGGGAAGTTTGACGTGAGGACTTCTACGACTGACATCGAGACCGGACTTGTCGATCTCAGCCGTTGGGGCCTTCAGGAGGCCATGGCACTGAGGGACCCGTTGGTGGCGGCGGCGCAGAACGCGCTGCTCGAGCATTTGACCGAGGACGCCGTCGGGCAGGTCGTGGCCGGCGGGGAGGGCAGTCCGCACTTCGGCGCGGAACAGCACGGCGGCACGGCCCCTCAGGAGCCACGGCACGAACACGGGCCGCCCGTGCTGTCCGGCCCGCTGTCCCCATGCGACGGACCTGACGCGCCCGACCGGCCCGCCCTGCCGTGCTGACACGGCACCATGTGCCGGTCGCCGACCTGGAGGCCATCGCCACCGGCCGCGTCACCGCACCCACCGCGACCCGTATCGCGGCGGCGGAGCGCAGCCGGCGCATGCTCATGCTGCGGGCCCTGGCCGCCGCGGAAGCGGAACGCGGGACGGACGAGGGCGAAGGGCCGCTGCCCCCGCTGGCGCACGCCTTCGACCTGCTGGCCCGCGCGGAGGCCCACGATCCGCGGGCCGTGGCGAGCGTGCTCGGGCATCCGCCGGTCGGGGTCTGGGCGGTCCGCCTGCTCGGGCGGCTGCGCAAGGGTGCCGAGCCCGGGCCCGACGAGCCCCCGTTGTGGCGTGAGGCGGGCTACGCGCACGCGCTCGCCGCGGCGGCCGCGCTGCGGGCGGGACTTGCCGCGCGCGTCCGCGTACCCGCCCGCGCGGGCAGGGTGATCCTGCCGACGGTGGGGCACGCCGTACTGGACGACGACCCGCGCGGCCACGACGTCGCCACGGTGGAGACGGATGGGCGCGGCACGGCCCGCGTCACGCTCGGCCCGCACGCCCTCGAACTGCCCGCCGCACCGCACCTGCCCGCCCCCGGCTGGCACCCCGCGCGCCTGCTGAGCTGGACGACCCCGCGCGAGCCGGGCCCCGGCGTCCTCCTGGACGACGCCGACCCCTACCGCGACTTCCGGTCCCCCTGGCCGCCCCCGGCCCCGCTCACCGACGCGGAGGCCGACACCTGGCAGCGGCATCTGCACGACGCGGCACGCCTTCTCGGGGCCCGCCACCCGGACGCGGCCCGCACGGTGCCGCTCGTCCTCGGCTCGCTCGTGCCCCTGCCGGGCGCGCCCCGCTTCCGCGCCTCCAGCGCCTCGTACGCCGAGGCGTTCGGGAGCGCGCTGGTCTCCCTGCCGCGCGACGCCGTCGACTTCGCCGTCACCCTCGTCCACGAGTCACGGCACTCCGTGCTCAACGCCCTGAGCCACCAGATCCAGCTCGTCGACAGGGCGGCACGCGGACCACGGCAGGACACGCTGCTCTACGCGCCCTGGCGCAGCGACCCGCGCCCGCCGTGGGGCCTGCTGCACGGCACGTACGCGTTCACCGGCGTCGCCGCCTTCTGGCGCTCCGAACGGCACGCCCTGACCGGACCCCGGGCCGCCCTCGCGCACTTCGAGTTCGCCGTGTGGCGCGAAGCGGTGGCCATCGCCCTGCGCACGCTGTCCGCCCAGCCCGGGCTCACCCCGTGGGGCCGCCGCTTCGTCGACGGGATGGCGCGCCAGGCCGCCCCGTGGGCCGACGAGGAGGTGCCGGCCGAGGCCCTCGCCCCGGCGGAAGCCGAACTCGCCGATCTGCGCGCCACGTGGTGCAGCCACAATCTCGCGCCCGACCCGGCCGCCACCCGCCTGCTCACCGACCACCGGCTCGGCGGCGGCCCCGGCGGGGACGCGACCGTCCCGCTGTCCCGGCTGCGCACGGACCCGCCGCCGCGCCTGCCCGAACTCCGCTGTGAGATGCGGCGGTTGCACCTCGCCGACGCAGGAACGTTCACCCCGGACACGCAAGCCCGGCTCTCCGGGGTGGACCGGTCCCCGGACCTCCTGGAGGCGGACATGTGCCTCCTGCGCGGCGGGCCGGCTAACGCGGCGCGGGCCGTCGACCGCTACCGCGCCGTCCTGGCCGGTGCCCCCGGGACCCGCCCGGCCTGGGTCGGCCTCGGCCTCGCCCTGGAGGCGTCCGGCGAGGACGCCCCGGCCACGGCCCTGCTGCACCGGCCCGAGCTGGTGCGGGCACTCGCCCTGGACGCGCGGGCCCGCGGCGCGCAGACGCCCGACCCGCTGGAACTGGCCCGCTGGACCGCGCGGATCCCCGGACTCACCGCGCAGACCGCGACGGACGTGCCACAGCACTGACCCCGCCCGGAAGGATCCCGGACGGGGTCAGTGCGGGACAGCGGTCGACGTCACATCAGCAGCGGGTCGATGTCGCAGTTCGCGGGCCTGCCGTCCGCGGCCGCCGCCGTTGCCGGGTGGTCCTCGCCGAGGGTGCGTGCGTAGCGCTCGGCCGTGTCCGCGTACAGCTCGTCCGCCTCGTCGTCACGCCGCAGCTGCCGCAGTCCGAGCGAGAGGTTGAGGGCCGTGGCGAGGGTGATGGGGTGGTCCTCGCCGAGGTGGGTGCGGCACAGGTCGAGCCCCCTCGTGGCGAGGTCCGCCGACGCCTGCATCTCGCCGAGCTCGAACAGGTCGGCCGCGAGATTCGAGGTGCAGGAAAGGGTGTTGGGGTGGTCCTCGCCGATCAGCTCGATCAGCTGCGCCCGCGAGTCCACGTCGCTCGCGCGGGCCTCCTCGGTCCGCCCGGCCAGGCGCAGACAGATCGCGTGGTTGACGCGTGCCGCCACGGAGTGCGGATGCCGCGCGCCGAGCAGCGCCTCGTACCCCTCGTACCCCTCCTGCCCGAGTTCGAGTGCGCGGGCGAGGTCGCCGCTGTGCCGTACGTCGATGGCGTGCGAGGCGACCGCGTTCACCGTCTGCGGGTACAGGTCGCCGTAGCGGGTCCGGAACATGACGAGGGACCGGCCGGACAGCTCCAGGGCCACGGCGTGCTGGCCGGCGCGCCGTTCGGCCACCGACCGGATCCGCATCGCGGAGATCGTGTTCGGGTGGCTGTCGCCGACGGTGTTGCGGAAGCGCTCCTCGACGTCGCGCGCCTGGTCGCGGGCGGCCAGGTACTCGCCGCCCTCCTGAAGGTCGATTGTCACCGCCGCCATGGTCGACAGCGTCGACACCGCGTTCTCGCCGAGCTCGGCGACCTTGCGGCTGTGCGTCATGCGGTCGAGCGCGAGCGCCGCCCGGAAGTGCCCGATGAACCGCAGGTTCAGCGCGTGCCGGTGGGCGCTGAGGAGGGTGGAGGGGTCGTTGGGCCCGAAGAGGCGCTCGCAGGTCTCGAAGGCGTGCCTGTCGAGGTCGAGGGCCGCCTGGAAGTCGCCGCGCAGCCGCAGGTCCCAGGCGAGCATGCTGGTGATGTCGATCGTCGACTCGTGCTCGGGGCCGAGGACCTGGGTCATCCCGGCCAGCGTCCGCTGGTCGAGTTCGTACGCCTCCGAGTAGCGGCCCAGGATGCGCAGGGAGTTCGTGTAGATCCGGGCCGCGTTGAGTACGTGCTCGGCGGTGTCCCCGTCGGCCTCGCGCCAGGTGGTGTACGTCTCCCTGGCCAGGTCGAGGGATCCCTGGTGGTCGCCCCAGTAGTACATGTACAGGATCTCGTTCAGGACGAGATTCCTCACCCACGGGTCCGTCGACTCGACGGCCCTGCTGTTGAGGACGTGCGGCAGCAGGTCGCCGTACTGCTGCCACCGGTGGGACTTGTCGGGCTCGCCGGCGTCGTCCTTGGCGAGCAGCCGGTGCGCGCCGGCGCGCATCTGCGACTTCAGCGGCTCCGTCATCTGGTTGATGAGGACGCGCTGGACCAGTCGGTGCAGCTGGATGGTGTTGGTCTCGTGGTTGATGCGCGCCAGTGCGTACCGGTTGATCTCGCGGATGGCGCGGCTGAGCCGGATCGGGTCGCTGAGTGCCGCGCTGAGCTCCGGGGGCACGGGGGCGTCGCGGACGCCGGTGAGCAGGCGCCGGGAGATCGGCTCGGGCGCGAAGAAGGCGCACATCTGCAGGAGCTGAAGAGCCGCGGGGTGGTGCTTGCGCAGCCGGTCCAGGGACACGTTCCAGGCGGCGGCGACGGACAGCGGATAGTCCACGGGCGGTTCGCTGACCATCAGCTCGTTGGCCTGCTGCTCGAACATGCGCAGGTATTCGTCCGCGGGCATGCCCGTCTCGGCCAGCCATACGGCGGCCTGCTCGATGCCCAGCGGCAGGTCGCCCAGGGTCTCGGCGAGCCGGTCCGCGGTCGCGTTGTCCAGGCTCGGTGCCCTCATCTGGAGCAGCGAACGGCTTTCCTCGCGGGTGAACACGTCGACCTCCAGGGGACGCGCCGACGAGGCCCACTGCGAGTTCCGTGAGGTGACGAGGATGCGGCCGGGACCGTTGGTCGGGAAGAACTCTCTTACGGACTCCGGGTCCTCCGCGTTGTCGAAGATGAGGAGCCAGTTCTTGAAGGGCTCGCCGACGCGCAGGGCCTCGATGACGGCCGGCACCGCCGTGTTCGCCTCGCCGCTGCCGACGTTCAGACCGAGCCGGGCCGCCAGCTGGACGAGGAACTGCCGGATCTGCTGCGGCTGTTCGGCGGGGATCCACCACACGATCTGGTACTCGTGCAGATGCCGGTACACGTATTCGACCGCGAGCTGGGACTTCCCGACGCCGCCCATGCCCTGGAGCGCCTCGGGGAGCACCGCCGTGGTCCCCTCCTGGAGCCTGCGGTGCAGGTCGTCCAGGAGCTGGACGCGACCGGTGAAGGCACGGTTTCGGGGAGGGACGTTGCCCCAGACGGGGGGCGGCTTCTGCAGCGCGTCACCCCTTGCCCCGGCCTGGGTGGACTGCAAGCCGCTCACTACTTCGACCCTTCCTTCGTTGCCGTTGTCTTCCGGGGCGGTGGGCTCGGCCCCATCGCCTAACTGACTGTGTTCTCCGGAGGTTGTGGTCACCCGGGGTGGAGGTTCGTCGAGGCGTGCCTCAAGTTCCCGGGCGGCGGTGGCGTGCGGTCCTGCCATGGCCGCGAATGCGGGCAGAATAGACGAAATCCATGGCCGTAAACCTTCCATGGGGACACTCCGCGCGCGATCCGGCTCGCGCAGAAGGGCGACGCCTTCCCCGTACGCCGGTACGGCGACCGCCAAATGGTCCAAGGCGAGCATCAGCGCGCGGGCCGTCTCGCCGCGCGTCCCGTCCGAGAGCAGCTCCCGCCGCACGCCGTCGTCGAATTCGAGCTCGACGCCCGGCCCGGCGGCCTCGCCCGGCTCCGCCTCCGTGCGCCGCAGCAGGCCGCTCAGGAGCAGCTCCGCCACGTGCCAGTTCCGCGCCCCGGGGATCAGCCCTTCCTGGAGCAGGCGCAGCACGTCGAGGTTGAGCGGGACGGCCGCGGAGAGGCGGGCCAGGTGGTAGGCGGTGGGGGAGAGCTGGGCCCGCACGGTCTTGACCTGGACGTCGGCGGGCAGCGCGGCGGCGGGCCTGCGCGCGACGGCCGTCTCGTCGCCGGGCGTCCGGTCCAGGACGCGCACCGTGTAACCGCCCGTGCCGTCGTGCGCGAGGAAGCGGGCGAGGCCGCCGAGCCCTTCGGGAGTCAGCGTCACCACCGGCAGCCGCACCCCGTCGAAGCCGCCGGGCCCGTCGGTCTCAGTGGGCAGGACCAGGCCCACGGGCTCGGCGGTCCAGGCGCTGTTGGGGGACGCGGGGCGCGGGCTGGTCAGCAGCAGGCTGCTGGTCTGCGTGCCCGCCCTCGCCCAGACGTGCTCCGGCAGCACATGGACGAGCGCGACGGGCATCGTGCGGGCCCACCGCGCGAGCCTGCGCCGGGCGCTGCCGTCGCCCCAGTGGTCGGCGTGCAGATCGGTGAGGACGAGGACCAGATGCCGGCCGTCGGTGTCGCCGGCGACCTCGGAGCCCGCGCCGTCCTCCTGCCAGCGCACGGTCCGTACGTCGCGGAAGGCACCGGAGCAGTGCAGGGTCTCGGCGAGGCGCTGCGCGGTGTGCGACCACAGCCGCATCGAGTCGCCGGAGTCCACGAGGAGCGTCACGGTCAGCCAGCGTTCCTGGCCCGGCTCCAGCTGGGGCAGCCACATGCCGGTCTCGGCGTGCAGCTCGGCGGTGGCCTCCTCGTCCAGGAAGACCTGGCCCCGGGAGGCGATGCGCCGCTTCAGCGGCTTCAGCGCCTTCTCGATCTCCCGCGACCGGTCGAGGGCGAACCCGTTCCCGAGGCTCATGAGGAGCGAGTCCACATGGTCGCCCGGGTCCGGGGCCGGTCCGGACGGCCCGGGCGGGGGCGCCGGCTGCTCCACGGGTTCCTCCGTGAGCTCCGGCACGGGGGCGTCCACGTCCTCGGGGCGCGGGCGCCCCTCTTCGGGCGCTTCGGGCAGCTCGGGCGGCGCGCCGGGCCGTGGCCTGCCGCGCCGGGCGTCCTTCAGCCGCAGCCAGCGCTGCGCGGCGAGCCACAGGACCTCGCCCGCCTCGTACCAGTGCGGCTGCGGGGACGCCTCGGCCAGCGATGCGGCACCCGGCCCGATACCGTCACCCGCCACGCCGCCGTGGGAGGGCGACCGGTTCATCCAGTGCCGACCTCGTCGAGCCGTCGCCACAGCGCGTGCAACAGCGTGCTCATGGACCCCTGGTCGGGGCCCGCGGGCGTGGTGCGCAGGAACTCCGAGTTGAGGAGCTGGTCCGCGGCGAGCGAGCCGCCGGTCCTCGCGTGGTCGAGGAAGTCGCGGATCATCGCCGTGCGCCCCTCGTCGTCCTGCGAGAGCTGCGCCGCCAGCATGGCGGCGAGCTGGCCCGCGTCGGGCGCGGGGAGATCGAGATAGAGGCAGCGGCGCAGCAGGGCGGGCGGCAGCGTGCGCTCGCCGTTGCTCGTGATCACGACGACGGGGAACGCGGCGCAGCGCACCGCTCCGTGGTGGATGACCGCCGTGCCGTCCGGGTCGTCCGTGTGCACCTCGGCGTCGGGGAGCCTGGAGCGCACGCGGGCCAGCTCGGGGATGCGGAACTCGCCCTCTTCGAAGACGCTCAGCAGGTCGCCCGCGAGGTCCGTGTCGGACTTGTCGAACTCGTCGATGAGCAGGACACGGGGGATCTCGCGGGGCAGCAACGCCGTGCCCAGCGGGCCCAGCTGGACGTAGTCGCCGAGGTTGTTCAGGCCGTCCGGGTCGGGTGCCGGGTCGCCGGGGCCGGCGCCGGGTTCCGAGCCGCGCAGGGCGCCGCGGGTGGCCGCTTCCTGCACTCTGCCGATGGCGTCGTAGGCGTAGAGGCCCTCTTTGAGGGTGCTGCGGCTGGTGATCGACCAGCGCAGGACGCGGCCGAGGGAGAGTTCGCGGCTGATGCAGTGGGCGAGGCTCGACTTCCCGATGCCGGGAGGGCCCGCGACGATCAGCGGCCTGCGCAGGAACAGCGCGGCATTGACCAGATCGAGTTCCTGCTCGGAGGCCTTGCGGACGACGGGGCCGTCCGGCGGGCCGAGGCGGCGGGTGAACTCGTCCTCGTCGCCCGGGGGCGGACCGGTGATCAGCGGTCCGCCGGTGAAGCGGCGCCAGGGCGGGGGCGGAGGTAACTCGCGGGACACGGGGTCCTTGCCGCGGGGCCTCGCCGTGCCTCGGTAGATGCGCCATGCGCCGGGGTCGGCCGCGGCGCCGCCGGCCTGTGCCGGAACGTGCGGATCCCTGTCGGCCATCGACCGTTCCCCCTCACCCTGGTTCGTGCCCGGTCGGTGCACGTCCGTACTCCCCAACCGCCTTAGCCCGGACACCTGGTTGGACTGGAAGTCTTCAACTCGCTGATTCCGGTACTTCGGGAAGGCGGCTCGGATCGTCCCACAGCACAGCGATGCGAGAGTCGACGGAACCCTCTGTCCCATCGTCGCGTGTTCCGGGAGAGAAGCGCAAGCGCGTGACTGTCTCCAACAGGTCGTCCCAGGCACCCGTTTCGGCGACCCGGTGGAGTTCGGCGTGTTCGCTGTCGTCGAGCGGTCCCTGGTGAGCCCAGAGCAGCACCGGCAGGCCCGCCTGGAGGCCGAGCGTCAGCTCGCTGAGCCCGTGTTCCTCGTCCGGTGACGACCCCAGAGTCATCAGCACAATGGCCTGATTACGCTTCAACTTGGCGTAGAGCGCCTGCTGTTGGGACCCGGCGCCGGTTTCGCACCGGTGTACGTGCGCCTCGCCCCCGCTCCTCAGCACCTCCCAGCGCGCGTTCCACACCCGGTGCACCTGGCGTGCTTCCATCCGCTCCAGACTGCGTATGACGACCTTGTAGTCCATGCCCAGCGGAGGGGTGTACGGGGTCGATCGGCCGAGGCCGGGCTGCCGCGGCCCGAAGGGGGTCGGCCGGGTCCAGTCCTCGACCGGTGTGTTCGCCATCGCCAGGGAGAGGATGAACTCGACGACGATGCCGCCGTGGTGGTTGCGCAGCCGCTCTTCCTCCCGGTCGACGAGGGTGGCGACCCAGTCGGGCACCTCCGTCAGGCGCAGTTCCCGGTCGTCCCGCTGGCGCGGCTCCCAGGCGTTGCCGGTGCTCGTCCAGCAGGTGAGTGCGACACGGTCGGGTGACTCGGTCAACGGCTGGAGCCGGATCACCAGGAAGGCTTCACGGCCGGGGTCTCTGCGCCAGGTCCCGGTGGAGGTGCGGACGGCGTCGAGCAGGCGCTGCCCCTCGACTCCCGCGTCGGCGAGGGAGCGGATGTGGCTGCTGAGCCAGACCCTGAGCGGGTCGCCGCGCTCCGGGCCCACCAGATACGCCAGTTCGTGCAGGAAGCGCACGCTCCTCGGTATCCCGTCCGGGGGAACGTTGCACTGCTCCAGGAGCCCGTACGCCTCGCGTGCCGTGCTGGTCGTCCTCGGCAGCGGCCCGAAGCTGTCCCCGGCCACATGGCGGAAGAGGTCGGCGAGCTCCGGCACGGAACCCCGGTCGAGGCCGCTCAGGAGCGGGTCGAGCGCGGCCCGCTGCGCCGGGTCGCCGGCCGGCGGCAGCGGCGACTCCACGAGGGCGGACGCCTGGAGCGAGGCCAGATCGTCGTCCGCCAGATACCGGACGGCCTCCACCAGCCGGAGCCAGCCGTGGGGCACGGCGCCGAACACCCGGACCATTTCGACGATGTGCGGCTTCTTCTCGCCGAACTCGGTCACGGACAGGCGCTGTCCGAGCCGGTGGAGCGCCCGTTCGACGCACATCCTGCGGCTGAGCCGGTCCTCCATGACGGACACCCGCATCAGCGCCTCCACGAGCTGCTCTTCGCTCGCGGGAAAGGCCGGGTACGGGGACGGGCGCTCAGGCATGGCCGTCGGAGCGGTTCTGCCACCGGGTGGCGTCCGCCGGATAGATGTCCGCAGTTGGTCGAGCCACTTCCACGTGTCCCCCTCACGCGTCCCGCGGCAGCGGTCGTACTGTCGCTGCCCGAGCCAGCAAGGGTATGACGAAGAGCCGCGCGTGGGTACGGTCACAACCGTCCCATTTGGATCACGCGCGCATCGCGTCACTCCCCGGAAAGCGGGACCCGGCCGGACTCAGGCGAGCTTCTTGAGGCGGTCGACCGCTTCTTCGAGCACGGCGATCCGCTTGCAGAACGCGAACCGTACGAAAGGGGCGCCCGCGTCGCGGTGGTCGTAGAACACCGCGTTCGGGATGGCGACGACGCCCGCGCGTTCGGGCAGCGCGCGGCAGAACGCGAAGCCGTCGCTCTCGCCGAGCGGGCGGATGTCGGTGGTGACGAAGTACGTGCCCGCGGGCCGGAACACCTCGAAGCCCGCCGCCGCGAGACCGTCCGCGAGCAGGTCGCGCTTGGCGCTCATGTCGGCGCGGAAGGCGTCGTAGTACGAGTCGGGCAGCGAGAGCGCCTCGGCGATCGCGTACTGGAAGGGGCCGGACGCGACGTAGGTGAGGAACTGCTTCGCCGAGCGGACCGCGGTGACCAGCTCGGGGGACGCGGTCACCCAGCCGACCTTCCAGCCCGTGAACGAAAAGGTCTTGCCGGCCGACCCGATGGTCACCGTGCGCTCGCGCATGCCGGGGAGCGTGGCGAGCGGGATGTGCCCGGCGTCGCCGAACGTCAGGTGCTCGTACACCTCGTCGGTGATCACCAGGAGGTCGCGTTCGACGGCGAGGGCCGCGATCGCGGTGAGCTCCTCGCGGGTGAGGACGGTGCCGGTCGGGTTGTGCGGGGTGTTGATGAGCAGGAGGCGGGTGCGGTCGGTGACCGCGGCGCGCAGCTCGTCCAGGTCGAGCCGGAAGGCGCCACCGTCGGGGCGCAGGGTGACGGGGACGCGGGTGCCGCCCGCCAGCGCGATGCTCGCCGCGTACGAGTCGTAGTACGGCTCCAGCGCGACGACCTCGTCGCCGGGTTCCACCAGGGCGAGCAGCGAGGCGGCGATGGCCTCGGTGGCGCCGGCCGTGACGAGGACCTCGCGGTCCGGGTCGAAGGACAGGCCGTAGCGGCGCTCCTGGTGGGCGGCGATCGCGGTGCGCAGCTCGGGGACGCCGGGGCCCGGCGGGTACTGGTTGCCGCGGCCGTCGCGCAGCGCCCGCACGGCCGCCTCGCGGATCTCCTCGGGGCCGTCCGTGTCGGGGAAGCCCTGGCCGAGGTTGATCGAGCCGGTCGCCGTGGCCAGCGCGGACATCTCCGCGAAGATCGTGGTCCCGAACTCGGCGAGACGGCGGTTGAGCAGGGGGCGCGCGCTGGAGGTCATGGCCGCCATCCTGCGCCGAACCTCTGGAGTTCCTCAACTCTGCTTTGACGGGGCGCGGGCCCGGGAATCCCCGAATCACGCCCGACGGGGGCGTTCTCGGGGGAATGAGAGGAAGGTGGGGGCCGTGATCATCGGAGCCATCATCTTTGTGCTTGTGATCGTGGGCATCGTCGTGGCCGTGTCGTCCGCGGGCGGCTCGGGCAAGGCGCGGAAGACGTCGCTGAGCAAGGGCCGGTCGCGGCGCTCCAGCGGCAGCTGGTGGGCCGGCGGCGGCGGTGCGGCGAGCGGGTACTCCTGCTCGTCCGGCAGCTCGGGCAGCTCCGGCGGACACCACGGGCACTCCTGTGGCGGCGGATCCTCGTGCGGGGGCGGAAGTTCCTGCGGGGGCGGGTCCTCCTGCGGCGGCGGGGGCGGGTGCGGCGGCGGAAGCTGACCGCGACACCAGGACACGTACGGCCCACAGGGAGGCGGCTGACACGGGGCAGCCGGTCCGCGTGGGCCGTACGTATGTGTGAGTCAGTCGGAGGAACGAGCGACGAACAGGGCGCCATATGCGCCTGGAACGGTCCGTTGTGCGGGAAGCGTACGCAAGTTGCCCGGAGAAGTTGAACAGTTGAGCTGTGGGGTCCCCGGAGGGGATGGAAACCCGGCGAAGTTGGGTAAAAACGCTGTGGTGGCGCCACCGTTCATGATTCCCTCTTAACCGTCAAAAGCGGCCCTCGTACGTTCGCGTGGGCACGTGCCGGCCCTCCCCCCTCAGCGCCGGCCTCACCTCCATTTGTGTGTTAGCGGAGCCGACCCATGCTCACGACCCTGAACACCGCCTACACCGACACGCGCGCGGACGACCTGGCCTGGGCTCTCGGCCGCGAGCCGCTGCCCGCGCTCGCCACGCTCGATCTCGAACTCGCCGGTGCCCGGCTCCAGTTGAGACTCCTCGGTGCCTCGCACCAGGTACTCCTGGAGGAGGAGCGGGGCACCTGCTCCGAGACCGTCGCCTGTATCCCGGGCAGCAGCACCCCGCTGCCGCTCGGCGTCGCCAAGCGCATGGGCGACTGGGAGTACGAGTTCGCGGCACACGTCGAGACCCTCTCGGAGGGCTCGTTCGCGGGCCGAGCCCAGGAACTCATCGCGCTGGTGTCCGATCATCCCAACGGCCTCGCCGGGGTGTTCCCCGGCAGCCCGCACGCCTTCACCGCACTGCTCGCCCACCGGCAGGAGGGCCAGGTGCACTGGCGCACCTGGCACGCCTATCCGCAGGAGGGTCAACTCGTCGTCACCCGGACCCGGGTGGGGGTGCGGACCCCGGCCGCGCTGCGGTGACGCCATGCGCCACGACCCATGCGCGCACAGGCCCACTTCCACACGTGTGGGTGACGGGACGGAGTTGCGGGGTGACGTAGCGTTCGCAACGTGATCGAGCCGCGCACCCCCGTCCCGTCCGGCGTCCGACGCGCCCGGAGCGAGGAGGGCAGGGCGCCCCTCCCCGTAAAGCCGGCGACCGGACGCTTCCTCGTCCTCGCGGGCGTCTTCCTCTGCGCGGCCTGCGGACTCGTGTACGAACTCGAACTGGTCGCGCTCGCCTCGTACTTGATCGGCGACTCGGTCACCCAGGCGTCCGTCGTGCTGTCCGTGATGGTCTTCGCCATGGGCATCGGCTCGCTCGGGGCCAAGCGGCTGCGGCTGCGGGCCGCCGCCGGGTTCGGCGCGGTCGAGGCCGCCCTCGCGCTGGTCGGCGGGTGCAGCGCGATGGCGCTGTACGCGGTGTTCGCGTGGACCGGCGACTGGGGCGGGTCCTGGGCGGGCGGCTCGCGCTACATGCTCGTCGGGTTCTCCCTCGCCATCGGCGTGCTCATCGGCGCCGAAGTGCCCCTCCTGATGGTGCTCATCCAGCGGATCAGGCGGCAGGACGCCGGCGGCGCCGTCGCCGACCTGTTCGCCGCCGACTACGTGGGCGCGCTCGTCGGCGGGCTCGCCTTTCCCTTCCTCCTGCTGCCGATGCTCGGGCAGCTGACGGGCGCGCTGCTGACCGGCGCGGTCAACGCGCTCGCGGGCGGCGCCCTCGTGCTCGGCCTGTTCCGCAGGGACCTCACCCGCCGGGGCCGCTGGACGCTGCTCGTGGCGAACGTCGTCGTGCTCGGCCTGCTCGCCTGTGCCGCGGCCCGCGTGGACGACTTCGAGCGGGCCGCCCGGCAGGCCATGTACGGCAGGGACGTACGCGTCGCCGTCCAGACCGGCGTACAGGAGATCGTCCTCACCGGCGGCAAGCACGAGCCGCTCGGCCTCTATCTCGACGGGCGCCTGCGCGTCAGCGGCCGGGACGAGCAGCGCTACCACGAGGGCCTGGTGCGGCCCGCGATGGCCGGGCCGCACGCGCGCGTGCTCATCCTCGGCGGCGGCGACGGCCTCGCCGCCCGCGAGGTCCTGCGCTTCCCCGGGGTGCGGCAGGTGGACATCGTCGAGATCGACCCCGGCGTCCTGCGCCTCGCCAGAAACGATCCGCCGCTGAGCGCGCTCAACGGGCACGTGTACGAGGACCGGCGCGTGCGGGCCGTGACCGCGGACGCCTTCCAGTGGCTGCGCGGGCCCCACACCCCGTACGACGTCGTGATCTCCGATCTGCCCGACCCCGGGATCACGGCCAGCACGAAGCTGTACTCGCAGGAGTTCTACGGCCTGGCGGCCCAGGTCCTCGCGCCGGACGGGCGGCTCGCCGTACACGCCGGGTCGCTGTCGTCGCGGCCCCGCGTGTTCTGGACGGTCGACACGACGCTGCGCGCGGCGGGCCTGCGGACGGTGCCGTACTGGGTGGGCACGGGCTGCCCCCCGGCCCAGGCCGGCCGGCAGCACGGGGCGTGGGGCCGGCTCACCGGGATCGCCGACGGGCCCGACCGGACGCTCGACGGGACGCGGGCGCCGAGCGACTGGGGGTTCGTGCTCGCGGGCCTCGGGCCGCCGCCGGAGGGCGCCGTGCCGCGCGACCGGATGCGCGCGGCGGAGCGCTCGCGGATCACCGGACTCGCCCCGTCGACCCTGGTTCATCCGCGGTACGCCGACTGAGTACGCGCCGAACGCGGGACGCGTGGGGCCGGGCGTGGGTAGGCTCGGGCGGCATGGAGCATGAGGTGTTCGTTCCGGTTCCGGCGGAGTCGTTGAGGGGCGCGCTGGCAGCCCCGGAGTTGGTGGCGAGGGCGGTGCCCGGGCTTCAGCGGGAGGCCTCCGGCGACGGCGGCAGGCTGAAGCTCCGCATCGGCGGCCACACCATCACCTACCGCGGCTCCCTGCGCGTCACCGAGACGGAGACCGGGACGTTCGCGGTCGAGGGCGACGGCACCGAGGCGCGCGGCACCGGGTCCGTGAAGTTCGCGGTGACCGTGCGCGTCGCCGCCGCGTCCGGCGGCTCGAACGTCACGTTCGTCGCGTCCGGCAGCGGGGACGGCCGGGTCGCCGAACTCTCCGAGGACGCCGTGCAGTCCGCCGTGCGCCGTCTCCTGAGCCGCTTCGCGGAGGCGCTCGGCACGGTGGCGGAACCGGGGACGGACCCGGGGGCGGAGGACGCGGCCCCTGCGGAGGACTCCGCCGAGGAGGCGGACGCCGCAGACACGGCGGACGCCGCAGACGACGCGGACGCCACCGGCGCGGACGCCGAGGACGAGGACCACACCTCCGTCTTCGACACCGAGATCCCGCCGCCCTCGCTCGCCCCCTTCGCCGAGCTGGAGCCCGAAGCCGAGGCTGACGCAGGGGACGCCGGGTTCGACGCCGAAGCGCCGCCCGCCGAGGCCGCCCACGCGCGCCGCACCATGATCGGCCGCAGCGCCGAGGAGGTCGACCACGCGCCGCCGCGCGGCCGGTACGCCCCGGTGCCCGCGCCCGAGTCCACGGCGGCCACCGCCACCTTGCGCTGGGCCGCGCCCGCCGCCGCCCTCGTGGTCGCGTCCGCGATCGTCGTCGGCCGGGTACTGCGCCGCCGGCGCTGACACAAACGTAAGGTCGGCCCGTGACTACCCAGGAAACGACGCTGACCGCGGGTGACGCGGAAGTGACCGTGCAGCCGGGCAACGGCTGCCGCGTGAGCAGCCTGCGGATCGGCGGCACCGAACTCCTCCGGCAGGGGGAGCGGTACGGCTGCTTCCCGATGGTGCCGTGGTGCGGCCGCATCAGGGACGGCAGGTTCCGCGACGGCGGGCAGACGTACCAGATGCCCCTGAACTCGCCGCCCCACGCCATCCACGGCTTCGCCCGCGACGCCGAGTGGAGGACCGCCCGCGTGAGCGCCGACGAGGCCGTCTTCACGTACGACCTCGCCGAGCCCTGGCCCTGGACCGGCCGCGTCACGCAGCTGGTGCGCCTCGCCGAGGACTCGCTCACGCTGACGCTCGGCATCGAGACGTACGGCGACTCGTTCCCCGCGCAGGCCGGCTGGCACCCCTGGTTCAACCGGACCCTCGACGGCTCCGCCGACGGCGTGCGCGTCGAGTTCTCCCCGGCCTGGCAGGAGGAGCGCGGCGACGACCACCTCCCCACCGGCAAGCGGATCGACCGCACCGACGGCCCCTGGGACGACTGCTTCGGCATGCCCGACGGCGTCGACGTGACCCTGACCTGGCCGCAGCGCCTGGAGGTCAAGGTCGCGAGCCGGGAGCACTGGGTCGTCGTCTACGACGAGCAGGAGGCGGCCGTGTGCGTGGAGCCGCAGACCGGCCCGCCGGACGGACTGAACACGCTGCCCCGCCTCGTCACCCCGGTGGACCCCCTTGAGGCGTCGACCACCTGGACCTGGCGAGCCCTCTAAGCTCGTAGCCATGACGAACGACGTGCGCGACGCGCTTCTCCAGCAGATCAAGGACAAGGCCGTGGTGCACGGCAAGGTGACGCTCTCCTCCGGTCTGGAGGCGGACTACTACATCGACCTGCGCCGCATCACCCTCGACGGCGAGGCCGCCCCGCTGGTCGGTCAGGTGCTCCTCGACCTGACCGCCGACCTCGACTTCGACGCAGTGGGCGGCCTGACGATGGGCGCCGACCCGGTCGCCGGCGCCATGCTGCACGCGGCCGCCGCCCGCGGCGAGCGCCTCGACGCCTTCGTGGTCCGCAAGGCCGCCAAGGCGCACGGCATGCAGCGCCGCGTCGAGGGCCCGGACATCAGGGGCCGCCGCGTCCTCGTAGTCGAGGACACGTCCACCACCGGCGGCTCCCCGCTCACCGCCGTCGAGGCCGTGCGTGAGGCCGGTGCCGAGGTCGTCGGCGTCGCCACGATCGTGGACCGCGCCACCGGTGCCGCCGAGAAGATCAGCGAGGGCGCCGGGGTGCCCTACCTGTTCGCGTACGGCAAGGACGAGCTGGGCCTGGACTGAGGCCGGTCGATAACGGGCCGGACCCAGTACGCGACCAGTACTGGAGCTGTCCGGCAAGTCTGGAAAGATGGGGGCGACGATGACGTCGCCATCCGGGGCCGATCCAGACGTGAGGCCCCAGGTCAGGGTCTGACAGCACACACCCGCACATCCCAAGGAGCGGACACATGCCCATCGCAACTCCCGAGGTCTACGCCGAGATGCTGGACCGGGCGAAGGCCGGCAAGTTCGCCTACCCGGCCATCAACGTGACCTCCTCGCAGACCCTGAACGCTGCGCTGCGCGGCTTCGCGGAGGCCGAGAGCGACGGCATCATCCAGATCTCCACCGGCGGTGCGGAGTTCCTGGGCGGCCAGTACAACAAGGACATGGTGACGGGCGCCGTGGCCCTCGCCGAGTACGCGCACATCATCGCCGAGAAGTACGACGTCACCGTCGCGCTGCACACGGACCACTGCCCCAAGGGCAAGCTGGACGGCTATGTGCGTCCGCTGCTCGACATCTCCGCCGAGCGCGTCAAGGCCGGCCGCAACCCGCTGTTCCAGTCCCACATGTGGGACGGCTCCGCGGAGACCCTCGCCGACAACCTGGCCATCGGCCAGGAGCTGCTCGCGAAGGCCGCCGCCGCGAAGATCATCCTCGAGGTCGAGATCACCCCGACCGGCGGCGAGGAGGACGGCGTCAGCCACGAGATCAACGACGAGCTGTACACGACCGTCGACGACGCGATCCGCACCGCCGAGGCCCTGGGCCTGGGCGAGAAGGGCCGCTACCTGCTCGCCGCGTCCTTCGGCAACGTGCACGGCGTGTACAAGCCGGGCAACGTCGTCCTGCGTCCGGAGCTCCTCAAGGACCTCCAGGAGGGCGTCGGCGCCAAGTACGGCAAGACGGCCGGGTCGCAGCCGTTCGACTTCGTCTTCCACGGCGGCTCCGGCTCCACCGAGCAGGAGATCGCGACCGCGCTGGAGAACGGCGTCGTGAAGATGAACCTCGACACCGACACCCAGTACGCCTTCACGCGTCCGGTCGCGGACCACATGTTCCGCCACTACGACGGCGTCCTGAAGGTCGACGGCGAGGTCGGCGTGAAGTCGCAGTACGACCCGCGCACCTGGGGCAAGTCCGCCGAGGCGGGCATGGCCAAGCGCGTCTCCGAGGCCTGCGCGAACCTGCGCTCCACGGGCACGAAGCTCAAGTAGTACGAGGCTGGTCACCGGGGCCCGGCATCCCTCCTGGGGTGCCGGGCCTCCGGCGTACCCCGAGGGAGATGACTGTGCGCTACGACTTCGACACCCCGGTCGACCGGCGCGGCACGTGGTGCGTCCAGTGGGACGGGGTCGCGGACCGGTTCGCGGTGCCCGATCTGCTGCCGTTCACCATTTCCGACATGGACTTCGCCTGTGCGCCCGAGGTCCTCGCGGCCCTCGGGTCCCGCCTCGCGCACGGCGTGTTCGGTTACACGGACTGGCGGCACGACGACTTCCGCGGCGCCGTGCGCGACTGGTTCGCGACCCGGTACGGCACCGAGGTCGACGTGGACGGGCTCGTGTACGCCCCGTCCGTGCTCAACCAGACAGCCCAGCTCCTGCGCATGTGGACGCGGCCCGGCGACGGCGTCGTCCTGCACACCCCCACGTACGACGGCTTCCGCAAGGCGGTCACCGGGCTCGGCCGCGAGATGCGCACCGCCGGTGTCGACGACTGGGCGGGTCTGGAGCGGGAGCTGGCACGGCCCGACAGCCGGGTCCTGATCCTGTGCTCGCCGCACAACCCCACCGGCAAGGTGTGGACGGACGCCGAGCTGACCCGGATCGCGGACCTCGCCCGGCGCCACGCGGTCGCCGTCATCAGCGACGAGATCCACGCCGACCTCACGCACACCGGCCACGTCCACCGCCCGTGGACGCCGTACGGCGAGGGCCTGCGCTGGGCGCTCGTCACCTCCGCCACCAAGGCCTTCAACTTCCCTGCCCTGAGCGGGAGTTACGGCTTCGTCGGCGATCCGGACGACCACGCCGAGTTCGTGCGGCGCATGGACACCGCGGAGGGCCTCGCCTCGCCGGCCGTCCTGTCGCTGACCGCGCACATCGCCGCGTACCGCGAGGGCGGGGCGTGGCTGGACGGCGTGCGGGAGTACACGCACGGGAACCTGGCGATGCTCGCGGAGCGGCTGGACGCCGCGTTCCCCGGGCTCGGGTGGCGGCCGCCGCAGGCCGGCTATCTCGCCTGGATCGATCTGCGTCCCCTCGGCGTCGACGACGACGCGCTCCAGCGGGAGCTCGTCGAGCGGGAGCGCGTGGCGATCATGCCGGGCGCCACCTACGGGGCGCCCGGATTCGTCCGCCTGAACGTCGGCTGCCCGCGCGCCAAGGCCGAGGCGGGCGTGGACGCGCTGGTGCGGGCGCTGGGCAGGCTCGCGATCACCGGCATGGAACGCACCGCCGGTCATGGCGCAGACTGGAACCCATGAGCCTTCACGAGAACCTTCTCGGGGGACCGCCCCCGACCGAGCTGCCCGACGACCCGGAGCCGCGCGAGCTGCTCGCGAGCGGAACGGCGCCCGCCGATGTCGCCGCGAAGTACCCGACCTCCTCCCTCGCCTGGGCACGTCTCGCCGACGAGGCGTACGAGCGCGGCAGCGTCGTCGAGTCGTACGCGTACGCCCGCACCGGCTACCACCGCGGCCTGGACTCCCTGCGCCGCGCGGGCTGGAAGGGCCACGGACCGGTGCCGTGGGAGCACGAGCCGAACCGCGGCTTCCTGCGTGCCCTGCACGCTCTCGCGCGCGCCGCGCAGTCCATCGGCGAGCAGGCGGAGTACGAGCGCTGCACGCAGTTCCTCAAGGACTCCTCGCCCGCCGCGGCCCAGACCCTGGGCTAGATTCCCGCACCTCAGCAGGCCCGCCCGTGACGATGTGACCGGGCGGGCCTTGCCGATTCGGGGGACGATTGCGGAGGATGCCGGTGGGGACCGGGGCCCCCGTGCCGGAATTCGGCAGGGGCGGACCGCTACCCGGAGTACGTTCAAGGAGACAGCGATGTCCCACGAGGCTCACGAGTCGAACGAGCCAGAGACGCCGTATCTCGACTTTGCGGGAACCACCCCTTACGAGGACTACGTTCAGGCCGATGTCCTCACCCACCTCCAGCACACCCGCTCCGACGACCCCGGAGAGATGGTCTTCCTGGTCACGACCCAGGTGATGGAGCTGTGGTTCACGGTCATCGTCCACGAGTGGGAGACCGCGTCGCGGGCCCTGCGCGGCGACGACGTGCCGACCGCGGTGGCCGCCCTGAAGCGCTCCGTGCGCGAGCTGGACGCGCTGAACGCGTCGTGGCGCCCGCTCGGCCAGCTCACCCCCGCGCAGTTCAACTCCTACCGGGCCGCCCTCGGCGAGGGCTCCGGCTTCCAGTCGGCGATGTACCGGCGCATGGAGTTCCTGCTCGGCGAGAAGTCCGCCTCCATGCTCGTCCCGCACCGGGGCGCGCCGCGCGTGTACGCGGAGCTGGAGAAGGCCCTGGAGGAGCCGAGCCTGTACGACGAGGTGCTGCGGCTGCTCGCCCGCCGCGGCCACACCGTCCCCGAGGCCGTGCTCAAGCGGGACGTGGCGCAGAGGTACGAGCCGTCCCCCGAGGTCGAGGCCGTGTGGACGGCGCTGTACGCCGGTGACGAGGGCGACGAGCTCGCCCGCCTCGGTGAGGCCCTCACCGACGTCGCCGAGCTGGTGTGGCGATGGCGCAACGACCATCTGGTGGCGACCCGCAGGGCGATGGGCGCCAAGACGGGAACGGGCGGCTCCGCGGGCGTGGCCTGGCTGGAGAAGCGCGCGCAGAAGAACGTGTTCCCCGAGCTGTGGACAGCGAGGTCCCATGTCTGACGTCACTGCGCTTGCCGGTAAGGCGCTGGAGCTGGACACCGCCGACGAGCTGGGCAAGCTGCGCGAGCGGTTCGTCCTGGACGACACCGTGTACCTCGACGGCAATTCGCTCGGCGCGCTCCCCGCGCATGTGCCGGGGCGCGTCGAGGACGTCGTGCGCCGGCAGTGGGGCGAGCTGCGCATCCGTTCCTGGACCGAGTCGGGCTGGTGGACGGCGCCGGAGCGGATCGGCGACCGGATAGCCCCGCTGGTGGGGGCCGCCCCGGGCCAGATCGTCGTCGGCGACTCGACCAGCGTAAATGTGTTCAAGGCGCTGGTGGGCGCGGTGCGCCTGGCCGGTGAGGGGCGCGACGAGATCCTCGTCGACGCGACGACGTTCCCGACGGACGGGTACATCGCCGAGTCCGCCGCCCGGATGACGGGCTGCACGCTGCGTCCGCTGACCCCGGCGGAGGTCCCGGGCGCGCTCGGCGACCGTACGGCCGCGGTGCTCCTCAACCACGTCGACTACCGCACGGGCCGCCTGCACGACCTGCCCGCGCTGACCGCCGCGGTGCGCGCGGCGGGTGCCAAGTCCGTCTGGGACCTGTGCCACAGCGCGGGCGCGCTGCCGGTCGGGCTCGACGAGCACGGGGTCGACCTCGCGGTCGGCTGCACCTACAAGTACCTGAACGGCGGCCCGGGTTCACCCGCGTACCTGTATGTGCGCAGTGATCTGCAGAGCCGCTTCGACTCGCCGCTGCCGGGGTGGAACTCGCACGCCGAGCCGTTCGGGATGCGGCCCTCGTACGAGGCCGGGGACGGGGCGGTGCGGGGCAGGGTCGGCACCCCCGACATCCTGTCCATGCTCGCCCTGGAGGCGGCGCTCGACGTCTGGGACGGCGTGCCGGTCGACGCGGTGCGCGCCAAGTCGCTCGCGCTGACGGACTTCTTCCTGGAGTGCGTCGATGCGTATGTGCCCGCGGGGCGGGTCGAGTCGGTGACGCCGGTGGCGCACGCCGAGCGCGGCAGCCAGGTGGCGCTGCGCGCCGACGAC
Source organism: Streptomyces sp. NPDC055400 (assembly GCF_053644375.1). Classification (NCBI taxonomy): domain Bacteria; kingdom Bacillati; phylum Actinomycetota; class Actinomycetes; order Kitasatosporales; family Streptomycetaceae; genus Streptomyces; species Streptomyces sp. NPDC055400. The sequence goes on along the minus strand of NZ_JBSHLM010000003.1, from coordinate 244,755 downwards.
GCCGGGGCCGTCATGGAGCGGCTGATCGCGGTGGGTGTGGTCGGTGACTTCCGCGCGCCGGACGTGCTGCGGTTCGGCTTCACCCCGCTGTATCTCGGGTTCGCCGAGGTGGAGCGGGCCGCGCGGGTCCTCGCGGATCAGCTGGCGGCCGCTGCGGCGTAGCGACGCCTCAGGCGGTGTAGACGCCCGCTTCCGCCGCCGCGACGGCGGCGTCGGCGGCCTGGTCCGCGTCGGCTTCGGCCGGCGCGGACCCGGCCGTCAGGAGCTGGTAGTACAGGGGTGCGGACACGGCGCGCACGACGGCCGCCGCGTCCGTGCCGGGCCTCAACTCGCCCCGCCGCACGGCCTGTTCCACGCACGGAGCCCATTCGGCGACCCGTACCTCGTAGAAGCGGCGCAGCGCAGCCGACGTCTTGTCGTCGCAGGTTGCGGCGGCGATGACGGCCCGGAACAGGGCGCCCTGGCGGGGGTCGGCCAGCGTGTCGCGCACCAGGCGGGCGTTGGCCCGCAGGTCGCCGCGCAGGGTCCCGGTGTCGGTGCGCGGCAGCGACTGCTCGGCCATGTCGGCGAGCATGTCGGCGACGAGCCCCGTGACCGAGCCCCAGCGCCGGTACACCGTCGTCTTGCCGACCTCCGCGCGCCGCGCGACGTCCGCCAGGTCGAGATGGGCGAAGCCCTGTTCGGCGAGCACGTCACCGGCGGCGTCGAGGACGGCGGCGCGCACCCGCGCCGTGCGCCCGCCGGGACGGACGGTGCCGGGCTCCGCCTGCACGGTGCCGGCCCCCGAAGGGGCGGTCCCGTGCTCTGCTTGTTCGGGCATACGGCCCAGGGTAACGGCACAGGGGAACCGTTTATCCGGTTACGGTGTGTGTCCGCCCACGTCACCGGCCTGGTAGCGTCCGCATACTTTCCAATTCCGCTGTGACGCTGAGAGGTTGGAGCATGCCGGACGACGCCGCCGCCCGCGACGAGGCCGAAGAGGCATCGGCCTTCTCGCACCCCGTGGTCCCGCCAGATGTCACCGCCGCGTACGGGGATCACCCGGACCAGGTCGTCGACTTCTACGCGCCCCGCGACGGCGCGGAATCCGCGCCCCTGGTGGTGCTCCTGCACGGCGGCGCGTGGCGCGCGCCCTACGACCGGCAGCACGTGACGCCGTTCGCCGACTTCCTCGCGCGACGCGGCTTCGCGGTCGCCAACGTCGAGTACCGGCGCGGCAGTTCACTGCCCCAGCAGGGCGGTACCGCTCCGGTGGCGGGGCGCTGGCCGGAGACGTTCGACGACATCGCCGCCGCCCTCGACGCCCTCCCCGGCCTCGTACGGGACGTGCTGCCGCAGGGTGACCCGCGGCGCACCGTCGTCGTGGGGCACTCGGCCGGCGGGCAGCTCGCTCTGTGGGCCGCGGCGCGGCATCTGCTGCCCGAGGACGCGCCCTGGCGCACCGCCGCCCCCGCACCGCTGCGCGGCGTCGTCGCGCTCGCCCCGATCGCCGACTTCGTGACGGCCCGCGACCTCGACGTCTGCTCCGGCGCACCCGCCCAGTTCCTGGGCGGCAAGGCCGTGTTCGAGGAGCGCCTGCCGTACGCCGACCCGGCCGCGCTGCTTCCCACGGGCATCGCGACGACGCTGGTGCAGGGGCGGGCGGACACGACGGTGCCGTACGCGGTCGCGGAGGCCTACGCGGACGCGGCGGCGAAGGCGGGCGAGGTCGTGGGGCTCACGCTCCTGGAGGACGTCGGCCACTTCCCGCTGATCGACCCCGCCGCGGACGCGTGCGCCGTGGTGGCCGAGGAGATCGCCCAGCTGGCGTGGTGACGGCGCCCGGCTCCGGCGGGAGCGTGTAGTACCTGCGACGGAGGGCCGAGGACCCTCCTCCCGTCGGACGCCTTCGGGGCGGGCCGCCGCTTACGGTGCTGTACGTGACCGAGACCCAGACCCATACCCGGACGATGCCGACGGGGGCCAGGAGCCACAGCCCCGAGTACCGTCTCGCCGCCGGCGCGCTGAGCGGGCTGCGGCAGGACCTGTTCAAGGATCCCTTCGCCTACCGCCCCCTACCGCCGTGGTCCCCGGACGGCCCGCCGCTGCGGCGGCTGCCGGAGCGCGTGCGCCGCTACGCGGTGTGGACGCCGCACGCCGTGGTCGTGGGCGCCGCCCTGTTCACGCTGATGCTCGCGCTCACCGTCGGGCAAGCCATGGGCGGCGACCTCTACCACGCGGTGTCCGGCTTCGTCCCGGCGGTCGCCGTGGCGATGACCCTGCTCAGGCCGGTCGGGGCGTGGTGGATATCCCTCGTGTCGACGCCGTTCGTCGCGGTGCTCGGCGGGGAGGGGTTCGGCGCCCCGTGGGCGCCCGCCGGGTTCTTCGCGCACGTCGTCGTGATGACGGTGGTCGCGGCCAGGACCCGGCCGCGCACGGCGGCCTGGATGTGGGTGGGCACGGCCGCCTTCGGCTTCTTCGCGTCGGTCCTCTGGTACTCCATGGACTCGGACACCGGGCCGATGCTCGTCATCACCGCGCTCGCGCTGCTCGTCACCACGACGGTGCACATCAGGCGCGAGGCGAAGGTGGAGATGACAGCGCAACGCCAGGTCACGGCCGTGGAGCGGGACAAGCGCACGCTCCTGGAGGAGCGCACGAACATCGCCCGCGAGCTGCACGACGTGGTCGCGCACCACATGTCGGTCGTCGCGATCCAGGCGGAGGCCGCGCCGTATCGCGTGCAGAATCCGCCGCCGGAGCTGGAGCAGGCCTTCGTCACGATCCGCGAGAACGCGGTGGCGGCGCTCACCGAGCTGCGCCGGGTTCTCGGCGTCGTACGGGCAGAGGATTACGAGGCGCCCGATGCCCCGCAGCCCACGCTCGCCGACCTCGGCCGGCTCCTGGAGAACGTCCGGGAGGCCGGGCTCCAGGTCGGGCAGACGGTCACCGGCGCGGTCCGCGACCTGCCGCAGGGCGTCGAGCTGTCGGCGTACCGCATCGTGCAGGAGGCGCTGAGCAACGCGTTGCGGCACGCGCCCGGCGCCGAGGCGCGCATCGAGGTGTCGTACGTCCTCGGGGGCCTCGGCCTGCGCATCGTGAACGGCCCGCCGACCGGCCTGGTCAAGCCGCCCGCCCGTCGCCCGACCACCGCCCCTCATCGAGGGCTGCGCCCGCCCCTTTCGATGGGCGCGGGCCACGGCATCACGGGCATGCGGGAGCGCATCGCGATGCTCAGCGGCGAGATGACGGCGGGGCCGACGGCGGACGGCGGCTACGAGGTGGCGGCGTTCGTGCCGGTGACCACTCCGGAGCCGGAGCCGCAGGCGGGAGACCCCGCATGACCATCCGCGTACTGGAACCGAGGGACCCCGCATGACCATCCGCGTACTGATCGCCGACGACCAGATGATGGTCCGCGAGGGCTTCTCGGTGCTGCTCAACGCGATGCCCGACATCGAGGTCGTCGGCGAGGCGGTCAACGGCCGCGAGGCCATCGCCCGGGTCCGTGAACTCTCCCCGGACGTCGTCCTCATGGACATCCGCATGCCGGAGCTGAACGGCATCGAGGCCACCCGCGAGATCGCCGCCATGGACCGCGGCGCGAAGGTGCTCGTCCTGACCACCTTCGACCTCGACGAGTACGTCTACCAGGCGCTGCGCGCGGGCGCCTCCGGCTTCCTCCTCAAGGACGCCTCGGCCCGCCAGCTGGCCGACGGCGTGAGGGTGGTGGCCCAGGGCGAGGCGCTCCTCGCCCCCTCGGTCACCCGCCGCCTGATCACGGAGTTCTCCAAGCTCTCCGAGATCCCGAAGCTGCCCGCGGTGGCGAACCCGGGGGCGTTCGGCGAGCTGACGGAGCGGGAGACGGAGGTGCTGGTCCTGATCGCCCAGGGCCTGTCGAACGCGGAGATCGCCGAACGGCTCGTCGTCGCCGAATCGACCATCAAGACCCACGTCAGCCGGGTCCTCGTGAAGCTGGGCCTGCGGGACCGCACCCAGGCGGCGGTCTTCGCGTACGAGGCGCGGCTGGTCAGGCCCGCATAGGGAACGTCAGGCGGTCCGGGGTCCCAGGTCGAGCGTCTCGCGGTGGGCGTGCCACCGCTTCATCAGGCCCTTCAGCTCGCCGTCCAGGAACTCCATGAACGCCGCCGTCTCGGCGATGCGCAGGCCCGCGGGGCTGTCCGGGCCCAGTGATTCCACCCCGTCGCGCAGGACCCTCTCCCAGCGCACGAGGAGCTGGTCGCGGCGGGTGAACGTCTCGAACCACAGGTCGTTGTGCAGCCGGTAGCGGTCGCGGCGCGAGCCGGGCTCCCGCTCGCGGCCAACCATGCCCGCCTGCGTCAGATAGCGCACGGCCCCGGACACCGCCGCCGGGCTGATCTGCAGTCGTTCGGAGAGCTCGGCCGAGGTCAGCGCGCTCTCGTCGGAGGCGAGCAGCGAGGCGAAGACGCGGGCGGCCATCCGCTGCATCCCGGCCTCGGTCATCTCCGCGGCGAACCGCTCCACGAAGCGTGACACCGCCGCCTCGACGCCTTCCTGGTCCGCCCCGGTGGCGCCGTCGCCGTCCTTCGTCGCGCTCATGTCCCGATCATCTCCCCTGGGTGACGTGCAGCCTCAAGTTTATATGCTTCTTTAACTTCACAAATTTGTGAAAGAAGCGTACGTTCTGAAACATGACGAAGGCAATGACCGTCTCCGGACTGCACAAGTCGTTCGGCAAGACGCATGCGCTCGACGGCCTCGACCTGGATGTCGAGACCGGTGAGGTCCACGGCTTCCTCGGCCCCAACGGCTCCGGCAAGTCCACGACCATCCGCGTCCTGCTCGGCCTGCTGCGCGCCGACTCCGGCGCGGTGCAGCTGCTCGGCGGCGACCCCTGGGCCGATGCCGTCGCCCTGCACCGCAAGGTCGCGTACGTCCCCGGCGACGTCACGCTGTGGCGCAACCTCAGCGGCGGCGAGGTGATCGACCTCTACGGGCGGCTGCATGACGGGGGCCGCGCGAAGCGCGTCAGGCAGGGTGGTGGCGGGCGACGGGCGGGCGGCCTCGACAAGGCGCGCCGGGCGGAGCTGATCGAGCGGTTCGAGCTCGACCCGACCAAGAAGGGCCGCACCTACTCCAAGGGCAACCGGCAGAAGGTCGCCCTGGTCGCCGCGTTCGCGTCCGACGTCGACGTCCTCATCCTCGACGAGCCGACCTCCGGCCTCGACCCGCTGATGGAGGAGGTCTTCCAGGAGTACGTCCAGGAGGCCGCCAGGGAGCGCGGGCAGACGGTGCTGCTTTCCTCGCACATCCTCAGCGAGGTCGAGGAGCTCTGCGACCGCGTCAGCATCATCCGCAAGGGCGTCACGGTCGAGACCGGCTCGCTCAGCGAGCTGCGGCACCTGACGCGCACCAGCGTCACCGCCGAACTGGCCTCCGCGCCCAACGGACTTGGCCGGCTCCCCGGCGTGCACGACCTCGACGTCCAGGGCCTGCGCGTCAAGCTCCAGGTCGACAGCGACAAGCTCGACGCGGTGCTCCGCTCGCTCACGGAGTCCGGCGTGCGGTCGCTCGCCAGCACCCCGCCCACGCTGGAGGAGCTGTTCCTGCGGCACTATCAGGACGATGGTGCAGGCCGGACCGAGGGCGCCCGCGCCGCCGAAGGGGCGGTGTCGCGATGACCGCCGCCGTGGCCGACACGCGATTCGCCCCCCGGGCCGCCGGAGCGCGCCAACTCGCGGGCACCGGAACCCTGTTGAGGCTCGCACTGCGCCGCGACCGCGTCGTGATCCCCGTCTGGGTCGCCGTCATCCTCATGATGGTCCTGTCGATGCCGGCCTCGCTGAAGAGCGTGTACGGCACCGCCGCCGAGCGCGCCGACCTCGCGCAGTCGATGGCCGCGAACAGCTCGATGCGCGCCCTGTACGGCCCGGTCTTCGCCGACTCGATCGGCGGCCTCACAGCGTGGCGCATCGGGGTCTACGGCGGGCTGCTGGCCGCCGTCATGAGCCTGCTCATCGTCGTACGGCACACCCGGGACGAGGAGGAGAGCGGGCGGCAGGAGCTCGTGTCCTCGGCGATGGTGGGGCGGCGCGCCCCGCTGACCGCCGCGCTGCTCGCGGCGCTCGTCGCCAACGCGGCCACCGCCCTGCTCGTCGCGGGCGGCCTCGCCTCCCAAGGCGGCGGCGGGGCACTGGCGTTGGGGCTCGCGATCGCGGGGGCCGGCATGGTGTTCGCCACGATGGCGGCGATCGTCGCGCAGCTCACGGAGAGCGCGCGCCTCGCCAAGGGCCTCACGTCGGCGGTGCTCGGCCTGGCGTTCGTGCTGCGCGCGGCCGGGGACTCGGGCAACTCGGGGTCTTCCCAGGCTTTCGGCTCTGGGGGAGGTTCGTCCGTTCTGACCTGGCTGTCGCCGCTCGGCTGGCTCGAGAACACACGGGCGTTCGCGGAGACGCGCTGGTGGGTGCTGCTCCTGTTCGTCGCCGGGGTCGCCGCGCAGGGCGTGGCCGCGTACGGGCTCGCCGGGCGCCGCGACATCGGGATGAGCTTCCTGCCGACCCGGCCGGGCCCCGCGGAAGGCCGGCTCGGCACGGCGGGCGCGCTCGCCCGGCGGCTCCAGCGCGGCAGCGTGCTCGGCTGGAGCCTCGGCTTCCTCGTCGCCGGCGTCGCCTTCGGCGGGATGACGCAGGGTGCGGCCGACCTGGTCGGCGACAACGAGAAGACCCGCGACATCATCGAGCGGATGGGCGGCCAGTCCGGTGTCACGGACGCGTTCCTCGCCACGATGGTCGGCATGCTCGGCATGGTCGCCGCGCTCTACATCGTCTCGTCGGTGCTCCGCCTCAGCGGCGAGGAGACCTCGCAGCGCGCCGAGCCGGTCCTCGCGGCGGCGGTCGGCCGGCTGCGGTGGGCGGCGGGCCATCTGGGCATCGCGTTCGGCGGGGCCGCGGCGATCATGGTGCTCGGCGGCCTCGGCCTCGGGATCGGCTACGGGAAGAGCTTCGGCCCCGTCCTGGGCGCCTGCCTCACGCAGGTGGCCGCGATCTGGGTCATCGGCGGCCTCGCGGTGCTGCTGTTCGGGGTGTTCCCGAGGGGGGCGGTGGCGGCCTGGGCCGTCGCGGGCATCGCGCTCCTGATCGGCTGGATCGGCCCGGCGTTCGACCTCCCGCAGGCGGTCATGAACCTCTCCCCGTTCGGCCATCTGCCGAAGCTGCCGGGCGGCGAGATGGCCTGGACCCCGGTCCTGACCCTGACGGCCATCGCGGTGGCCCTCGTCGCGGCGGGCCTGACGGGCCTGCGCCGCCGGGACCTGTCGAACTGACCGACCGCGTCACTTGGGCAGGGTCAGCCCCCACGCACCCGCCCGTACCGTCCACGTGCGGGTGCGTACGGGGCCGGCCACCACCTGGTCCGCGCGGTAGCGGAAGTCCGGGCCCGACACCGTCACCGTGTGCGCGAGGGCCCGCAAAGGCACTGCCTCCGCGCCCACCGAGGACGGCCGGACCTCGACGCTCGCCCGGCCCGCCGCGTCGGGGGCCACGCTGACGCCCTCGACCGGCCGGTCCAGATCGACCAGCGTCACCCCGTCCACCTCGACCCGCAGGCGCTGCGGCCCCGGGGCGGGCGCCGTCGCACGCGGCGGGCGCGCCGCGAGCGTGCGGACGAGGGACTGGCAGGTGCGCAGCCAGTGGTGCGCGGGGTCGGAGCCCAGCGCCGCCGGGTGCGCCACCGGCGGGATCCGCAGATTCCCGAGAACCACCCCGTCGGAGTCGTCGACGAGCAGATCGAGCCGCCGCTCGACGCCCTCCAGGGCCGCCCGCGCCGCCGCCACCGCCCCGGTCGGCACACCGAGGGAGCGCGCCAGCGAGACGCTCGCCCCGACCGGGACGAGGGAGAGAACGGAACCCGCCAGCTCGCGCTCACGGTGCAGCAGAGCCACCGCGCGCAGCAGCGCCCGGTCGTCCCCGATCACCACCGGCCGCCGGGAACCCCTTCTGACCAGCGCCTTCGCGAATTCCTCCGGCCCGTCCGGCAGACACACCTTCACCGTCGCGCCGGCGCCGAGCACGTCCTTCGCGATGCGTACCGACTCGCCGTCCGCACGCCGGGCGACCGGATCGACGACCACCAGTAGCTGGTCAAAAGCCGCCACCTCGGTCCTGCCTCGCTTCCTCGGGTAGCATCTTGGTGCAAGAGCCCCTTGCGCTATTGCGCCAGGGGCTTCGTCTATTCCGGGGCACACCAAGGCACACCCATACAGGCGGCTACGGCCCCTGACCTTGGTCTTGCCCCGCCCGGAAGGGGTGTACGCCTGTGCCCGCACTTGTGCTGCTCGGTGCTCAGTGGGGTGACGAAGGCAAGGGAAAGGCCACCGACCTGCTCGGTGGATCCGTGGACTATGTGGTGCGCTACCAGGGCGGCAACAACGCCGGTCACACGGTCGTCGTAGGCGACCAGAAGTATGCGCTCCACCTCCTCCCTTCCGGGATCCTCTCGCCGGAGTGCACGCCGGTCATCGGAAACGGTGTCGTCGTCGATCCGTCGGTCCTGCTCTCCGAGCTGAGTGGACTGAACGAGCGCGGCGTCGACACGTCGAAGCTGCTGCTCAGCGGCAACGCGCACATCATCACGCCGTACAACGTGACCGTCGACAAGGTGACGGAACGCTTCCTCGGCAAGCGCAAGATCGGCACCACCGGCCGCGGCATCGGCCCGACCTACGCGGACAAGATCAACCGCGTCGGCATCCGCGTCCAGGACCTCTACGACGAGTCGATCCTCACCCAGAAGGTCGAAGCGGCGCTCGAGGGCAAGAACCAGCTCCTCACCAAGGTCTTCAACCGGCGCGCCATCGAGGCGGAGCAGGTCGTCGAGGAGCTGCTCGGCTACGCGGAGCAGATCAAGGGCTACGTCGCCGACACCACCCTGATCCTGAACAAGGCGCTCGACGACGACAAGGTCGTCCTGTTCGAGGGCGGCCAGGGCACGCTGCTCGACATCGACCACGGCACGTATCCCTTCGTGACGTCGTCGAACCCGACCGCGGGCGGCGCCTGCACGGGTGCCGGCGTCGGCCCGACGAAGATCAGCCGTGTCATCGGCATCCTCAAGGCGTACACGACCCGTGTCGGCGCGGGCCCGTTCCCGACCGAGCTGTTCGACGAGGACGGCGAGGCGCTGCGCCGCATCGGCGGCGAGCGCGGTGTCACCACCGGCCGTGACCGCCGCTGCGGCTGGTTCGACGCGGTCATCGCCCGCTACGCGACCCGTGTGAACGGCCTGACGGACTTCTTCCTCACCAAGCTGGACGTGCTCACGGGCTGGGAGCAGATCCCGGTCTGCGTCGCCTACGAGATCGACGGCAAGCGCGTCGAGGAGCTCCCGTACTCGCAGTCCGACTTCCACCACGCGAAGCCGGTGTACGAGTACCTGCCGGGCTGGTCCGAGGACATCACCAAGGCCAAGACCTTCGCCGACCTGCCGAAGAACGCGCAGGCGTACGTGAAGGCCCTGGAGGAGATGTCGGGCGCCCCGATCTCCGCGATCGGTGTCGGCCCCGGCCGCACCGAGACCATCGAGGTCAACTCGTTCCTGTAGGCCCCGCGCCCCGGAACAACAGGCGCCCCTGCCCCGCTCGGTCGAGCCGGGCAGGGGCGCCTGCGCGTGTGGGGAGACCGGCGGCTCAGCCGCGGCAGGCCGCGTAGCCGTCGGGGGAGGTGCAGGACAGGTGCCCGGCGCGGGCGATGACGCGGTTGGCGGCGCCCTGGGTGAGGAAGTCGAGGAAGCTGTCGGCCAGGGAGCCGTCCTCGGGGTTGCCGATCGTGTACGCGTACTCCACGGCGTGGAAGGGGTAGCCCTTCGTGATGTTCTCGCCGGAGGGGTCGAGGCCGTTCAGCTTCAGGGTGTGGGAGCCCTTGCGCGGGGTGCCCTCGGGCGGGGCCGCGTAGCCGATCGTCCCGTCGACCCGCGCGACCCGTTCGAGGAGGTCGGGCGTGTTGTGCTCCTCGCAGCGCAGCACCTTCGAGGTGGGCAGCAGGTCCTTGGTGCGGCAGTCGCGCGACGACGTCGAGAAGGAGTCGGGGCGGCCGAGGACGCGGGCCTCGAAGGCGCCGCGCGTGCCGGAGCTGCCGGTCCTGCGGACGGTGCGCACGGGCAGGTCGGGCCCGCCCACGTCCTTCCAGTTGGTGATGTCGCCGAGATAGAGCCGGCGGACCTGGGAGACGGTCAGGCCGGTGAGCGGCTTGCCGTTGACGACCACGGCGTCGTTGACGACCAGGGCGAACGCCATCGCGGCGACCTTCTCGTCGTGCAGCTTGCCCTCGGGGTCGCTCTCGGAGGTCGGGCCGTCGGAGAAGGCCATGACACCGGAGTGCTCGCCCGCCGAGTCCGAGGGGTCGGACTCCAGGAGCTGGCGGACACCGGTGCCGCTCGAGCTGGTCGCCACGGTGATCTTCGCGTCGTCGCAGTCGCGCGTGTACGCGTCGCGCAGCGCCTCCATCGCGGGCCGGAACGCGGAGGACCCGGTGAGGGTGAGCGAACCCGAGGCGCAGCCGCGGGGCTGGGGGACCGGGTCCGGCAGTGTGGCGAGAACCAGCAGGATCGCCATGCCGGTGCCGAGGATTCCGACGGTCCAGCGGCCGAGCGCGCTGAACAGGGGCGGCTTGTCGTCGGGGTGGGCGCCCTGGTTGGGGTGGACGGTGCCGTCGTTGAGGCGGCCCTCGATGTCCACCTGGGTGCCCGCGCCGCCGCCGCGGAGCATCACGAGGAGCTTGTAGTAGTCGCCGCTGTTGAGGGCGACGGGCGGCAGGAGGAGGCTGTTCTCGCCGGGCGTGTAGACGGGCCGGGAGTCGAGCCGTATCTGCCGGGCGGTGTTCGAGGTGAGGGCGGGCTGCACCGGATACGCGTCGGTGATGCGGCGCCCGGCGAACGTCACGGTCAGGCCCTTGGGATCCGAGATGTAGTCGCCGTCGGTGATCGTGGCCGCGCCGTCGTTCTCGATCCGCAGGAGGACCAGGGTGGTGTCCTCGGTGATGTCGCGGCGCCGGATCAGGCCGTCCGGGCCCGGCAGGTCCTCCGAGATGGCGCGGCTGAGCGGGATGTCCATCTGGATGCGATGGCCGATCCGCTTGCTGTGCTGCTTGCGCCGCTCGACGTACCACAGGGCCAGTGACGCGGCGATGGACAGCACCGTCGTGGCGATGGCGACGAGGTTCTGTGCGTCCTTGAGCCAGCCCACGGTGTACTCCCCCCGGAACCTGATGGTGGAGTCACCGTAGGGGCTGGTGCGGCGGCGCGGCGGACGGCGGACGAGGTGTCGACCGCTGTTCGCCACGCGTTCACCCCGGACCTCGCCGGAGCGCTCAACTCGCCTGTCCGCAGGCCGATTTCAGGGCCGGAGCGCGCCCGTCACTCCTTGCTGTACGTCAGTTCGTCGCCGTTGTTCATCGTGCGGCGCAGCTCGCCCGACGGGAGCACCTCGACCGAGCTCGGCTTGCCCGGACTGCACGAACCGGAGGGGCCCGAGACGACGTCCGTGGCGCCGATGCGCAGCGTCCCGCCGGACGCCGACACCAGCGCGCCCTGGAACACGCAGTGGTACGTGCCGCCGCCCTGGAGCGGGCCGTCCGCCGTCATCGACAGGACCGTGTCCCCGGGGCTGCCCTGCTGGATGCTCAGACGGCGGGTGTTGTGGCCCGTGCCGTTGTCGATCGAGGCGGTCCAGGTGCCGAGGAACTCGGTGGGCACGTCCCCGCCGGCGGGCGGTTCGGAGGAGCTGGGCGGCTGCGAGGTCCCGGGGGCCTGCGAGCTGGGCCCGTCCGTCGTCGGTCCCTGGCTCGTGGGCGCGCTGGACGTCGGCTGCTTGGGGTCGTCGCTCTGGGAGGCCGTCTTGCCGTCGTCCTTCATCAGCGCGTACACCGATCCGCCCGCGCCGAGCGCCACGACGAGCGCCACCACGATCAGCGCCGCCGTGGAGCGCCCGCTGCGGCGCGGCTCCGGCTGAGGAGCGCCGATGGGGACGACAGCCGGGCCGTACGGGGGTGTGGAGCCGGGGCCGTAGGGCGGCGTCCCGCCCCAGCCGCCCTGCTGCGGGTAGCCGTAGACGGGTGCCTGGGGGTGGGGGTGCGGATACCCGTACGCGGCGGAGGCGGGCGGCGCCGCCGGCGGGAGCGCGGGGGCGGGCGGGCCGGAGGGGGAGACCATCGTCGGCAGGTGATTGACGGGGGCGGCGCCGGGCGAGCCGGGCGGGGGAGGGGTGGCTGGGGTGGCCTCACCGCCACCGCCACCGCCGCCGCCGCCGTCGCCGTCTCCGGTTCCGGCCGCCGCCGGCTTCTCCTTGTTGAGGCCGGGCGGCTTCCCGGAGGTCTCCCCGGCCGGGCCGTCAGGGTCCTCGTTGTCCAGCAACTGCACGGCGTGCCGCCCCAGTTGGGCCACGAGCGCCCCCGGCAGCCACGGGTCACGCGTGCGTCCGCCGTCGCCGAGCGTGTCCTCGGCGCCGGTCCGCTCCAGGAGCTGGTCCAGGGTCGGACGGGCCGCGGGGTCCTTGCGCAGACAGTTCCCCACGAGCTCCTGGAGGCCCTCAGGGAGCCCTTCGAGGTCGGGTTCCTCCTGGGCGATACGGAACATCAGGGCGTGCACCCCGCTGTTGGCCGTGCCGAACGGCAGCTCGCCCGTCGCCGCGTAGGCGAGGACCGAGCCGAGGCAGAACACGTCGCAGGCCGGGGTGATCCGGTCGCCGCGCACCTGCTCGGGGGCCATGAAGCCGGGCGAGCCCACCAGAGCGCCCGTTCTCGTGAGGCCGCCGTCCGTCACGGTCTCCAGGGCGCGGGCGATGCCGAAGTCGATGACGCGGGGCCCGTCGATCGTCACCAGGACGTTCGACGGCTTCAGGTCGCGGTGGATGAGGCCCGCCGTGTGGATGTCCTTGAGCGCGTGCGTGAGGCCCGCCGCGAGGATCCGTACGGAACGCTCGGGCAGCGCGCCGTGGTCGTGCGAGACGACCGTCTGGAGCGAGGGCCCCGCCACGTACCCCGTGGCCACCCAGGGGATGTCCGCCTCGGTGTCCGCGTCGAGGACCGGCGCGGTCCACGCCCCGCCGACCTGCCGCGCGGCCTGCACCTCGAGCCGGAACCGGTTCCTGAACTCCTCCTGCTCGGCGAGCTCCTGGCGCACCAGCTTGACCGCGACCGTGCGCCCGCGGTCCGAGCGCGCCAGATAGACCTGGCCCATCCCGCCCGCCCCGAGCCGCGCCAGCAGCCGGTACGCACCGATGCGCTGCGGATCTCCCGCCCCCAGCTTCTCCATGTCGCGCCACCCTCCCCCATATGTGACCAACATCCCGAGAATAGTGGGAGGTTGTGACACTGGGGACGGGGCGGGGTCTACGGTTCCGTAACAGGGTGGGCCGTCGGGTGATCCCCGTAACCTCCGAGGGCGACCCGCCCTCTCGCGGAAATTTGTTTCCGTCAATCGGAACGATCTTGCGATCCGGTACGTAGTACTTCACGACGCACCGCAACGCACCACGACGACCACGTCACGACGTACCCCTTCATGTCTACGACCTCCCCCGACCGAGGAGACCGTGTGCTGAACAGGACGCCAGTCGCCGTCCGCGCCCTCGCGCGCGCCGCGCTCGCCGCCCGTCCCGTCGGACTCGACGAGACCGACGCCGCGGCCCCGCTGCTGCGCCACCACGGCCACAGCTATCTCGTCCCCGTCGAGCTCTTCCAGGACTTCGCCGCCCTGCTCACCGACCCCCGCAGGCCGGGCGGCCCCTACCGCGCCCTGTCGGTGGGCGGCCGCCGCTGGTTCGGATACCGCTCGACGCACTACGACACCCCCGCCCTGCGTTCGTTCCACGACCACGCGCAGGAGCGCGCGCCCCGTTTCGGCATCAGGGAGCGGCTCTACCAGGACAGCGGGAAGCGGCAGCTGGAGCTCAAGGTGCGCGGCGCGGACGGCTCGACGGTCAAGCACCGGACCCGCCTGGGAGAGGGCGACGACCCCCTCGGCGACGCTGGACGCGCCTTCGTCACCGGCGTCCTGCGCGGTACGTACGGCATCGAGGCGCCGCAGGAGCTGGCCGCCCGCGTCGTCACCGAGTACCGGCGCGCGACGTTCGTCGCCGACGGGCGGCGGCTCACCTGCGACGCCGGGCTCGTGGTGCGCGAGGCGGGCGAGGGGCGCGCGGTACGGGCGGACGGCGGGTCCGTGCTCGTGGAGACCAGGACGGGCGCGCCGGGGCGGCCGACGGACGCGGACCGGCTCCTCGCGCGGTTCGCGGTGGCGCCCGTGGCGTTCGGAAAGTACTGCGGCGGGCTCGCCGTGCTGCGGCCCGAACTGGCGGCCGGACCGTGGCAGGAAGCGGTGCGGACGCTGTTCCCCGCAGCGGTGCCTCCGGGCGAGGGCGACAGTGTGTCGCGTTAGCGGCCGTCCCACAGACAGGACGCCGATGGTCCTTCCACCATGCGGACATTTACCCTCGGGCCCATGACCCCTCAGCCGAATCCCCAGGTCGGCGCCGCCGTCAAGGCCGCGGACCGTGCGCACGTGTTCCACTCCTGGTCCGCGCAGGAGCTCATCGACCCGCTCGCCGTCGCCGGCGCCGAAGGCTCGTACTTCTGGGACTACGACGGCAACCGCTACCTCGACTTCACCTCCGGCCTCGTCTTCACGAACATCGGGTACCAGCACCCGAAGGTCGTCGCCGCGATCCAGGAGCAGGCCGCCTCCCTCACGACCTTCGCGCCCGCGTTCGCCGTCGAGGCCCGCTCCGAGGCCGCACGCCTCATCGCCGAGCGGACCCCCGGCGACCTGGACAAGATCTTCTTCACCAACGGCGGCGCCGAGGCGGTGGAGAACGCCACCCGCATGGCCCGGCTGCACACGGGCCGCCCCAAGGTGCTCTCCGCCTACCGCTCGTACCACGGCGCCACCTCCACCGCGATCAACCTGACCGGCGACCCGCGCCGCTGGCCGAGCGACCAGGGCGCGGCGGGCGTCGTCCACTTCTGGGCGCCGTTCCTCTACCGCTCCCCGTTCTACTCGGAGAACGAGCAGCAGGAGTGCGAGCGCGCGCTCCAGCACCTCGAGGACACCATCGTCTTCGAGGGCCCGGCCACGATCGCCGCGATCATCCTGGAGACCGTGCCCGGCACCGCCGGCATCATGACGCCGCCGCCCGGCTACCTCCAGGGCGTGCGCGAGCTGTGCGACCGGCACGGCATCGTCTTCGTCCTCGACGAGGTGATGGCGGGCTTCGGGCGCACCGGCAAGTGGTTCGCCGCCGACCACTACGACGTCGTGCCCGACCTGATGACCTTCGCCAAGGGCGTGAACTCGGGCTACGTCCCGCTCGGCGGCGTCGCCATCTCCGGCGCCATAGCCGACACGTTCGGCAAGCGCCCCTACCCGGGCGGCCTCACCTACTCCGGGCACCCGCTGGCCTGCGCCGCCGCCGTCGCCACCATCAACGTCATGGAGGAGGAGCGCGTCGTCGAGAACGCCGCCCACCTCGGCGAGACGCTGATCGGCCCGGCGCTGCGCGACCTCGCGGATCGCCACCCGTCGGTGGGCGAGGTCCGCGGCCTCGGCATGTTCTGGGCCCTGGAGCTGGTGAAGGACAAGGCCACCCGCGAGCCGCTGACCCCGTACAACGCGGCGGGCGCGGCGAACGCGCCGATGGCCGCCTTCGGCGCCGCCGCCAAGAAGAACGGCCTGTGGCCCTTCATCAACATGAACCGCACCCACGTGGTCCCGCCGTGCAACGTCACGGAGGCCGAGGCGAAGGAGGGCCTCGCCGCTCTCGACGAGGCGCTGACCGTGGCGGACGGCTACACCTCGTAGGGCAAGAGGTACTCCGTGTCACTCCCCGTAGTGCGTAGGCTGACCAGCTGACCAGGAACAGCCTCATCAGCTGACGACGCACTACGGGGGAGGGACACCACGTGCCCGGAACCGACGGCGGAGCTGCCGTCCAGCGCAGCACGCTGCGCCAGCAGATCGCCGACGCCCTGCGCGACGAGATCCTCGCGGGGCGGCTCGAACCGGGCCAGGAGTTCACGGTCAAGGAGATCGCCGAGCAGTACGGCGTCTCCGCGACCCCGGTCCGCGAGGCCCTGGTCGACCTGTCCGGGCAGGGGCTCCTGGACTCCGCCCAGCACCGGGGCTTCGCGGTCCACGAGTACTCCCTCGCCGACTACCGCGGCATGATCGAGGCCCGCAGCCTCGTCACCGACGGCATCTTCCGCGGCCTCGTCGCGAACGCCGACGCACACCACGCGACCCCCGCCGCCCTCGCCGGGGTCCGCCGCCGCGGCGAGGAGGCCGCCCGCGCGGCCACGGCCGGCGACCTGAACGTGCTGATCGGCTACGACCTGCGGTTCTGGCGCGAGCTCAGCGCCCTGTTCGGGAACCCGTACCTCTCCGACTTCTTCCACCGGCTGCGCGTCCAGTCGTGGATGTGCGCGGTCCCGTACCTGCGCCGCGTGGACGACCTCAGGGGCCACCTCTGGTCCGGGCACTGCGGCCTCGTCGACGCGCTCGCAAGCCGGGACGCGCGCGCCGCGCAGGACATCGTCACCGCGTACAATGCGGACTCCCTCGCCCTCGTCGAGAGGCTGGCCGCGCGGTGAGCACGGAGCGGACGGACCGTCCTGTCGTCGCGCGCGCGGGCGTCGTGGACCTCACCGTCGTCGTCCCCGCGTACAACGAGGAGCGCCGGCTCGGCCCCACCCTGGACGCGGTCACCGCGTACCTGGACGGCGGGGACGGCGGGGACGGCGGGAACCGGTGGGGTGACTGGGAGATCGTCGTCGTCGACGACGGCTCCACCGACCGCACCCGCGAGATCGCGGAGCGGGCGGCGGCCGCCGCCCCGGAGGGCCCCGGCCGCACCCCCCGCATCCGGCTCGTCCGCAGCCCCCGCAACCGCGGCAAGGGCCACGCCCTGCGCCAGGGCGTCCTCGCCTCCCGGGGCCGCCGCGTCCTGGTCACCGACGCCGACCTCGCCGCGCCCATCGAGGAGCTGGAAGCCCTCGACAAGGCGCTCGGCGAGGGGCACGCGGCGGCGATCGGCTCCCGGGCAAGGCCCGGCGCGACGATCGCCCGCCACCAGCACCGGCTGCGCGAACTCCTGGGCCGCACCGGCAACTTCCTGATACGCGCGACGAGTGTCCCCGGCATCAGGGACACCCAGTGCGGCTTCAAGCTCTTCGACGGCGACCGGGCCCGCGCCGCGTTCGGCGCCGCACGCCTGGACGGCTGGGGCATCGACGTAGAGATCCTGATGTACTTCCGCCGCTCCGGCTGGCCGGTCGCCGAGGTGCCCGTGCGGTGGTCGCACCAGGCGGGCTCGAAAGTGCGCCCCTTCGACTACGTACGGGTCCTCGCCGAGCTGGTGACGCTCAGGGCGCAGGCGGTGCCGAAGGCCCACCTCCTCGTGGCGGCGCTCTTCCTCGTCCTGTCCGTCGCCCTGTACTCGGGCCGCTGGGCGGCGCCCGCCCACCGCTACCTCCCCGACTCCCTCCAGGACCAGAACCAGTGGGAGTGGTTCTTCGCGGTGACGGCGGACAGCGTCCGCCACCTCCACAACCCCTTGTTCACGACGCTCCAGGGCTTCCCGGACGGCGTGAACCTGATGGCCAACACCGCGATGCTGGGCCTGTCCGTCCCGCTCGCCCCCGTGACCTGGCTCTTCGGCCCCGCCGTCGCCCTGAACGTGGCGATGACGGGCGGCCTCGCCGCCACCGCGTTCGCCTGGTACCGGCTGATCCTGAAACGGCTCGTGCGGACCCCGTGGGCCGCCGCGACCGGCGCGCTCCTCGCCGCGTTCGCGCCCCCGATGGTCAGCCACGCGCACGCGCACCCGAACTTCGTCGTGCTCTTCATGATCCCGCTGATCATCGAGCGGGCGCTGCAGCTGTGCGAGGGCAAGCGCGTGGTGCGCGACGGCGTGGTGCTCGGTCTCTTCGCGGCGTACCAGATCTTCCTCGGCGAGGAGCCGCTGCTGCTCGCCGTCATGGGCATGGCGCTGTTCGCGCTCGCCTACGCCGTCGTGCGCAGGGACGTGGCGAAAGCGGCCTGGCGCCCGCTCCTGCGCGGGCTCGGGATCGCCGCCGCGGTCGCCCTGCCGCTCGTCGCCTTCCCCCTGTACTGGCAGTTCCTCGGCCCGCAGAGCTACAAGAGCGTGCTGCACGGCGACAACGCGGGCAACAGCCCTCTCGCCCTCCTCTCCTTCGCCGAGCGCTCCCTCGCCGGCTCCCGCGAGCGCGCCGCCACGCTCGCCCTCAACCCGACCGAGCAGAACGCCTTCTACGGCTGGCCGCTCGTCGCGCTCGCCTTCGCGATCGTCGTACGGCTGTGGCGCGGCGCCGCCGTGAAGGCGCTCGCGTTCACCGCGGTCGCGGCGGCGCTGCTCTCGCTCGGCCCGAAGTTCCGCGTCCCGCTGACCGGCGTCGTGCTGCCGGGCCCCTGGGCGCTGCTCGCCCACCGGCCCCTGTTCGAGTCGGTCATCGAGTCGCGGGTCGCGATGGTGTGCGCGCCCGCGCTCGGGATGCTGCTCGCCCTCGCGCTCGACCGGCTTGCCGCGGTGCGGGTGCCGTACCGGCTCCTCGGGCTCGCGGCGGTCGCCGCGGCGCTCGTGCCGATCGTCCCGGCGCCGCTCAGGGCGGTCGACCGGGCCGACGTCCCGGCGTTCGTCGCCGACGGCACCTGGAAGCGGTACGTCGGCCCCGGCGAGAGCCTCGTGCCGGTGCCGCTGCCCGACCCGGGCAACGCGGAGGCCCTGCACTGGCAGACCGAGGCGGGCCTCGGCTTCCGTCTCCCCGGCGGCTACTTCAACGGCCCCTACGGACCCGACCACGTAGGCATCTACGGCGCCTCGCCCCGCTGGACCTCCAACCTGCTGCGCGACATCCGGTACACGGGCCGCGCCCCCGAGATCACCGACGCGTGGCGCGCCCAGGCCCGCCGCGACTTCGCGTACTGGCACGCAGGGGTCCTCGTGCTCGCGCCGCAGCAGAACGACGGGGTGCTGCGGGCGACGGTCGACCAGCTGGTCGGCAGGGCCGGAACGTGGACCGCAGGCGTATGGATCTGGGATCTGAGCAATGTGCAGAGGGGGAGCTGAACCGGCTCCCCGCGCATTACGCTGCCTTTCCGCTGTTCATTACGGCCTTTCATACCGGAGGAGTCGCCTTGGCCTGTGACCTGTGGCTGGTCCCGCTCGTCGATGTGCTGTGCCACAGCCCCGACAACCCCTTCGCCGAGGAACTCGCGCTCTACGACAAGGCGTTGCACGAGGCAGGACTGCCACCGGTGCCGGTCTACTCGTACATGCCCGGACTCTCCGGTGACGTGGCCCCCGTCGCCGGCTTCGACTACGACGCGCTGCACTTCCTGCGCCGCGCGTACCTCCTCCAGATGTGCGGCCTCGCCGTCACCCCGGTCGACGAACTGGGCGGCGACTACGAGCAGCTCCTGGAGATGTTCGAGACGACGGCCCAGCAGTCGCATCTGGTCTGGCACTACGACCACGCGGGCGCGTACGTCCCCGTGGACTTCCCGAGCCCGCTGTCCAACGACGAACTCCTCGCCGGCGGCGGCCCCCTCTGTTCCTCCCACGCGCTGCTTCGGGAGCTGGAGTACGTGGCCCGGTCGATCGGCATAGACCCGGCCAACCCACCGGCGCCCCCGGTCCCGCCCAAGGGCCCCACGTCCCTGGAGGAACCGGCGGCCCCGGCCCCCGTGGACGACAGCCCCTTCGCCCGCGAACGTCACGTCTGGCTCGGCCTGCACGCGGCCGCGACCCGGAGCCTGGCCCAAGGCTCCATGATCATCTTTAGCTGACCTGGAGCCCCGTGCCCGAGATGCGCCCCGCCCACGTCCGCGACCACCCCGCGCTCGTCCGCCATGTGCAGAACTGGTGGGGCGACTCGCGGAGCCCCGCCCGGGCCCGCGAGCTGTCCCGGCTGCTGCCGAAGGTGTTCCTGCAGTTCTTCGCCGGCACCAGCCTGGTCGTCGAGGACGGGGCGGGCATCAGGGCGTTCCTCGTCGGCTTCCACTCCGCCGACCATGACGCCGAGGCGTACATCCACTTCGTGGGGGTCGACCCGGAGCTGCGCGGGCGGGGCGTGGCCCGAGGCCTCTACGAGAGCTTCTTCCGGCAGGCAGCCGGCGCCGGGCGCCGGGAGGTCCGCGCGATCACCTCGCCGGGCAACAAAGGGTCCATCGCCTTCCACCGGGCCATGGGCTTCACGCTGGTCACGGGTGACCGCGAGATCGACGGCGTACCCGTGCACAGCGACTACGACGGGCCCGGGGAGGACCGGGTGTGCTTCGTCCGCGCGCTCGCGCCGCCCCAGGCGTGACGCGGGGCGGGGCGGTCAGCGCGGCTCGGGCGGGCGCTGGCGGGGCATGTTCGGGCGGGCGCCCGGGGGGAGCGGGAAGCGGCCCGGCGGAGGTTCCGCGGGGCGGGTGCCCGGGGCGACGGAGGACTGCATCACGAGCGGCGCCGGACCCGAGCGAAACTCCACCATCCAGTCCGCCGTCTCCGCCCGCACCAGCTCCGTCACGTCGTCCGTGAAGCGCCGCAGCACCGACAGGCACCGCTCGGCGGCCTCGCTGGCCGTGCCCTCCGTCGGGCCGAGCACCTCCCGCACGCTCTCCGACGCCCAGTCGAACTGGAGCGCCTGGAGCCGCCGCTGCACCGCCTGGGCCGTGGCCACGTCCCTTATCCAGCCCGACGTGAGCCCGAAGTACCGGTCGCAGGCCACGCACGCCACCGCGAGCAGCAGCGCCAGATACCCCCAGGGCGCGACCCCGCCGAGAGCCCCGGTCAGATCGAGCAGCGGCAGCACCGCCCCCGACACCGCACCGGCGACCGCACCGCCCCGCAGCGCCCGCGCCCCCCGGCGCTTCCACACCCGGTCGGCGAGGTACCAGTTCGCCGTGTCGAGCGCCCCGCGCTCCACCCACCGGTAGAGCTCGTCGAGCCGCTCGGCGGGCTCGCCCCAGTCACCGACGGGGAACGTCCGTCCGGTCAGGTCGCCCGGCCGCACCGCGTCACCCGTGCCGTCACTGCGCTCGCCCCGCGCGCCCCGCTCCTCCTGCGGCGGCCCCTCGGGCTGCATCTCCGGCTGGCTCACCCGGCACTCCCTACGACTGGTCCTGGTCACGGATGGGGCTCATGTGCAGAGCATCTTCCTACCGCCCAATGGGTGGCCAAGGACCCGTTTTCGCGGTATTTCCGCCCGGAAGTGGGTCTTGATCAGGTATAGGCGGCGAGCCCGTCTCACTCGAAAGAGTGCAGCGAAAGGTGCCGGAGCGGGCGACACCCCGACCACGTAGGCTCGTTCCAGGGTGGAGACCCCGCCCTGGAACGCAGGTCGAAACAGGACGCAACAGGAGCTGATCGTGATTCCCGGTGGTGGCCAGCCCAATATGCAGCAGCTGCTGCAGCAGGCCCAGAAGATGCAGCAGGACCTCGCCAAGGCCCAGGAAGAGCTGGCGCTGACCGAGGTCGAGGGCCAGGCCGGCGGCGGTCTGGTCAAGGCGACGGTGACCGGTTCCGGCGAGCTGCGCGGCCTCGTCATCGACCCGAAGGCCGTCGACCCGGAGGACACCGAAACGCTCGCCGACCTGGTGGTCGCGGCGGTCCAGGCGGCGAACGAGAACGCGCAGACGCTCCAGCAGCAAAAGCTCGGCCCGCTGGCCCAGGGCCTGGGCGGCGGAGGCATCCCGGGGCTTCCCTTCTAAGGAAGTCGCGGCGCAACTAACGTACGTACTACTCAGCGGCTGGCATGCTCAGCGGCACAGCAACACCAAGCAGAAGTCGGAAGGCACTCCGTGTACGAAGGCGTGGTCCAGGACCTCATCGACGAGCTCGGCAGGCTGCCGGGCGTCGGTCCCAAGAGCGCGCAGCGGATCGCCTTCCACATCCTGCAGGCGGAGCCGACGGACGTACGGCGTCTCGCGCAGGCCCTGATGGAGGTCAAGGCGAAGGTCCGCTTCTGCGCGACCTGCGGCAATGTGGCGCAGGAGGAGCTGTGCAACATCTGCCGCGACCCGCGCCGCGACCTCACGGTCATCTGCGTCGTCGAGGAGCCCAAGGACGTCGTCGCCATCGAGCGGACCCGCGAGTTCCGGGGCAAGTACCACGTGCTCGGCGGGGCGATCAGCCCCATCGAGGGCGTCGGCCCGGACGACCTGCGGATAAGGGAACTCCTCGCCCGTCTCGCCGACGGCACGGTCACCGAGCTGATCCTGGCCACGGACCCGAACCTGGAGGGCGAGGCCACGGCGACGTACCTCGCCCGCATGATCAAGCCGATGGGCCTCAAGGTCACCCGCCTGGCCAGCGGGCTCCCGGTCGGGGGCGACCTGGAATACGCGGACGAGGTCACGCTCGGCCGCGCCTTCGAGGGGAGACGACTCCTAGATGTCTGACGCCACACTGAACGCCGTCAAGGACCATCCGGACGACTTCGCGGTCCAGATCTCGGACCAGATCGAGTCCTTCCTCGTCGCGGTCGCCGAGGTCGCGAAGGGCGACGAGCCGGACTCGGCCGTCCCCTTCCTGCTTCTCGAGGTCTCCCAGCTCCTCCTCGCGGGCGGCCGGCTCGGCGCGCACGAGGACATCGTCCCCGACGAGCGCTACGAGCCCGATCTCGGCCCCGAGCCGGACGTCGACGACCTGCGCCAGAAGCTCGCCGCGCTCCTGGCGCCGATCGACGTCTACTCCGAGGTCTTCGACCCGTACGAGCCGCGCAAGGCGCCGGTGGCCTGCCGGATCTCGGACGACCTGGCCGACGTCATGGCCGATCTGCGCCACGGCATGGCCCACTACCGCGCGGGCCGCACCACCGAGGCCCTGTGGTGGTGGCAGTTCTCCTACTTCTCGAACTGGGGCTCCACGGCCTCCGGCGCCCTGCGCGCGCTGCAGTCCCTGGTCGCGCACGTCCGCCTGAACCAGCCGCTGGACGACCTGGACGGCCTCGACACCGACGAGGACCTCGCCGAGGAAGCCCTCGCCGAGGCGGCGGGCCAGGTCATGGCGGAGGAGATCGCGGGCCCGCTGGGGCTCCGTACGGTGAAATGACCCCTCACCTGTGGATACGTGCCGGTGAAATCACCCCCGCCTGTGGGTACTCGCCGGCGGGGATGACCCGGCCGGTGAAGTGACCCACCCCACTTTTCCGGTTGCCGGGCCGGGGTGCGGGCATGCGCCTGTCCGAGCGGCCGGAGCGTGAAGCCCCACCGGGTCCCAGTGCCCGGTGATCACTTCCTGAGCGGGACATCTCAGGATGTGGTATTCCCGGGGCTGATTTCGGCCGCTCGTTAGACTGAGCCGACCGAGACAAACTGAGCGAGGAGCGCACGTGGGCCTTGTCGTGCAGAAGTACGGAGGCTCCTCCGTAGCCGATGCCGAAGGCATCAAGCGGGTCGCCAAGCGAATCGTCGACGCCAAGAAGAACGGCAACCAGGTGGTTGTCGTGGTGTCCGCGATGGGCGACACGACGGATGAGTTGATCGATCTCGCCGGGCAGGTATCCCCGATCCCTGCCGGGCGCGAATTCGACATGCTGCTGACCGCCGGAGAGCGGATCTCCATGGCTCTGCTGGCCATGGCGATCAAAAACCTGGGCCACGAGGCCCAGTCGTTCACGGGCAGTCAGGCCGGCGTCATCACCGACTCGGTCCACAACAAAGCCCGGATCATCGATGTGACCCCGGGACGGATCAGGACGGCGCTCGACGAGGGCAACATCGCCATCGTCGCCGGGTTCCAGGGCGTCAGCCAGGACAAGAAGGACATCACCACGCTCGGCCGTGGCGGGTCCGACACGACCGCCGTCGCGCTCGCCGCGGCCCTCGACGCCGAGGTGTGCGAGATCTACACGGACGTCGACGGCGTGTTCACCGCCGACCCGCGCGTCGTGAAGAAGGCGCGGAAGATCGACTGGATCTCCTTCGAGGACATGCTGGAGCTCGCCAGCTCCGGGTCCAAGGTGCTCCTCCACCGCTGTGTGGAGTACGCGCGCCGCTACAACATCCCGATCCACGTCCGCTCGTCCTTCTCCGGACTGCAGGGCACCTGGGTCAGCAACGAACCGCACTTTGATCAAGGGGACCAGAAGGTGGAGCAGGCCATCATCTCCGGTGTCGCTCACGACACCTCCGAGGCGAAGATCACCGTCGTCGGTGTCCCGGACAAGCCCGGGGAGGCCGCGAACATCTTCCGGGCCATCGCGGACTCCCAGGTCAACATCGACATGATCGTGCAGAACGTGTCCGCGGCCGCGACCGGCCTGACGGACATCTCGTTCACTCTCCCGAAGACCGAGGGCCGCAAGGCCATCGACGCCCTGGAGAAGACGAAGAGCGCGGTCGGCTTCGAGTCCCTGCGCTACGACGACCAGATCGCCAAGATCTCCCTCGTGGGCGCCGGTATGAAGACGAACCCGGGTGTCACGGCCGGGTTCTTCGAAGCGCTCAGCGACGCGGGCGTCAACATCGAGCTCATCTCGACCTCCGAGATCCGCATCTCGGTCGTCACGCGCGCTGACGATGTGACCGAGGCCGTGCGCGCCGTGCACACCGCCTTCGGCCTCGACTCGGACTCCGACGAGGCCGTGGTCTACGGAGGCACCGGCCGCTGATGGCTCAGACCGACAGGCCGACACTCGCGGTCGTGGGAGCGACCGGGGCCGTCGGCACGGTCATGCTCCAGATCCTTTCGCAGCACGCGGACATCTGGGGCGAGATCCGCCTGATCGCCTCCTCGCGCTCGGCCGGCCGCAAGCTGGCCGTGCGCGGGGAGGAGGTCGAGGTCATGGCCCTGTGCGAAGAGGCCTTCGACGGGGTCGACGTCGCGATGTTCGACGTACCCGACGAGATCTCCGCGCAGTGGGCGCCCGTCGCCGCCTCCAAGGGGGCGGTCGTCGTGGACAACTCGGCCGCCTTCCGCATGGACCCGGACGTGCCGCTCGTCGTGCCCGAGGTCAATCCGCACGCCGCGCGCGTGCGGCCGCGCGGCATCGTCGCCAACCCCAACTGCACGACCCTGTCGATGATCGTCGCCGTCGGCGCGCTGCACGCCGAGTTCGGGCTGCGCGAGCTGGTCGTCTCCAGCTACCAGGCCGTCAGCGGGGCCGGCCGCGCCGGCATCGACACCCTGCGCCAGCAGATGTCGCTCGTGGCCGGTACGGAGCTCGGGACCCACCCCGGCGACGTACGCCGTGCGGTCGGCGACAACACCGGCCCCTTCCCCGAGCCCGTGGCGCTCAACGTCGTGCCGTGGGCCGGGTCGCTGCGCGAGGACGGCTGGTCCTCCGAGGAGATGAGGGTGCGGGACGAGTCCCGCAAGATCCTCGGCCTGCCGGACCTCAAGGTCGCGGTGACGTGCGTACGCGTCCCCGTCGTCACCACGCACTCCCTGACCGTCCACGCCCGCTTCCAGAGCGAGGTCACGGTCGACAAGGCACGCGAGATCCTCGCGACCGCGCCCGGTGTCGTGCTCTTCGACAACCCGGCCGCCGGTGAGTTCCCCACGCCCGCCGATGTGGTGGGTACCGACCCGACCTGGGTGGGCCGCGTCCGGCGCTCCCTCGACGACCCGGCCGGGCTCGAATTCTTCGTGTGCGGGGACAATCTGCGCAAGGGCGCGGCCCTGAACACCGCGCAGATCGCCGAGCTGGTGGCCCAGGAGTTCCCGCCCGCCGCGTGAGTTCGGCCTCTT
The DNA here is from genome assembly GCF_053644375.1 of Streptomyces sp. NPDC055400. Classification (NCBI taxonomy): domain Bacteria; kingdom Bacillati; phylum Actinomycetota; class Actinomycetes; order Kitasatosporales; family Streptomycetaceae; genus Streptomyces; species Streptomyces sp. NPDC055400. The sequence continues at coordinate 219,056 of NZ_JBSHLM010000003.1, read as the reverse complement.
CACCGTCCGGAAGCCGGACTTGGTGTTCCTTTTTCCGGCGCGCTTTATAAGATCTGTGAAGGACCTGTGGGCGATCGGTGGTCTTAACCACTTGAACGCGGCGGTCCGCGCAGCCGAAGATTTCGTCGAAGATCCCTCCCCGTTCCGTGCAACCGCGCACGGGACGGGGAGCGTCTTTGCGATCGCCTTTCGGGGCGCCGGGCCTAGGGGCGCCAGAGGAATCTGGGGCATAGGGGAAGAGCGGGTACGCATGAGGGCACTTGACGCAGCGTCATGGATGATGCCTGCCGCAAACAGGACGCCTGTCGCGTACAACCCTGACGGGGGGAAGCGTGTCCAACAGGCGTGGCAGAGGTACTCGATTTCACAGCGGTTCAGGCGAGGGGCGCGGTCCTTCGCCCGCCCCGGCGTCCCCGGATGTCCGGTTCGTCCGGCGGCATGCCGGTGATCGCCCCCATGCCAGCAGCGCGGCCTGCCCGCATACCCACTCAGCGCGAAGGCGCTGAGGAGACGATGGCAGCAGGCACCACGGTCGACCATCTCACCGAGACCTACCGCGCCCACTACCGGTCGCTTCTCGGTCTCGCGGCCCTGCTCCTGGACGACACGGCCTCGTGCGAGGACGTCGTGCAGGAGGCGTTCATCAGGGTCCACTCCGCGCGCAAGAGAGTGCGCGACCCCGAGAAGACGCTCGCGTATCTGCGGCAGACGGTCGTGAACCTCTCGCGCTCCGCCCTGCGCCGCCGCATCCTCGGCCTGAAGCTTCTGACGAAGCCGATGCCCGACATGGCGAGCGCGGAGGAGGGCGCGTACGACCTCCTTGAGCGCGACGCGCTGAAGAAGGCGCTGCGCGGGCTGCAGCGCCGCCAGCGCGAGGTCCTCGTCATGCGCTACTTCGCGGACATGACCGAGGCGCAGGTGGCGGAGGCCCTGGGTATCTCCCTCGGCTCCGTGAAGGCGTACGGATCCCGGGGCATAGCGGCGCTCCGCGTCGCCATGGAGGCCCCCGCATGAGCAGCGACAAGCACGGCAATGATCGGGATGGGCAGAACAGGCGTGTGGGATCCGGGGATGGAACTGTGAATCACGGCCCCGGCCAGGACGACGGCCTCTTCGGCGGCCCCGAGGATCCCTTCGGCCGCCCGGACTCCGCGGGCGGCGCGGACTCCGTCGACCCGCTTGACTCCCTCGGCGCCGACGAGCTGGCGCTGCGGCGCCTGTTGCACGAGGCCGTGGAGGAGATCGAGCCGACGAACGGGACGCTCGAACATCTGCGCCGCGCGGTGCCCGCCCGGCGGGCCCGTAAGCGGCAGGCCGTCGTCGGTATGGCGGCCGCGGCCCTGTTCATCGGCACGGCGATCCCCGCGCTCGTCCATGTGACGGGCCAGAGCGGGTCGAACGACCGGCCGTCCATCGCCGGCAACAGCGAGGCGACGCGCGGCGGTACGGGTTCCGGGAAGGGGCCCGACGGCGGCGAGAGCGGCACGGGGAGCCCTTCGGGCACGTCCAAGTCCAAGGACAAGGACGGCAAGAAGGACAAGCCCGGCGACAAGGGCAAGGGCGCTGGCGGTGGTGCCACCGGCGGCCCTGATCCCGAGAGCACGGCGGCCGCGAGCTCCCCGGTCTGCGGGGCGGCCGACCTCGGCAGCGCCCCGGCTAACGTCGGCGCGGCCGACGCGGCCGGCAGGGTCTACGGCTCCTTCCGCGTCACGAACGTCTCCCAGGCGAACTGCTCGGTGGACGCGCCCGGCGCCGTCTCCGTCCTCGCCCAGGGCGCGGCCGACCCGGCCAAGGTCAACGTCGTCGACCACACGGCGGGCGACGCCGCGACCGGGCTGCCCGACCCGTCGACGGAGCCCAGCCAGCTGATCCTCGAACCGGGCATGTCGTACGAGGTCCGCTTCGCATGGATCCCGTCCGCGGAGTGTCCGACCACGGGAGGCGGTGGCGACCCGTCGCCCAGCCCGACCCCGTCCGGCGGCACCACGGGCGACGCGACGGGCTCGAACCCGGACCAGAGCGGCCTGTCCACGCAGATGGTGGCCGAGGGCCCCACGGCCGACGGCAGCGTGTCGGTCTCCCACACAGCGGACGGGGGCGCGCCCTCCTCCAGCGCGACCATCCCCAACGCGTGCTCGGGAACGGTGTACCGCACGGGGATTCTGCCGGCGTCTTAGGGGAGCCGTCTCAGGGGGAGCGGCGGGGCGGAACCCGGCCTCGCCGGGGGCGCCCCGCACTCGCACTCGCCTCGCGCCGGAGGTGCCGGACTAGCCTCGGGCCGCTTCGGGGCTCGCGGGCTCCGGGGAGTCTGCCGCGTCCGGAGCGTCATCCGATTCCGTGAGCCCCAGGGCGGCGTCCCGCGCGAACTCCGCCTCGCGGCGCAGCAGGCGGAACCACATGAAGACCACGAAGCCCGCGAAGACGAACCACTCGCCGGTGTAGCCCAGGTTCTGGAACGCCTTCAGGTCGAGGCCACTGCCCTGCGGCGCCGTCGCCGGTACCGCCGTCATCCCCGAGTCCGCCTTGTCGAGCGTGACCCACGCGTCGTAGACGTCGTACGGGACGAGGTTCACCAGGGACGCCGCGCTGATCGCGCCGAGCTGCCCGGCCGGCAGGCCCCCCGCGGCGGGCGCCCCGCCCGAGCCGGGGCTCTCGGAGGCCTGGAGCGCTCCCGTGACGGTGACTTCGCCCCGGGGCGCGGCGGGAGCCTTCGCGGCGCCCGCCGCACCGGGCACCCAGCCGCGTACGACGGGCAGCGCCCGGCCGGCGCCCTCCTCCGTGCGCAGCAGCGTCACCACGTAGAAGCCGGTCCTGCCGTCGAGTTCACGGTCGGGGACCAGGAGCTGCTTGCCGTAGTGCCCGGTCGCGGAGGCCCGCTTGCCGGACGTCTTCTGGTCCACGGGCAGCAGGGAGTCGAGCGGCCGGGGCGCGGCCTTCTCGTTCGCCGTCGACTGTGCCGAGGCGTCCTTGTGGCCCTGCACCCGGTCCTCGAAGCGGCCGAGCTGCCAGGAGCCCATGAAGACGCAGAAGGGGATGGCGAGCGCGACGAACACGTTGATCCCCCACCACCGGGGGGTCAGGAGGAACCGGTACACCCTCCCCACGGTACGGCTCCCGCGCGGGGACCCGGGCCGCGGGGTGGGCCCGGCCCTCAGGACCACCCACCCCGGGACCCGTGGCCTCGCGTCCCCTGCCCGCCCGCCCCGCGCGAGAGCGGCGCCGTGCCCGCCCCCCGCGCGGGAGCGTCGCCGTCAGGTCAGATGCCGCGCCGCGAAGTCCAGCTCCAGCCGCACCTGCTTGATCCGCTCCTCCACGACGAGCGAGCCGTGCCCCGCGTCGTACCGGTACACCTCGTGCGTCGCGCCGCGTGCCGCGAGCCGGTCCACATAGTTGTCGATCTGGCGGATCGGGCACCGCGGGTCGTTGACCCCCGCCGAGATGTAGACCGGGGCCTTCACCTCGTCCACGTACGTCAGCGGGGACGAGGCGGTGAAGCGGTCGGGGACCTCTTCCGGGGTGCCGCCGAACAGCGTGCGGTCCAGCGCCTTGAGGGCCTCCATCTCGTCGTGGTACGCCGTGACGTAGTCCGCGACGGGCACGGCCGCGAGGCCCACCGCCCAGACGTCCGGCTGGGTGCCGACGCCGAGGAGCGTGAGGTATCCGCCCCACGAGCCGCCCGCGAGGACGAGCCGGTCCGGGTCGGCGAGCCCGGACGACACGGCCCACTCGCGGACCGCCGAGACGTCCTCCAGCTCGATGAGGCCGACGCGGTGCTTGAGCGCGTCCGTCCACTCGCGCCCGTATCCGGTCGAGCCCCGGTAGTTGACCCGGACCACCGCGTACCCGTGGTCCACCCAGGCCGCGGGTCCGGCCGCGAACGAGTCGCTGTCGTGCCAGGTCGGCCCCCCGTGCACCTCGAACACCGTGGGCAGCGGCCCCGTCGTCCCCGCCGGCTTCTGTACGAGGGCGTGGATGCGGCCGCCGGGCCCCTCGACCCACACGTCCTCCACCGGCACCGACGCCGGCGCCTTGAGCCCCGGCGGATCGAGGACCACGCCGCCCGACGTGGACCGGACGACCGACGGCTCGGCCGCCGAGGACCACAGGTACTCCACGCTGCCGTCGGGCCGCGCCGTCGCGCCCGACACCGAGCCCGGCGGCGTCTCGACGCGGGTCAGCGCGCCCGAGCCGACCTCGTACCGCCACAGGTCGCTGCGGGCCTCGAAGCTGTGCGCGACCAGAAGGGCGGAGCCGTCCGGATACCACTCGGCGGAGACGTCACCGGGCAGGTCGAGGGCGAGGTCGGTCTCCTCGCCCGACGCCACGTCCCACACCATCGGTTCCCAGCGTCCGCGCCGCTGATGCCCGACGAGGAGCCGGGTGTCCCCGTCGACCGGAGCGAAGCCGAGGACCTCCAGGCCCAGCTCCCGCGTGCCGCCCTCGGTGTCGTCGAGCTCGGCGACCGTCGTCCCGTCGGGCCGCACCACACGCAGCGCCGAGTGCATGGCGTCCCCGTGCTCCGTGTGCTCGATGGCGATGAGGGTGCCGTCGTGCGAGAGGTCACCGACGCCGGCCGATTCGCGGTGCCGGTAGATCTCCTGGGGCGCGCCGCCGTCGCGGACGACATGGATCGTCGTGCCGTCCTCGTCCGTGGAGCGGCCCACGACCGCCGTCGAGCCGTCCCTCCCGATGGCCAGGCCCGCCGGGTACGAGGCTTCGAGCCCGTCCACCGCGGGGACGTCGTCGCCCCCGCCGAAGGGCTGGCGCAGCCACACCCCGAACTCGTCGCCGTCCTTGTCGCTGAACCACCAGATCCACTCGCCGTCGGGGGACAGGACGCCGTCCGTCGTCCCGTTCGGCCGGTCCGTCGCTCTGCGCTGCTCGCCCGTCGCCCGGTCCCACGCGTACAGCTCGTACGTCCCCGTCGCGTTCGACACGAACAGGGAGCGGTCCGGCGCGTCCTCCGCCCAGTCGGGCAGGGACACCCGCGGCGCACGGAAGCGCTTCTCCCAGTCCGGCATGGATCCGCCGCCCGCCCCCTGAGGGGCCCCGTTGCTCTCAGTCATGGCCCCATAGTGCCTCCACCGGCCGACAATCCGCTGGCGAGGTTCCCCAGCCTGTGGATAACTCCGGCCTGTGGGCGGCTCCCCGGTCACACGGGCGGCTCGGCGGGGGCCGGGCCGAGGGTGGTGGTGCCGGGCGCGGCGCGGTGTCCGAGGCCCGTGCGGTACGTGTCGAGGGCGGCGTCGATACGGCCCGTGCGGCGGTAGAGGTCGCCGAGCAGGCGGCACAGGTCGGCCAGGTCGCCCGCCGCGCCGGCGCGTTCGAGCAGGCTCAGTGCGGTGACGTAGTGCTCCTCCGCGGCCTCGGCCGCCGCCGTGTCCTGTGGGTCGCCCGCGGCCCCCGACTCCTCCGCGATGATGCCGAGCAGCCGGTGCGCGCCCGCCGCGTGGACGGCGCCGCGCTCCGGATTCAGGTCGCCGAGCAGGGCCCTCAGCAGCGCGGCCGCCTCGTCGCTGCTGCCCCTGCGGCGCAGCACGTCGGCCAGCTCCACCTCGACCTGCGTCGTGTAGAGCACCGCCCGCTTGGCCGACAGCATGTCGCGCGCGGTTCTCAACTCCCTTTCCGCGTCGGCGAGCCGGCCGTCCTGCGCGTGCACATAGCCACGCATCCAGTGGCAGTGGGCGAGTTCGGTGCGGATCTGGAGCCGCTGGTACAGCTCGGCGGCCTTGCTCAGGGAGGCGTCGGCCTCCGCGGCGCGGCCCTCGGCGAGGAGCGTACGGGCCACCGAGCGGTGCATCTTGGCGACGAGTACGGGGTCCCCGGCCTGCGGGGCCAGTGAGAGCGCCAGCTCGGCGGCCTGCGCGGCGCGCGCGTGGGCGCCCATGTCCATGTACGGGGCGATGGTCGCGGTGTAGAGCAGCAGCAGGGCGTCCGGGTCGTGCAGGCCGCTGGTGTTCAGCTCGTCGAGCGCGGACTCCAGGAGGTAGCACGCGTACCGCAGCTCTCCGGAGAGGTAGTGCGCGAGGGCACGCGCGCGTACGACGGGGGCGCGCTGAGGCAGTGGTGCGCCTACGGCGACGAGCAGCGCCTCGGCGTCCTCGAAGTGCCGGTGGGCGTCGGGGAGTTCGCCGGTCTCCAGGGCGCACTCGCCGAGGCCGAGTTCGGCGGCGGCCTGTTCGACGGGGAGGCCGAGCCGCTCGGCCTCGGCGCGCAGCTTCTCGTAGAGGACGGCGGCCTCCTCGGCGGCGCCCGTGGTGAGCCCGCGCTGGGCCTCGGTGAGGCGCAGGCGCAGCCGGGTGGCGAGGTGGGCGGGCTGCCCCGTCGTGAGCTCCTCGTAGGTCACGCCGAGGCGCTCGGCGACATGTCGCAGGGCGGCCTCGGAGGGGCGGACGCGGCCCGCTTCCAGGGTGGAGATGTAGGCGGGCGTGTAGGCGGGCTCGGCGACCTGACGCTGGGTCAACCCGCGTTCCGTACGCAGACGGAGGACGCGACGGCCGATGGGTTCGTCGGCAGGTTCGGCAGGCTCGGCGTCCGGTACGGGGCCGGGTTCCCCCTCCGGTATGGAGCCGGGGCCGCCCGCCTCCGGGGTGCTGTCGTGCGTCATCGTGCGGCGCGCCGCCCTTCCTGTCCCGCTCCGTGGTTCCGCACCCGCAACTGTCCTTCGCCGCAGGGCACTTGAGTCTTACCCCTTGTCAGCCGTCACGCCACCCCCTAGGTTGATCGATCGATTAAGTCTGATTAACCCAGCGCTTATGTCTCCTACTTGAGTACCCGAGGTCCTCGTGCCGATACCCAAGTCCCCGCGCCGTCCCCTGCCCGCCGCGCTCCTGGCCGGCGTTCTCGCGGCCGCCGCCCTCGGTGGCGCGGGCCTCGCCGGTCGCGCCGACGCCGCCGAAGCCGCGGGCGGGCCCGGCGAGGGGACCCGTACGGTCGAGTACTTCGCCGACTCCCACGGAGAGGGCCGGCACGTCCGGGTCCCCGCCGACGTACCGGCGAAGATCCGCAGGGAGAAGGGCGCGCCCGCGACGTCCGCGCCGGACGGAGAGGTCACCCCGCTGCAGAAGACGGGCCCTTCCGAGGGCCGCCTGGACCTCGTGATCATGGGCGACGGGTACACGGCGGACCAGCAGGAGGAGTTCAAGCAGGACGCCGAGTCCAAGCTCGCGTCGGTCTTCGCGATCGAGCCGTACAAGAGCTACAAGGGCCTCTTCAACTTCTGGCTCGTCAACGCGGTCTCGAACGAATCGGGTGTCTCCGGGGACCCCACCCGGGACGTCGTCAAGGACACCGCGCTCAGTAGTTACTTCTTCTGCGACGACGTCGAGCGGCTGCTGTGCATCGACGAGAAGAAGGTCGACTCGTACGCACAGCAGGCCCCGGACTCCGACATCGTCTTCGTCGTTTCGAACGCCACGAAGTACGGCGGCGCCGGTTACAGCGGCGTCCGGTCGACGGCCGGGCACACCGGCATCGCCACGATGTCCTCCGACAACGACCGCTCGTACCTGATCGGCGCCCACGAACTGGGCCACTCCATAGGCCTGCTGGCCGACGAGTACCAGTACGACGGCTACGGCAGGTACCCCGGCGCGGAGCCGGTGGAGCCCAACACCAGCATCCTGACGGCGGACGGCATGTCCGGCGCCAAGGCCAAGTGGTACCGCTGGCTCGGCGAGAGCGACCCTTCCCCAAGCTCTCGGCTTCGCTCGAGCAGGGGAGGCCCCAATGGCGGGACCGTGGGCACGTACGAGGGCGGCGGCTACTACGAGTACGGGATCTACCGCCCCACCCAGAACTCGATCATGCGCGCCCTGGACACCGAGCAGTTCAACCTCGTCGGCCGCGAGGCGATGATCGCCGGCTTCTACCGCGACGCCGATGTGCTCACGGCCCGCACCCCCACCACCCGCACCCTGCGCCCCCAGGACCACATCCGCGTGGACCTGGCGCCGCTCGCCAAGGGCCTGTCCGACGTGCGCGTGCACTGGTCCGTCGACGGGGTCGGGGTCGAGGTGCGCCGCGCCGCCGCCGAGCACGCCGTCACCGGCAAGGAGCTCGGCGCGCGCAAGGGCACGCACACCGTCACCGCGACCGCCGTCGACAGCAGCGCGTCGCTGCGGGACCCGGCGGCGATCCGGGCGGCGTCCAACAGCGTCAGCTGGACGGTGAAGACGGGCAGGTGAGGGGCCACGCGCGCGAGGAGACCGGGTTCAGCGGCCGGTCTCTCCCTGGGCGACCTCCACGCCCGCGTGCAGGTCGTGAGCCGCGTCGGCGACCGCGCCGGCCGAGAGCGCCGCGCACACCAGGAGCGCGCCGGCCAGCGCGCGCCGCAGCGCCTTGCGCGGGCGGGCCGCCGTGGCGCTCGTGGTCAGCAGGGCGTTGACGCGTCGCGGCACCGGCCCCGCCGTGACGGCGAGCGCCGTACGGGGACGTGATCCGGCCCCCGGGAAGCGGGCCGCGGCGAGGGCGGCCCGGCCGACCGCGCGCGCGGTGAGCGCCCGGTCGCCCGTCGCGGTGGCGGCGGACTCGTCCGCCCAGCGCTCAAGCGCGTAGGCAAGGGGTTCGCGCAGACCGCGCAGCATCGGGTGCAGGGTGACGGCCAGTTCGGCCGCCGCGAGGAACAGGTGGTGGCGGCCCGCGAGGTGGGCGCGCTCGTGCGCGAAGAGCACCTCGCGCTCCCGCGCGTCGAGGGACCGCAGCATCCCCGTCGTCACGACGATCCGGCCGGGGCGGCCCGGAAGGGCGTAGGCGTACGGGAGTTCGTCCGGCCGCACGGAGAGTTCGTCGGCGCCGGCGGACCCGGCGCGGGCCGCCCGCATCTCGCGCCGCTGCCGCAGCCCCGTACGGAGCAGCGCGAACGCGCCCGCAGCCAGCGCGAGCGCGGCGAGGACCGACGCGGGAACGAGCACCGGGGAGCCGTCGCCGAGGAGGGGTGGCGACAGACGCCCGAGGGCGGCCACGGGAGGCAGCCGCAGCGCCCCGGCGGAGGCGAGGAGCCCGAGCGAGGCCGTGCTGGACCCGGCGAGGACGACGGAGGCGCCCGCCAAAGTCCACGCCGCCGCGCGGGGCGGCAGCCACTCGGCGGCGCGCCGCGCGGCGGGCACGGCGAGCAGCGGCATGAGCAGCGGGATCCAGACGGCGAAGATCATCGGCCGGTACCTCCGCGGTCGCCGCTTCCTGTGCCGCCCCCGATATCACTGTCGCCGCCGTCGTCGAGCAGCGCGCGCAGCATCTGCTCGTCCTCGCTGCTCAGCGCGGAGACGAAACGGGCCAGGACCGTGCCGCGGTCCTCGTCCTTGTCGAGTTCGGCGTGCATACGGCGGGCCGTGAGCCCGTGCGCGTCCTGCGCGGGCCGGTACGCGTAGCCGCGGCCCGCCCGGTCCCGGGTGACCGTCCCCTTGGCGTAGAGCCGGGTCAGGATCGTGGTCACGGTGGTGCGGGCCAGGCCGTCGGCGAGCGCCCGCTGCACCTCGCCGGGGGTGAGCGGCGTCTCGGCGGCCCAGAGCGCGGCCAGGACGCTCGCCTCCAGCTCGCCCGCGGGACGCCGTTCCTGCTCCTCGGCCATGGGAACGATCCTCCGCTCTTCTTCGTCTACAGTTGAGTAGACCGTCTACACGACTGTAGTCGCATGGTCGGCGCGCCCCCTCGCGGGCCGCCGTCCAGCCCATTATGAGACGACTGAGAGAGGAGCGGCTCCATGGCCGTAGACCCCCTCGCCGCCGCGCAAGCGGTGAACGTGCTGGACGCGGGCTCCCTCCTGTCCGCCTTCGGCGCCCTCGGCGTGGCCGTCGTCCTGTTCGCGGAGACCGGACTGCTCGTCGGGTTCTTCCTGCCGGGCGACTCGTTGCTCTTCACGGCCGGCCTGCTCTGCGCGGGCGGCGCGCACGGGCCCGTCCACCTCTCGCTGCCGCAGGTCCTGGCCGCCGCCCTCGTGGGCGCGCTGGCCGGAGCGCAGGCCGGGTACTGGATCGGGCGGCGCGGCGGCCGCGCCCTCCTGGCCCGCAGCAGAGCCAAGCGGCTGCACGAGGGGGCGGCCCGCGCCGAGGAGCTCCTGGAGCGGTACGGCCACGCCAAGGCAATCGTCCTGGCGCGCTTCGTCCCCGTCGTCCGTACCGTGCTCAACCCGCTGGCCGGAGCGCTCGGGGTGCCGGCGCGGGTCTTCACGGTGTGGCAGGTCGTCGGCGGCCTCGTCTGGACGGTCGGCCTGGTCCTCGCGGGGTACGGACTCGGCTCGTCGGTGCCGAACGTCGACCGTTACCTCCTGCCGATCGTCGCCCTCGTCGTCATCGTCTCCCTGATCCCGCTGGTCCTGGAGGTGGGGCGCTCCCGCGCCCGGTCACGCGAGCGCCGTGCCGCGCAGGAGGGCACGTCATGACGGCACCCCTCGCCTTCGGTGGCGCGTCCGTGGACGGTGCTCTCTACACGTGGGTGACCGACCTGGCGCACAGCACTCCGCACGCGGTGAACGCCATCGTGTCCGCCTGGTCGGACTACGGGCTCGCGCTCTTCGCCGTACTGATGATCACGGCCTGGTGGCGCGCGAGAGGCGAGGGCGGCGTCCGGATGGCCTGGGCCCTCGCGTCCCCGGTCGTCGTCGTGGCCGCCTACGCCGTGAACTCCGTACTCAAGTCGGTCGTCGACGAACAGCGCCCGTGCCGCACGCTCCACACCGCCACGGTGGAGGCGTGCCCGGCGCTCGGGGACTGGTCGTTCCCCAGCAACCACGCGGTGATCGCCGCCGCGGCGGCCGTCGCGCTGCTGCTCGCCGACCGCCGCATCGGCCTGATCGCGGTACCGGCGGCGGTCCTCATGGGCGCCTCCCGGGTGTGGATCGGCGCGCACTACCCGCACGACGTCGCGGTGGGTCTGGCCGTGGGCGCCACCCTGGCCCTCCTGCTCACCCCGCTCGCGACCCGGGCCGCCCCACTGGTGGACCGCCTGAGAACGTCGCGTCTACGGCCACTGGTCTCGACGCAGTGATGGAACGGGAGAGCGGCGCCCCATGCCCGCCGGACACCCCCTAGGGCCGGGACACGGCGAACGCCGCCCTCGGATGCTGCTCCGGCGGAGTCACTCCCCGGCGACCTCGATCCGCCCGTTGTTCTCCGCGCCGACAGCGGAACCGACAGCAGAACCGGTCGCGGCCACCGGAGCAGGCACCTGCCCCTTCGCCGAAGCCCCGGCACCCGTCGCCCCCGAGGTGAGCCCCACCTGGAGCGCGCCGTCGACCGGGACCTGCACGGCGAGAAGTTCGTGACCGTGCTGCTCGCCGAGGTCACGGGCGGCGGCAGGGAGGTGACGTTCCTGAACTTCGGGCCACCGGCCCCCATGCTCGTACGCCCCGACGGTTCGGCCCACTTCCCGCGCCCGCCGCAGTACGCGCTGCCACTCGGCCTCGGCGTGCACGGCACGGACGGGCCTGAGCCGTACTGCGTCGGCTTCGCACCCCGGCGACCAGATCCTCTCCTGTACACCGACGGCGTCTCGGAGGCGCGGGACCCGCTCGGTGACCGGGCCTCGCTCCTCAAGGCCCCGACCCGGAAGCCGCCCTCAAGACGCTGCGCGCCGACCTGGTCCACCATGCGCCGCGCCCCCGTTCGTGCCCCCGGCCCCGCAATAATTCGTGCCAAGAATTACCTGCGATTTCCGGCTCATGCAGCCGTGGTATCGGAATTCCCACCTGCTGTTAAGACCGTTACCTGGACGGGGTGAATCCGTTGAACCGGTATGCGGACGCGACCTTGCGGCCGTATGTGTCCAGTAAAAGGAGAACGTGATGTCTCGCATCGCGAAGGCCGCCGCTATCGCGCTCGGCACCGGCGCCGTGGTGATCAGCGGTGCCGGCCTGGCCATGGCCGACGCCGGCGCCCACGGTCACGCTCACGGTTCGCCCGGCATCGTCTCGGGCAACGTGGTCCAGGCCCCGATCCACGTCCCGATCAACGTCTGCGGCAACACCGTGAGCGTCATCGGCCTGCTGAACCCGGCCGCCGGCAACGCCTGTGTCAACCAGGACAGCCACGACGGCGACAAGGGTGGCGACTACGGTTACGGCGACTGACTGACCTGACAAAGGGCCCCGGCGCAGCTGCGCGGGGGCCTTTTCCATGGGCGTAAGTACTTGTTACTTGTTCTCAGCGTGCAGTCCCGGCATTCCAGTGTCCTACGCGTAGCGGTACAGATTCCCGTGCTTGACGAGGGAGCGCGGCTTCACGTTCCAGGGCGGCATCGGCTGGTCGCCCGCCACCACACGCTCCGTTCCCGACGCCTTCCTGGCCGGCAGAAAGGCGGCCGAGTGCGGGTGCCGCCCCTGCCAGCGCGACCAGAGCAGGTCGACGAAGGAGTGGTGGAGCCAGAAGACCGGGTCGTTCACGGAGGCGGCGCCGAGCATGTGCCCACCGACCCAGCGGTGCACCCGGTTGTGGTTACGGAACCTGCTGTTGCCCACCCCTGACGTCCAGCCCTCGAGCTTGTTGCGGAATCCTTGCGAGGACGTCGAGTTCCACGGGGCGGAGTCGTACAGCGAGTCCCGCATCGCCCAGTCCAGTTCGTCCTTGGTGGGCAGCCCGATCGGGTCGCGGGGGCGGCCGAACTCACGGGTCAGGAACTCGCCCTCCGTCACCGATTCCTTGATGGTCCATTGGCCGCCCCCGTACGCGAACGGACCCGTCATCACCCGCCGGTCGGCACGGCGGCCGTTCCCGCCGAGGAACCCCTCGCCCCACAGTGACGAGTTCGGGGAGCGGTCCACCGTCCAGTCCCAGTAGGGGACGGAGACCCCGGGATCGATCCGCTGCAGAGCCCGTTCGAACTCGAGCAGGAAACGGCGGTGCCAGGGCAGCAACGTCGGCGCCATGTGTGCCACCGGATGCCCGCTGCCCCCGTCACCGACGTAGAACTCCACGTGCATACGCACGAATTCGTCGTACTGTCCCTTGCGCTTGAGCGCGAGCACCGCGGACACGAACCGCTTCTTCTGTGCCGCGGTGAGCGCGCTCTGGTTCTGCCGCGTGTAGACCAACGCCGCCCCCTCCTTCGTCTCTCGGTGTGCCGCCGCACTCAGAGCGCGTCGCGGCGCAGCACCTGCTCACCGAGTTCGTCCACGGCCCCCCTGGCCGCGGCCAGGGGGGTGGGGAACGACTGGTAGTGGTCGACCATGCTCAGGTAGCCGCCGTCGGCGCGGGGCATCAGATGCAGTGGCCGGCCGTCGATCGTGACGTCCCAGGGCCCGGCGCCGTGAGCGGCCTGCTCGCTCATCGTGGTGTTCCCCCGCGCCCCGCGGATGTGGCGGCCGCGGTAGGTCTCCTCGAAGTCCTCGCCGGCCGCGCCCTTCATGTCGTCGCGCGGCTCGCGGAAGGCCCGTCCGACGAGGGCGGCGGCCGGCACCACGGCGGCGGCCAGCGCGACGCCGACCACCCGCCGCACCACGGTCCGGCGGGTGACGACCCCACGGCCGGCGGGGCCGAGTCCAACGGGCGACGTCGTGACGTCCACTGGCGTCTCCTTCTGCAACCTCTGGGCCTGCGCGGGGCTCACATGACGACGGCGTCCGTCACGCGAGGCCGAGGACCGCTCCCGGCGTCGTCTGCAGGAGCGGAGTGCCGAGCGCGGCATCCGGCAGCGCCGCGTCCGGCAGTCCGAACCGGTCGGCCCGCGGGCCGGTCAGCGGCGGGTTCACCGATGCTCCGGGTGTGGCCGTGTGCACGTCGGACCCCGGGGTGGACAGGCCCACGTGATCGATCTTGTGGTCCCCCGTCGCCTCGGACAGCGGCGCCACGACGTGGGTGTCGGGCAGCTCGCTGCTGAGCGGAACCGCCGGAAGGAGCGGCTCGGGCAGCATCTTCCCGGTGGCGAACCGCGGGACGTCGGGCCTGCCGGGCATCAGGATCGGCACCCCGGTCGACAGCTCGGGCGCCTTCACGTGCAGCGCGTTCTCCACGCCATTCAGCGGAACGGCTACGGGGACCTGATCACCCGCGGCGGCGGGAGCGGCCCCCGCGCCCGCGGCAGCGAGGCAGCCGGCCAGTACGGCGAGTGTCCCTCGGGTAGTTGACTTCATGTCTGACACGGATCCTTTCGGGCTTCGCGGTACTTGTCACCGCGAAAGGAGTAACGAGCCGACGGGTGACATCAGTGCAAACTTCCCCCAGCCGGCGCAATCGGCTGATGTTTCAGCTGGTCCAGAAGTCCCACCAACGGGTGAGGACGAACATTCCGATGATTCCGACGTGCAGGACCGGCAGCACCCACGTGAACTCACCGAAGAAGGAGCGCAGCCAGGGCGGGGCGGGCAGGAACCCCTTGCGCACGTTGAACGACGTCACGTACCAGAACATGAGGATCGTGGCGACCCAGGCCAGAGAACACCACAGACACAGCGCGTTGATCCGGTACAGCGACTGGAACTGGAGCCAGGTGCAGAACCCGACGCCGAACAGCGTGCCCGCGTTGAGCGTCAGCCAGTACCAGCGCGGAAAGCGGGCCCGCCCCAGCAGGCTCATCCCGACACCGATCACCACCGCGTAGGCCGCGAGTCCCAGCATCGGGTTCGGGAACCCGAACACCGAGGCCTGCGCGCTCTTCATGACGCTTCCGCAGGACACCACCGGATTCAGGCTGCAACCCGGCGTGAAATTCGGGTCCTTCAGCAGTTCGAACTCGTCGAGGGTGATGACCCATGCCGCGAGCAGCCCCGCCACACCGGTGATCACCAGAAGCAGGGCGAGCCCGAGAGAAGCACCTGCGGGGGCGGCTTCCGGGTCGTCGACAGGCCGACGACCACGGTGAGTCGGCCCCGACTGCCGCGGCATCCTGGCCGGGCCTGCCTCGTTCCTCGTGGTTCCCATCGGGCGGCTCCTTACTTGTCAGGCGCGCAGCTTGCGTACGGGGAGCAGGCAGTGCGCCGCGCCGGTCAGTGTCGCCTCGTCCATCGCGAACGAGACGAGGTCCGCCTCGGAGACCGGGCTGCCGGGCACCGCCGTCGCCCAGGGGCGGGTGGTGAACACGAAGTAGGCATAACCCCGTTCGGCCGCAGCGGCGAGCCACTCGGGGGGTGCGATGCTCTGGGCGTTGAGGTACGGCATGCTGACGACGGCCTGGCCGGCCACGACGAGCAGCGAGACGGGGAAACTCGGCTTGCGCGTGGCGTCCACGACCTCGCCGACGGGCAGGCCGGTGTTCTCCAGCAGGACTCGCACGGCTTCGGTCGTTGCCTCCTGTCCGCCCGCGCCGTCCCCGAGGGAGTAGGCCAGCAGGAAGGGGATGTCCCCTGCCTCGTCCGGGTGTTGGCCGCTCCATGCGATGACGGAGAGGGTGCCCAGGTCGATGGCGCGGAAGTCGCGGTTCGCAGTCGGCGTTGAAGTCACCACGGCAGACTAGTCACGCTCGCCGGGCGGCCCGCCGACGTTTCACCCGCTTGGGGGAACGCCGCCCACTCGAACGGGAAAACGGGGCCGGCCGGACAGGCCAAGAGGCCGGTCCGGATCGCTCGACGCGGTGGGACCAGCCTCTTGTCGGCCGGGGGCCGGTGCGCGCGCGGGGCGCGTGAAGGGGGGGTGTCAGCTGTTCTCGGCGGTGGTGCCGAAGGCCCCGTTGAGGCCAGCGATGCCGTTGACGGTGTTGCCCCCGACGTTGAGCGGGACGTGGATGGGCACCTGGACGACGTTGCCCGAGCCGACGCCGGGCGAACCGACAGCCGCGCCCTTGGCGCCGGCGCCGTCGACGCCGCCGTCGTGGGCGAAGGCGCTGCCCGAGGCGGCGCCCGCCGCGAGACCGGCGACGGCCATGAGCAGGGCAGCCCTCTTGGCAGAGTTCATTGCTGAGACCTTCCCAATAGGAGTTTTTGCAGCTTATTTACCGGTTTGTGCAGCAGGTGGCCGGAACACACCCGCGCGGACCGCTACTTGCCGAGGGGAAGGCCGCCGAGGAGTCCGGCCGGGGCGCCGGCACCGGCGTCGTTGAGCTTGTCCGTCGTGTTCCGCACGGCGTTGAGGGCCGAACCGCCGTGCTCGGTGTCGAGCATGTCGGTGCGCAGCGGCTGGGTGCCGAGGGCCGCCTGGCTGCTGAGGGTGCCGCTCCCGCCGTTGAGGCTCGTCGGCGTGAGGTCGGAGGCGAAGGCGGGTGCGGCCGCACCCGCGATGACCATGGATCCGGCGACGACGGCGGCGGCCTTCAGGGGCTTCATCATGTTCCTTCCTCGGGGTGACGATTTGTCACCAGCGACGGAATATCCAACGAGCGTTCCCGGCAGCGGAAACTCTGAGGTCAGGGGATTTGCCGAACCCACTCGAATGAAGGGCCGTGGAATTCTCATATGAGATTTAGGAAGAGGTGAATTGTCGGCGCTGGGCGCCCGATCAGGTACGACCGGGACATGAAAAGCCCGCCGCACCGGTGGAATACCGGCGCGACGGGTGGGCGGGGGCGCCCGATTCGCCACGGGCGCGCCCCCGTCAGTGGGGCAGAGCGAGGGCCTGGGGGAGCGCCGCCGGCGTCTTCGGGAGCGTGGAGGGGGAGGTCGAGGTGGACGGGAGGGTGGGGAGCGGCAGCTTGGGCAGGCCGGGCAGCGTGGGGGCGGGCAGCCCGCCGCCGAGCAGCGTGGCCGCGAGCAGGTTCACCAGGCCGGTGACCACGTTCGTGGCCGCCGTGGCCACGCCCGCGACGTCACCCGCCGTGGACGCCTTGAGCAGCGCGTCGACCGCGGTCTGGAGCGCGGTCAGGGCGTCGCCCTTCACGTCCGTCGGGGCCTTCGAGTCGTCAGAGGTGCCCGACTTCGGGGTCGTGGTGGTGGGTGCGGGGACAGTGGCCTTGGCGGCGTCGATGGCCGCCTTGATCGCGTCCGCGTGCTTCTGTGCCGCCTCGGCGGACAGCTTTCCGTCGTCGGCCTTGAGGACCTCGGTGAGCAGGTCCGTGACCGGCGTGATGACGGAGCTCATGCTGCCGAGTGCGCCGACCTGGCCCAGCAGCGCATCCGCTCCGGGAACCGGTGCGCGCAGTGCCTCGACGCTGCTGGAGCTTCCCGGGTCGCTTTCGGCGGCTATCGCGGGGGCGGCGGTGCCGAGGAGAATCGTCGCGCAAAGAGCGGTGGTAGCTATGCGCCGTACGGGCTGATGGGGCATGTTGTTCCCTTTCGGTGGCGTGTGTCCGATCTTGTAACCACCGTGGAATGGTCGGTCGCACTGCGCAACCGAACCGCGACACGCCGTGTGCCATCACCCTCGCCTCTCGGCGTGTCGTGCCAGGTGGGGGCTGTTCGGGGTGCCTGTGGGGCCCTCCCCCCATACGGCGCAACGCACGCAAGAACGGCCGCCCCGACAGGGGCGGCCGCGGAAGGGTCCGGGGGAACCGGATCAGTTGTAGTTGGCGCAGTGGTTGCCGAACGTCGGGTTCAGCAGGCCGATGACGGTAACCGTGTTGCCGCAGACGTTCACGGGAACGTGGATCGGAATCTGGACCACGTTGCCCGAGACGATGCCGGGGTTGCCGGCGGCGCCACCCTGCGCGCCACTGTCGGCGGCGGCGACGCCGGCGGTGCCGGCCAGGGCGGCGGCGGCAACGGTGGAAAGGGCAAAGGCCTTCGCGGTACGCGACATGGGGAAGTGCTCCTCGGTCGGTTGATACGTCTCCGGGGCAGGCGCCCGGTTCGTGGATCAACGCGCGCCACCCGTGCGGGGTTGCGCCCCCGATCGGGTGACTGCGGGGCGGGGGATTCACCTCTTTCACCATTCCGACACACATGTCCGGATTCGCAGATAAATGCTCATCTGTCGCTACAGTGACTCACCTCCCAGCTCGGTGAGGCGGGGCGCAGAAGTGGTTCCCATCAAATGTGAATTTCGCATCCTCATTCCGTGATTCAGAAGCTCTTTGTCCCTGAAAGGGAATTGGTCATGCGTCATCACCTGGGCTCGGTCCCGCGCCGCACGACGGTGGGCGTCTTCGCGCTCCTCGCAGCGGGCGACGCCAAGGCCTAGCGCGTTTCCCTCCTCCATGACCAAGGGAAACGCGCATGCAACTGACAGCCGCACCCCCCCGACCGCGTGTCCTCCACGTCACTCAGCCCGTCGACGGCGGAGTGGCCCGCGTCGTCCGTGATCTGACCGAGGCCCAGCTCTCCGCAGGCATGCGGATCAGTGTGGCCTGCCCGCCCGACGGGCCCTTGGCCGGGTCGCTGCGCCGTATCGGCTGTGACGTCCTGCCCTGGGAGGCGACCCGCTCTCCCGGGCCCGGCATCGCGCGCGAAGTACGCGGCCTGGCCCGGCTCGTGGCACAGGCGCGGCCGACCCTCGTCCACGCGCACAGCGCCAAGGCCGGACTCGCCGCGCGCCTCGCCGTCCGCGGTCGGGTGCCCACCGTGTTCCAGCCGCACGCCTGGTCCTTCGAGGCGGTCGACGGCGCCACCGCCCGGCTCGCCCTCGCCTGGGAGCGCAGGGGCGCGCGCTGGGCCTCCCGGGTCGTGTGCGTCAGCGAGGCGGAACGCGCGACGGGCGAGCGCGCCGGGATCACCGCGCGCTGGGACGTCATCCCCAACGGCGTGGACCTCACCCGCTTCGTGCCCGCGCCCGAACCGCGCGAGGCCACCGCCGATCCGCTGGTGGTCTGCGTCGGGCGCATCTGCAGGCAGAAGGGCCAGGACGTCCTGGTGCGCGCCTGGCCCCTCGTGCAGGAGAGGTTCCCGCGAGCCCGGCTCGTGCTGGTCGGGGACGGGCCCGACGTGACGGCGCTGCGCCGGCAGGCCACCGCCTCCGTGCGGTTCGTGGGTGCCGACGACCCCGTGCCCTGGTACCGGCAGGCCGACCTCGTGGTGCTGCCGTCCCGCTGGGAGGGCATGGCGCTCGCGCCCCTGGAGGCCATGGCCTGCGGGCGGCCCGTCGTCGTCACCGACGTGGACGGCGCCCGCGAGAGCCTGCCCGCCGGCCTCGCGTCGGACTGCCTCGTCCCGCCGGACGACCCCGCCGCGCTCGCCCGCGCCCTGACCGGTCTGCTGCGCGACCCCCACCGTCTCGGCGCGCTCGGCGGCCTCGCCCTCCAGCACGCGCGCACGCACCACGACGTGCGGCGCACCGCCGACGCGGTCGCAGACGTGTACCGCGAACTACTGGGCGCGGAGCCCACAGAGTGCAGGGAGCCCATCAACACGTGACCGCGGAACGTACCGTTGCCTCCCCCGCGGGGCAGCCACGCGCCACTGCGCCGAGCACCCTCACCGCCTCGGTCATCCCGCCGCGAGCCGAGGCGGGCGGCCGCCGGTCACCTGCGGGAAGGCGCCCCGCCGAGCGGCTCCCCTCCCGTACGCCCCTCCTCGCGGCGGACGGTACGGCCGCCGTGCTGAGCACCCTCGTGACCGCGCCGGTCCAGCACCACCCGCTGCTCGTGATCGCGCTGGCCGCCGGGGTCGCGGCGGCGAACGCGCGCGCGGGCCTCTACCGCGGCGACGCGCCCCGCCTCCTGCTCGACGACTGGCCCGCGATCGGCGGCCGCATCGCGGTGATCTGGTGCGCCATGGCGGCCGGGCTCGCCGGGTTCCCGCAGCTCGACCCGCTGCCCGCCGCCACGCTCGCGACGGGCGCCGCCCTGCACTGCCTCCTCGCGGGCGCGGGCCGCGGCCTCGTCTACTGGCGGCGCCGCGAGGCCGCCGCGCGCCGCCCCTGCCCGACCCTCCTCGTCGGCCCCGAGACCCTCGCCCGGCCGGTCGCCGCCGCCCTGCTGCGCCACCCGCGCTCGGGCGTACGCCCCGTCGGCATCCTGGCGGGCAAGGGGCCCGAACGCCCGCCCGACCACGACGGGCCCGACCTGCCTGTCCTCGGCACGGCCGACGAACTGCGCCGCGCGATCATCCAGAACGGGGTGCGGCGGGCGCTCCTCCTCGACGGCGCGGTGCCCGACCGGGCGGACTGGCTGGCGGTGCTCGGCGAATACGGCTGCGGCGTCTGGGAGTTCGACCTGTCGGCCGCCCCGTACCCGGCACGCTCCGGCGACACGGCCCGCCACCTCGCCGGGTTCCGCTACCGGCCGCGCCCGCCCGCCCGCCGCCGCGGCAGCGCCGGCAAGCGCGCGCTCGACCTCGTCGTCTCCGGCACCCTCCTCGTCCTGACCAGTCCGGTCCTGCTCGTGTGCGCCGTGTGGCTGCGCCTCGCCGAAGGGCCCGGCGTCGTCTTCCGGCAGGAGCGCGTCGGGAAGGGCGGGAAGCCCTTCACACTGCTGAAGTTCCGCACGCACCGCCCGAGCGACGCGATGGAGTCCGCCACCCGGTGGAGTGTCGCCGACGAGAAGCAGATGGCGCGGTTCTGCCGCTTCCTGCGGCGCACCTCCCTGGACGAGCTGCTCCAGCTGTGGAACGTGTTCCGCGGCGACATGAGCCTCGTCGGCCCGCGCCCCGAACGCCCTTATTTCGTCATGCAGTTCAGCCGGACCCACCCCGGATACGCCCAGCGGCACCGCATGCCGGCCGGGATCACCGGCCTCGCCCAGATCCACGGCCTGCGCGGCGACACCTCCATCGAGGACCGCGCCCGCTTCGACAACGCGTACATCGACAGCTGGTCGATGTGGCAGGACATCAGCATCCTGGTGCGCACCGCGGCCGCCCTCGTACGCTCCACGGGGAGTTGACCGCGTGACTGTCTCCCCCGCGGACGCCGGGCTGCGTACGGCTCCAGGCCCGACCGGTGGGCGCCCCGCCCCGGCCGCCGCGCTCGTCGCCGTCCTCGGCCGGTACGCGCCCGTGCTCCCCGTCGTCCTGATGGTCGCCGTGCTCGGCCTCCCGCTGACACCCGGCTCGGCGGGATCCGGCGGCGGCAGTCTCGCGGACGCGGTCTCCGGCCTGGTCGTCGCCGTGTGCGTGGCCGTCACCCTGCGCCGCGCCGAGCGCCCCCTGCCCCGTACCGCCGCGATCGTCCTCGGGATGCCCGTCGTCGGGATCGCCGTCGCCGCGGCGGGCGCCGACTCGCCGTCGACCGCGCTCGTCGGCATGGTCCGCTACTGCCAGATCTTCGTCCTCGTCCCCGTGTCCGTCCTCGTCCTGGTCCGCGACCGCCGCGACTTCCGGCTGCTCGCCCGGTCGTTCGTGGGGCTGGCCCTGTGGCAGGGCGGCATCGGCATCCAGCAGTACCTGACCGGGACCGGCGCGTCGTACATGGGCGAGGACATCCGCGCCGTCGGCACCTTCGGCCCCACGGACGTCATGGGAATGGCGACGGTGGTGTCGTACGGGCTCGTGGCCGCCGTCGGCCTGGCCCTCGGTGCCCGTACCGCCGCCCGCCGCACCCCCGCCCTGCTGTGCGCGCTCGCGCTGCTCCTGCCGCTCGCGCTCTCCTTCAGCCGGGGCGCGTGGATCGCGACCGTCGTGGCCTGCGGCGCGCAGGTGCTGCTCGCCGGGGTACGGCGCGCCGTCCGCCTGTTCGCCGTGACCGCCGCGGCCGCCGTCGTCCTGGTGGGCGGCTTCGGCGTCGGGACGCAGCTGCTCCAGGAGCGCATGAGCAGCATCACGCAGGTCGCCGACGCCCCCGACCAGTCCGTCACGGACCGGTACACGATGTGGGCCGCGGCGGTCGACATGTGGAGCGAGCACCCGGCGACGGGCGTCGGCCTCAAGGAGTTCCCCGCCCACCGCGACAGTCACGCCTCGCTCGCGCTCTCCTCGGGCAGCGACACGGCGGGCGCGGGCGCCGCGTTCAAGCGCCAGCCGCTGCTGTCCCCGCACAACATGTATCTGCTCGTCCTCGGTGAGCAGGGCCTGATCGGCCTGGTCGCCCTCGCGGGCGGCTGGATCGCCCTGCTGCTGCTCGCCCTGCGCCGCCTCGGCCGCGGTGCGCGCACCCGGCCGGACCCGGACTGCGGCCTCGTCGCGTGCGGCCTGCTCGGCTGGCAGCTCGTGGACTTCGTGTACGCCGACATCGGCGGTCCGTCGACCGTACTGACCGCCGTCGTCATCGGCCTCGCCGCCTGGTGGGGCCTGGCGCCGCAGGCGCTCCTGAAGGAGGCGGCGACGCCGTGACCATCCCCACCGCGGACGGCGACACTCGTACGGCGGCGGGCCTGCCCGCCCAGCTCAGGGCCGAGCCGGCCGCCCCCGAATCCCCCGGAGCGCAAAGCAGCCGCCTGGCGCGGGCCGCCCTGCTCACGGTCGTCCTCTCGGCCGCCGGGTCGGTCCTCGGTCTCGGCCGCGACCAGTCCCTCGCGCACCTCTTCGGCGCGGGCAGCGACACCGACGCGTTCCTGGTCGCGTGGACGGTCCCGGAGTTCGCCTCCACCCTCCTCATCGAGGACGGCCTGGCGTTCGTGCTCGTGCCCGCGTTCAGCGCGGCCGTCGCCCGCCGCGCGCAGGCCACAGGCACCGATCCCGTACGGTCCCTCGTCTCGTCGTCACTGCCCCGCTTCGGCCTCGCGTTCCTGGCCGCGGCCGTGCTGCTGATCGCGGGCGCGCCGTTCCTCGTACACGTCCTGGCACCCGGCCTGCCCGACCCCCGGCCGGCCGTCGACTGCACCCGGTTGACCGCCACGTGCGCGCTCACGTTCGGCCTGGCCGGATACTGCAGCGCGGCGCTGCGGGCCCACGGCTGCTATCTGCCACCGGCCGCGATCTATGTCGCGTACAACATCGGCATCATCGCGACGATGCTCGTGTGCGGGACGCGCTTCGGTGTGCGGTCCGCCGCGATGGGGGTGGCCGTCGGCGGCTGTCTGATGGTGGCTGTCCAACTGCCTGCTTTTCACCGGAGGTTGAACGCGGCGAAAGCGGCCGGGAAGCTCACGCACGAGGCCGGGGGCGAGCCCGGGGACGAGATCGCGGCCAAGGCCCGGGCCGTGCGCCTCGGGCTCATCGCCACCGTCCTGACCTTCGCCGTGTGCAAGCAGTCGCAGGTGTTCATCGAGCGCTTCCTCGCGTCGTCGCTCGCCGCGGGCTCCATCTCGCACCTGAACTACGCCCAGAAGGTGGCCCAGCTGCCGATGGCGTTCTCCCTGATGCTGTGCACCGTCACGTTCCCGGTGGTCGCGCAGGCCGTGGCGCGCGGCGACATCGCGGCGGCCCGCGCCCGCATCGAGCGCGACCTCGGCCTCGTCGCCTGCGTGGTCCTCGCCGGCGCCGCCGCGATCTTCGCCTGTGCCCCGCAGATCATCCAAGTCCTGTTCCAGCGCGGCGCGTTCACCGCCGCCGACACCGCCGCCACGGCCTCCGTCATGCGCGTCTACGCCCTCGGCCTCCTCGGCCACTCCATGGTGGGCGCCCTGGTCCGCTCCTACTTCTCGGCGGGCCGCCCCACCTGGTACCCGGTGGGCGCGATGGCCGTGGGCATGGCCGCCACCGCCGGCGTGGGCGCCCGGACGGTCGACCTGTGGGGCGTACGGGGCATCGCGGGCGCCAACGCCTTCGGGATCACCCTCACCGCCGTACTCCTCCTCGTCGCGATGGACCGGCGCGGCGTCCCCGTCGACGTCTCCAAGGTCCTGGCCGAGATGGGCAAGCCGCTGCTCGCCGCCGCGGGCGCGACGGTGGCGGGGCTGATGGCGGCGGCCTCCTTCACGTCGCCGCTCGCGGCGGGCGGGGCCGGGTGTCTCGCCGTGGCGGCCGTGTTCGTCGTCCTCCTGTGGGCGCTGAGGGCCGAGTCCCTCGCGCCCCTCGTTCCCGTTGTCCGCTCCGCGACCAGAAAGCTCCGGCATGCCCGTTGACGCAGGACGCACCGACGACACAGGACGCACCGGGACAAGAGCCGTTCCGCGCGCACGGCCGTCGCTCTCGGACCGCACCCGCCGGCTGTTCCCCGAGCCGCCGATGTGGGTCGCGATCTACCACTCCGTGGACGACTGCCGCGACGACCCGTACCGCGTCACCGTCTCCCCCGAGCGCCTCCAGGAACAGCTCCGCTGGCTGCGCAGGCGCGGGCTGCGCGGCGTGGGCGTGGCGGCACTCCTGGAAGCCCGCGCGCTCGGCACGGACCGCGGCCTGGTGGGGCTCACCTTCGACGACGGCTACTGCGACTTCGTCGACAACGCCTTGCCGCTGCTGCGCCACTACGGCTGCGGCGCGACCCTGTTCGTCCTGCCCGGCCGCCTCGACGGCGTCAACGAGTGGGACGCGCTGGGCCCGCGCAAGCCGCTCCTGTCCTCACGCGGCATCCGGACCGCCGCGTCCGCGGGCATCGAGATCGGCTCGCACGGCCTGACCCATGTCGACCTCACCCACGTCAGTGACC
Organism: Streptomyces sp. NPDC055400; assembly: GCF_053644375.1. Taxonomy (NCBI): domain Bacteria; kingdom Bacillati; phylum Actinomycetota; class Actinomycetes; order Kitasatosporales; family Streptomycetaceae; genus Streptomyces; species Streptomyces sp. NPDC055400. Next base: position 194,862 of record NZ_JBSHLM010000003.1, on the reverse strand, counting down.
ATGTCCTGCGCGCGGAGACCGAGGACAGCCGAAGACGCCTGGAGGAGCTCACCGGAGGCGAGGTCCCCGGTTTCTGCTACCCGTACGGCACCGTCGACCGCCGCGTCGCGGACGCCGTCCGCCGCGCCGGATACCGCTACGCCTGCGCCATCTCACCGGGCGACCTCACCGGCGACTTCGCCCTGCCGCGCGTCCACGTCGGGCAGGAGGACGCGGCCTGGCGCCTCGAACTGAAGCTGCGCCTGCACCGCCTGCGCCGCCGCCCGTCCACCGCGCCGGAGGCCCGTACATGAGAACCCTGCACGTCATCACCGGCCTCGGGACCGGGGGAGCCGAACAGCAGCTGCGGCTCCTGCTGCGCCATCTGCCCGTCCACAGCGACGTGGTGACCCTGACGAACCCGGGCGCCGTCGCCCGCGGCCTGACCGCCGACGGCGTCCGCGTCGTGAACCTCGGCATGACCGGGAACCGCGACCTGGGCGCCCTGCCCCGGCTCACCAGGTTCGTGCGCGAGGGCCACTACGACCTCGTGCACACCCACCTGTACCGCGCCTGCGTCTACGGCCGCTTCGCCGCGCGCCTCGCCGGGGTCCGGGCCGTGGTCGCCACCGAGCACTCGCTGGGGGAGAGCCGGATGGAGGGGCGCCCGCTGTCGGCCGGTGTCCGCGCCCTCTATCTGGCGGGCGAGCGGGTGGGGCGGGCCACTGTGGCCGTCTCCCCGTCGGTGGCCGAGCGCCTCGCGCGGTGGGGGGTGCCCCGGCACCGTATCCACGTCGTGCCCAACGGCATCGACGTCGACCGCTTCGCTCACGACCCGGCGCTGCGGGACGCCACCCGCCACATGCTCGGCCTGCACCGGGACGACTTCGTCATCGGCGGAGTCGGCCGCCTCGTCCCCGGCAAGCGCTTCGACGTCCTCGTACGGGCGCTGGCTCGACTGCCGGACTACGTAAGGCTTCTGCTCGTCGGGAACGGGCCCGAGGAGGAGCGGCTGCGGGGGCTCGCCCAGGAAGCGGGCGTCGTGCGCCGCGTCGTGTTCGCCGGGGAGCGCCCCTACGCCTCGCCGTCGGGCCGCGTCGGCGACCCCGATCTGCCGGCCCTCATGAGCGCGATGGACCTGCTCGGCTCCCCGTCGGACGGCGAGGCGTTCGGCCTCGCCGTCGTTGAGGCGCTCGCCTCCGGGCTGCCCGTCCTCTACGTCAGCTGCCCCGCGGTCGAGGACCTGCCGCCGCACCTGGAGTCCGCGGCCGTCCGCGTCCCCGGCGACGCGGAGTCGTTCGCACGGCAGGCGCTGCGGATCGTGGCGGCCCGGCCCTCCGGCCGCACCCCGTCCCCGGCGGCCCGCCACTACAGCATCGCCCGGACCGCCGAACAGCACCTGCGGCTGTACGAGGCGGCCCTGGGCGGTTCGGATTCGAGAGTTCGAGAGTGAGTAAGTGATGACCGACGCTCCTCACCGGCGGGTCAGCCCGGCCGGTCCCCTCGCCCGGACGGCCGCCCGCGTGAAGCGCCTCCCCCTGTGGTCGCTGATCGTGGCCGGGGTCCTCCTCGGCGGCCTCGCGGGCGGCCTGTACGGCGTGCTGAAGACGCCGCAGTTCTCCGCCACGAGCTATGTGATCGCGGTGCCGGACGAGAGGTCCGACCCGTCGACCGCGCTCGGCTTCGCCCAGGCCTACGGCCGTGTCGCCACCCAGATCGCGGTCCTCGGCGACGCCCAGGTGCGGGCGGGCGTACCCGTGAAGGTGCTCCAGGACAGCGTGCGGGCCGAGACCTCGCCCGACGCGCCGATGGTCGCGGTGTCGGCGACGTCCGCGCAGCCGCGCAAGGCCGCCGCCATGGCCAACGCGGTGGCGCGGGCGCTGACCGCCGACGCCAACCGCACGCAGGCCGGCACCAAGGTGAAGCTCCTGCAGTTCTCGCGCGCGGTGAAGCCCACCGCGCCGTCGTCGGCGTCCCCCACGGTGACCGCGCTCGTGGGCGCCAGCGCGGGCGGCCTCCTCGGCGGGCTCGTGATGCTGGTCCGTCCCCGGCGCGAGCCGGCGGAGACGGCGGAGACGGCGGCGACCGTCCCCGGGCCCGCGGCGGCCGCGGACCTGCAAGGGAGCGTCTGATGCGGCCCGGGGGCGGGGGCCTGTCGGCCGAGGTGTGCACCGACAGCGTCCGGTTCGGCGCGCTGGGCCCCGAGTGGGAGGCGCTGTACCGCAGGTCGCGCACCGCCACCCCGTTCCAGAGCCACGCCTGGCTGCACTCGTGGTGGCTCTCGTACGGGTCAGGGCGCGGCCTGTGCGTGGTCCTGGTCCGGGACGGAGGCCGGCTCGTCGCCGCGGCGCCGCTGATGCGGCGGTGGCGGCTCCTGCCGGTCCTCGTGCCCCTGGGCGGGAGCATCTCCGACTTCTGCGACGTCCTCGTCGACGACGGCGGTGATGACGAGGGCGGCCGGATCCGCGCGCTGGGCGACGCCCTGTGGCGGCTCGCCCGTACCCACGTCGTCGACTTCCGTGAGGCCCGCCCGGGAAGCGCGGTCGAGCGTCTCTACGACCGGTGGCCAGGGCCGAGGCGCCGCCTCGACGACTCCCTCTGCCTGGAACTGCCGCCGGTACCGATGGACGACATCGTGGGCAGGCTGCCGGGGTCCCGCGCGCAGCGCGCCCGCGCCAAGGTGCGCAAGCTGGACGCCCTCGGGATCGAGCGCCGCGTCGTGCCGCCGGACGAGGTCGACGGCTCGGTGCGCCGCCTGGTCGAACTGCACCGACTCCAGTGGGAAGGGCGCAAGGTGACGACGGAACACCTCAGACCGCGCTTCTTCGAGCACCTCACCCGCTCGGTCTCCCTCATGGCCAGGGCGGGCGACGCGGTCGTGACCGAGTTCCGCATCGACGAGACGGTCCTCGCCGCCGACCTGACCTTCCTGTCCCCGCGCCTGACCGGCGGATATCTGTACGGCGCCCATCCGGGCCTGCGCGAACGCAAGGCCGACCTCGCCACGATGCTGCTGCGCTCGTGCAGCGAGCACGCCCAGGACCGCGCGTCCGGATCGCTGAGCCTGCTGCGCGGCGACGAGCCGTACAAGCATCACTGGCGTCCCCACAGCGTCGTCAACCAGCGTTTCGTGCTGGCCCGCCCCGGCACGTCGGCGGGTCTTGCCCTGGCCGTCGGCGGCGTGACGGCGCGCCGCCTGGGCAAGAAGGCACTGCACGCGTGGAAGGCCCGGGGTGGCGACACGTCGTGACGACCCCGTCGCCACCGGCCGGGACTCCGGCGCGTCAGGAGCGCCGCGACCACCAGTCGAACCGCAGGCACAGCTTCCCGCCGAGCCAGTACTCCACCCAGTCGCCGAGGTTGAGCGGCGCGCAGTCGGGCGGGGTCGCCGGAGGCGTGACCGGGGGCGTGACCGGGGGCGTCTGCGGTGCCTGGGGCGTCTCGGGAGCCGTGGGCGGCGTGGGCTGGGTCGGCTCAGGCACCGACGGCTCCAGGCGGCCGGAGAGCATCGAGCGGTAGACCAGCGACGACTGGGGGTTGTCGTCGCACTGCCACACACCATGCGGGCAGTAGTCCGTGATCGTGTTGTAGAGAGGCTTGTACCGGTCGATCCACCCGATCATGCGCCGCATGTAATCCGGGTTGTCCCCGTTACGGAACAGGCCCCACTCCGGGTACGAGATGGCCTTGTGGTGCGCCTTGGCGAAGTCGACGTGCTTCTGAAGCCCGTACGGCTCCGAGACCTGCTCGGAGAACGACTGGCCCTCGGGCTGGTCGTACGAGTCCATGCCGATCACATCGACGACGTCGTCGCCCGGATAGCACGTGGTCCAGGGCACGGCGTCGAGGCCACGGCTCGGCGTGAAGTCGAAGCGGAACTTCTGCCCCGGCACCGACCGCATCGCCGTGACGATCCGCTTCCAGTACGCCTTCCAGGCCACCGGGTCGGGCCCGCACCGGTGCGTGTACGTCTTCCCGTTCATCTCCCAGCCGGGCACGATCACCGTGTCCGGGACCTTGAGGTCGACGAGGCGCTGGGCGAGGCGCCGGAAGTGCTCGTCGAAGTCGCCGGCCGCGCCCTGTGCGAGGAGCGAGCGAACCTCCGTGTCGGAGACGCGCTCCTCGTTGCGTTCCAGCATCGGCACGTTCAGCGCGAAGAGCCGGTCGGCCCGCTCGCGCCGCCACTGCGCCCAGTCCTCCAGGAACCCGGGGGCGCCCTCGATGTTGCTCCACCGGTCGCCCGGCAGGTAGGTGTGCCCGACGCGCAGTTCGGAGCCGCCGAGCCACTTGCTGAGCTGCCCCATGCGCTGCACGCCACTGGGCCCGTAGTCGAGATAGGCGCCGAACGCGGGGAACGTGGAGTTGCCGGGCTGTGGGTCGGTCTGGGGGTCGGTCTGAGGGCTCGTCACTCCGCCGGTGGGGGTGGGCGTCGGCGTGAGTGTGGGCTTGGGCTTGGGCTTGGGCGTGGGCGTCGGGGGCGGAGTGGGCGCCGGCGGGGGGACGGGTGTCGGTGCGGTGGGTACGGCGGGTGCGGCCGGCGGCTGCGCCACCCCGGGGGCGGGCGATGCGGATCCGGCCGGTGGCGTGTCATCGGGTGAGGCGGCCCCGGCCGTCCCGGCGCAGACGGAACCGGAAGCGATCACCGCTGACGCGAGGATCCCGGCCGTCATCGAGGGGATGCGCCGGCGCATGGTCCTTCGGCGTTGTGGGGACATGCCTACTCCTCGTGCCGCACTTCGTTCATTACTGACACTCAGTCATATGAATGCGCAATGCGCCAACGGGGGGCTGCTCCGCGAGCCCCGTTCACCGCCCGTTCGGGCTATCGCCAGGAAAGGAATATCCCCGTGTGCCCGACAACAGCGTTCCCGCTGTGCTGCGGCGCCCCTCGAGCGGCGGCTTCACGCCGCCGGGCGGCAGGAGGCTCAGGACTGGGCGGCGGCCGAACGCTCAACGGTCAGACAGGTGACCGGGGCCGCCGCCGCTGCGTTCGCGTCGGTGGCGCCCTTTGGAGTGACGGTGCGGGCGAACGGGTGAATCGGTTCCGCTCCCGGGGTCGTGCGGTGGTGGACTGGCCCGGTTGCGAGACGGGCCGTGCTGCCTACCCCGTCAGCCGTCGGCGATATCGCCGTGGGTTGGCAGCAAGCGGTTGAACGGCCCTCTCCGCCGGCCGGGAAGAGCGGGACGGTGGCTCTTCCCGGCCCGGCGTACGGCAGCGGCATCATCGGGCGGCGGCACGTCCCCCCGGTGGAGGATCCCTCCGCCGATCGGCAGCCCCGCACTCGCCGCCGCAGCGGCCGGCAGGTTCTGGTCCGTCCCGGTCGCGGCCAACTGCCCACACCGACCCATGACATGAGGGGCTCGCCGGGTGACCGGCTTCACCTCCGGGGGAGCCGGACGCTCCGTGGCCGGTGGCTCCATGGTGCGCGCGGTGGGCGGGACCCACTTCGGTGGGCTCCTCCGGGGCGGCGACCCCGTCGGCGCCGTGGTTGCCACACCGCGGACGTGATCGGGGCCGCCACTGCGAAGCGCCGTCGTGCGCACAGGAGTTGCCGGACGTCGGATTCAGCGCGGCGACGACGTCGGCGGTGTTGCCGCGAACGTTCGACATCCAGGGGTGCCTGGACCGTGTTGCCCGGCAGAATTCCATGACCGAAGGTCCTCTTCCGTGCCGACTGAGCGGGCGCGACGAAGCAGTGGCCGGCCTGGATCCCTCCGGCGGGGGCAACAAGGCCAACACGTGGGAGTACTCGGTCGGATGGAGCAGGGACGAAGACTTCTGGACCGCGCCGGCCCAGGTCCCCGCCGCCCCGTGGACGCCTGCCCTGGACGGGAAGGGGGCAGCGCCGCGCGAGCCGACACCGCACCACCCTCGGGGCGCGGAATGCGCGGTCGCAGCCGCCGCAGTTCTGCAAGGGGTCCGGGCCGGCTGTCACCACAGGTACGGGAGTTGGTGGGAGCGGTGGGGGCAGGAGGGTGTTCAGGCGGTAGGCCAGGAGGACCGCCGGGCGGGTGATCGGGCCGGGCGGTAGCGCGGCCGTGAGCGTGCGGTGTACCGCCGACGGGACGATGCCCGTTCCAGCCATCGGTCCCAGCCCGGTACGAGGCGTCGGACGGCCGACGAGGAGAGCAGCCGGCGTGGGTCCGTCGCCGGCAGACCCGCGAGCAGGCTGTGCGCCTCGGGGCTCGCCGCACCCGCCCGCCGGTGCGCGGCGGCCCGTGCGAAGCGGTCACCTTCGCGACCCTGGTCGCGGCCCCCGCGACCGCGACGACGGCCCCGGCACCGAGTGCGGTCCCGGCCGCGGTGCCGAGCGCGACGTCCGCGCCGAACGCGGCGACGGCGGCGACACCCGTGACGAGGGCCGGAGCCGCGATGTTGCGCCTGCTGAACCACGCGGACAGGGGCAGCGCGCCCGCTCCGCCTCGTCGAACGCACGCTCGTACGCGGCGTACTCCTCACCGGCACTCGCCGCCATGCTCTCCAGGGCGGCGCGCCCACGGGCGAGAAGGATCCGTCCGTCTGTCCGCCCGCCACTGCCCGTACCTCTTCCTCCACGGCGCGGCGCGCCGGCGCGAGGGACCACCGGCGACCGCCTGTCCGAATCCTCCCTGTTCGGTGGCGTTGATCTGCCGAATGAGGCTTACGGGTGACGGTCCGGAACCAAACAGCCTGCGGGCAGTTGATCAGCGTGCTTCGGCAACGAAGCAGTCCAGACCCCTCGGCCCAAGAAGGACGATCTCGTGATCAAGAAGGTTCTCATCACCGCAGCAGCAGCTGCCTCCGTCGTCGGCATGTCCTCGACCGGGGCGATGGCTTCCGGCGATGACGGCAACAGCGCCACCAACGCGAACAACCTGTCGAAGCAGGAAATCGGCAGCAGCAACTCCCACGCCCCCAGCTTCAGCCTCATCAACGGTGGCGTCGCCAACTGCGTCGACGTCCAGAAGGTGGCCGCTGCCGTCCCGGTCGGCGTCATCGCGATCCCGGTCGGCGTCAACGACGTGCTGAACGGCGGGTCGGCGAACCAGACCTGCACCCAGAACTCGGTGCAGCAGAAGGGTGACGACCCGCTGTCGCACATCCTGGACGAAATCCTCGCGGACAACGGCAACGCCGGCTGATCCAGCCCCGCGCCGAGCGGCCCCGTTCCCCGCAGCTCGGCTGCGAGGGAACGGGGCCGCTGGCATGTCCGTGCCCCCTCCGCGCACCGGCCACCCGTGGCGTACGACATCGGCCTGGGTGCAGTCGGAGAGGGTCCGTCCACGCTCGGCGAGGCGGCCGAGGGAGGCGGCCGAGGGAGGCGGTCGCGAGGCGGAGCTCGTTGCGGGCCTGCTGGATCTGTTTGCCGGTGAGCGGGCCGCGACTGGCCAGGGTGGACAGACGACGTTGGAGGTGCCGGGTGGCGAGGCTCCAGGAGCTTGCGGTGCTCGGGTTCGCTGACGGTCGGCAGTTTCTCGGTGAGCCACCGCTGGAACAGCAGCAACTGCCGGTCGGCCGCTGGCAGGAACCCGCTCTGTATGAGCAGATCGCGCAGGCAGGCGACCGACCGTCAGGGCGTGAGCTGGCTCAACCGCTCATGAGTGAGCGGGACGTGGGCGCAGGCAGAGCTCGCAGGTTCCGCTGGACGAGGGCCGGCTGGTCCAGGTCAGGAGTGGCAGCTGCGGCGCAATGGCAACGGCGCCCACACCATCCGCGCCCGTGGCACGGCCGCATGCGTGAGCTACGACGGTGAACCGGATGTGCGCGAGCCGGCCATAGTGCTCCCTGACTCCCGCGAAGGGAACCTCATTGTCAGCCTGCCGGTCAAGGGCAACGTCGGTTCGCTGATCGGCGTCGTGCCGATCACCGTCCAGGACATCACGGTCCTGTCGGCCCCAACCGGTGTCCGGGTTGCCCCCGCTTTTCTGCGCCCGCTTTTCTGTGCCCGCTTTCGCTCTGCCCGGCTGGTGGCCGGCTTCCCTGGCTGACCGACGGCAGGAGACCCGTCACTGGGGCCACCAGGTCGGTGGCCTGGTGCAGTCCGTTCAGCTTGTTCAGGCCGCCGAGCTGCTCGTTCACCGTGGGGATCTCAGCCTTGTGCTCGGCCGGAATGGTGCTGGTGGTGATGTCGTCGAGGCTGATCGGCTTCATGGCGCCGAGGGGACCGACGGGAGCGGCCTGGGCCGCGGGAGGGGCTGACCGCGTGCCGGTTGTACTCGGTCGGAGCTGAGTACCTGTGCTCTGGCCGGTCATGGCGTGAGCCGAAACCCTTGGCCCATGGACACGAATGAGCGACTGCGGAAGCGAACGTTCCACCTGCTGGCGACCCTCGCGCTGGCCGGGATCGCACTGGGCGCATGGGCCGGCTGGCTGGGCTGGGACCAGCACCGTGACGTGCACCCCGACGGCTCGGTGACGGGCCCGTACGAGGCGTGGCAGGTGATCGGCCTCGTACTGACCCTGCTGGCACCGGTGTACTGGGCGGCGTCCCGGCGCTACGCCGCGGCCGCGGTGCTCGGCCCCACGACCGGCCTCACGGTGGCCGCCTACGTCGACTGGTCGGACGACGCCAGCGGCCTCTTTGTGATCGGTGTGGGCCTTGTCATGGTGGGGAGCCTGGTCGTGACCGCGGCGCTTTCCGCTGTGATCGCTTCCCTGACGGGACACGGCCCGGGCAGCCGGGCAGTCGCCGCCGGTTAGCGTGCCGGACGTCGAGGGGGAGCGGCGGGCGGAGCAGGTCCTCACGCTCGGCGGGAGGTGGTTCGGCGGTAGAGTTACTGGTTCCAGGTGCGGGATACGTCCCGCACCTTCTGCCGTGTCGCGGCCGATGGCGCCCCGGCGAAGGCCGATAAGACCGATGCCAGCAGGGCTTTTTTTACGGTGGGCGTCCGTCGCTGCCCGTGACCTGTCAGCCGCTCGCGGACGTCGCGGAAAGCTGCCCGTCCCCCGCGCACTCACGCACGCCCCAGACGAAGCCTGGCGTGCCCGAGCACGACAGGTTCCGCCTCCCTTGCCCACTCCCGCACCGTCCACCGCCGCCCTGTCCCCGGTGGCCCGGCTGCGTGGTCTGAAGCCCGACTGGCTGTCCGACCCGAAGGTCTGGCGCACCGAGATTCTCGCGGGCCTGGTCGTCGGCCTGGCCCTGATCCCGGAGGCGATCTCGTTCTCGGTCATCGCCGGGGTCGATCCCGCGGTCGGCCTGTTCTCGGCCTTCACCATGGCCGTGACCATCGCGATCGTCGGCGGGCGCCGGGCGATGATCTCGGCCGCGACCGGCGCCGTGGCCCTGGTCATCGCCCCGCTCAACCGCGAGCACGGCTTCGGCCATCTCGTCGCCGCCGTCATCCTGGCGGGCGTCTTCCAGATCGTTCTCGGCGCCCTCGGAGTGGCGAAGCTGATGCGGTTCGTGCCGCGCAGCGTGATGGTCGGCTTCGTGAACTCCCTGGCCGTCCTCGTCTTCATGGCCCAGGTCCCCGGGATGCACGACGTGCCGTGGCCGGTCTACCCGCTGATCGCGGGCGGCCTGGCGCTCATGGTGTTCTTCCCCAAGGTCACCAACGTGATCCCGGCGCAGCTGGTGTCGATCGTCATCCTCACCGTCATCACCGTTGCCGCGGGGATCGCGGTCCCGACCGTCGGCGACAAGGGAGACCTGCCCTCGTCCCTGCCGGTGCCGGGCCTGCCGGATGTGCCCTTCACCCTGGACACGCTGACCACCGTCGCCCCGTACGCACTCGCCATGGCGCTGGTCGGCCTGATGGAGTCGCTGATGACGGCCAAGCTGGCCGACGAGATCACCGGCACCCACTCTTCCAAGACCCGCGAGTCCATCGGCCAGGGCATCGCCAACATCGTCACCGGCTTCTTCGGCGGAATGGGCGGCTGCGCCATGATCGGCCAGAAGATGATCAACGTACGGGTCTCCGGCGCCCGCACCCGTCTGTCCACGTTCCTGGCGGGCGCGTTCCTGATGGTGCTGTGCATCGTCTTCGGCCCGATCGTGTCCGACATCCCGATGGCCGCGCTGGTCGCGGTGATGGTCATGGTGTGTTTCGCGACGTTCGACTGGCACTCCATCGCTCCCAAGACGCTGAAGCGGATGCCCGCGGGCGAGATCGCCGTCATGGTGATCACCGTCGTGTGCGTGGTCAGCACCCACAACCTCGCCATCGGCGTCGTGGTCGGCACGATCACCGCGATGGTCGTCTTCGCGAAGCGGGTCGCCCACTTCGCCGAGGTCACCGCGGTCACCGACCCCGACGACGCGACCGTCGTCTACCGCGTCACCGGCGAACTGTTCTTCGCCTCCTCCAACGACCTCGTCGGCCGGTTCGACTACGCCACAGACCCCGACAACATCGTCATCGATCTGAGCGCCGCCCACATCTGGGACGCCTCCTCCGTAGCTGCCCTCGACGCGATAGAGACGAAGTACGAACAGCGCGGCAAGACCGTAGAGATCATCGGCCTGAACCAGCCGAGCGCCAGGATCCACGAGAAGCTCAGCGGCGAACTCAAGGCCCAGTGACAGCGGCGAGTCGGGATCTGCGGGACTACTCTGCCCGAACGGCACCGCCTGGGCCGCGAACGGGGAGGCCCCAAGTGAGTGACCAGCCAGTCCACCACCCGCACCCGCCGGTCCGACAGCCCAAGAACCCTTTCCTGTACGTCGTTGTCTGCGCGTCCGGCGTCGCCGGCGAAGTCGGCAAGCTGATCACGGCCGCTCAGGAGGCGAACTGGGACGTGGGCGTCGTGGCCACCCCGCAGGGCCTCGGCTTCATAGACGCCGAGGCGGTCGAGGCGCAGACCGGCTATCCGATCCGCTCGGCCTGGCGCGCCCCCGGTGACCCGCGCCCGCTGCCGCCCGCCGACGCGATCGCGGTCGCGCCGGCCACCTTCAACACGATCAACAAGTGGGCGGCAGGCATCTCCGACACCCTGGCGCTGGGCATCCTGTGCGAGGCGTACGGCTTCGGCATCCCCACCGCCGTCCTGCCGTACCTCAACGCCGCCCAGGCCGCCCACCCCGCGTACCGCCAGAGCCTGGACCGGTTGCGCGGCATGGGCATCCTGATCGGTTCGCACGAACCTCACCGGCCGAAGGCCGAAGGCGGCGCCGCGCCCTTCCGCTGGGAGGAGGCGCTGGAACTGCTCACGCCCGGACGGTCCGCCGGGGAGTGACCAGCGCCGCGACCGCAGCATGCCAGGATCGGCCGTCCGAAGCGCCCGCCACCGGGCGGAACAGACACCTACGTGACACCAGGACGGGCATGCACGACGACCACGGCCACGACCACGAGCTCGCCACTGCGCAACAGCACCACTGGCAGCACACGTACACCGCCCACCCGGGCATGTACGGCGAACAGCCCTCCGCGCCCGCCGCACACGCGGCCGAGGTGTTCCGTGCGGCCGGGGCGGAGAAGGTGCTGGAGCTGGGCGCCGGACACGGGCGGGACGCCCTGTACTTCGCCCGCGAAGGCTTCACCGTCCAGGCCACCGACTTCAGCCCCGTGGGGCTGGGCCAACTCCAGGACGCGGCCCGGTCCCAGGGGGTAGCCGAGCGGGTGACCGCAGTGGTGCACGACGTGCGTGAACCACTACCGCTCGCGGACGCCTCCATCGACGCGGTCTTCGCCCACATGCTGCTGTGCATGGCCCTGTCGACGGACGAGATCCACGCCCTGGTCGCCGAGACAGGCCGGGTACTGCGACCGGGCGGCACCTTCGTCTACACGGTCCGCCACACAGGCGACGCCCACTACGGCACCGGCACGCCCCACGGCGACGACATCTACGAACACGCCGGTTTCGCCGTGCACTTCTTCCCCCGCACCCTGGTCGACACCGTGGCGGACGGCTGGCACCTGAAGGAGGTCCACGCTTTCGAGGAGGGCGCCCTCCCCCGCCGCCTGTGGCGCGTGACCCAAACCCTGCCCCGATGACCGCAGTCCCGATACCGGCGCGGTACACCACCGCCCTGCCCGCCCCGTCCGCCTGACACGGCTGAGAGCCCTTCACGGGCGCGTGTCATTTCCACGGTGGCGCCCGAGGGCGGATGCCGTTGCTGTCCCTGCCACCGCCGGTGACGTAGTCCCGCTGCGTGGACTTTGGCCGCTGTCACGGTGTGTTGGCCTTCTGGTCCTGTGCTTATCTGTTCAGCTGCCCGGGGGCCGAGAAAGCCTGAACGGCCTTTCGATCCGGCACTTTCCCGCGCGCCCGACCGGCTGAGAAGGGGGACGGCGCAGGGCGGATGCACCTTTCAGTCTCAAGGAGACGGACACCACATGTCGGCACACGTCAAGGCCCGCTACGGGCACATGACTTCAGGTCGCGAACGACGCACCTCTCTGCGAATGCTGGCTTTGACGGTCGCGGTCGCGATGGCATGTCTCGCTGTTCCCCTGCTGATGGCCACGCCTGCGCACGCGCAGACCGAATGCGGGGGAGCCTCCGGCTACGGCACCGCGCGCATCACGGCCGAGACCGGCGGCAACATCGCACCTTCACATACACGGTCACAGGCGACAGCGGCGGCGAGTTCGGGTTCACCCCGCCCGCCGGGGTCACCCAGCTGACCCGGGATCACCCCGTCGTGGGCGGCTCCGTCGCCACCGGCTCCGGCAGCCCGGTCGGGGCCGCCGGCGGCGGGATCGTCCTACGCGGTCAGGGCACTGCGTGGAGCTCACTGATCCGCGCCCGGTCACAGACGGCTCGCCCGGCTCAGTCGAGCAGGCTCTCCCCGAGCCGTGATCCGCTCGCGAGGCCGAAGTCGGTGGAGCTGAGGGACTTGGAACCGGAACCGGTGAGGCCGGATGAAGTGCCCGGAAGGGTCCACAGGCCTCCGCTGCGGTTGTTCTCGAAGGAGGCGGTCACCGCCAGGTCGGCCTTGCCGTTGTTGTTGTAGTCGGCGATCCGGACCTGGGCGCCGAAGAGGTCGTCGGTCTCGGCGACGCCCGGAACACCCGTGGTGTCCTGGGAAATGCGCACGACTCCGGACTGCGAGACACCGGAGGCGGAGCCGCGGAACACTGTCACGTCGCCGGCGTTCTTGAGGGTGCCGAGCCATTCACCGTTGGCGCCGACCACCAGTTCGGCCTTGCCGTCGCCGGTGATGTCACCGATCGCCACCGAGGATCCCCAGTTGTCGCCGTCCTCGTCGGCGCCGGGCACACCGGTGCTGTTCTGATGCAGGGTCGTCGGGTCGCCGAAGCCCGTCCGGCTGCCGTAGCGGACGGTCACGTATCCGGAGCCGTTGCTCGGGTCGGCGACGGAGTAGGAGCCGGGCCAGGTGAGGGAGGTGGCCATGTCGTCGAAGCCGTCGCCGTTGATGTCGCCGAGGGCGACCGCGGTGCCGCCGTCGTCCACGCGCTGTATCCGGTTCGGACGGCCTTCCTGGCCCGTGTAGATGTCGGTGCCCGGGCGTCCGGTGCCGGGGTCGCCGGTCACGGCCAGGTCATCCTTGCCGTCTCCGTTGACATCGCCCACGGCGGCCTCCCAGTTGAGGAGCTGGGCACCCGGGACCGTCATGGTGTAGGCGGGGGTCGTCTGGCTCTCCCGGGAGGTGCCGCCCTTGTACAGGACGACCGCGTCCGGCTCGATCACGGCGAGGTCCGCGCCGCTGTCACCGGTGAAGTCCCCCACCGCCACGTCCAGGCCATGACTCTGCCACTGGTGCGAGTTGTCCACCGTGGTCGTGGTGCTGCTGGTGAACGGCTTGGCACCGCCCCAGAGGATGGTCACGCTGCCCCGGCCTTCGTAGCTGCCTACATCCTCACCGTCGGCGCCCACGACGAGGTCCGCGTATCCGTCCGAGTCCAGGTCTCCGCTCGCGATCGACATACCGAAGTGGTCACCCTCTTCCGGTGCGCCCGGCACCCCCGCGGAACTCTGGGTGAGTACGACCTTCTGAGTGGTCAGGCCGGTGGCTGACCCGAGAGCCACCACCACACCGCCCGCAGCCGACGCACCGTTGACGGACTTGTACGGCGCGCCGATCGCGATGTCCCGGTGTCCGTCGCCATTGAAGTCGTCGGCGTACTTGGCGGGCGCGGCGGACGCCGGTGTCACGGTGACAGCGGTGAACAGGCCACCGGTCAGCGCGGTTACGGTCGCGGCGGCGACAGCAGTGCGGAATGGCAGGGGCATGACGATCTTCTCCTCGGGGCGGTGCCGGACGGTGCCGTAGACGACTCAAGGGGTTGAAGGGTTGTACGAGACCGGCCGTTCGTCTGCGCAACCTGACGGATGAGTCCGCACAAGCAGAAAGACCCCCTGCACTCAAGCAAGTGCAGGGGGTCTGACCTGGTGTTTCAGCTGTCGGGGTGGCGGGATTTGAACCCACGACCTCTTCGTCCCGAACGAAGCGCGCTGCCAAGCTGCGCTACACCCCGATGTCGTTGCTCCACTGTCCCGCTGTTCTGCAGGTCGTGGCGACATCGATTACTTTAGCGGACCGGCGGCCGTAGACGAAATCCGGTTTTCTCAGGGGCCGGGGGTCAGGGTCAGGAGGGTCGCCTCCGGGGGGCAGGCGAAGCGGACCGGGGTGTAGCGGTTCGCGCCGCAGCCGGCTGAGACGTGCAGGTAGGAGCGGTGGCCTTCGGACTCGTGGGTCGACAGGCCCTTCACGCGGTCCGTGTCCAGGTCGCAGTTGGTGACCAGGGCCCCGTAGAAGGGGATGCAGACCTGGCCGCCGTGGGTGTGGCCCGCCAGTACCAGCGGGTAGCCGTCCGCCGTGAACGCGTCCAGGGCCCGCAGGTACGGAGCGTGCACGATGCCCATCGAGAAGTCGGCGCCCGAGTCCGGGCCGCCCGCCACGTGCGCGTACCGGTCGCGCTTGATGTGCGGGTCGTCCAGGCCCGTGAAGCCGATCTCCATGCCCTCGATCTTGAGGGCGCCCCGCGTGTTCGTCAGGTTCAGCCAGCCCGCCGAGTCGAACCCGTCGCGCAGGTCTTCCCACGGGTTGTGGACGACGCCGACCGCGGGGGGATTGCCGTTGAGGCCGTGGGCGCCGCGGGCCTTCTCGAAGAGGTAGCGGACCGGGTTGCGGAGCTTGGGGCCGTAGTAGTCGTTCGAGCCGAAGACGTACGCCCCCGGGAAGTCCATCAGCGGGCCCAGCGCGTCCAGGACCTCCGGCACGCCCTCCGGGTCGGACAGGTTGTCGCCCGTGTTGATCACGAAGTCCGGGCGCAGGCCGGCCAGGGAGCGCAGCCAGCGCTGCTTCTTGCGCTGACCGCCGACCATGTGGATGTCGGACACCTGGAGGATGCGCAGCGGGCGCATCCCCGCGGGCAGCACCGGGACCGTGACCCGTCGCAGACGGAACGAACGGGCTTCGAACCCCGCCGAGTAGATCAGGCCGGCGGCGCCCGCCGCCGTGATGCCTGCTGTCACTTTCAGGGGAATCCCGTATCGCGCGCGCATACGTCCATCGTGTCAGACCCGGCAGGTCCCGGAAATCAAGGGGCGTAGGGCATTGCGTACCTGCGACAATCGCTGCATGACCACGCTCAAGTCGAAGCTGCAGGAAGACCTCACCGCCGCGATCAGGGGGCGTGACGAGCTGCGCTCCTCGACGCTGCGGCTCACCCTCTCCGCCATCACGAAGGAGGAGGTCGCGGGCAAGACGGCGCGCGAGCTGTCCGACGACGAGGTGCAGAAGGTGATCACCCGCGAGGCGAAGAAGCGCCGCGAGGCCGCCGAGGCGTTCGCGCAGGGCGGCCGCGCCGAGCAGGCCGAGCGGGAGAAGGCGGAGGGCGAGGTGCTCGCCGAGTACCTGCCGAAGCAGCTCTCCGACGACGAGCTGCACCAGATCGTCGCCCAGGCGGTCGGGGAGGCGAAGGCGGCCGGCGCCGAGGGGCCCCGTGCCATGGGCCAGGTCATGAAGATCGTGAACCCGAAGGTCGCGGGCCTGGCGGAGGGCGGCCGCGTCGCCGCCGTCGTGAAGCAGCTGCTCGCGGGCTGAGGTGTCCGCCCGGGCGCTTGCCTGCTGAGAGTGCCCTTCGGGGTGGAGGAAGACGTTCCGGTCCCGTTCCGGTCTTCCGCCTCACCCCTCACGTATACGCCGATGGGGCGCCCCCAATAGAGGGGCGCCCCATCCGCGTACCGTCACCGTCCGAGCGGGACTCGCCCGGGCGGCTTCCGCTTCAGCGGTGTCCGCCGCCGTGCCCGTTCCCGCCGCCGAGGATGTCCGGCGGGAGGGAGATGTCCGGCCACGGGCTGTCGCCGTTTCCGCCGCCGTTCTTGCCCGGCTTTCCGTCGTTCTCGTCCGGGCCCTGGTCCGGGTCCCTGTCCCTGTCGTCCTTGGGGTCGGGGATGTTGATCAGGTTGAAGTCGGGGGACGGCTTGCCGTTGAGGGCGCCGACCATGGCGTCCTTCCAGATCGGTCCGGGGACCTGGCCGCCGAAGACCTTTGCCTGGTAGACGCCGCCGATGGTGATGTTCTGCATCTCGACGTTCTGCAGGGCGCTGCCGACCCAGACCGCGCCGGACAGGTTCGGCGTGTACCCCACGAACCAGGCGTTCTTACGGCTGTCGGTCGTACCGGTCTTGCCCGCGTTGGCCCGGTCGGTCAGACCGGCCTCCCTGCCCGTGCCGGAGTCGATCACGCCGCTCAGCAGGGTGTTGATGCTGTCGGCGGTCTTCGTGGTCATCGCGCGCGAGCACGACGACTTCGGCACCGGCAGCGACTTGTCGCCGGGGGCCGTGATCGACTCGATGGCGACCGGCGTGCAGTACGTGCCGCGGTTGGCGAAGGCGGCGTACGCGCTCGCCATGGTCAGCGGCGAGATGCCCTTGGAGCCGAGGACGATGGCCGGGACCTCGGGGAGTTTGTCGCCGTTGCCCTGGACGACGCCCAGCTTGTCGGCCATGTCCATCACCGGGCACATCCCGGTGTCGCCGATCATCTGCACGAAGTAGGTGTTGATGGACTTGGCCATCGCCTCCTCCAGTGCGTACGGACCGCGCTCGGACTCGTTCTCGTTCTCCACGGTGGCGCCGCCGCTGTTCACCCACGGCTTGCCGCTGCACGTCTGGACCGACTTCGGATACGGCATCCGGTACGGCGCCGGGTACGACTTCGTCACCGGGGTGCCCTGCTCCAGGGCGGCCGCGGCCAGGAACGGCTTGAACGTCGAACCCGTCGGGAAGCCGTAGTTCGACCCGCTCATCTTGCGGTCGACCGAGTAGTTGATCTGCGTCTCGTTCTTGCCGAAGCCGTACGGCTTCGACTGGCCCATGCCGAGGATCTTGCCGGTGCCGGGCTCGACGAACGCGGCCGCCGTCGCGACCTTGTCCGTCTGGTAGACGTGATCCTTGATCGACGCCTGCACCGATTCCTGCGTCTGCGGGTCGAGGGTGGTCTGCACCCTCAGACCGCCCCGGTTCCAGAGCTTCGCCCGCGCTTCCTTCGTCTTGCCGAAGACCGGGTCGGTGAGGAACACCTCGCGTACGTAGTCGCAGAAGAAGCCCGCGCCCTTGACCGCCGTGATGCAGCCGTTCTGCGGCTTGCTGATCTTCAGACCGAGCGGCTTCTCCTTGGCGCGGTCCGCCTCTGCCTGGGAGATGTCGTGCGTCTCGGCCATCCGCTGGAGCACGACGTTCCGTCGCCTGGTGGCCTCCGCCTCGTCGTTGACGGGGTCGTAGCGGCTCGGGGACTGGACGATGCCGGCCAGCATCGCGGACTCCTCGACCGTCAGGTCCTTCGCCGACTTGGAGAAGTACCGCTGCGAGGCCGCCTCGACGCCGTATGCCTGCTCACCGAAGTACGTGATGTTCAGGTAGTTGGCGAGGATGCGCTTCTTGCCGAGCTTGTCCTCGAGCTGGATCGCGTACTTCAGCTCGCGGATCTTGCGGCCGATCGTCTGCTGGGTGGCCTGGGCGAGCTTCGTCGGGTCGTCGCCGGCCTCCTCCATGAAGACGTTCTTCACGTACTGCTGGGTGAGCGTGGACGCCCCCTGCGTGACACCGCCGCTCTGCGCGTTCTCGTTGATCGCGCGCAGGATGCCCTTCATGTCGACGGCGCCGTGTTCGTAGAAGCGCGCGTCCTCGATCGCGACGAGCGCTTTCTGCATGTACGGCGAGATGTCCTTGAGGGGCACCACCGTGCGGTCGCGCGAGTAGACCGTCGCGATCGCGCCGCCCTTGTTGTCCAGGATCGTGGTGCGCTGACTGAGTGGCGGCTGCTTGAGGTTGGCCGGGATCTCGTCGAATCCCTCGACCGAGCCCTTCGCCGCGAGGCCGAGCGCGCCCGCTGCGGGCAGCGCGATTCCGGCGAGGACTGCTCCCGCGAGGACACTGACACCAAGGAACTTGGCGGCCTGCTGAGTCGGTGACAGTCCACCGCCCGAGCGCTTCTTTCCCATGAGGGCAGCCTACGTTCTGATTCTCCGGACAGGCGTATATGCCTTGGCCTAAGCTGTACTCAACTGTCACAGCAGTACGGTCACGTATCAAGACGTCCGGCGAACCCGAATCGTTCCGGTAGTCATCTCACCACTCCTCCGCGGTCGTTCCGTGGTGGGTGAGGGCGTGTCCGAAACCGCCTTGAGTGTCACCCGGTGTCCGCTGTGACTCAACTGAAACGTCCCGGTTTGCCGGGTTGGTCGCGCATGCCCTCGGCTCACTCCGTCGGGTGATCTGCCGCTTACGCATAGTCCGTTCGGGCCATTCAAGATTGGGCCCGAAGGGGGTGTTGCGCTGTGCCCACCTTCCGTAACGTCCTCAACTGGCGGCGGTGAATATGCCGCTGCCGCCGTGGGGGAGCCTCGATTCGGGAGAGGACGGCGCCGGTATGGGCTGGGTAACCGACTGGAGTGCGCAGGCGGCCTGCCGCACTACCGATCCAGATGAACTGTTCGTTCAAGGAGCAGCGCAGAACCGGGCGAAGGCGGTGTGCACCGGATGCCCGGTGCGGACCGAGTGCCTGGCCGACGCGCTGGACAACCGCGTCGAGTTCGGCGTGTGGGGTGGCATGACCGAGCGGGAACGCCGTGCGCTGCTGCGCAGGCGCCCCACCGTCACCTCGTGGCGCCGGCTGCTCGAGACGGCTCGTACGGAGTACGAGCGCGGTGCGGGTCTGCTGCCCGTGGACATCGATGACGACGCGACGTACGAGAGGTACGCCGCCGTGGGGTGAGGGAGCCGAGCTCCTTCCAGGGCGTCCGAGGGGTGCGAGCCGTGTGGTGGCCCGCGCCTCGGGAGGCGTCCGTACGGCTCACGCAGCTCCGGCCGGGTCCGCACCGGCCGCGAGCCGGTCCCCGATGCTCCTCAGGCCTGCCAGGTCGTGCACATCGCCGGGCAGGGCGCCGACCTCGGTGACCGCCACCTCCGGGTGGAGCGCCGCGAAGCGGTCGCGTGTGCGTTGCTCGCGTGCCAGCAGCTGCATGCGTTCCGCGTGCAAGCGCAGCAGGCCTGCCGTGAGTTGGTCTGTCGCTGCGTGGTTTGTGGCCGCGCGTTCTGTCGTGCCGCGGTCTGTGGCCGCGGTGGCAGGCGTGCCTGTGGCAGGTGAGTTGGGTGGGTGTGCGTTCACAGGTGCGCTATGTGGGGTTTTGTCCGGCGTCTGGGCGTGCTCGTCGGCCGTGTCCCTTGCTGGGGCGGGGGAGCCTGCTTCGGGAGCGGTACGCAGCTCTACATTCCCGTCCCCCTGATCCACAATGCCGCGCTCGTCAAGATTTTCTGCGGCCGCGAGCGCCCGCTCGGCCGACAGTTGCGCGGCACCGCTGCCGTGCACCCGGTTCAGTACGAGTCCGGCCAGCGGCATGTCCTCCGCGGCGAGGCGCTCCACGAAGTACGCCGCCTCGCGCAGCGCGTCCCGCTCCGGCGCCGCCACCACCAGGAACGCCGTACCGGGGGCCTGGAGCAGCTTGTACGTGGCGTCGGCGCGCGTGCGGAACCCGCCGAACATCGTGTCCATCGCCGCCACGAACGTCTGTACGTCGCGCAGGAGCTGACCGCCCAGCAGCTTCCCGAGCGCGCCCGTCATCATCGACATCCCGACGTTCAGGAACTTCATGCCGGCCCGGCCGCCGACCTTCGCCGGGGCCATCAGGACCCGGATCAGCTTGCCGTCCAGGAACGAGCCGAGACGTTTCGGCGCGTCCAGGAAGTCGAGCGCGGAGCGGGACGGCGGAGTGTCGACGACGATCAGGTCCCACTCGTCCCGGGCCCGCAGCTGGCCCAGCTTCTCCATCGCCATGTACTCCTGCGTGCCCGCGAAGCCCGCCGAGAGCGACTGGTAGAACGGGTTGCCCAGAATTGCCTCGGCCCGCTGGCCGTCCGCGTGCGCCTCGACGATCTCGTCGAACGTCCGCTTCATGTCGAGCATCATCGCGTGCAGTTCGCCGCCCGCCGTTTCGTCGATGCCCTTCACGCGGCGCGGTGTGTTGTCCAGCGAGTCGATGCCCATCGACTGGGCCAGCCTGCGGGCCGGGTCGATCGTCAGCACGACCACCTTGCGGCCGCGCTCGGCCGCGCGCAGGCCGAGTGCCGCCGCCGTCGTCGTCTTGCCGACGCCACCGGAGCCGCAGCACACCACGATGCGCGTCCTGGGGTCGTCGATGAGTGGGTCCACGTCGAGGACGTGGGTGTCCGTCGGGTTCAGGCTCAGGGACGACGTCATGTGTCTCTAGATCCCTTGCTTCCGCAGTTCCGTGGCCAGCCGGTACAGGCCCGCCAGGTCCATCCCCTCGGTCAGCAGCGGCAGTTCGTGCAGCGGCAGGCCCGAATCGGCCAGCACCGCCCGCTGGCCGCGCTCCAGCTCGTGCCGTTCCGCGTACTCCGCGGCCTGGTCGAGGAGCGGGGTGACCAGGCGTTCGGCGTTGCCGCCTCTGCGGGCGCCGCCCAGGCCCGCCGCGGACAGGGACTTGGCGATGGCCGCCCTGGGCACGCCGCCCTGGGCCAGCGTCAGTTCGGCGTCGTCAAGGAGCGCCGGGCGCACCATGTTCACGATGAGCCTGCCCACGGGGAGGTTCGCCGCCTGCAGCTCCGCGATGCCGTCCGACGTCTCCTGGACCGGCATCTCCTCCAGCAGCGTCACCAAGTGCACCGCTGTCTCCGGCGACTTGAGGACCCGCATGACCGCCTGCGCCTGGTTGTGTATCGGGCCGATCTTGGCCAGGCCCGCGACCTCGTCGTTCACGTTCAGGAAGCGCGTGATGCGGCCCGTCGGCGGGGCGTCCATCACCACGTAGTCGTAGGCGTATTTGTTCTGTTTCGTCTTTCGGCGTACCGCCTCGCAGGCCTTGCCGGTCAGGAGTACGTCCCTCAGGCCCGGCGCCACCGTTGTCGCGAAGTCGATCGCGCCCAGCTTTTTGAGCGCCCTGCCCGCGCCGCCCAGCTTGTAGAACATCTGGAGGTAGTCCAGCAGCGCCAGCTCCGGGTCGATGGCGAGTGCGAACACCTCGCCGCCCCCCGGGGCTACCGCGATCTTCCGTTCCTCGTACGGCAGTGCTTCCGTCTCGAAGAGCTGTGCGATGCCCTGGCGTCCTTCCACCTCCACCAGGAGAGTGCGCTTGCCCTCGGTGGCGAGGGCGAGCGCCAGTGCGGCGGCGACCGTGGTCTTTCCGGTACCGCCCTTGCCGCTGACGACCTGGAGCCTGCTCACGTCTTCGAGCCTAACCAGTCCGCGCGCGGGCTACGCAGGAGGCTGTCGGTCATCGCCGGTCCAGCGGCTACAGTCGGCCGTATGACCAAGTGGGAATACGCGACCGTGCCTCTTCTCGTGCACGCGACCAAGCAGATTCTGGACACCTGGGGCGAGGACGGCTGGGAGCTCGTCCAGGTCGTGCCCGGGCCGAACAACCCCGAGCAGCTCGTGGCCTACCTGAAGCGGGCGAAGGCATGAGCGGGGTCGTCGACGCGCGCCTCGCCGAGCTCGGGCTGACCCTGCCCGAGGTCGTGCCGCCGCTCGCCTCGTACCAGCCGGCCGTGCAGTCCGATGTGTACGTGTACACGGCCGGTCAGTTGCCGATGGTGGACGGGAAGCTTCCGCTCACCGGGAAGGTGGGGGCCGAGGTCACCGCCGAGCAGGCCAAGGAGCTGGCCCGTACGTGTGCGCTGAACGCGCTCGCCGCGGTGAAGTCCGTTGCCGGTGATCTCGATCGGGTCGCTCGTGTGGTGAAGGTCGTCGGCTTTGTCGCCTCCGCGCCCGACTTCACCGGGCAGCCGGGTGTGGTGAACGGGGCCAGTGAGCTCTTCGCCGAGGTTCTCGGCGAGAAGGGTGTGCACGCTCGGTCCGCCGTGGGTGTGGCCGTTCTTCCGCTGGACGCGCCTGTTGAGGTCGAGGTTCAGGTCGAGCTCGTTTCGGCGTGATGGTTCGCTTCTGCTGAGAATTTCGGTTCGGCCGAGGCTTGTGGTTCGGCTGAGGCTTCTGGTTTGGCCGAGGTTTCTGGTTCGGTTCGGCTGAAGGTTCGGGTCGGCTCGGGACTGGTGCGCTCCGTCTCCTAAGGGCGGGGCCGCGCCGGGATGTACGTGCTCGCTGTTCCATGGGCCTCGTCGCCGGCCCAATGGCCCGCATGTGGTGCTGGTGGCTCCGCGCGCATGTCCGACACGGCCCCTCCGGTTTCGTACGCGGGCGGGGGCCGGTGGGCCGTTCGGCGGCCCTTCTGTCTCGCGCGCGGCTGCGGGGCGGTGGGCTGTTCGCCGGGGCGGCCTTCGTACTTGATCGTCTGTGGCTCTCGAACATCCGCTTGGTAGCGGATAGCCTCCGGCCATGGCGAATGGGCAGTGGTATCCCCCGGAGTGGCCCGAGCGGATTCGTGCGCTCGCGGCGGGTGAGCTGGCGCCCGCCGTGCCGCGGCGGGCCGCGACCGTCATGCTTCTGCGGGACGCGGTCGCCGGTCCCGAAGTGCATATGCTGCGTCGACGCGCCTCCATGGCTTTCGCCGGGGGCGCGTACGCGTATCCGGGCGGGGGCGTGGATCCCCGTGACGACGAGTCGGTCGTGCGGTGGGGCGGGCCCTCGCGTGCGGCGTGGGCGGCTCGGCTCGGTGTGGACGAGAAGTCGGCGCAGGCGATCGTGTGTGCCGCCGTGCGGGAGACGTACGAGGAGGCGGGCGTGCTGCTCGCCGGGCCCGATGCGGCGTCCGTGATGGGGGATACGACCGGTGAGTCCTGGGAGGCCGACCGGGAGGCGCTCGTCCGCAGGGAGTTGTCGTTCGGGGAGTTCCTCGGGCGGCGTGGGCTGGTTCTGCGGTCCGATCTGCTGGGGGCCTGGGCGCGGTGGATCACGCCCGAGTTCGAGCCCCGGCGGTACGACACCTGGTTCTTCGTCGCCGCCCTGCCGGAGGGGCAGCGCACCCGTAACGCCTCTACCGAAGCCGACCGGACCGTGTGGATCCGGCCCGAGCAGGCCGCCGAAGGGTACGACAAGGGCGAGCTGATGATGATGCCGCCCACGATCGCGACGCTGCGGGCGCTGGCCGGCTTCGACAGCGCCGAGGGGGCCCTCGTGGGGGCCACGGCGCAGGATCTTTCCCCTGTGCTCGCCCGGGCCCGGCTGGAGGGCGGGGAGATTGTTCTGTCCTGGCCCGGTCATGATGAGTTCACCAAGCACATTCCGACCGGGGGAGCCTCCGCATGACCGAAGCCGCAGCCCTTCCCGGACAGCCCCGTGGCGGGGTGCTGTCCGGGCCCGCCACCGCGCGCGCGGTCAATGTGCTGGCTCCGAACGCCTCCGCGATGACCCTGGACGGGACCAATACGTGGATCGTTTCCGAGCCTGATTCCGAGTTCGCCGTAGTGATCGATCCCGGGCCGCGCGACGACGTGCATCTGCGGAATGTCGTCGCGGTCGCTGAGGCCGCTGGTAAGCGGGTGGCTCTGACCCTTCTCACTCACGGGCATCCCGATCACGCGGAGGGCGCCGGCCGGTTTGCCGAGCTGACCCGGACCAAGGTGCGGGCCCTCGATCCTGCTCTGCGGCTCGGGGACGAAGGGCTGGGCGGTGGGGATGTCGTGGCCGTCGGCGGGCTCGAGCTGCGTGTTGTCGCCGCGCCTGGGCATACCGCTGATTCGCTCTGTTTCCATCTGCCCGCCGATCGCGCCGTGCTGACCGGTGACACCGTGCTCGGGCGCGGGACCACCGTCGTCGCCCATCCCGACGGGCGGCTCGGGGACTATCTCGACTCGCTGCGGCGGCTGCGGTCCCTCACCGTCGACGACGGGGTCGACACCGTGCTGCCGGGGCACGGGCCCGTACTCGAAGACGCCCAGGGCGCCGTCGAGTTCTACCTCGCCCACCGCGCCAACCGGCTCGCCCAGATCGAGACCGCCGTCGAGAGCGGTTATGTCACGGCGTCAGAAATCGTGGCCCATGTGTACGCGGGTGTGGATCGGTCCCTGTGGCCCGCTGCCGAGTTGTCCGTGCTGGCTCAGCTCGATTATCTGACGGAGCACGGGCTCATTTAGAGGGCCGCCCGGTCAGGCCTCGCGGGTCAGGCGCTGCAGACGGTCCTCGTCCGACAGGACGTTCAGTTCTGTGATTCCGGTGTCTGTGATCGTGAAGGACATCAGCGATGCCGGGCGGCCGTCCGGCAGCGCCAGGAGGCCGATCGCGCCGTTGACCAGCACAACGCGCACGTGCGGTGCCATGCGCTGGAACGTGATCGCCCCGGACGCCACCGCGTGAGCGCCTCGGACCAGGCGCGAGAGGTCTGTTGCCCCGGCGTCCGCCCGTAGCAGTACGTTCGGGTCCAGGACCGCCAGCAGTCCCTCGAAGTCGCCCTCGCGGGCCGCCGAGAGGAACGCCTCGACCACCTCGCGCTGGCGTACCAGGTCCGTCTGGGGAGGCGGGGCTCCCTGGACGCGGCGGCGCGCGCGGCTCGCCAGCTGCCGGGTCGCCGCCGGCGTGCGCTCCACGATCGGCGCGATGTCCTCGAAAGGCACCGCGAACAGGTCGTGCAGCACGAACGCCAGCCGTTCCGACGGCGCCAGCGAGTCCAGGACCACGAGCAGCGCCAGGCCCACCGAGTCCGCCTGGAGCGCCCGTTGTTCGGGGTCCGGGGTGTCGAGGCTCGTGACCAGGGGGTCGGGTACGTGGGTTTCCAGGGGCTCCTCGCCCCTTGCCTTGCGCGAGCGCAGCAGGTCCAGGCAGATCCGGCCCGTGACGGTGGTGAGCCAGCCGCCCAGGTTCTCGACGGCCGAGGTGTCGGACCGCTGGAGCCGCAGCCACGTCTCCTGTACGGCGTCCTCCGCCTCGCTGAACGAGCCGAGCATCCGGTAGGCCACGGCGCGCAAGTGCCCCCGTGACTCCTCGAACCGCTCGGCCAGGCTGTCCGTCGACGCTGAGCTCATCGGTGTCCTGCTTCCGGGTCAGGGGCGGGGGGCCTTCACTCCGTGCACGGCTTCGTATTCTGCCGCCAGCCACGGGCCCAGGTCCTCGGTGTACGCCCGGAGGGTGTGCGGCGCGCCCACCGGTTCGTACGCCGCCTCGGACGCCTGCCGCATCGCGTCCGCCCACTGCGGGTAGTACGTGCCGAACACCTCGGCCATCTGCGTCAGATCACTGGTCCAGCCGTTCCAGCGGGGCATGACGAGCGTGAAGCCGGTGCGGACGAGGTGACGGGAGATCTGGCGGTCCAGGGTGCGCGGGTCGTCGCCTCGCGCGATGCGTTCGCGCCAGCGCGTCAGGAGCAGGCGCAGATCGCCGTTGGTCTCCCGGGCCAGGAGGGAGTCGGGGCGGTAGCGCGGCAGGTATTCGGCCAGGTCCTCGCCGAGGAGCGGAGTGCAGAGGCAGGCCACGAACCAGCCGAGGTCGTGACGTTCGAGGTCGCTGAGGACCTGGCTCCGGCTCAGGACCAGCAGGCCTACGCCGTCGATCTGGGCGAATTGTTTGTTCAGGCCTTCGGCCAGGGCGTCGGCCTGGGCCCTGTCGTCGGCCGTCGGCTCCTCGCGCAGTGCGAGGAGGAGGTCGAGGTCGCTGCGGCCGAGGCGGGCGGTGCCGCGCGGCACGGAGCCGTAGAGATACGCGCTCGTCATCCGCGGCCCGAAGCCGGCGAGCAGACCGGCGCGCGCCGCGGACACCACGGGGCGGAAGTCCGGCTGGATCAGGCTCAGAGAGCCTTCGCGCTCGATGAATCCGCGGTCGTCCAGGCCGCGGGCGGTGGGGTTCATGGGCCCACTGTGCCGGGTCGGGCGGCTGCCGTCCCGGCATTTTCCGCGGCGGTGAACGGGTGATCCCGCCTCCCCGGAGGGAGACGGGACCCGTACGCGTTGAACGAAGGTGTCAGCGCGAGCGCTTGGCGAGGCGCTCCACGTCGAGCAGGATCACGGCGCGGGCCTCCAGGCGGAGCCAGCCGCGGCCCGCGAAGTCCGCGAGTGCCTTGTTCACCGTCTCGCGGGAGGCGCCGACCAGCTGGGCCAGCTCCTCCTGCGTCAGGTCGTGCACGACGTGAATGCCCTCCTCCGACTGCACGCCGAAGCGGCGGGAGAGGTCCAGGAGCGCGCGGGCCACGCGGCCCGGCACGTCCGAGAAGACCAGGTCGGACATCTGGTCGTTGGTCTTGCGCAGGCGCCGGGCGACGGCGCGCAGCAGGGCGGAGGCCACCTCGGGGCGCGCGTTCAGCCAGGGCTGGAGGTCGCCGTGGCCGAGGCCGAGGAGCTTGACCTCGGTGAGCGCGGAGGCGGTCGCCGTGCGCGGGCCCGGGTCGAACAGCGAGAGCTCGCCGATCAGCTCGCCGGGGCCGAGCACCGCGAGCATGTTCTCGCGGCCGTCGGGGGAGGTGCGGTGGAGCTTCACCTTGCCCTCGGTGACCACGTACAGGCGGTCTCCGGGGTCGCCCTCGTGGAAGAGGGCGTCGCCGCGCGCGAGGGTCACCTCACTCATGGAGGCGCGGAGCTCCGCGGCCTGCTCATCATCGAGCGCCGCGAAAAGCGGGGCGCGCCGCAGAACGTCGTCCACGAGTTTCTCTCCTATGTCGACCTGCATCCGGGGACCGGGTCCCGCTCCCCATTTTGCCGGACGGTCCAAACAGTGTGATCAGTCACTCAGGCACAAGTCTGCCGCACGGGCGTCGCAAGCTGTGGGGGAGGGGGCCAATCGAGGACTGATCCGTGGGGTCCACGGCGGATGTCAGCGGCTCCCTTTAGGCTGGCCGAGTGTCCAAAACGCCGGTGAGAGCAGAGGCCAAGGGGGCTGGGACGGTGACTACGGGACGTAATTCCGCTGTGGGCGAACAGGCCCCGGCCACGCCCGAGAAAGCGGCAAAAGGGGTAAAGCGGGCTAGGGGTGCCGGGGGCGGCGCCGGGGGCGCTGCGGCTTCCGCTGGGAAGGGCGCTGGTGGCTCCGGTGGTGGCGTGGGTTCCGGAGGGAAGCGTGCTGCCGCGAAGAAGGCCGGCGCCGCCAAGCCAGTGAAGAAGGCCGCCGCCGCGAAGTCGGACAAGCCTCCGAAGAAGGCCGCTGCCAAGCCCGAGTCCCGCACCGCGCTCGTCCGGCGCGCGCGGCGCATCAATCGTGAGCTCGCCGAGGTGTATCCGTACGCCCACCCCGAGCTGGACTTCGAGAACCCCTTCCAGCTGCTCGTCGCCACGGTGCTGTCCGCCCAGACCACCGATCTGCGGGTCAATCAGACGACGCCCGCCCTCTTCGCCAGGTACCCGGCCCCGGAGGACCTCGCGGCCGCGAACCCCGAGGACGTCGAGGAGCTGATCCGGCCCACCGGGTTCTTCCGCGCCAAGACGAAGTCGATCATGGGTCTCGCGACGGCGCTGCGGGACGAGTTCGGCGGCGAGGTCCCGGGGCGTCTCGAAGACCTCGTCAAGCTGCCCGGCGTCGGCCGCAAGACCGCCTTCGTCGTGATGGGCAACGCCTTCGGGCGGCCGGGAATCACGGTGGACACGCACTTCGGGCGGCTCGTGCGGCGCTGGAAGTGGACGGAGGAGACCGACCCGGACAAGGTCGAGAAGGCCATCGGCGAGCTCTTCCCGAAGAGCGACTGGACGATGCTCTCCCACCGCGTGATCTTCCACGGCCGCCGGATCTGTCACGCCCGCAAGCCGGCCTGCGGCGCCTGCCCGATCGCGCCGCTCTGCCCGGCGTACGGGGAGGGCGAGACCGACCCGGAGAAGGCGAAGAAGCTCCTGAAGTACGAGAAGGGCGGCTTCCCCGGCCAGCGCCTGAAGCCCCCGCAGTCGTACCTGGACGCCGGCGGTATCGCGGCGCCCCCGCTCGGGGCCACCGCACCGCCCGCCACGGGGGAGTGACGCATCGCGGAACGAACGGCGGGGGCACGGGCGTTGTGTTCAGTTGGACGGGGGTGCCTATGACGCATGCACACAGTGAGGCGCACGAAGAGCGCGTGACGAAGATCGAGCCCGTGCGGCTGAGCCGCGAGGGGCTGCCCGAGTGGCTCGACCCGGTCGTGAAGGCCGCCGACACGGTCGAGCCGCTACAGCTGAGCCGTTTCCTGCCGCCCGAGAGCGGCGACGGGCGCCAGTCCGCCGTCCTGATCCTCTTCGGCGAGGGCGAGCGCGGCCCCGAGCTGCTGCTCATGGAGCGCGCCACATCGCTGCGCTCGCACGCGGGCCAGCCGTCCTTCCCGGGCGGTGCCCTCGACCCGCAGGACGGCGATCCGCGTACGGACGGGCCGCTGCGCGCCGCCCTGCGCGAGGCGGAGGAGGAGACCGGGCTCGATCCGCGCGGCGTCCAGCTCTTCGGCGTCCTGCCGAAGCTGTACATCCCGGTGAGCAGCTTCGTGGTGACACCGGTCCTCGGCTGGTGGCGCACACCGACGCCGGTGCAGGCGGTCGACCCGGCGGAGACGGCCCGCGTCTTCACGGTCCCCGTGGCGGATCTCACGGATCCGCGCCACCGTGCGACGGCGGTCCACCCGAGGGGCCACCAGGGCCCGGCGTTCCTCGTCGAATCGGCTCTGGTCTGGGGCTTTACGGCCGGAGTGATCGACCGGATCCTGCACTACGCGGGATGGGAGCGCCCCTGGGACCGCAGTAAGCAGGTCCCGCTCGACTGGCGGTCATGACAGGGTGGCCCACGTGAATGTGCTGGACATCCTGTTGCTCGTCGCCGCCGTGTGGTTCGCGATCGTGGGCTACCGCCAGGGCTTCGTCGTCGGCATCCTGTCGGTGATCGGCTTCCTGGGCGGCGGCCTCGTCGCGGTCTACGTCCTGCCCGCCATCTGGAGCGCGGTGACCGACGAGGCCAAGGTGAGTACGACAGCGGCCGTCGTCGCCGTGATCGTGGTCATCGTCTGTGCCTCCGTGGGACAGGCGTTCACCACGCACCTGGGGAACAAGCTGCGCCGGTACATCACCTGGTCCCCGGCCCGCGCCCTGGACGCCACGGGCGGTGCCGTGGTGAACGTGGTGGCGATGCTCCTCGTCGCCTGGCTCATCGGCTCGGCCCTGGCCGGCACGACGCTGCCCACGCTCGGCAAGGAAGTGCGCAACTCCAAGGTCCTGCTCGGCGTGTCCAGAGCCCTGCCCACGCAGGCGAACACGTGGTTCGCGGACTTCTCCTCCGCGCTCGCGCAGAACGGCTTCCCGCAGGTCTTCAGCCCGTTCTCGAACGAGCCGATCACTGACGTCCAGCCCCCCGACCCGAAGCTGGCGAACAGCCCGGTCGTGCAGACGGCCAAGCGCTCCATCGTCAAGGTGACCGGCCAGGCCCCCAGTTGCGGCAAGGTCCTCGAAGGCTCCGGCTTCGTCTTCGCCGACCGCCGCGTCATGACGAACGCGCACGTGGTCGGCGGCGTGGACGAGCCGAACGTACAGATAGGCGGCGAAGGCCGGATGTACGCGGCGAAGGTCGTCCTCTACGACTGGAAGCGCGACATCGCCGTACTCGACGTGCCCACGCTGAAGGCGCCCCCGCTCCAGTTCACGTCCAGGGACGCCGAGCGCGGCGCAAGCGCGATCGTCGCCGGCTTCCCGGAGAACGGCGCGTACGACGTCCGCCCCGCGCGCGTGCGCGGCCGCATCACGGCCAACGGCCCGGACATCTACCACCGCGGCACCGTGCAACGCGATGTGTACTCGCTCTACGCGACCGTCCGCCAGGGCAACTCCGGCGGCCCGCTGCTCACGCCCGAAGGCAAGGTGTACGGCGTGGTCTTCGCGAAGTCACTCGACAGCGCCCAGACCGGGTACGCGCTCACCCGGGACGAGATCAGCCAGGACATCGACCGCGGCCGCACGGCCAACCAGCAGGTGGACAGCGACAGCTGCGCCCTGTGAGGTTCGGGAGGCGGTGATGGCCGGGCCGGCGACGCGTCAGTCGCGTGTGTGCCGCAGCCGGGCCGAGACCCAGCGGGCCCGGCGGCGCAGGATGCGGGGAATGTTGATCCCCGGAGGGGTTTGGTCATGGCCCGGTTCCTGCGGGCCACCCCCCGGGTGACGGCTCAGCACCGTGGCTGAGCGGCGGTTGCGTGCTGCGTCACTGTAGTCGTGCGTCCAGCCCATACCCCGACGTGTGCCCGTGCCCCAAGGTCGGTAATCGCGCGCACGCCCCCCAATTGGCCTATGCGCCAGGCAATTGGCAGTTCGAGGGACAGTTGTTCCCGGACATGGCTCGAACGCGTCACCCGATCGTGCGAGGACGGCCGCGCGGCCGTCACCGGTCGGGCTCGGGGTCCTTCAGCCAGCTGACCAGTTCGCTGGAGAACGCGACCGGGTCCTCCTCGTGCGGGAAGTGCCCCAGACCGTCGAACAGCCGCCAGCGGTACGGCGCTTCGACGTACTCGCCGGAGCCCGCCGCGCTGCGCGTACGCATCACGGGGTCGAGCGAGCCGTGCAGATGGAGCGTCGGCACCCGCACCGGACGCTTCATGCGCCGGTTGAACTGGATGCCGTCCGGACGGGCCATCGACCGCACCATCCAGCGGTACGGCTCGACCGAGCAATGTGCCGTGGACGGGATGCACATGGCGCGCCGGTACACGTCCACGGCCTCGTCGTCGGGGAGGCGCGGCCCGGACCAGTCCCGGATCAGCCGCCCGACCAGGGCGCCGTCGTCCGCGACGAGCTGACGCTCCGGCACCCACGGCCGCTGGAAGCCCCAGACGTACGAACCCGCGGCGGTCTGCTTGACGTCGGACAGCATCGCCGAGCGCCAGCGCCGGGGGTGCGGCATCGAGGAGACCACGAGCCGGCGCACCAGCTTGGGCCGCATGACGGCCGCGGTCCACGCGAGATAGCCGCCCAGGTCGTGCCCCACGAGCGCCGCGTCGGGCTCGCCGAGGGACCGTACGACGCCCGTGATGTCGAGGGCGAGGTTCGCCGGGTCGTAGCCGCGAGGGGTGCGGTCGCTGCCGCCGACGCCGCGCAGATCCATGGCCACGGCCCGGAACCCGGCGTCGGCGAGCGCCACCATCTGGTGCCGCCACGTCCACCAGAACTGGGGGAAGCCGTGCAGGAGCAGGACCAGTGGCCCGTCGCCCATCTCGGCGATGTGGAAGCGCGCGCCGTTGGCGGCGACGTCCCGGTGGGTCAGGTCTCCGCCGCCCGGGACGCCGATGCGTACGACTGAGGCGGGCTGGGCCGAGGGGGTGGCGGGGTCCGTCATGAAGACGAGCGTGCCACAGCCTCGACCGTGTCACCGACTCGGTTCGCCGGGGCCACCGGACGGGGGTGCGGTTTGGCGTTCCCCAGTACGCCTGCCGTCTCCTTGACCGACGCGGCGACCTTCTGCGGGCCCTTGCCCTTCTTGGCCTTCTTCGCGAAGACGGCGCCGATCAGGGCGAGCAGCGCGGCCACCAGCACGTTCGCCGCGAAGGAGAGCAGGAAGCACCAGCCGAGGTTCCAGCCGCCCTCACCGTTGTGCCCGCCGGTCCAGGCCTGGATCCCGTAGGCGAGCGCGAAGCTCAGCATGGGCAGCGAGAAGAGCAGGACCACGCCGGCCGCCGAGAGGGCGCCGCCGCTGACCGCACCCCGCTTCACGTCCTGCTTGAGCTGGGCCTTCGCCAGGGCGATCTCGTCGTGCACCAGCGCGGACATCTCGGTCGTGGCCGTGGCGACCAGCTGGCCGATGCTGCGTTCGGCGCCGACCGGTGTGCCGTCGGGTGCGCTCATCGCGTACTCCCTCTTCTCTTTACGGGCATCTGTAGCAGACCTGCTGTCAGATCATGCCGGACGACTGCTCCCCTCGCTTGCCCCGCCCGTCACTTCGGCAAGCCTGCGGTGTTCGGCGGCCTTCTTCTCGTAGATCTCCGCCATCCGCAAGTGGTACTCCGGCTTGTCCTCCTCGTAGATGTCGGGGATGCCGTCGAGGTCGTCGTCGCGCTCCTCCTCGGCGCACATCGCGCGGTACTTGGCGTTGCGGATCTTGAGCAGGACGCTCGACAGGACCGCCGCGATGAGGGAGCCCATCAGGACGGACGCCTTGATCTCGTCGGTCAGCAGCGGGTTGTCGGTGAAGGCGAGTTCGCCGATGAGGAGCGAGACGGTGAAGCCGATGCCGGCGAGGGACGCGATGGCGAACACGTCGGGCCAGGCCAGTTCGTCGGAGAGCGAGGCCCGGGTGAAGCGGGCCGTGAGCCAGGTGCCGCCGAAGATGCCGACCGCCTTGCCGACGACGAGCCCGAGCACCACACCGAGCGTCTCGGGCTTGGTGAACACGTCGGTCAGCGCGCTGCCCGACACGGCAACGCCCGCGCTGAACAGGGCGAACAGCGGCACGGCGAGCCCCGCTGAGAAGGGGCGCACCAGATGCTCGATGTGCTCGCCGGGCGAGTGCTCCTCGCCGTCCCGCCGGGTGCAGCGCAGCATGAGGCCCATGGCGACACCGGCGATGGTGGCGTGGATGCCGCTGTTGTACATCAGGCCCCAGATCACGAGGGCGAGCGGCACGTAGATGTACCAGCCGCGTACGCCCTTGCGCAGGAGGAGCCAGAACACGGCGAGGCCGACGACGGCGCCTGCGAGGGCGGCGAAGTTGATGTCGGCGGTGAAGAAGATCGCGATGATCAGGATCGCGCCGAGGTCGTCGACGACGGCGAGCGTGAGCAGGAACGCGCGCAGCGAGGACGGCAGCGAGGTGCCGATGACGGCGAGGACGGCGAGCGCGAAGGCGATGTCGGTGGCGGTCGGCACGGCCCAGCCGTCGAGCGAGCCGCTCCCCGTGATGTTGACGAGGAAGTAGACGAGCGCGGGGACCGCCATGCCGCAGAGCGCGGCGGCGACGGGCAGCATGGCCGCCTTCGGGTCGCGCAGGTCGCCCGCGACGAGTTCGCGCTTGAGCTCGATACCGGCGACGAAGAAGAACACGGCGAGCAGTCCGTCGGCGGCCCAGTGTTCGAGGGACAGGTTGAGTCCGAGCGCGGCAGGGCCTATGTGGAAGTCGCTCACGGACTCGTAGCTGTGGCTGAGCGGGGTGTTCGCCCAGATGAGGGCGGCGATCGCGGCGACGAGGAGCAGAACGCCGCCGACGGTCTCGGCACGCAGGGTGTCCGCCACGAACGTACGCTCGGGAAGGGAGAGCCGACCGAGGACCTTACGGCTGTTCTTGCTGGGGGCGGGCGCGGCCACGGGTGAAGACCTCCGGTCGGGTTCGGCTTTCGCGAACGCGCCGACGAGGGGTCGCCGACGGCGTTGCCGACCAGACTTCCCGGCACACCAGTTGAGGTCTCACCCTACCGGGTGTACGCGGGCCATACCTGGTGATCGTCACTTTACGCACGAAACGGGCACCCGGCGCGTTCGGCGTCGGGTGCCCGTTTCGTGGTGTGCGGTGCGGTCAGTCCTCGCTCGACGCGGCCGGGAGCTTGGTCTGGATGAGGTCCATGACGGACGAGTCCGTCAGAGTCGTGACGTCTCCCAGCTCCCTGTTCTCCGCGACGTCACGCAGCAGGCGCCGCATGATCTTCCCGGAGCGGGTCTTGGGCAGTTCGGCCACGGGCAGGACCCGCTTCGGCTTGGCGATCGGGCCGAGCGTCGCGCCCACGTGGTTGCGCAGGTGGGCGACGAGTCCCTCGTCGTCGGCGGACGCCGTGCCGCGCAGGATCACGAAGGCCACGATGGCCTGACCCGTCGTCTCGTCGGCCGCGCCCACGACCGCCGCCTCGGCGACGGAGGGGTGCGAGACGAGCGCCGACTCGACCTCGGTGGTCGAGATGTTGTGGCCGGAGACCAGCATCACGTCGTCCACCCGGCCGAGCAGCCAGATGTCGCCGTCCTCGTCCTTCTTGGCGCCGTCACCGGCGAAGTACTTGCCCTCGAAACGGGACCAGTACGTGTCGATGAACCGCTGGTCGTCGCCCCAGATGGTGCGCAGCATCGACGGCCACGGCTCGGTCAGGACGAGGTAACCGCCGCCCCCGTTGGGGACTTCCCGCGCCTCGTCGTCCACGACCGTCGCCGAGATGCCTGGCAGGGCGCGCTGGGCGGAACCCGGCTTGGTCTCGGTGACGCCGGGCAGCGGCGAGATCATCATCGCGCCGGTCTCGGTCTGCCACCAGGTGTCCACGATGGGGCACTTGTCGCCGCCGATGTTCTTCCGGTACCACATCCAGGCCTCGGGGTTGATCGGCTCACCGACCGAACCGAGGACCCGCAGACTGCTCAGGTCGAACTTGGCGGGGATGTCGTCCCCCCACTTCATGAACGTGCGGATCGCCGTCGGCGCCGTGTACAGGATCGTCACCCCGTACTTCTGCACGATCTCCCAGAAGCGGCCCTGGTGCGGGGTGTCCGGGGTGCCCTCGTAGATGACCTGCGTCGCGCCGTTCGAGAGCGGGCCGTAGGTGATGTACGAGTGCCCGGTGACCCATCCGATGTCGGCCGTGCACCAGTAGACGTCGGTCTCCGGCTTGAGGTCGAACACCGCGTGGTGGGTGTACGAGGCCTGCGTGAGGTAGCCGCCGGACGTGTGCAGGATGCCCTTGGGCTTACCCGTCGTGCCGGACGTGTAGAGGATGAACAGCGGCTGCTCGGCGTCGAACGCCTCGGGTGTGTGCTCCGCCGACTGCTTCTGCGTGATCTCGTGCCACCACACGTCGCGGCCGTCGGTCCATGCGACGTCCTGCTTGGTGCGCTGGACGACGAGGACCTTCTCGACCCCGTCGACGCGGCTGACGGCGTCGTCTACGGCGGGCTTGAGCGCGGACGGCTTGCCGCGCCGGTAGCCGCCGTCGGCCGTGATGACGACCTTGGCGTCGGCGTCCCGGATACGGGCCGCGATGGCGTCGGCCGAGAATCCGCCGAAGACGACCGAGTGCGCGGCACCGATGCGCGCGCACGCCAGCATCGCGACGACGGCCTCGGGGATCATCGGCAGGTAGACGGCGACGCGGTCGCCCTTCTGCACGCCCAGCTCGGTCAGCGCGTTGGCCGCTCGGCTGACCTCGTCCTTGAGCTCCGCGTAGGTGATGGCCCGGCTGTCGCCCGGCTCACCCTCGAAGTGGATGGCGACCCGGTCGCCGTTCCCGGCCTCGACGTGGCGGTCCACGCAGTTGTACGCGACGTTCAGCTTCCCGTCGGCGAACCACTTGGCGAACGGCGGGTTCGACCAGTCGAGGGTCTCGGTCGGTTCGGTGGCCCAGGTCAGCCGGCGGGCCTGCTCGGCCCAGAAGCCGAGCCTGTCAGCCTTGGCCTGTTCGTACGCCTCCGCGGTGACGTTGGCGGCGGCCGCCAGGTCGGCCGGCGGCGCAAACCTTCGCTCTTCTTTAAGAAGGTTGGCCAGGCTTTCGTTGCTCACGACATCTCCCTTACGGTGCTTTGCCGGGGCGCGACCGTTGTGTCCCAGACCACAGCTCATCAGACGGCCCCCCTCGGTGACAAGGGGGGTCCGAGTAATGGTTTAGACCTGTTGGGCTTTACGCGTGCGTGCCGATGGCGTCACTCATCGGCACGCACGCTCTCACGGACGGGTTCACGCCGGGCGCAGTTCGCCCTCCGGCTCCACCTGGTCGAACACCTCGTCGGGCCGCTCGGTGAGCAGATAGGCCTGTGCCTCGCCCACGTGGAAGTACATCCCGTGGAGCTCGAGCGATCCCTCCTGGAGGCGGCGGGCCACCGACTCGTGCGCCCGCAGATGCTCCAACTGCTGGACGACATTGGTCAGGCAAAGCTGCTCGACCGAGTCGGCGGGGGCACGCCCCGCGAGTCGCGCCCGCTGGTTCGCGGCCGTCATGCGGGCCAGGCTCGGCAGGCCGTGCCGCAGCCACCGCTTCAGGGGTGTCTGCGCACCGCCCTCGGGCGGACTGTTGAGCAGCGCCTGCATGGCACCGCAGCCGGAGTGCCCGCACACGGTGATCGACTGCACCTTCAGTACGTCGACGGCGTACTCGATGGCCGCGGCGACCGAGTCGTCACCGCTCTCGGCGCCCGGCAGCGGCACCAGATTCCCCACGTTCCTGACGACGAAGAGGTCACCGGGGCCGCTTGAGGTGATCATCGACGTCACGAGCCGGGAGTCGGCGCAGGTCAGGAACAGCTGGGTGGGCCGCTGCCCCTCACGGGCGAGCCGGGCGAGCTCGTCCCGCACATGCGGCGCCGTGTTCCGCTGGAACGCGCTGATGCCGCTGGCCAGTTGATACCCGCCACCGCCGGCCGGGGGAGCGGCGGTCTCGGACTGCGGGCGGTCGCAGTGGTGGTTGCGCCAAGGCGTCCACGGCCGGCAGCAGGAGTGCGACGCCGACGCGGGCTCGGCGATACGGGTCCCCGCCCGCCCGGTCATCTCGACCTTCCCGCCCTGCGCGACATGCGACTTCTGCCAGTCCTGCAGGGACTCGAACGCGGCGTGGTCCATGAAGGAACCGTCCAACTCCACGACGCAGCAGGCCCCTTGGGGCACCTGGTGCAGTACGCGGCTGAGGCGGGGCACGGCGAGGAACGTCAGTTGCCCGCGCACGCGCACATGATGCGTCCCGCCTCGGCCTTCGGAGCCCGCCGCGCCTGCTCTGTCTGCTCCGTCTGTTCTTTCCGTTCCGACCACGGTGTGGGTGATCCGTGTGCGGGCGAGCCGGTGCAGGGCGACCGCGACGGCGACCGCGATGCCGAGGACGACACCCTCGAGTACGCCGAGGACGACCACGCCGAGCGTCGTCACGGCGTAGACGAGGACCTCGCGGTGGCGCGTGACCGTCCGGATGTGGTGCAGGGACACCATCTGGATACCGACGGCCATGACCAGGGCGGCGAGTGAGGCGAGGGGGATCAGCTCCAGCGCCGGGACCATCAGGAGCGCGGCCACTACTACCCAAACGCCGTGCAGCATCGTGGAGTTCCTGCTCTCACCGCCCGCGTGCACATTCGCGGCGCTGCGGACCGCGACCCCGGCGACGGGGAGTCCGCCGAGGGTGCCGGAGACGATGTTGGCCGCCCCCTGGCCGAGCAGCTCCCGGTCGAGGTCGGAGCGGCGGGCCTCCGGCCGCAGGGCGGGCTTCGAGGACGCGAGCTTGTCCACGGCGACGGCGCCGAGCAGCGACTGCACGCTGCACACGAGCGTCACGGTCAGGACGGCCGCCACGAGGCCCAGTACGGGCCCTTCGGGCAGGCCGGCGAGGGCGTGGCTGCTCCAGGACGGCAGGTCGACCTTGGTCACGGTGATTCCGGCGAACGCGGCGGTCGCGGTGGCGCAGGCGACGGCGACGAGCGGGGCGGGCACCCGGCGCAGGGCCCGCCCGGCGCGTCCGGGGATCCGGGGCCAGGCGAACAGGACCGCGAGCGTCAGGAGGCTCAGGCCCAGTGCGGCCAGGTCCGCGTGGGTCAACTGGGCGGGCAGCGCGCGGAGATTGTCGAGGGCGGCGCTCTGGGGGGTGCCGCCGAGCACGATGTGCACCTGGGCGATCGCGATGGTGACGCCGATTCCGGCGAGCATGCCATGGACGACGGCGGGGGACACGGCGAGCGCGCTGCGGGCCACGCGCAGACAGCCGAGGCCGAGTTGGGCGATTCCGGCGATGACGGTGATCGCGCAGGTCGTCCGCCAGCCGTAGCGGTGGATGAGGTCGGCGGTGACGACGGTGAGGCCGGCGGCCGGGCCGCTGACCTGGAGGGGGGAGCCGCCGAGGCGGCCGACCACGAGTCCGCCGACGGCGGCGGCGACGAGTCCCGCCTGGAGCGGGGCCCCGGTGGCGAGGGCGATTCCGAGGGACAGCGGCAGGGCGATCAGGAAGACCGCCCCGGACGCGGACAGGTCGGCGCCCGAGACGCGGAAGCGGCGGGGCGGCTTCGGCGGCGGGCTGTGGGGTGGATGAGTGCGGCTGGTTTCGTCGGTCCGTGTCGGATCGGCAGGGCGTGTGGGGACGCAGGCTGACATGTTTCCCGTCTCCTCCGGGGCGGCGCGGTCGCGGAACGAGGGGCCCCGTCTGTGGCGGGGCAGGGTCGCGGCCGTGGATCACGGCGTGCAGCGGCGGGATGAATCAACTCTCGGTAAATGGATCGTAATGCAGAGTAAAGGTTGTGGACGGATTTTCGGGTCAAATGGGGCATTGATTCACCCCAGTGGGTGAATAGGGGCTTTCTTCGGCTTGTCGTATTAATCCTTCCCTGGGCTTCGTGCGACGTTGGCGGCGCCGTCGATAAATGCGGCATTTCGTCATATTGGTCCCGCCCTGATGTGAAGAGATCCGAGCCGAAGAGACCCAAGGAAGAAGGTGGGTGGACATGGCCGCCACCAAGAAGCTCGCCGCGAGCTTCACCGCCGTCTCGGCGTGTGCAGCAGTCCTGTCCGGTTGCGCGATCGGCGACCACCAGGCGACCGGTCTCCACAACGCCGCCCCCGCCCCCGCGCCGGGAAGCGCGATTCGGCTGATCGGGGACGGCTCGACCGCCTTCACCGGAGGCCAGCCGCATCTGCCGAAGGCCGAGCGACTGAAGGCCGGCCAGAAGCCGCCGCAGTTCGTGGTGTTCTCCTGGGACGGCGCGGGGGAGGACGGCCAGAAGCTGTTCTCGCACTTCCGCAAGGTCGCCAAGGAGAACAACGCGACGATGACGTACTTCCTCAGCGGCGTGTACCTGCTCCCGGAGGAGAAGCGCGACCTCTACCGGCCGCCGCAGCACTCACCGGGCAACTCGGAGATCGGCTTCAATGACGAGCAGGGGATCAAGGACACCGTGGACCAGCTCCGCGGCGCCTGGCTCGAGGGCAACGAGATCGGCACGCACTTCAACGGCCACTTCTGCGGCAAGGGCGGCGGTGTCGGCGAGTGGTCGGTGGCCGACTGGAAGGACGAGATCAGCCAGGCCAAGTCCTTCGTGAAGTCCTGGAAGACGAACGCGGGCATGAAGGACGCGGCCCCGCTCCCCTTCGACTACGACAAGGAGCTCATCGGCGCCCGCACCCCCTGCCTGGAGGGCCAGAAGAACTTCCGGCGAGCGGCTCACGACCTCGGCTTCCGCTATGACACCAGCGGCATCAACGACCAGATCTGGCCCAACAAGAACGACGGCCTGTGGGACCTGTCGATGCAGCTCGTGCCCTTCCCCGGGCACAAGGACGAGCAGCTCACCATGGACTACAACTTCATGATCAACCAGTCGGGCACCGCGACCCAGGGCGACGCCGACAAGCAGCAGTTCTGGGGCGACGAGATGCGCGACAGCCTGCTCCAGGGCTTCGACCGCGCCTACAAAGGCAACCGCGCGCCGCTGGTCATCGGCAATCATTTCGAGTCCTGGAACGGCGGCAACTACATGCGCGCCGTCGAGGAGACCGTCCACGCCGTGTGCAACAAGCCCGAGGTGCGCTGCGTCTCCTTCCGCCAGCTCGCCGACTGGCTGGACGCCCAGGACCCGAAGATCTTGGACCGGCTCACCAAGCTGCGTGTCGGCGAGGCCCCCAAGCAGGGCTGGGCGTCCTTCATGTCGACCAGCCCCGCCCCGGCGCCCAAGGGGGCACCGGGAGCGCCGGCGGTGAAGCGGTAGCCGAGCCCTGTCGGGTGTGGCCGTGCCGTTCAGGCGGTGGCGGCCACGCTCTCCTGGAGGACGAATGCGGGGTCGACCTGGGCGGCCAGGTCGGCGCCCGTCTTCGCGTTGCCCCAGCTCTGCGCGTTCTTCAGGTGGAAGTGGACCATCTGGCGTGTGTAGCGCTCCCAGTCGCGGCCCGCGTAGGCCGCGTCCGCGGCGGACCGGAGCGTGCGCAGGGCGGCCGCGTTGGGCTCCTCCAGGAGGCCGAACCGGGGAGGGCGGCCCTTCTCCATGGCGCGTACCCAGTCGGAGTGCCCGACGGTGACGAGCAGGTCGTCTCCCACCTGTGCGCGGAGGAAGTCGAGGTCGTCCTGGCCCTGCACCTTGTTCCCCACGACCTTCAGCGTGATGCCGAAGTCCCGTGCGTACTCCTTGTACTGGCGGTAGACCGAGACCCCCTTACGCGTCGGCTCGGCGACGAGGAACGTCATGTCGAAGCGGGTGAACATGCCGGAGGCGAAGGAGTCCGAACCGGCGGTCATGTCGACGACCACGTACTCGTCGCGGCCGTCGACGAGATGGTTCAGACACAGCTCCACCGCTCCGGTCTTGGAGTGGTAGCAGGAGACGCCGAGGTCGGCTTCGGTGAAGGGGCCCGTGACCATCAAACGCACG
Source organism: Streptomyces sp. NPDC055400 (assembly GCF_053644375.1). Classification (NCBI taxonomy): domain Bacteria; kingdom Bacillati; phylum Actinomycetota; class Actinomycetes; order Kitasatosporales; family Streptomycetaceae; genus Streptomyces; species Streptomyces sp. NPDC055400. The sequence continues at coordinate 154,430 of NZ_JBSHLM010000003.1, read as the reverse complement.
GCCCCGCCGTCGAGTTCCACGGGCCGGGCACACGCGTCGTACACCGGGTTGTTCTCGCGCACCCGCAGAAGGCGCGAGCCCTCGCCGGGCGGGGTCGTCTTGATCATCGTGTCCGCGGAGGCGATCCGTGGATTCGAGCCGCGCAGGTAGTCCTTGATGAGGGGGAGGCGTGCGCCCATGGCGGGCAGTTCGGCCGCCTGGTCGTCGTCGAGACCCAGCGCGGGCCCCAGGTGCTGGTTGATGTCGGCGTCCACCGCGATGACCGGGGCGCCCATGGCGGCGAGGTGACGGACGAAGAGCGAGGACAGCGTGGTCTTCCCGCTGCCGCCCTTCCCCACGAAAGCGATCTTCATGTTCACCAAGGGTAGTGGGATGGTTGCTGTTCGTGCCCGTGGAGCGTGAAGAAGACCACTCCTTCGTGGGGCGGGGCCCTGAACTGCGTAGGGTCGTACCCATGAGTACGACAGCCGACCCCCTTGCCGCCCTCGGGGCCCTTCCGGGCGTGGCCGACTCCGTGGATTCCGTGCGCAAGGCCGTGGACCGGGTCTACGGCCACCGGGTCATGCGGCGTCGCAGCCATGCGGTCACCTCCGAAGCCGCGCTGCGCGGCGCGCGCGGCAGCGCGGCGCTGTCCGGTGCCGACTGGCCCCTCGAAGAGGTGCGCAGGCGCTCCGACTTCAGCGGCGTGGGCGGGGACGAGGAGGCGCGCACCGTCGGCGCCGCCCTGCGGCTGACGGCGGAGGCGGGCCAGATCCTGTCGATCTGGCGGCAGTCCCCACTGCGGGTGCTCGCACGTCTGCACCTCGTTGCCGCCGCCGACAACGGCGACACGGTGGGGCGCCCCCGGCAGGGTGGTGAGCCGGTCGACGAGCCGCTGGTCGAGCTGCCGCTGCCGGACGCGCAGGAAGTGGCGGGCCGGCTCGAAGGGCTCTCGGGGCTGATCATCGCGGGCGGCTCGGCTCCGGCCCTGGTCACCGCGGCCGTCGTGCACGGCGAACTGCTCGCGCTGCGGCCGTTCAGGTCGCACAACGGGCTGGTCGCGCGCGCGGCCGAGCGCATCGTCCTGGTGGGTAGCGGTCTCGACCCCAAGTCGATCTGCCCGGCCGAGGTGGGGCATGCGGAGCAGGGGCGCGCCGCATATCTGGCCGCGCTCGAGGGCTATGTGTCGGGCACTCCGGAAGGGGTTGCCGCATGGATCGCGCACTGCGGGCGGTCCGTGGAGCTCGGCGTCAGGGAGTCGACGGCGGTGTGCGAGGCGCTCCAGCGCGGAGCGGCGTAGGCGCCGTAACGGGTTCCCGGAAAGTCCCTGAACAGGGTTGCGGCGGTACGAGTCCTCGTACCGCCGCTGGCATGTTCACCTGGTTACCAAGCGTCCTCGAAATTTGCCCATCAGGTCGGGAACTTAGCCCGTGGCCTGGTGCGGCTGGCCCGTAATCGACGGGTCGACGTCGCGTGGGTGCCTGGTGTTCATGCTCGGTCCGTGGGGCCTTGGTTGCGTTTAAAGGTGATCCTCTCGGATGTCCCTTGGTCTCGCGGGCCGTTGCCTTATTTGTACTCCAGGTGTGCGGGAAGCGAAACCCCTGGCCACACTTCTTTACTTTTAGGTTCAATTAGGGGTGAAACGGGCAGCCAGGTGACGGGCCTGCATAAAGGGGCCGGTCAGCTGACCGTGGCGCGTCGGCGGCTGGCATACCAGACCAGGCCCGCGGTCGCCGCGGCGGCGCCGACGGCGGCGGCAGCGACGAGGGCCGGCCGCGACGGTGCGGACAGGGAATGCAGTCGCTGCTTGAGCCGGACGGGCCGGTTGAAGTCGAGAATCGGCCACTCTCGCGCGATGGCCTCACGGCGCAGCGCACGGTCCGGATTGACCGCGAAGGGGTGGCCGACGGACTTCAGCATCGGCACATCGGTCGCCGAGTCGCTGTACGCGTAGCAGCGCGAGAGGTCGTACCCCTCGGACCGCGCGAGCTCCTCGATCGCCTCCGCCTTCGTCGGCCCGTACGCGTAGTACTCCACCTCACCCGTGAAGCAGCCGTCGTCGCCGACGACCATGCGCGTGGCCACCACGCGGTCCGCGCCGAGGAGTTCACCGATCGGCTCGACGACCTCCGCGCCGGACGTGGAGACGATCACCACGTCGCGCCCGGCGGTGTGGTGCTCCTCGATGAGCGACGCGGCCTCGTCGTAGATGATCGGGTCGATCAGGTCGTGGAGCGTCTCGGCGACGATCTCCCTCACCAGCTGCACGTTCCACCCGCGGCAGAGAGCCGAGAGGTACTCGCGCATCCGCTCCATCTGGTCGTGGTCGGCGCCGCCGGCGAGGAAGACGAACTGCGCGTACGCGGTCCGCAGCACCGCCCTGCGGTTGATCAGCCCGCCTTGGTAGAACGACTTGCTGAAGGTGAGCGTGCTCGACTTCGCAATGACCGTCTTGTCCAGGTCGAAGAACGCGGCCGTGCGGGGCGTCGAGTGCGTCAAGGGGTGGTTTTCCACGAGCCCGAGCATAGGCGCCCACCATTCGGCGTAAGCTCTGGCGCGTGGGTTTGCCTGAGAAGGCTCTCGGGTACACCATGGAAGTCACGGATCGTTCGCGACCGTGCTAACCCGGTCTGGCTCCTCCCCCCCCGAGTCGGACCGTGGGGACGACCCCCGCTCTCCCCCCCGGCGGGGGTCGTCGCATGTCCGGACCCACTTTGGGTCCGGACTTTTGCGTTCTCCACCCTGGTGCCGCCCCGTGCCGAGCCGCCGGCCCGCGGCTCCGTGCGTCCGATCTCCGTCACCGAGTGTAGTCGAGAGGCTGCTCTGCGGAAGGCGTGAAGAGGGTAGTTGAGGGGTCGCCCTAGATGGCACAAGTGATGTCACCGGTATGGGTGATGGGGATATTCACAAGCACTCTCTTGTCCACAGTAATTGACCAAGATCCACACGATTTCCGGGATCGCTGCACGGTGATTCCACTCGCGAAGTCGGGACCGGTGTTCATTACCGGTTCCGTTCGCCGGTCGGGCAGTCGGCAGGACTGTCGGCCGGCCTGTGCTGCGCGAGGGGAGTGGCCGGCTCGCAGGTGCGAGCGGGACAGCGAGCGAGGGGGCGGAAATCGTGGCGGGAGCCATCACATGCGATCGGGCGCCGGTCGCCGACGGGCGGCGGCGGACACCGTTGATCGTGACGGAGGACGTGGATCTGCTGGACGACCTGCTGCGGCTGTGCGCCGCGGCCGGCGCGCGGCCCGAGGTCCATCACGGGGTGCCGGAGCGCAGAGGGAGCTGGGAATCGGCGCCGCTGGTGCTCGTCGGTGACGACGCGGTCGAGCGGGTACGGGGTGTGGCGCGTCGGCGTGGCGTCGTGCTGGTGGGGCGTGACCAGGACGATCCGGGAGTGTGGCAGCGGGCCGTCGAGATCGGCGCCGACCATGTGCTGATGCTGCCGGACGGGGAGCAGTGGCTGATGGACCGCATCGCCGACGTGGCCGAAGGCGTGGGCAGGCCCGCGCTCACCGTCGGGGTGATCGGCGGGCGAGGCGGGGCCGGGGCGTCCACGCTGGCGAGCGCGCTCGCCGTGACCTCGGCGAGGACCGGGCGGCGCACCCTCCTCGTCGACGCGGATCCGCTGGGCGGTGGGCTCGATGTGCTGCTCGGCGGTGAGGCTGCTGAAGGGATGCGGTGGCCCGCGTTCGCGGAGTCGCGGGGGCGGGTCGCGGGTGGCGCGCTGGAGGAGTCGCTGCCCGAGCTGCATGCCCTGCGGGTTCTGAGCTGGGACCGGGGCGACACGGTGGCGGTCCCGCCTGAAGCCGTACGGGCGGTGCTGGCCGCGGCGCGACGGCGGGGCGGCGCGGTCGTCGTGGATCTGCCGCGCCGGGTCGACGAGGGGGCGGCCGAGGCGCTGGCCCAGCTGGATCTGGGGCTGCTTGTGGTGCCTCCGGAGCTGAGGGCCGTCGCGGCGGCGAAACGGGTTGCCTCCGGCGTGGGCATGGTGCTGCGGGATCTGCGCGTGGTGGTGGGGCCCTCGCGCGGGGGTGCGGCCGGCGCGCTCGATCCGGATGAGGTCGCACGGCTTCTCGGGCTTCCGCTGGTCGGTGAACTTCCGGCGGAGAGCGCGCTGTTGGCGGCCGATGGGGGCGGACTGCCGCCGGGTGGTGCGGCGCGGGGGCCGCTCGCGCGGTTCTGCGCGGCGTTCTGGGAGCGGGTGCCGGTTGTGGCGGCTGAGGGGGGCGGGGTGTGAGAGCGGGGGTGGCATGCCGGGGTGGACGTGGGTGTGAGTGCGGGTGTGGCGAGTCGAGGGGGCGGGCTGTGAGTGCCGGTGTGGTGGGTGATGGCGGTGGGCGGCGTGCGAGTGGGGGTGTGGTCGGTGACGACGGCGCGCGGCGTGCGAGTGGGGTCGTGGGCGCGCGCATGCTGGACGGGGTGCGGCAGTGGCTTGCGGAGAACGGTGCGGAGGCGACCCCGGCGCGGGTCGCGGAGGCGCTCCGGGCTCAAGGGAAGCTTCTCGGGGACACCGAAGTATTGGGTGCGGCAGGCCAGTTGCGCTCCGAACTCGTGGGCACGGGGCCCCTTGAGCCCCTGCTCGCCGATCCGTCGGTGACCGACGTGCTGGTGTCCGCGCCCGACCGGGTGTGGGTGGACCGGGGCGGTGGCCTGGAGCTGACGGGCGTGTCGTTCGAGAGCCCATCATCCGTACGGAGGCTCGCACAACGGCTCGCGGCGGTGGCCGGGCGTCGCCTGGACGATGCGAGGCCGTGGGTGGACGCCCGGCTGCCGGACGGGACCCGTCTCCACGCTGTCCTGCCGCCCGTCGCCGTCGGCTGTGCCTGCCTGTCGCTGCGGGTGGTCCGGCCGCGTGCCTTCACGCTGGAGGAGCTGGTGACGGCGGGGACGGTGCCGCCCGGCGGGGACCGGGTGCTCAGGGCCCTTCTCGATGCCCGGCTGTCGTTCCTGATCAGCGGTGGTACGGGCTCCGGTAAGACGACGCTCCTGAGCGCGTTGCTCGGCCTGGTGGGGCCGGGGGAGCGCGTGGTGCTCGCCGAGGACTCCGCCGAGCTGAGGCCCGACCATCCACATGTGGTGCGGCTTGAGGCGCGGCCCGCCAACCAGGAAGGGGCTGGGCTCGTGGCCCTGGACGACCTGGTGCGTCAGGCGCTGCGCATGCGGCCGGACCGCCTGGTGGTGGGCGAGGTGCGGGGCCCGGAGGTCGTGGCGCTCCTCGCCGCGTTGAACACGGGGCACGAGGGAGGCTGCGGCACGGTCCACGCGAACGCCGCCCATGACGTTCCCGCCCGCCTGGAGGCTCTGGGGACGGCGGCCGGTCTCGATCGCGGTGCCCTGCACAGCCAGTTGGCGGCGGCTCTGTCGGTGGTTCTTCACCTCGTACGGGACCGGAGGGGCCGGCGTCGCATCGCCGAGGTTCATGTCCTGGAACGTGACGCGGCCGGCTGGGTGGTCACGGTGCCGGCGCTGCGGTGGGGCGAGGGGGAGTTCGTGCGGGAGCGGGGGTGGGGGCGGTTGAGGGGGTTGCTCGGGGAGTTCGTGGAGGGGGGTTAGGCGGGTTGGGCTGGAGTGGGGGTCGGCCGGGGTGGTTGGGCGGCGGCGGGGCGCTGGGTGGGGCGTGGGTCGGTGCGAGGGGTGATGTCCGTGGAGGGGGCGGTTGTTGTGGTTGGGGTTGGGGCGGTGGGGGTCGGTGTGGGGCCTGGTTGTGCGGCTCTGGTCTGTGTGGGGGCGGCGGCCTGGGTTGCCGGTGGTGGGCACGGGCGTGAGGCGCGGCGGGCGAGGGAGCTGCTGGGTTCCGGCGGTGGTGTGCCGTGGGGCGTGCAGTCGTGTCGCGTGGGTTGGGCGCGGTGGCGGGAGCGGTGGGAGTGGTGGGTGCTGGTCGTAGGGGCCGTGCTCGCGGTCCTCGGGGCTTCCGTGGTGCCGCTGGTGGTGGGTGCCGCGGGGGTGCCTCTGGCGGCGCGGGTGCGGCGGGACCGGGAGGTGCGACGGGTGCGGGAGCGCCGGGCGGACGCGGTGATCTCGCTGTGCGGGGTGCTGGCGGGGGAGGTGCGAGCGGGGCGGCAGCCGGGGGAGGCACTGATCGTGGCGGTGCGTGAGGAGGGCGATACGAGAGGGGGTGGTTCGGGCGCCGCCGATGGGGCGGTCGTGGCTGCTGCCCGGTTCGGCGGGGACGTGCCGGGGGCTTTGCGGGAGGCGGCGCGGGCGCCGGGGGCCGAGGGGCTGTTGGGGCTCGCGGCGTGCTGGCGGGTGGCGGTGGACCGGGGCGCGGGCCTGGCGGCCGGGCTGGAGCGTCTCGCGGACGCGCTGCGGGCCGAGCGGGACCAAAGGGCTGATCTGCGCGCTCAGTTGGCCGGGTCGCGGTCGACGGCGGTGATGCTCGCGGGGCTTCCCGTGCTGGGGCTGTTGCTGGGGAGCGTGCTCGGGGCCCGGCCGTTGAGGGTGCTGCTGCACACCGGGGCGGGGTTCGGGTGCCTGCTGGTGGGCGGGGTGTTGGAGGGAGCGGGGCTGTGGTGGGCGCTGCGGATCGTACGGGGAGCGGAGGAGCGATGAGTGCTCGGGGAGCGGAGGAGCGATGAACGTTGTCCACAGGCTGGGGCTCGTGCTGTGTGTCGTGGCGGGCTTGGGGTGGGTCGCGCATGAGGTGGTGGTACGGCGCAGGGAACGGGCGCTGCTGCGGAGGTTGAATGCCCTGCTGGAGGCGGTGACTGAGAAGCCCGCGGGGCGTGGCGCGGATGTGCGGGGCTCCATGGGCAGGTGGGGACCGTCAGCGGGGGCGGTCTGTGCCGGATACGTGCTGGTGGGCGGAGTGGCAGGGCTGCTGTTGGGGCTGGTCGCGGCGTTCGGGGTGTGGAGGTGGAGGCGACGGGCCCGCGCGGGGGCCGACGCGACGGCGTCTTCGGAGGCCCAGGCGCGTCGGCAGTTGCCGTTGGCCGCTGATCTGTTGGCCGCGTGCATCGCCGCAGGGGCCGATCCCGTGAGGGCGGCGAGGGCTGTGGGGGAGTCTCTGGGTGGCCCGGTCGGCGAGGTTCTGGCGCGGGGTGCGGCCCAGGTGAGGCTCGGTGGTGAACCGCGTGCCGCGTGGCGGCAGTTGGCGTCGATACCGGGGGCCGGTGCGCTGGCCGGACTCCTTGAGCGGGCCGGTGATTCGGGCGCCCCGGCCGCGGAGCCGGTCGCGCGGCTGGCCGCGGAGGCCCGGGCCGAGCGAGGGCGTGCGACCACCGCGGTGGCGCGCCGGGCGGCCGTATTGATCACGGCGCCGGTGGGCCTGTGCTTCCTGCCCGCGTTCGTGGCCATCGGAGTGCTGCCTGTGGTGATCGGGGTGGCCGGCGGGCTGTTGGGAGGTCGGTGAGAGGCCGCGCGGGGAGCCCGGGCCGGTGGGTGGCCCGGCGCGAGTTCGGCGGACGTCGTGTGGACGTCAGTCGGTGACGAACTTCAGAGGAATTTCATGGGGGTTGAGATGTACGGAGCGATGCGGGCGCGTGCCGGGATGTGGGTGCGTCGGATGCGTGCGGCGAGGCGGGACGCGGGGATGGTCACGTCGGAGTACGCGATGGGGCTGATCGCGGCGGTCGGGTTCGCCGGACTGCTGCTGAAGGTGCTGACCAGCGGACAGGTGCAGGCCGCACTTCAGGGGATCGTCGAGAGGGCGCTCCATGGGTAGGGCCGGCCGGCGTGGGCCAGGGGCTGGTGAGCGGCAGACCGGTGCGCGACGCGCCGGTGACCAGGGCTTCGTGACGGCGGAGGCGGCCGTTGTGCTGCCGGTGCTCGTGACTTTCACGCTGGCGCTGGTCTGGGCGCTGATGGCGGCGTCCGCGCAGATCCAGTGTGTGGACGCGGCGAGGGCGGGCGCCAGGGCGATTGCCCGGCAGGACCCGCAGGGGGCGGCCGTGGAGTCGGCGAAGAGGGTCGCGCCGCGTGGCGCGAAGGTCGCCGTGAGCCGTGAGGGCGACCTGGTCCGGGTCGCGGTCGAGGCCGCGGCGCCGGGGCCTGGCGTGCTGAACGTCCGCCTACGGGCCGACGCGGTTGCGTTGGCGGAGGAGACGGTGGGGACGGCCGAACCGGCCGACGTAGCCGGGACAACGGAGGCGGTGGGTGATTCATGAAGCGGCGGAAGGCGTCTGGGGACCGGGGTTCCGCGACCGTGTGGGCCGTGATGGCGACGGCCGCGCTCGGGCTGGTCTTCGGGTGCGTACTGACCGTGGGGCAGGCCGTCGTGGTGCGCCACCGGGCGGGTGGGGCCGCCGACTTGGCGGCTCTCGCGGCCGCCGATCACTGGATGGAGGGCCGTAAGGAGGCCTGTGCCCACGCGGCCCGGGTGGCGGTCGCACAGGACACACGGCTCGTGCGGTGCGCGGTCTTCGGGGAGGTGTCTGACGTCACCGCGGCGGCCGGCGAGGCGCCGCTGACCGCGGAGGTCAGGGCCAGGGCGGGCCCCGCAGGACCCGTGGCGCCCGGGGTCCCGACCGACCCGGCCGGCCCGACGGATTCAGGTGGCCCGACGGATCCAGCCGACCCCGCGGATCCCGGGTGATGGGCCTCGCAGGATCAGTCAGCCAGCGTTCTGACCTGGCCCCTGATCCTGCGGTGTCGGCCGCCCCTCGGATGCAGCCTCCAGCGGTGCCGGTGCCGGCACCGGTGTCGGGGTCTCCGCCGTTGGCGCGTCCCTGAGCAGGACCTTCAGCAGCCGTACCGCGCCGCGCTTGTGGAGAGGGTCGTTGCCGTTGCCGCACTTGGGCGACTGGATGCAGGACGGGCAGCCCGCCTCGCACTCGCAGGAGGCGATCGCTTCGAGGGTGGCCGTGAGCCACTCACGGGCCGTGTGGAACGCGCGCTCCGCGAATCCCGCCCCGCCGGGATGGCCGTCGTACACGAAGACCGTGGGCAGCAGGGTGTCCGGGTGGAGGGGGATGGAGACACCGCCGATGTCCCAGCGGTCGCAGGTGGCGAACAGCGGCAGCATGCCGATGGAGGCGTGTTCGGCGGCGTGCAGCGCGCCGCCGAGGATCTCCGGGTTCACGCGGGCCGCGTCGAGTTGGTCCTCCGTCACCGTCCACCACACGGCGCGGGTGCGGAGGATGCGGGGAGGGAGGTCGAGTTTGGTCTCACCCAGGACTTCGCCGGTGATGAGGCGGCGGCGCAGGAAGGAGACGACCTGGTTGGTGACTTCGACGGAGCCGTAGCACAAGCGGCCGTCGCCCCACGGGACTTCGATGTCCCTCTCCAGCACGGAGATGGCGGTGGTGTCGCGGGCGGTCGTCGAGTAGGTCGGGTTGGCCTCCTCGACGAGGGCGACCGAGTCCTCCAGGTCCAGGTGCTTCACGAGATAGGTGCGGCCCTGGTGGAGGTGGACCGCGCCGTCGTGGACGGTCGTGTGCGCCGAGCCGGCGTCCACGGTGCCCAGGAGGCGTCCCGTACCGGCCTCGACGATCTGTACGGGGCTGCCGCCGTCGCCGCGGATGTCCGTCAGATCGGCGGCGCGTTCGCGGCGGGTCCAGTGCCAGGCCTTGGTGCGGCGGCGCAGCAGCTTCGCGTCCTCCAGCTGGGGGAGCAGCTCGGCGGTGGTCGGGCCGAACAGGGGCAAGTCGTCGTCGGTGAGCGGGAGTTCGGCTGCGGCCGCGCACAGATGGGGGGCGAGGACGTACGGGTTGTCGGGGTCCAGGACCGTGGACTCCACCGGCTGGTCGAAGAGGGCTTCGGGGTGGTGGACGAGATATGTGTCCAGGGGGTCGTCGCGGGCGACGAGGACGGCGAGCGCGCCCTGCCCCGACCGTCCCGCGCGGCCCGCCTGCTGCCACAGCGACGCCCTGGTGCCGGGATAGCCGGCTATGACGACGGCGCCCAACCCTGAGACGTCGATCCCGAGTTCGAGGGCGGTGGTGGCGGCCAGGCCGAGGAGTTCGCCGGAGTGCAGGGCGCGTTCGAGGGCGCGGCGTTCCTCGGGCAGGTAGCCGCCGCGGTAGGCGGCGACGCGGCGGGCGAGGGAGCGGTCGATCTCGGCGAGGCGTTCCTGGGCGATCACCGAGATCAGCTCGGCGCCGCGCCGGGAGCGTACGAAGGCGACGGAGTGGACGCCCTGCAGGGTCAGGTCCGTGAGCAGGTCCGCCGTCTCGGCGGTGGCGGTGCGGCGGACGGGGGCGCCCTTCTCGCCGTGGAGGTCGGTGAGAGGGGGCTCCCAGAGGGCGAAGACGAGCTCTCCGCGGGGCGAGGCGTCGTCGGCGATCTCGACGACCGGGAGACCCGTCAGGCGCCCGGCAGCGACGGCCGGGTCGGCGGCGGTGGCGGACGCCAGCAGGAACACGGGTTCCGAGCCGTAGCGGGCGCACAGGCGGCGCAGACGGCGCAGGACCTGGGCGACGTGGGACCCGAAGACGCCGCGGTAGGTGTGGCACTCGTCGATGACGACGTACTTGAGCGACTTGAGGAAGGAGGACCAGCGGGGGTGCGAGGGCAATATCCCGCGGTGCAGCATGTCGGGGTTGGTCAGGACGTAGTTGGCGTACTGCCGCACCCACTCGCGTTCCTCGATGGGGGTGTCGCCGTCGTAGACCGCGGGGCGGATCGCCGTGCCGAGCGGTTGTGAAAGTTCCTTCACCGATCTGCACTGGTCCGCGGCGAGCGCTTTCGTCGGCGCGAGGTAGAGCGCGGTCGCGCCACGCCCGTTAGGGGCCTCGGAGCCGTCGAGGAGCCGGGAGAGCACCGGGACGAGGTACGCCAGGGACTTTCCGGAGGCGGTTCCGGTGGAGACGACGACCGACTCGCCGTCCATCGCGTGCTCGGCGGCGAGCGCCTGATGGGCCCAGGGATGCTCGATTCCGGCCGACTGGACGGCGGCGAGGACCTCGGATCGGATGCGGTCGGGCCATACGGCATGACGACCCGGTCGCGGGGGCAAGTGCTCCGTATGAGTGATGCGCGAAGCCCGGCTCGGACCCGAGGCGAGCCGGTCGAGAATCGCCCCTGGAGAGGGGCGGGAAGCGGTGTCCGCCGCGGGTTGTCCGGGGCGGTGATTCTTGGCCATCGGCACCGAGTGTGTCACTGGCGTGACGGACAATGCTCCTAAGGCGTCGTGCACGCCTGCCGGTAAGTGATTGAATGCCATCGCGGCTGGCGATCCGTCCCGGGGGCTCTGCCGAGGTGTCCCGAGGGACGACCGCTCGATAGCAAGGTGCTGGAGGATCCGTGGACCTGTCCCTGTCGACCCGTACCGTCGGCGATCGTACGGTCGTCGAGGTCGGTGGCGAAATCGATGTATATACCGCGCCCAAGCTGCGAGAGCAGCTGGTCGAGCTCGTGAACGACGGCAGCTTCCACCTTGTCGTCGACATGGAGGGAGTCGATTTCCTCGACTCCACCGGGCTCGGCGTACTGGTGGGCGGTCTGAAGCGAGTGCGGGCCCATGAGGGCTCGCTGCGACTGGTCTGCAACCAGGAGCGCATTCTCAAGATCTTCCGTATCACCGGCCTGACCAAGGTGTTCCCCATCCACACCTCGGTCGAGGAAGCCGTAGCGGCTACCGACTGATCGGTCACCGGCCCACAGGCCGGTGGCTGAGCGGAAGTGGGGGCCGGGCCGATGGCCCGGTCCCTTCAGAGCACGCCCGTACATCCGAGGGGGATGCATGGCCACCGTCGAACTCCGATTCAGCGCGCAGCCCGAGCACGTCAGAACCGCCCGTCTCGTGGCGGCCGCGGTGGCGCGCAGGGCCGGAGTGGACGAGGCCGTGCTCGACGAGGTCAGGCTCGCTGTCGGCGAGGCCTGCAGCCGCGCCGTCGGTCTTCACCGGAGCAGCGGTATCGCCGCACCCGTTCGGGTCCTTCTCACCGAGGAGGAGAAGCAGTTCTCCATCGAGGTCGGGGACGAGGCTCCGCGGAGCGTTCCCGGCGAGCAGTCGTCCGGCGCGCCCGGCGGGTCGGACGATCTGGATACGGAAGGCGAGGACGACATGGGCCTCGCCGTCATCAGTGGCCTCGTCGACGATGTGGAGGTCACCGCGGACGCGTCCGGTGGACTCATTCGGATGACTTGGCCGACCACGCCGGCGACCCTTCCGTCCTGACGCGGTCCCCCCGGCGTCCACGCAACGCCCCCTGATCCACCCGTCCGTGGCTCCGCCCGGCGCTGTCCCCATGTGATCGTTTCTGGTCCCAGGCCCTGCCCTCACCCCGGTGAGCAGGGCCTATTTGCATTCCCTAGATCGTCGATCATAATTGGATCAAGCCTCAATGCTTTCAGGGCATTACTGCTTCTTGTGCGCCCATCGTGTTGGACGATCATTTGCCGGGTAGTAACGGATGGCAAATTCCGTTTCTCGCGCACTGTTTTGATCAGGCGCCGCTCCCTACAATCCGTCCACATCTTGAGCTCAGCCCAAGCGTCAAGGAGGACGAATGGCGGGGCTTTCTACCCCTCAAGCGTTTGACCACCCCTCAACCTTCGCAGCCGCGGTCCTGACCGACGACAACCGGCTCATCGTCATGGTGATCGGCCTCGTCGCCCTCGCCGCCCTCGTGGTGGCCGCAGTGCTCGTACGCCAGGTGCTGGCGGCAGGCGAGGGCACCGAGAGCATGAAGAAGATCGCGGCAGCGGTCCAGGAAGGCGCGAATGCCTATCTCGGGCGGCAGCTGCGGACCCTCGCGGTATTCGCCGTCGTGGTGTTCTTCCTGCTCATGCTGCTGCCCGCGGACGACTGGAATCAGCGAGCCGGGCGTTCGATCTTCTTCTTGATCGGCGCGGTGTTCTCTGCCACCACCGGATACATCGGAATGTGGCTGGCGGTGCGCAGCAATGTGCGCGTCGCCGCCGCGGCCAGGGAGGCCACCCCGGCGGAAGGCGAGCCGGAAAAGGATCTCACCGCTGTCTCGCACAAGGCCATGAAGATCGCTTTTCGCACGGGTGGCGTAGTCGGCATGTTCACGGTGGGGCTGGGTCTGCTCGGCGCCTCCTGTGTGGTGCTGGTCTACGCGGCCGACGCGCCCAAGGTCCTCGAAGGATTTGGCCTCGGTGCGGCGCTCATCGCGATGTTCATGCGTGTCGGAGGCGGCATCTTCACCAAGGCCGCCGACGTCGGCGCCGACCTGGTCGGCAAGGTCGAAAAGGGCATTCCGGAGGATGATCCGCGTAATGCCGCGACCATCGCCGACAACGTGGGCGACAACGTCGGCGACTGCGCCGGTATGGCCGCCGACCTCTTCGAGTCGTACGCCGTCACGCTGGTCGCCGCGCTGATCCTCGGCAAGGCGGCCTTCGGCGACTCCGGGCTCGCCTTCCCGCTGATCGTTCCCGCGATCGGCGTAGTGACGGCGATGATCGGAATCTTCGCCGTGGCGCCGCGCCGGTCCGACCGCAGCGGCATGAGCGCGATCAACCGCGGGTTCTTCATCTCCGCGGTCATCTCGCTCGCGCTGGTGGCCGCAGCGGTCTACACGTATCTGCCGGCGACGTATGCCGAGCTCAACGGCATCACCGACGCGGCGATCAAGGTGAAGGACGGCGATCCGCGGATCCTCGCCCTCGTCGCCGTGGCCATCGGCATCGTGCTCGCCGCGCTGATCCAGCAGCTCACGGGCTACTTCACCGAGACCAGCCGGCGCCCGGTGCGCGACATCGGCAAGTCGTCGCTCACCGGACCCGCCACCGTCGTGCTCGCCGGAATCTCCGTCGGCCTCGAATCGGCCGTCTACACCGGCCTGTTGATCGGTCTCGGCGTGTACGGGGCGTTCCTGCTCGGCGGCACGTCGATCATGCTGGCGCTGTTCGCCGTCGCCCTCGCGGGCACGGGCCTGCTGACCACGGTCGGCGTCATCGTCGCCATGGACACCTTCGGGCCCGTCTCCGACAACGCGCAGGGCATCGCCGAGATGTCCGGCGACGTGACGGGATCGGGTGCGCAGGTCCTCACCGACCTGGACGCCGTGGGCAACACGACCAAGGCCATCACCAAGGGAATCGCCATCGCCACGGCCGTACTGGCGGCCTCGGCGCTGTTCGGGTCCTACCGTGACGCAATCGTCTCCGCCGCCCAGGACGTCGGCGAGAAGGTCGGCGACGGCGGCCCGATGAACCTTGTGATGGACATCTCGCAGCCCAACAACCTGGTGGGCCTGATCGCCGGCGCGGCGGTCGTGTTCCTCTTCTCCGGACTCGCGATCAACGCGGTGTCGCGGTCCGCGGGTGCCGTGGTCTACGAGGTGCGGCGGCAGTTCCGCGAGCACCCCGGGATCATGGACTACACGGAGAAGCCGGAGTACGGGCGCGTCGTCGACATCTGTACGAAGGACGCGCTGCGGGAGTTGGCCACGCCGGGTCTGCTCGCCGTTCTCGCGCCCATCGCGATCGGCTTCACGCTCGGCGTCGGTGCTCTCGGTTCGTTCCTCGCCGGCGCGATCGGCACCGGGACGCTGATGGCGGTCTTCCTCGCCAACTCCGGTGGCGCGTGGGACAACGCGAAGAAACTCGTCGAGGACGGGCACCACGGCGGCAAGGGCAGTGAGGCCCACGCCGCGACCGTCATCGGCGACACGGTCGGCGACCCGTTCAAGGACACGGCCGGGCCCGCGATCAACCCGCTGCTGAAGGTGATGAACCTGGTGGCGCTCCTCATCGCGCCCGCGGTCGTCAAGTTCAGCTTCGGGGCGGACGCGAGCGTGGGCGTACGGATCGTGGTCGCCGTGCTGTCGATCGCTGTGATCGTCGGTTCGGTTTACGTCTCCAAGAGGCGCGGCATCGCGGTCGGCGACGACGACAACTCCGACCACGTATCGAAGCGGGAGGCGGATCCGGCGGTGGTTTCCTGACCCCGGGTTTCACCTGGTCAGGTACGGCCGCGAGTTCAACGGGCGGGCGGGTAGCGCGTATTGACGCGCTGCCCGCCCGCCCGTGTCAGGTGACGGCCCTTCAGTGAGGCTTATCTCTCTTGGTGCAAATGGCTATAAAAAGCCGATAAAGCACCCATAGTGGGCGTCCGGCAAGCGATTGTCGCCCACTTGGCGTGTATGTTCCGGGGCCGAGAGCCATGGAAGGGACCAATCCGGTGAACAAGAAGCTTGCAGCCGCACTGTCCAGCGGTGCGGTACTGGTGCTTGCGCTGTCGGGATGCAGCAGCGACGGCGGCAACGAGAAGCTGGACTCCTGGGCCAAGACGGTCTGTGACGCGGTCCAGCCGCAGGCCAAGAAGATCGAGAACGCCAACGCCGCGATCCAGAAGGAGACCTCGGACAACAGCAAGCCCGCGGACGTCCAGAGCACCGACTCGCAGGCCTTCCAGGACATGTCCGACGCCTACAAGGCGATCGGTTCGGCCGTGGACAAGGCGGGGGCACCGCCGGTCGACGGCGGCGACAAGAAGCAGAAGGACGCGGTCAAGGAGCTCAACGGGATCTCGGCCGCGTACGCGGATCTGAAAAAGCAGGTCGACAAGCTCGACACCAAGGACCAGGCGAAGTTCGCCGACGGCCTCAAGGGCATCGCGGGCGAGCTCGACAAGCTGAGCCAGAGCGGGAGCGACGCGCTCAAGAAGCTGGAGGAGGGCGACGTCGGCAAGGCGATGGCGAAGCAGGACAGCTGCAAGAGCGCGTCCTCTTCCCCGGCTCCCTCCAAGAGCTGACGCAGGTGAGCTGATTCCGGATGCCGGCCCAGGTAGGCCGGCATCCGGAGCCGGCTCCTGGTGAGCCCGCTCCGGAAGCCTGTGTCACGCGTGACTGCTCCGGAAGCCTGCTTCACGCGAGCTTGCTCCGGAAGCCTGCTCCACGTGGGCTGCCACAGTGCGCTGATGTTTTCCTCGTGTCCCCGGTGCCGTCTTCACGCGGTGCCGGGGACACGTCGTATGTGGGTGGCCATCGGGGGTCCGGGGTGACAATGGGGGCGTGAGTAGCTCCAGTCTGTCCAAGTTGCCGTCCATTGACCGTGACGATGTCGCCGCCCGGCTGCGCGAGTCCCTGCTGGGGGCCGAGTTCACCGCCGACGGCCTGCTCGAGCTGCTCGGGGCGCCGGCCTACGCGGCACTCGCGCGGAGCGAGACCGTCCCCGCCCTGCGGGCGACCCGCGGGGACAGCCCGTTGGAGACGCTCGTACGGCTGTTCCTGTTGCAGCAGCCCGCGGAGTACGCGCGCGTGGCGGCCGTTCTGCCCGTCGAAAAGTGCCTGGAGAGCGGGTGGCTGACGCGCGCCGGCGATGACGAGGTCGCCGCTGCCGTCGACGTACGGCCGTACGGGGGACCCGACGGCGAGGACTGGTTCATCGTGTCCGACCTCGGGTGCGCCGTCGGCGGCGCCGGAGGCATCGGCAGCCGCGCCGAAGGCGTCGTCCTGGGCGTCGGCGGCGCGTCCACGACGCTGTCCGGGATCACCGTGCGTACGCCCGTGGAGAGCGCCCTCGACCTCGGTACGGGCTCCGGGATCCAGGCCCTGCACGCCACCCGGCACGCCACGCGTGTCGTCGCCACCGACCTCAACCCCCGCGCCCTCCACATGACGGCGCTGACCCTCGCCCTCTCCGCCGCGGGCCCCGCGGATCTGCACGAGGGCTCGCTGTTCGAGCCCGTGGGCGACGAGGCGTACGACCTGATCGTGTCGAATCCGCCCTTCGTCATCTCGCCCGGTGCGCGGCTGACGTATCGGGACGGCGGGATGGCCGGGGACGATCTGTGCCGCACGCTCGTTCAGGAGGCGGGGGCACGACTGAACGAGGGCGGGTACGCGCAGTTCCTCGCCAACTGGCAGCACGTCGACGGGGAGGAGTGGACCGACCGGCTCCGGTCCTGGGTGCCGCGCGGCTGCGACGCGTGGGTCGTGCAGCGCGAGGTGCAGGACATCACGCAGTACGCCGAGTTGTGGCTGCGGGACGCCGGGGATCACCGCACGGATCCGGTGGAGTACGCGGCGCTGTACGACGCGTGGCTCGACGAGTTCGAGGCGCGCAAGGTGCGCGGCGTCGGATTCGGCTGGATCACGCTGCGCAAGGCGCCGGAGGGCGTCGAGCCGTCCGTCACGGTGGAGGAGTGGCCGCACTCCGTCGAACAACCCCTCGGGGACACGGTGCGGGCGCACTTCGAGCGCCTCGACTATCTGCGCACGCACGACGACGCCGCCCTGCTCGGCGCCCACTTCAAGCTCGCCGGCGAGGTCGTGCAGGAGCAGGTCGGGCTGCCGGGGGCCGAGGACCCGGAGCATGTGGTGCTGCGCCAGCACCGCGGGATGCGCCGGGCCACGAAGGTGGACACGATCGGCGCCGGGTTCGCGGGCGTCTGCGACGGCACGCTCAGCGCCGGCCGGATTCTCGACGCCATCGCGCAACTGGTCGGGGAGGACCCGGTCTTGCTGCGGGACCGCACGCCCGCGCAGATCAGGATGCTCGTCGAGCAGGGATTCCTGGAGCCGGCGCACGTCTGACACGCGGGGCTGAGGCGATTCCGCTTTTCTTTCTGAAGATCTCGGGAGATCTCGGGTAGGACTCCGAAGATCTTCCGAGAGGCCTCAGGAGATCTCCGGCGGCGCCTCGCGACATCGTTGCCAAAGCTCTGCGTGGCGGTCGTTCACCCGAGGTTCGTCCTGTCGTCTCCCGCGCGTGTCAGCCTCACCGGCCTGGGGGCCCAGCACCGGGAGGAAAAGCCATGGAGAGCGGACCAGCGATCTTCGCCGGGACCGTGTTCACGCTGTTCGGGGCGGGACTGCTGCTGTGGACCGGGGTGCGTGTCATGCACCGCGCACCCGTCGCCGACGGTGTGAACCCCGTCGCATCGGCGACGCTCGCCATCCTGGCCTCAGTGGCCTCCCTGGTACTCGGGGTGTGGTGCTTCGGCCGGTTCTGAGCGGCGTCCCGCAGGGGGTGTCCCGGGTGAGGGCCCGGTGGACGTCCCGGACACCCTGTGGGCACTCCGGGCGGCAGGATCGTCGGTAGTCGGGTTACCGTTCGAGTGGCCGTTGCGGGCTTTTCCCGTTTGACACGGGGGCGGGAGGTACCGTCACACTCCGCAGCGACACCGCACGTACCGCAGTGCCGACCCCCACGTCCCGAGGGCGCGGGGGATCCCCAGCGCCGACCGGAGAGAAGAGCGAAGTTGTCCCCGACCAGCGAGACCGCACAGGGCGGCCGCCGACTCGTCATCGTCGAGTCGCCTGCCAAGGCGAAGACGATCAAGGGCTACCTCGGCCCTGGATACGTCGTCGAAGCGAGCGTCGGGCACATCCGCGACCTCCCGAGCGGCGCCGCCGAGGTGCCCGAGAAGTACACCGGCGAGGTGCGCCGGCTCGGCGTGGACGTCGAACACGACTTCCAGCCGATCTATGTGGTCAATGCTGACAAGAAGGCCCAGGTCAAGAAGCTCAAGGACCTGCTGAAGGACTCCGACGAACTCTTCCTCGCCACCGATGAGGACCGCGAGGGCGAAGCCATCGCGTGGCACCTCCTCGAGGTCCTGAAGCCCAAGGTCCCCGTCCACCGGATGGTCTTCCACGAGATCACCAAGGACGCGATCCGCAGCGCCGTCGCCAACCCGCGCGAGCTCAACAAGCGCATGGTCGACGCCCAGGAGACCCGCCGCATCCTCGACCGCCTCTACGGCTACGAGGTCTCGCCGGTCCTGTGGAAGAAGGTCATGCCGCGCCTGTCGGCGGGGCGCGTCCAGTCCGTGGCGACCCGCCTCGTCGTCGAGCGGGAGCGCGAGCGCATCGCCTTCCGCTCCGCCGAGTACTGGGACCTGACCGGCACCTTCGCGACCGGCCGCTCCGGCGACGCCAGCGACCCGTCGAACCTCGTGGCCCGCCTGAGCGCGCTCGACGGCAAGCGCATCGCGCAGGGCCGCGACTTCGACTCGGTCGGCCGGCTGAAGTCGGCGAACGTGCTGGCCCTGGACGAGACGAACGCCCGCGCGCTCGCCACCGCCCTGGAGAACACGAACTTCGCCGTACGCTCCGTCGAGTCGAAGCCGTACCGCCGCTCGCCTTACGCCCCGTTCCGTACGACGACGATGCAGCAGGAGGCGAGCCGCAAGCTCGGCTTCGGCGCGAAGGCCACGATGCAGGTGGCCCAGAAGCTGTACGAGAACGGCTTCATCACCTATATGCGTACGGACTCCACGACCCTGTCCGACACGGCGGTCTCGGCCGCCCGTGCGCAGGTCACGCAGCTGTACGGCGCCGACTACCTGCCGGACAAGCCGCGCACGTACGCCGGCAAGGTCAAGAACGCGCAGGAGGCGCACGAGGCGATCCGTCCCTCGGGTGATCGTTTCCGCACGCCCGCCGAGACCGGCCTGACCGGCGACCAGTTCCGGCTCTACGAGCTGATCTGGAAGCGGACCGTCGCCTCCCAGATGAAGGACGCGGTCGGTAACTCCGTCACGGTCAAGATCGGCGGCACCTCCGCCGACGGCCGTAACGCCGAGTTCTCCGCCTCCGGCAAGACGATCACCTTCCACGGCTTCCTCAAGGCCTACGTCGAGGGCGCGGACGACCCGAACGCCGAGCTCGACGACCGTGAGCGCCGGCTGCCGCAGGTCTCCGAGGGCGACGCGCTGTCCGCCGAGGAGATCACCGTCGACGGCCACGCGACCAAGCCGCCGGCCCGCTACACCGAGGCCAGCCTGGTCAAGGAGCTCGAAGAGCGCGAGATCGGCCGCCCGTCGACGTACGCGTCGATCATCGGGACCATTCTCGACCGCGGCTATGTGTTCAAGAAGGGGACGGCTCTTGTGCCCTCCTTCCTGTCCTTCGCCGTGGTCAACCTCCTGGAGAAGCACTTCGGGCGGCTCGTCGACTACGACTTCACCGCCCGGATGGAGGACGACCTCGACCGCATCGCCCGCGGTGAGGCCCAGGCCGTGCCGTGGCTGCGGCGCTTCTACTTCGGCGAGGGCGAGGGCTCCGGAGGCGCCGCCGAAGCGGGCAACGGCGACGGCGACCACCTCGGCGGCCTCAAGGAGCTCGTCACCGACCTGGGCGCGATCGACGCCCGCGAGGTGTCGTCCTTCCCCGTCGGCGAAGGCATCGTCCTGCGCGTCGGCCGCTACGGTCCCTACGTCGAGCGCGGCGAGCGCGACTCCGAGAACCACCAGCGCGCGGACGTGCCGGAGGACCTTGCTCCGGACGAGCTGACCGTCGAGTACGCGGAGGAGCTGCTCGCCAAGCCGAGCGGCGACTTCGAGCTCGGCGCCGACCCCGTCTCCGGGAACCAGATCATCGCGAAGGACGGGCGCTACGGTCCGTACGTCACCGAGGTGCTCCCCGAGGGCACCCCGAAGACCGGCAAGAACGCGGTCAAGCCGCGTACGGCGTCGCTCTTCAAGTCGATGTCCATCGACACGGTCACCTTGGACGACGCCCTCAAGCTGATGTCCCTGCCGCGCGTGGTCGGCGCCGACGCCGAGGGCGT
Source organism: Streptomyces sp. NPDC055400 (assembly GCF_053644375.1). Taxonomy (NCBI): domain Bacteria; kingdom Bacillati; phylum Actinomycetota; class Actinomycetes; order Kitasatosporales; family Streptomycetaceae; genus Streptomyces; species Streptomyces sp. NPDC055400. The sequence goes on along the minus strand of NZ_JBSHLM010000003.1, from coordinate 134,082 downwards.
CGAGATCACCGCGCAGAACGGGCGGTACGGGCCGTATCTGAAGAAGGGCACCGACTCGCGCTCCCTGGAGACCGAGGAGCAGCTCTTCGCCATCACGCTGGAAGAGGCCCTCGCGATCTACGCGCAGCCCAAGCAGCGCGGGCGCGCGGCCGCCAAGCCGCCGCTGAAGGAGCTCGGCGAGGACCCGGTCAGCGGGAAGCCCGTCGTCGTCAAGGACGGCCGCTTCGGCGCGTACGTCACGGACGGCGAGACGAACGCGACGCTCAGGTCGTCCGACTCCGTCGAGGAGATCACGCCCGAGCGCGGCTACGAACTGCTCGCCGAGAAGCGGGCGAAGGGCCCCGCCAAGAAGACGGCCAAGAAGGCCGCGAAGAAGGCTCCGGCGAAGAAGGCGCCCGCCAAGAAGACGGCTGCCAAGAAGACCGCCGCTTCGAAGACGACGGCTGCCAAGAAGACGACCGCGGCGAAGAAGACGACGGCCAAGAAGGCGACGGCTTCGAAGTCGACCTCTACGGACGAGTAGTCATGAGGAGCAGCCAACTTTCGGTGGTCCTCTACTGAGGTCCTTCTACGGAGGAGTGGCACACGGCAGTGTGCACGTGCGCGTGCATGTCGTACGGCCGCCGGGGCGAGTGCCCCGGCGGCCGTATGTTCGGGTGGACCCTCGGGGAGTCAGTGGGTCCGGATAGGCTGGACGAATGACGCGAGCCGAGCAGCCAACGGCCCAGAATCCGGCCCCCGACGACGCCCTGGTCGCAGATTCACGGGAGCGCGCCGTCCGCGCCCTGCTGCGGGTGCCGCAGCTGAAACGACTGTGGAGCGCCCAGCTCGTGGGCGGCATCGGTGACGCACTCGGGCTTCTCGTGCTCGTGGTGCTGGCCCTTCAGACAGCAGTCTCCGAGGGCTCGTTCGGGGGCGGGTACCGGGGCGTGGCCTTCGCCGTCGCCGCCGTGTTCGGCGCGCGCGTCCTGTCGACGCTGCTCTTCGGAGCGGTACTCCTCGGCCCGCTCACGTCGCTGACCTCCACGGACGGTCCCCTGGACCGGCGCTGGACCATGGTCGGCGCGGACGGCGTGCGGGCCGCGCTCCTCATCGTCGCGCCCCTGTGGATCGACTGGACGCCGGACAACGCGCTGGCGGTCCTGCTCGTCACCGCCTTCGTCGTCGGCGTCGCCGAGCGCTTCTGGACCGTGTCGCGCGAGAGCGCGGCGCCCGCGCTGCTGCCCGCGCCGCCCCTCGAAGGCGCGGCCGTACGCCCGCTGCCCGACCACATGGACGCGCTGCGGCGCCTCTCCCTGCGCACCGGATTCGTGGCGCTGCCCGTCGCGGCCGCCGCGCTCGTCGCAGTCACCCTCGTGGGGAACCTGATCGGGGCCGGGGTCGACTGGTTCGGCCTGCACCAGGCCGCACTCGCCTCCTACGTGGCGGCCGGTCTGTTCGCCGCCTCGCTGTCCGTCGTCTTCTTCCTCGAACTGCCCGACACGCAGACCCCGCGCGCGCGGTCGCCGCTCGAGGGCCTGCGCCGCCCCAAGACCGGCAGCGGCGTCGACAAGGGGCGCACGGGCGCCATCCCGCTCCTCGTCCTCGCCTGCGCCGCCGTCGCCGCCGCGATCTCGGCGGCCGTCGCCGTCTCCGTACTGCACGCCAAGGACCTGTCCGGTGGCCCGGTGACCTTCGGGCTGCTCGTGCTCGGGCTCACCGGCGGCACCGTAATCGGCATCCGCTCGGCGCCCTCCGTGCTGCCGTCGCTGTCGCGCCGCAGGCTCCTCGCGCTCGCGATCGCCCTGACCGGCATCGCCCTGCTCGCCGCGGGCCTGGTCCCCGACGTCACGAGCGTGCTGCTGATCGTCACCCTCGCCGGCGTCACCGCGGGCATCGCCGCCAACACCGGGCACACGATCCTCGACCAGGAGTCCGAGGACTACCGGCGCGCCCGCACGACCGAGCACCTCCAGGCGGTCGTACGGGTGTCCATCGCTGTCGCCGCCGTCGCGGCGCCCCTGCTCGCGGCCGCGATCGGCCCGCACCGGCTGGTCAACGGCAAGTTCGTGTTCGCGCACGGCGGCGCCGCCTTCACGCTGATGCTCGTCGGCGCGCTGCTGCTGCCCGTGGCCGCCCTCGTACTCGCCAAGGCCGACGACCGCAGCGGGGTGCCCCTGCGGCACGACCTGCGCGACGCGCTGCTCGGTGGGAACGACCCGGCGCAGGCCCCCGCGGCCACCGGCTTCTTCATCGCCCTGGAAGGCGGCGACGGCGCCGGGAAGTCGACCCAGGCCGAGGCGCTCGCCGAGTGGATCCGCGGCAAGGGCCACGAGGTCGTCGTCACGCGCGAGCCCGGCGCGACCCCGGTCGGCAAGCGGCTGCGCTCGATCCTCCTCGACGTGTCGTCGGCAGGCCTCTCGCACCGCGCTGAGGCCCTCCTGTACGCCGCCGACCGCGCGGAGCACGTGGACACCGTCGTACGGCCCGCCCTCGAACGCGGCGCCGTCGTCATCTCCGACCGCTACATCGACTCGTCCGTTGCCTACCAGGGCGCCGGCCGCGACCTGTCGCCGACCGAGGTCGCCCGCATCAACCGCTGGGCGACCGGTGGACTCGTACCGCATCTGACCGTCCTGCTGGACGTCGACCCGCAGGCGGCCCGCGAGCGGTTCACCGAGGCGCCCGACCGGCTCGAATCGGAGCCGGCCGAGTTCCACGCGCGCGTGCGCTCCGGTTTCCTCACGCTCGCCGCCGCCGACCCCGGCCGCTATCTCGTCGTCGACGCGGCCCAGGAGCCGGAAGCCGTCACGACCGTGGTCCGGCACCGGCTCGACATGGTGCTGCCGCTCTCCGAGGCCGAGGTGAAGGCCCAGGAAGAGGCCCGCAAGGCCGCCGAGGAGGAGGCCCGCAGGAAGGCCGAGGCCGAGGCCGCCCGCAAGGCCGAGGAGGAGCGCGTCGAGCGCGAGCGGCTGGAACAGCTCGCCAAGCTGCGCGCCGAGGAGGAGGAGCGTAAGCAGCGCGAGCTGGAGGAGGCGCAGCGGCGTGAGGCCGAGCGCCAGGCCGAAGAGGCCCGGCAGCGCGCCGAGGAGTCGCGGCGCCGGGCCGAGGAGGAGCGCGCCAGGCTCCTCGCCGAGGAACAGACCCGGGCCGCCGAGGAGGAGCGCCGCCGCCGTCAGGCGGAGGAAGAGGCGCGCCTGCGCGCGGAGGCCGAGGAACGACGCCTGGAGAAGCAGCGCAAGGCGGAGGAGGCGCTGCTGCGGGCGGAGGAGGCACGGCGGCTCGCGGCGGCATCTGCGGCGGCTGCTTCCGCGGCGGCCGAGTCCGCCTCTGCCTCCTCTGCCTCTGCCTCTGCCTCTGCCTCTGCCGCTGGGGCGGGGGCTGGGTCCGCGAGTGCTGCCGGGCATCCGGTGGCCGACAACGAGACCACCGTTCCCACGCCTGTGGTGAAGCCCACGGGCGGGGCAGCCGATGAGACGGCCGTGCTGCCGCCGGTCGGGGACGCCGGTACGGGTCCCGGGACTGGTGAGGCTGGTCCTGACGCCGGTCCTGCCGCTGCCGCCAGGGCTGGGGCTTGGCGTGGTGGCGACAACGACGAGACGACTCAGCTGCCGGTGCCGCCGCGTCCCGCGCAGCAGCAGGGCGGGGCCGCCGACGAGACGGCGGTGCTGCCGCCGGTGCGTGATGACTCAGTGGGCAGCGGTGCCGGTGTCGCCGGCGGTGGGCCGGCGGATCGGGTTCCGCCGGGGTACTTCCGTGATGAGCGCCAGGCGTCGGCTCCGTCAGGGGGTGCCGGTGCTGGGTCGAACGACCGTACGCGTGAACTGCCCCAGGTCGACGAGGAGGGCCGACCGCGACAGAGGCCGAGGCCCGACTGGGCGGAGGAGACCCCGCTGGACGACCTGCCGTCGCTGGCGGACGAGTTGCTCGGCGGGCACGACGACGGTGAGGGCGACGAAGGCGCGGGCGGCAGGCGCCGGGGCCGGCGCTGAGCCGACCGCGGGGAAGCTGTTGCCGTCCGGCGACCGAGGGCTGGATTGACCAGTGGCGCGGTCGCCGGACGGCGTTGTCAGTGGCGTCCCGCACAATGAATCCGGTAGAGCGAAGTGCCGGAGTTCGACGGTGAGGCGGTAGTCCATGCCCGTATGGGACGACCTGGTGGGTCAGGAGCGCGTGGCCGCGCAGCTCGACGCCGCCGCGCGGGACGCCGACGCGCTCGTCACGGCCAACGTGACGAACGCTCCGCCGCCCGAGGCCTCCAGGATGACGCACGCCTGGCTCTTCACCGGTCCGCCCGGTGCGGGGCGGGCGACTGCGGCGCGCGCCTTCGCCGCCGCGCTCCAGTGCGTCAGCCCGGACCGGGCGCTGGGCGGAGCCCCCGGCTGCGGATTCTGCGACGGCTGTCACACCAGCCTCGTGGGCACGCATGCCGATGTGGAGATCGTCCGTACGGATCTGCTCTCCATCGGCGTGAAGGAGACCCGCGAGCTCGTCCGCAGAGCACAGCTGTCGCCCGCCGTGGGCCGGTGGCAGGTCATCGTCCTGGAGGACGCGGACCGCCTCACGGAGGGCGCGGGGAACGTACTTCTGAAGGCCGTCGAGGAGCCCGCCCCGCGGACCGTCTGGCTGCTCTGCGCGCCCTCCCTGGAAGACGTGCTGCCCACGATCCGCTCCCGCTGCCGCCACCTGACGCTGCGTACGCCCGCGGTCGAGGCAGTGGCCGACATGCTCGTACGACGCGACGGCATCGAGCCGGACGTCGCCGCCGAGGCGGCCCGCGCCACGCAGGGCCACATCGACCGCGCGCGGCGCCTCGCCACGGACCCGCGCGCGCGGGCGCGCAGAGCGGCGGTGCTGAAGCTGCCCCTGCGTGTCGACGATGTCGGCGGGTGCCTCAAGGCCGCGCAGGAGCTGATCGACACCGCGGCGGAGGACACCAAGCAGCTCGCCGAGGAGGTCGACACCAAGGAGACCGAGGAGCTGAAGGCGGCGCTCGGCGGGCAGAGCGGCAGCCGGATGCCGCGCGGCACGGCCGGCGCCATGAAGGAGCTGGAGGACCGCCAGAAGCGCCGCAGAACGCGTACGCAGCGCGACAGCCTCGACCTGGCCCTCACTGACCTCACGGGCTTCTACCGCGATGTTCTCGCCCTGCAGCTCGGCTCCCGCGTGGCCCTCGCGAACACTGAGGCGCAGGACACCCTGGAGCGCCTCGCCCGCGCGGCCTCGCCCGAGGCCACGCTCCGCCGCATCGAGGCGATCGCCGCATGCCGTGACGCGCTCGACCGCAACGTGGCGCCGCTGCTCGCCGTGGAGGCGATGACGATGGCGCTGCGGGCGGGCTGACACACCTTCCATTCATTCGATTAACTCGTACGGGGCGCGGTGGCCACACACCGCGACTGGCCGAACGCGGACAGTTAGGCTCGGCTGATGTACTTCAGGCGTCATCATTCCCCTGTCCGAGGCCTCCGGGCCTGTGGAACCCTGCTCGCCGCCGGACTCCTCATGTCCGCCTGCTCACCAGGGAGTTCGGGAAGCACACGGACGGCGGACATCTCGCTGGCCGCGCTGCCCAGGGCGACCCCCGCCAACCTGGCGGCCTACTACGGGCAGTCGCTGACCTGGCGCGAGTGCGGCGTCTCCGGCTTCGAATGCACCACGATGAAGGCGCCGCTGGACTACGAGAAGCCGGAGGCCGGTGACGTCAAGCTGGCGGTGGCCCGCAAGAAGGCCACCGGCCCGGGCAAGCGCCTCGGTTCGCTCCTGGTCAACCCCGGCGGGCCCGGCGGCTCGGCGATCGGCTACCTCCAGTCGTACGCCGCCCTCGGCTACCCGGCGGCGGTCCGCGCCCGCTACGACATGGTCGCGGTCGACCCGCGCGGCGTCGCCCGCAGCGAACCGGTCGAGTGCCTCGACGGCAAGCAGATGGACGCCTACACGCAGACCGACGTCACGCCCGACGACCAGGCGGAGACGAACGAACTGTCGGCGGCCTTCACGAAGTACGCGGCCGGCTGCGAGACGAGGTCCGGGGAGGTGCTGCCGCACGTCTCCACGGTCGAGGCGGCCCGCGACATGGACGTCCTGCGTGCGGCGCTCGGCGACGACAAGCTGACGTATGTCGGGGCGTCGTACGGCACGTTCCTCGGGGCGACCTACGCGGGGCTCTATCCGAAGCGGGTCGGTCGCCTCGTCCTGGACGGCGCGATGGACCCGTCCCTGTCCGCGCAGGAGATGAACCGCGACCAGACGGCCGGCTTCGAAACGGCGTTCCAGTCGTTCGCGAAGGACTGCGCACGGCGCTCCGACTGCCCCCTGGGTACGGGGAGTGCCGCCGACGCGGGCAAGCGCCTCAAGGCCTTCTTCGCCGACCTGGACCGCACCCCCATCCCCACCGGCGACCCCTCGGGCCGCAAGCTCGGCGAGGCCCTCGCCACGACCGGCGTGATCGCGGCGATGTACGACGAGGGGGAGTGGGCGAAGCTGCGTTCCGCGCTCAGCTCGGCGATCAAGAACAAGGACGGGGCGGGCCTGCTCGCCCTCTCCGACAGTTACTACGAGCGCGACAGCGACGGTACGTACGCGAACCTGATGGCGGCCAACGCGGCCGTGAACTGCCTCGACCTGCCGCCGTCCTTCAAGAGCCCCGACGACGTGAAGGCCGTCCTGCCGTCCTTCGAGCAGGCGTCCCCGGTCTTCGGCGACGGTCTCGCATGGGCGGCACTGAACTGCACGTACTGGCCGGTGAAGGCGACCGGCGAGGCTCACCGCATCGAGGCGAAGGGCGCCGCCCCGATCGTCGTCGTCGGCACGACCCGCGACCCGGCCACCCCGTACCGCTGGGCACAGTCCCTCGCCGGCCAGCTCGACTCGGGCACGCTCCTCACCTACGAGGGCGACGGCCACACGGCGTACGGCCGCGGCAGCGACTGCATCGACTCCGCGATCAACGCGTACCTCGTGGACGGCACCCCGCCCAAGGACGGAAAGCGCTGCTCATAAGGGGTGCGAGGGTACTTTCCGACGCCCCGGGACGCCCGTCCCGGGGCCTGGGCGGAGGGTGTGCGGAGCACCCCCGAAAACTGTGTAGACTTGGCGACGTTGCTGACCGCACCATGGTGCAGACGGCGCGCCGCCTTAGCTCAGATGGCCAGAGCAACGCACTCGTAATGCGTAGGTCTCGGGTTCGAATCCCGAAGGCGGCTCTGTGGAAGCCCCAGGACTCACTCGCCGTGACCTGGGGCTTTTGCTTTTGGCGGACGCGGCGGCGACGCGGGGCACGGGCCGCCTTGCTGTCCCCGGTCTCAGTTCTGGTCTCAGTGGTGGGTTCCGGTTCGGGCATGAAGACGTCTCCGATGCGGCGCATGACGTCCTTCGAGAGGGTGGACCGACCCTTCACGTAGCGCCGGGTCTGGCTGATCTGCGTGTGCCGGAGGATCTCCATGTTCGTCGGCATGTCCAGCCCGAGCTCGTTCAGGATCGTGCCAGCGGTGTGGCGGCCTCCGTCGTAGAGGCGCCGGACGCTGATACCGGCCTCTTCGAGTAGCTCCTTGAACTCCTCCCAGTCCGCCCGGGGGTCGAGCGGCCGGCCGTCCGGGCGCGTGAACACCGCGTCGTCTTCCTGCCACAGCTCGGCCGCGGCGACCCGCGCTTTGTCCTGCTGCACCTTGTGCTCAAGGAGGTAAGGGAGGAACAGCGGCGGGATTGGCACCTCGCTTCGGCCCTTGTTTGTCTTGGGGCGGGTGAAGGCGAGCCCGCCCACCTTGCGTTCGGGGCATGCGCTGGCGTGCCGTGTGCAGTCCTGAAGTACTGGTGTTGTCCGCCGCTCGCGGTCCGCACTCGGTACGTGTCGGGGACGGCCCGTCCGACGCCCTCGCAGAGCGCCGTGAAGGTCGTCACGCCGCTAGGCGTGCCCGAACTGCCTTTCCGCTTTGGCATGTCGAGGTCGACGGCCATCAGCCCGGAAGGGCCGGTGGCGATACCGATGTTGAACGGCAGGGTGTCCCAGGCGCGCCGGATCCGGTCGGGGTCCATCGTGGCTCGGTCCTCCCACTCGCGGTGTCCGCCCGCGCAGTCGCGGGTGCAGGGAGAGGTGTCCTCTCCGTGCAGCGCGGGTCGCCTGTCGGCGGGGCGCAGGGGGGGCAGGACGTGCCAGCCGCGCTCAGCGGCCGTCAGGGCGGCATCCAGGAACGCCACTCGCCGGATGCCGGTGGGTTGCGTCATGCTGGGAGACCTCCAACAGGTCTGTAGCGGGCTGGTTGGCAGGGGCGGCCCGGGTCTTTGGCGAGATGAGCCGCCCCCTTTTCGATGCTTCGGAATGCGGTCATCGTGCTGATCTCCTCCGAGGCTTGGTCACTTCGAAGATCAGCCGGTGGCCGTTCATCTATGCGGGCACCATCCCGATGCCGGAGCAAACCCCCGGATCAGGTCGAACCCGTACACCACTTCCCTGGACGCAACCCATCGCTGAAACATCTCGTCCGCCTCACCGCATCTAAAAGGTGTGGGGCGATGAGGGGGAGGGCGCCTGATGAGGCGGTCCAAGGAGAGTGGGTTCCGGGAGTTCGCGGAGGCCCGGACAGGACACCTGTTCCGTTCGGCATGCCTGTTGACCAGTGGCGATACGCACTTCGCCGAGGATCTGGTGCAGGAGACGCTGGGGCGGATGTACGTGGTGTGGGGGCGGTCGTCACGGGTCGGGAACCCGGCGGCGTACGCCCAGACCGTCCTCATACATGCCTTCCTCGCGCACCAGCGGCGGCGTTCCGCGCAGGAGCGGCCCAGCGATGAGCTGCCGGAGACCTCGGAGAGCGCGCCGGGTGACGCCTCGCTGCGGATCACTCTTCTCGACGCGCTGCGCCAGCTGCCGCCAAAGGACCGGGCAGTGATCGTGCTGCGGTACTGGGAGGACCGGTCAGTGATGGAGACCGCGGAGATTCTGAACGTCAGCTCGGCGGCGGTGCGTACGCGGAGCACGCGGGCGCTGGCGCGGCTGCGGGAGCAACTGGGCGGCAGCGTGGCCGAGTTCGCCGCGTAATGAGCTTGACTCGACCTTGTGTGAGGAGTGGTGGTTCGGCATGTCAGGAACAGGCGAAGACCGTGACCAGGAAGCTTTCGTGGACGGCCTCGGGGAGGCCCTGCGGATAACCGGTGAGACGTTCAACGCCGCGGGTGGGCCGCTGGTCGACGGTGGCGTGGCACGCGGCCGGCGCAGGTTGCGGCGCAGGCGGGCCGCGACCGTCACGGGGAGCTTCGCCGCGCTCGCCGCGGTCGGATTCGGCGCGTCGTACGCCGCCGGGGCCTTCGGGGCCGAGGCCGGGCACGGCACCCCGGTGGCCGCGCAGCCCAAGCCGGGCAGCACGACCAAGGGAAAGACGAGTAAGCCGGGTGAAGGGCCGCAGTTCTCGGCCGGCCATCTGATCAAGACCCTCGAAGGGCTGCTGCCCGACGGCAAGTTCAGCGGCGAGTCGGGCCGAGGTACGGAGGACGGGTTCGGGCCGCGCGCCTCGGTCGTCTTCGACGACGGCAAGGGCAAGGCGGTCATCGGGCTGAGTCTGGGCCGGGTCGACCCTGAGAGCACGAGGGTCGCTGAACAGCTCGCCTGCCCCGAGAAGGTCTACACGCCGTACGACTCCTGCTGGAGCAAGACGCTGACCGACGGCTCCAGGCTGCTGCTCCTGCAGGGCTATGAGTACCCGGACAAGCGTGCGGACACCAAGTGGTGGCACGCGTACATGGTGACGCCGGAGGGCTTCACCGTCGATGCCAGCGAATGGAATGCGCCGGCGGAGAAGGGGGAACCCGTCTCCCGGGCCGAACCGCCGCTCAGCACCGCACAGTTGAAGGCTTTGGTGACCTCGAAGGAGTGGCTTCCGATACTGCGGGCGCTGCCCAAGCCGCAGGACGAGCCCGTGCAGCAGCCGGTCCCGCAGGCCGCGAGCGGCGACACCATCCTCGAGAACCTCACCTCGCTGCTGCCGAAGAGTGCCAAGGTGACGACCCGCCAGGGTGGCGACGGCTTCGCGTACGTGGTGGTGAACGACGGCAAGGGGGCGAGCCTCGTCCAGATCAATGTGCAGCCCAACATGTCGGATGTGGAGGGCGAGCTCTTCGGCTCCGGCGCGCAGACCCTGCCGGACGGCACGAAGGTCGTCACGCGTCAGGGGCCCGGCGAGAAGGGAGGCCAGGGCGTGGTGATGTGGACCGTGGACACGATCCGCAAGGACGGGTTCCGCGTGGTGATATCGGCGTTCAACTCAGGCACGCAGAACACCGCGGCCACGAGGACGACGCCCGCGCTGACCATGACACAGCTCAAGGTGATAGCCACGAGTGAGAAGTGGGAGGGGTAGGGCGGCGACGAGGGACGCTCTTGGTGCTTGGTGCTTGGTGCTTGGTGCTTGGTGCTTGGTGCTTGGTGCTTGGTGCTTGGTGCTTGGTGCTTGGTGCTTGGTGCTCCGCGACCGCCGACCGGTCAGCAGTATGTGCTGGTCAGTGATTGGTGATCGGTGGCCGCCGGGCTGTGAGCTACGGGGTGTCGTGAATGGCCTGGTGGAAGCACGTCACTTCGCGTCGGCGTAGCACTTCACCACGGCGGTGGTGAAAGGGAAGTGGACCGGGGTGTCGCCGAATGTGAGGTGGCCGGCCAGTTCTGCGGCCACGCGGATCGCCGCGGTCACTGCTTCCGCTTCCTCTTCCGGGCAGTGCACGATCACCTCGTCGTGCTGGAAGAAGACCAGTTCCGCCGCCATCCCGGTGCAGGACTGGCGCAGGGCGGCGAGCATCAGGTCGGCCCAGTCGGCGGCGCTGCCCTGGACGACGAAGTTGCGGGCGAAGCGACCGCGGGCGCGGGAGTTCGAGGAGGCGTAGCCGGGGGTGAACTCGGTGTCTCTGTCTCCCGATGGTTCGGGCGTCGGGCCGTCCTGGGGGATGCCTGCCTCGTCCTGGTCGCCGGCGCCGGCGACCGGTGGGCAGGTGCGGCCGAGCCAGGTCCGTACGAGGCGGCCCTCCTCGCCCGCACGGGCGGCGTCGTCGACGTAGGCGACGGCTTGCGGGAAGCGGCGGCGGAGGGCGGCGAGGTTCTTGAGGCCGTCACCGGACGTCTGGCCGTACACCGCGCCGAGCACCGCCAGCTTTGCCTTGGCGCGGTCGCCGGAGAAGGCCCGGTCGGAGACGGATTGATAGAGGTCGGTCTCTCGCCCGGCGACCTCCATCAGGCCGGGGTCGCGGGAGATGGCGGCGAGGACGCGGGGTTCCATCTGGTCGGCGTCGGCGACAACGAGGCGCCAACCCGGGTCGGCGACGACGGCACGGCGGATGACCTTGGGGATCTGGAGTGCGCCACCGCCATTGGTGACCCAGCGCCCCGTGACGGTGCCGCCAGGCAGGTACTCGGGGCGGAAGCGGCCGTCGCGGACCCAGTCCTGGAGCCAGGACCAGCCGTGTGCGGTGTAGATCCGGTACAGCTTCTTGTACTCGATCAGGGGGCGTACGGCCGGATGGTCGATCGACTCGATCTCCCAGCGGCGCGTGGACGTGATCTTGACGCCGGCCTGGGCGAACGCCTTCACCACGTCGGCGGGCAGATCGGGGCGCACGCGACGGCCGAACGCCTCGGACACCTCGGCGGCCAGTTCGGCGAGGCGGCGCGGTTCGCCGCCGCCCGCGTAGCGCTCGCCGAGCAGCTCGTGCAGTACGGAGCGGTGCACGTCGGCGCTCCAGGGGAGGCCCGCCGCGTTCATCTCGGCTGCCACGAGCATGGCCGCGGACTCGGCGGCGGTGAGCAGCCGCATCCGGCCCGGGTGGGCGGTGGCGTCGTGGCGGCGCTGCTGATCGGCGTACACCTCTGTGAGGTCTTCGAGGCGGACATGGATGGGCTGTGGTTCGAAGAGGGAGGACTGGGAGCCGGGGGTCGCGGCTCGTTGAGGGGGGTCCGGAGGGACGGCCGTGCCGTGGATCCTGGCCAGGGCGGCGGCCGCGGAGCGGGGTTCCCCGAAGCGGCCGGCGTGGCCGAGGAGGAGAGTCTCGGCGTCCTCGATGTCGTAGCAGCGTGGAACGCGGACGCCCGCGGCGAGCAGGCGGGGGTAGACGGCTGCTGTCGATCGCCAGATCCAGCGCGTGACGTCGGGGCGGGAGCGGACCGCTTCCGCGAGGCTGGGCTCCTGGCGGACCGGGGCGGCGGGTTCGCCGTCGGCACCGAGCGGCGCGAGCTGGGCTCCGCCGTCCTCGGTGGCCGCGATGGCCCACTTCTCGGTCATGTCGGTGAGTCTTACACCCGGCACTGACAGCGCCGGGGTGTCGGGACAGGCGGGGCGGTGGTGGTGCTCGTAGAGGTGACGCCGGGCGCCCGCCCGGGCGTGAGGGCTGGGCCGGGATTCCCGTCAGCTGTCGCCGCCCTCGTCGATCAGGCGGCGGACCTCGCGGTCGATCAGGCCGAGGCGGGCCTCCGCGACCAGAGGGACGACCCTGCGTTGCCGGCGGGCCTCGTGGAGGTCGATGTCGATTGTCACCAAGCTCGGTTCCCACTTCGGGGCCTGGGCCACGACCGTTCCGCGTGGGTCGACCACGCGGGAGCCACCCCAGAAGGAGGCGCCATGTTCATTGCCGACGCGGTTCACGAAGACGACCCAGCACTGGAGCATCTTCGCGGTGTAGGCGAGGAGCGTGTCCCAGTACAGGCCCGTGTCCATGGCCTCCGGGTCGAGTGTCGCCGCGCTGTTCGCGGGGACGATGACCACCTCGGCGCCGTCCTGCACGGCGAGCCACGGCAGGACCGGCTGCCAGGCGTCGTTGCAGACGAGAGTCGCGGCACGGCCGTGGCCGTGCGGCAGGTCGTACGCGCGCAGATGCTGGCCGGGGCTGACGTGCTTGCGCTCTTCCCAGGCAAGGTAGTTCGGCAGGTACAACTTGCGGTGGGAATGGAGGAGTTGGCCACCTGCGTAGTAGGCGGAGGTGTTGTAGGCGCGCAGGCTGGTGTGTTCGTGCAGGCCGATCACAACATCCGCGCCGAGCGTCGAGAGGGCGGCCAGACGCGGGTCCGTCACCGGGAGGGAGACGTCCTGGCGCAGGGCGCCGAGGTGATAGCCGTGCAGGCTCAGCTCGGGGAAGACCACGAGGTCGGCGCCCTGGGCCGCCGCCTGCTCGGTCTGCTCCCGGGCGACGGTCAGATTCTCGTCCACGTCGCCGAGCACGCAGTCGGTCTGCGCAAGCGCCACTCTCATCCTTCGAGCGTCGCAGTGTCCGGCGGAGTCGGCATCCGCAGGGGCGGGTGGTGTCACGGGTGGCGTCCTGGTTGGCGGAGGAGGGGTCCTCGTGGGTGGCGCGTGCCGGCGACCCTGCGTGTCCTGGGTCCGCGCCCGCTCACCCCACGAGGATCACCAGGTCCACCTGTCGCCTCAGCCCACCAGCAGCACCAGCTTGCCCCGCACGTGGCCCGTCTCGCTCAGGGCCTGTGCCTTGGCCGCGTCGCGGAGGGGGAACGTGTCGGCGATCGAGATGTGGAGTCTGCCGTCCGCGGCGAGTGCGGCCTGGTGGGTGAGGCCCTCGCGGGCCTTGGCACGGTCGGTGCCGCCGGGCGAGAAGGTCACGTCGTACTTGGCGGCGTCTGGGTCGGCGATGGTGACGACCCGGTCCGGCGTGCCTCCGCGGAGTGCGACCGAGACCGCCAGCGCGCCCTTGCCCGCCGCGTCGAACACCGCGTCCACGCCCTGCGGGGCCGCCGCGCGCACCCGCTCCACAAGCCCGTCCCCGTATGCGACGGGGATGGCGCCGATGGAGCGCAGATACTCGTGATTGGCGGGGGAGGCCGTGCCGATCACCGTCGCGCCGAGGGCCACGGCCAGCTGCACGCCCATCGAGCCGACCGCGCCCGCGGCGCCGTGGATCAGCAGCGTCTCGCCGCTGCGTACGCCGAGCAGGTCGAGTACGCGCTGGGCCGTTTCGCCGGCGATGGGGAGGGCGGCCGCCTCGGCGGGTTCGAGTCCGGCGGGCCGCGGGGTGACAGCGGAGGCCTGGGCCAGGGCATAGGCGGCATACGCGCCGGTCTCGGTCCAGCCGAGGACTTCGTCGCCGACCGAGAGGCCGGTGACGCCCTCGCCGAGCTCGTCGACGGTTCCGGCGAACTCGTTGCCGGGTACGGCCGGCAAGGAGGTCGGGAAGGCCTGCTCCATCCAGCCGTTCCTGATCTTGTACTCGATGGGGTTGACCCCGACGGCCGCGACTTTCACCCGGACCTGGCCGGGACCCGCGTGCGGCTCCTCGATGTCGCCCTTGAAGCGCAGTACCTCAGGTCCGCCGAACTCCTCGAAAACGATGGCTTCCATGCTCGCGCCTGCCTCTCATTTCGCTACTTTGTCGAACCGGGCGGGGCTGGTCCTGCTGGTGTAGGTCCTCTCCCCCCGTCACCAGAGCGCTCTCACCCGCGCTCACCATTCCGGCGCCCCCATCCCGGCGGCACCCGCCACCCCGTCACCAGAGCGTTCTCACCCACCCACACCATTCCGGCGCCCCCATCCCGCGCCCAGCACCCCCGCCCCCACAGCGACCACCGCACACACGCCCACGGCCGAACCAACGACAGCCCACGGCACAACGACCCCAGGCCCATTCCCTATCCCACTGCTCATCCCACTCCCGATCCCAGTCCCAAGCCCGCCCCCGCACCGGACCCGGGCGCGAGCAGGCCGAGCGCAGCCGCGAGTCCTCCCAGGTTGAGCGCGGTGACGGCCAGTCCGAGGGCCGTGCCGGCCGCGACCGAGACCAGTGCCTCGCCGGCGAGCATCCAACTGACCCGGGCTCGCGTGGCTCCCGCCCGGCGCAGGGCCCGCAGCTCCCCGTCCCGTACGGACGCGGCCATCAACCGCGTTCCGGCCAGCGAGATCGCCGTATAGGTGAGGGCGATGCCAAGGAGTTGCAGCATCCCTTGCCGGGTCTGCCAGGTGCCGTGCCGCGCCGGTCAGGACCTGCGCCCGGTCGCCGACCACCTCGCGTACGGCGGCGGCCGAGGCGTCTACGCCGACCGCGTCCGGCGCGAGATGATCACGGTGAACGGTGCCCAAATCGGCGAGCTCGCACAGCAATTCTTTGTCCACAGGCTGTGGATAGGGAATCTTCTTTGTGTCCGGAGTGTGCTTCGGTCCCCGGTCGACCTCTACGGTCAGAGTGTTGTGCGGCATGACCACGACAGGCTGCGCGGCGAACCGCTGCGGCTTGCCCGGGGGCGGGTCGGCGGCCGCCGCGAGCCCCAGCCCCATGCTCGCGACCAGGGTCACCCCGAGCGCGACGGTGATCAGGGCGCGGGCCAGGGCCACCCGCTGCTGCCGGCCGCCGGAGAGCTGTGAAGGGAGGCGCCCCGCGCGCTCGGCGAGGCCCACGCGCCCCAGCGCGTCGCGCACCTCCGCGCGCGAGGGCCGCCGCCCGGCGAGCCGCAGGGGGAGCGCCACGTTCTGCGCGGCGGTGAGCGCCGGCAGCAGGTTGAAGGACTGGAACACGAAACCGATCCGGTCCCGGCGCAGGAGCGTGAGTGCCCGTTCGCCGAGTCCGGTGAGGTCGGTCCCGGCGAGGGTGGCGGTGCCCGACGTCGGACGGTCCAGGCCCGCGGCGCACTGGAGGAGCGTCGACTTCCCGGACCCGGAGGGCCCCATCACGGCGGTGAAGGTCCCGGCGTGGAAGTCGAGGTCGACCCCGTCGAGGGCGGTGACGCCGCGCTACTCGCGGCGTACGGCGGTGAGGCGCACAGCAGGTGTGGTCATGCCTCAACCCAACCGCCGCGGCGCCCCGCGAACACGACCACTGGGGGGCGTCCAGGGGGTATGGCCAGCCCTACCCCCGTATGCGCCTGAGACCATGGAAGACCAGAGCAAGACAAGAAAAGGCAAGGCAAGACACGTCAGGCCGCACAGCGAACCCGCGCACAGCGGACCAGCGGACCAAACAGGCAAGGAGGCGGCGCCCCCGCATGACGGAACGTACGACGCGGACCACGGTCGAGCGCGCTTTCGCGGCCGCCCTGTACGGGGAGGGTGCGGAGGCCGGGCTCGACACCGGCGCGTCCCTGCTCGCCGCCGACCCGTCCGCCGACACCCAACTCGCCCTGCGCGGGCAGGAGTTCGTACGCCGGTCCTGGGAGCGCGGCTGGCAGCCCGCCGACGTCATGCGCATCGTCGTACGTGACCTCGAAGAGAGTCCGCACGGATACATCGCGGCCCGCCTGATCCGCGCCGAGACCGCACGTTACGAGTACCTGCCCGCGCGCTGGGACGCACAGCTCGCCGAGCTCCCGCAGGACCCGGGGCAGGCATCGGGCCCCGGAACGCGGGGCCCCCGCCTCGACCGCTTCTCGTATGCCACCGCCGTCCTGGAGCTGTACAGACTCCTCCTGCGCCTCCCGCCGATAGAGGCCGTGGGGCCCGTGCCCGGCGAATCCGTGGCGCGGCCCGTCGCGGGGGAGCCGCGCGAGCTCGCCCGGATCCGCGCGCTGCTCGCCAAGGCCGAGGCGACCGGCTACCCGCCGGAGGCCGAGGCGCTGGCGGCGAAGGCGCAGGAACTGATGACCAGGCACAGCGTCGACGCGGCGCTCCTCGCGGCCCGTACGCACGCGAAGGACACGCCCGTCGCGTGCCGGATCGGTGTGGACGCCCCGTACGAGACGGCGAAGGCGGCCCTCCTGGACGCGGTCGCGTCGGCGAACCGCTGCCGCGCGGTGTGGAACAGCGGCTTCGGCTTCTCCACGGTCGTCGGCTTCGAGTCCGACCTGGAGGCGGTGGAGCTGCTCCATACGTCGCTGCTGGTGCAGGGCACGGCGGCGATGACGCGGGCCGAGGCCGAGCAGCGCGCCGGGGGACGCAAGCGGACCAAGACCTTCCGGCAGGCGTTCCTCGCCGCGTACGCGCACCGCATCGGCGACCGGCTCGCGGCTGTGGCGGAGGAGGTGACCGGCCGGAGCCAGGAGGGCGGGCTGCTGCCGGTCCTGGCGGCGCGCGATGTCGCGGTGGCCGGCCGGACCGACGACATGTTCCCGCAGACCGTGACGACCCGGGTCCGGGGCGTCAGCGACGGCGCCGGCTGGGCGGAGGGCGTGGCCGCCGCCGACCGCGCCCGCGTCTCGGACCGCGCCGAGGTGCGCGGCGGCGGCACGCACCGGTGAACCAACCCCTGAACCAACACCCGAAGCACCCCCCCACCCGACCCCGGAGCAACACCTGAAGCAAGCCCGGCCCAACCCCCCGGACCAACGCCTGAAGCAAGCCCCGAACCAACCCCCGACCCGACCCCCGAACCAAACCACCCCAACCCATATGCCCGACTCGCCCGTATCCTGACGGAGTGAGCTGGTTCCGGGCGCTGAAGGACACCACCCGCTCGGGCCTGAGTGTCGAGCGGAAACGCCTGGAACCCCTGATCGCGCTGCGCGGCGCCGCCGGTCTGGCCATCGTGATCACGATCAGCCTCACGTTCTTCGGCCCGGCGGTCGCGGCGAGCTCCGCGTTCGGCGCGTTCCAGGCGGCGATCGCCACGTTCCAGCGCAGCTGGCGCCCCCGCCCCGAGCTGGCCGTCGCCTCCGGCGCGAGCCTCGGCGTCTCGACGTTCCTCGGCTACCTCACCGGCGGCCACCTCGTCCTCTTCCTCGCGCTCCTCGTCCTGTGGACGTTCCTGGCGGGCCTCGCCTGGGCGGCCGGTCCGACGATCGGCATCATCGCGTCGTCGAACGTCGCGATGATGCTGGTCACGATCACCCTGCCGACCTCGGTCGCGGCCGCAGCCGGGCACGCCGCGATGATGGTCTTCGGCGGTCTCGTCCAGGCCGCCCTCGTGATCCTCTTCCCGGTACGGAGATGGGGCGCGCACCGCGACGCCCTGGCCGACGCGCTCGCCGCGGAGGCCGACTACGCGCGCCGGCTGCGCCACGACCCGGTCGCCCCGTTCGACGGGGAACCGCTGATGCTGGCGCGCAGCGCCGCCGCGCTCACCCCGCGCCAGGCCCGCACCCGCCCGGCCCAGCTGCGCGGCGCCCGCGGCATCGCCGAACGCATCCGCCCGGTCCTCGCCTCCCTCGCGGACCCGGCCGTCGGCGTCCCGGACGAAGGGCCCGAACGCGAGCGCGTGCGGGAACTCCTGGGCGCGGCGGGCTCGATGCTGGACGCGGCGGCGCGGGCGATCCGCCACGGAGCCACGGTCAGGGTGCCCCCGGCGGCGGTCGCCACGTTCAAGACCCCCGACACGGGGGCGATCCTCTCCGGTCCGGCGAAGCGGGCGGCGGCGCGCCTCGGCTCGCTCCTGAGTGACGTACTGGAGACCGCCGGCGCCCGGACAGACACTCAGCATCCCGAGCCCCGCAACGAGAACGCCCAGCTCACCCGCCCCACCCTCGTCCGGCTGCTCCCCATCGCGGCCGGAGCGATGCGCAAGGAGCTGTATCGCGGGTCGCCGATTCTCCGGCACGCCATCCGGGTGGCGGCCGTCGCCGCGGTCGGTTACCTCATCGGCACCGCCCTCCCCTTCGGCCACGGTTACTGGGCGCCGATGGCCGCCGTCATGGTCATGCGTCCCGACTTCTCACAGACGTACTCGCGCGCGGTGGCCCGTTTCGGCGGCACGCTCATCGGAGTCGCCCTCGCCACCGGGCTCGTCCAGGTCGCCCACCCGGACACCGCCCTCTCCGCGACGCTCGCCGTCATCTGCGCGGGCCTGATGTACCTCGTGATGCGTACGGGCCAGCTCGCCGCGCAGGCCTGCATCGCCGCGTACGTCGTGTTCCTGCTCGGCATGGGCGGCGAGGCGTGGGACCAGACGGTCCCCGAGCGGGTCGTCCTCACGCTCGTCGGCGGCCTCCTCGCGATGCTGGCGTACGCGCTGTACCCGGCCTGGGAGACGCCCCGCCTGCGCACGCGCCTCGCGGACTGGCTGCTCGCCGTCGGCCGGTACGGCGCCGCCGTGATCGGCCGCTACGCGGAGCCCGGCGGCGGGAACCTGCCCGATGTGCGCGAGGCCCTGCTCGCCGCCCGCACGGCCGAACTCGCCTGGCAGGAGGCCGCGGACAGGGCGCGGACCGAACCGGTGCGCCACCGCGGCCTCTCCCGCGCGGCGGCCGACGACGCCGAACACGCCCTGCGGCACATCGGCCGGGTCGAGATGCTGATGGAGGCGCACCTCCCCGAACGTGACGCGACCCCCGTCCCGGCGGCCGCCCGCCTCGCGAAGGCGCTGCGCACCGCCACGGAGGACGGCGCGCGTGCGGTGCGCGAGCGCCGGGTGCCGCAGTGGCAGGCGGTGCGGGACGCCCTCGCGGACTGGGACGGCGAGGACGTACCGGACCGGGTCGTACGCAGGGGCGCGGGCCTGCTCATCGAGGCCCTGGAGGAACTCTCCGACGCACTCGACACCGACGTACCCCCGATCACCCTGAAACCCGACACATCGCCCGAGGACCGGAAGCCCGACGACCGGAAGCCCGACGACCGGAATCCCGAGGAGCGGAAACCCGAGGACCAGAAACCCGAGGAGCGGAAACCCGAGGATCAGAAACCCGAGGATCAGAAACCCGAAGGGCCGCC
This sequence comes from Streptomyces sp. NPDC055400, assembly GCF_053644375.1. Classification (NCBI taxonomy): domain Bacteria; kingdom Bacillati; phylum Actinomycetota; class Actinomycetes; order Kitasatosporales; family Streptomycetaceae; genus Streptomyces; species Streptomyces sp. NPDC055400. The sequence continues at coordinate 114,553 of NZ_JBSHLM010000003.1, read as the reverse complement.
CGGTCCGGAGGATCGAGCGGCCCGATAACGGGAGAGCGGCCCGACAACGGGAGAGCGGCTTACGAGGCGGCCGCGAGGGAGAGAGAGCCCGCCCGCGTCAGGACGTCGGCAGCCCCATCGTCGGGAATCCCGACGGCAGCTTCCCGTTGTCCGTCTTGCGGAACGTGTCGTCCCCGAAGCCTTCCCACGACACCTTCAGGGTCGCGGCGTCGACGGACTTGACCTGCCCCATGTTCCGGTCGGTGTTCCCGTCGGCGCACTTCAGGGTGAGCATCTGCATGCCCATCTCGTCGCCGGCGGTCCCGCTGCACACGTGCTCGCCGACCAGGGCCACCTTCTTGCCGCTGATGAGCAGGGCGACGCTCTTGCCCTGGGACGTGGTGACCCAACTGCCCTGAAGACTCCCGGACTTCCCGCCGGAACCGGAACCCCCCGTGTCGCCGCCCGCGGACTCCGTGGCCGAGGCCTGCGGCGTCTCCTTGGACTTGCCGCCGTCGCCCCCGTCGCCGCTGTCGCTGCTGCATCCGGTGAGCACGAGCGCCGCGGCAACTCCCGCCGCGGCGGCACCGGTCCGTACGCGCTTCAGCACAAGATCCCCCTACGTTGCGGATGTGACAGCCGGTACGCGGCCCGGCCCGCAGCAAGCTACCAGCCGCCCCTCACGTCACCAGGAAGACTTCCGCACCCCGGGCAGGAAGCCCGCATGCGCCTGCTCGCGCAGATTCACCCTGGAGAGGCCGAAGGCGCGCAGATATCCGCGCGGCCGGCCGTCGACGCTGTCGCGGTTGCGTACGCGCGTGGCGCTCGCGTCCCGCGGCTGACGTGCCAACTCCCTTTGTGCAGCCGCCCTTTCCGCTTCGGAGGACGACAGTCGGCGCACGATCTCGTTGAGCTCGGCCCGGCGCGCGGCGTATCGGGCGACGACCCTCCGGCGCTTCTCGTTCTTCGCGATCTTGCTCTTCTTGGCCATCAGATCCTCACTCCACGGGCACGAATCCTGGCGACGGCGGCCTCGACGCCGATCGCGTCGACGGTCTTGATCGCCCTGGCGCTCAGCCGCAGCCGTACGTGCCTGCCCTCGCTCGGCAGCCAGTAGCGCTTGCGCTGGACGTTCGGGTCGAAGCGGCGTGACGTGCGCCGGTGGGAGTGGGAGATGCGGTTGCCGAAGCCGGGGGCGGCCCCGGTCAGCATGCAGTGCGCGGACAAAACGACGTACCTCTCTCATTGGCTGTGACCCCGTGGCCCCGTGGCCCGGAGCTGTGGCCCGAAGGCCGCACGACCCCCGGCCCTGTGACCCGGATCATTTTGGAAACGGGATTCATTTTCATATACTAGCCCCATGGCACGCAACGAACTCCGCCCAGTGATCAAGCTCAGGTCCACCGCGGGTACGGGCTACACCTACGTGACCCGCAAGAACCGCCGTAACGACCCCGACCGCGTGACCCTGCGCAAGTACGACCCGGTCGCAGGCCGTCACGTCGACTTCCGAGAGGAGCGCTGAGCCCCGTGCGCAAGGACATCCACCCCGACTACGGCCCGGTCGTCTTCCGTGACCGCGCCGCGAACCACGCCTTCCTCACCCGGTCCACCGCCACCAGCGACAAGACCGTCGAGTGGGAGGACGGCCGGACCTACCCCGTCGTCGACGTCGAGATCTCGAACGTGAGCCACCCCTTCTACACGGGCAACGCGCGCGTCCTCGACACCGCGGGCCGCGTGGAGCGCTTCGAGCGGCGCTTCGGGAAGAGGGGCGGCCGGTGACCCGGCTGCCCGTAGTGATCGTCGGCGGCCTGCACGCGGAAGCGCGCCGGGCCGCCGTCGAGGAACTGCTCGCCACGGTCCCGGGCAGCATCGCGCTCCACCACGACCTCTCGACTGCCGTAGACGGCACAGTCGTACGGACCGTGCGCGATGCCTCCGGGGTCCTCGGCTCCGGCGAGGCGCCCCTCGTCAACGACTGCGCGTGCTGCGCCCTGCGCGAGGACCTGGTCCCCGAACTGGAGCGGCTCGCGGACGCCGGGCTCACCCGGCTCGCGGTCGTCGAACTGTGGGACTCCGTCGAGCCCAAGGCGATGGCCGAGGTCGTCGCCGCGCACGGCGGCCCCGGGCTCCCCGTCACCGGCGTCATCACCGGCGTGGATCCCGCGCTCCTGCTGCCGTACCTCGGCAACGGCGACGACCTCATGGACGCCGGACTCGCGGCGGCCGCCACCGACCAGCGCACCATCGCCGACACCTGGGCCAGACAGCTCGAATACGCTCCCGTGCTCGCCCTCGTGGATTCCCCCGAGGCTGACGACACGGACCGGGCCCTGCTCGCCCAGCTCCACCCGACGGCCCGCCAAGTCCCGATCGGCCACGGCGGCTTGGCGGATGCCGCGCTCGGCGGATTCGACGTGGAGGCGGCAGCGGCGGCCCAGCATCCGGCGTGCGCGCTGCTGCCCGCGGACGCCGACGAGGCGGGTGTCTCCACGCTCGTCTGGCACCGCAACCGGCCGTTCCACCCGGAGCGGCTCTACGCGGCCCTTGAGGATCTGACCTGCGCGGCGGCCCGCAGCCGCGGTCGGTTCTGGCTCGCCGACCGCCCCGACACGCTCCTGCACTGGGACGCGGCGGGCGGCGCGCTGTGCGTCGAGAGCGCGGGGCCCTGGCTGGTGTCCCTGCCGGACGCCGCCTGGGACATGGTCCCGCCGGTCCGCCGCGCGGCCGCGGCTCTGGACTGGCACCCGCAGCACGGCGACTGCTGCCAGCACCTCGTCTTCACGTCACCCGGACTCGACCGCGACGGCCTTACCGAGATCCTCGAGTCCTGCCTGCTCACCGACGCCGAGTACGGCGCGGGCCGCGAGTCCTGGAAGGGCCTGCCCCGCGCCTTCGACACGCTCCTGGAGGTCTGAATGTCCCCGCGCAACCCCGACCGCAAGACTGACCGCAGGCCTGACCGCAGGCCTGACCGCAGGCCTGACCGCAAGCCGGCCAAGTCCCGCCCCAACATCCTCGAGCAGGCCAGGATCACGTACATCGACTACAAGGACACGGAGCTGCTGCGGAAGTTCATCTCCGACCGCGGCAAGATCCGCAGCCGTCGCGTCACCCGCGTCTCGCCGCAGCAGCAGCGCCGGCTCACCGCGGCGGTCAAGAACGCGCGCGAGATGGCGCTGCTGCCTTACGGAACACGCTGACCCCGGCCGGGGCTCAGAAGGGGAACTGGCTCCGGCCGTGCTGCACGGAGATCCACTTCTGGGTGGTGAACGCCTCGACCGTCGCCTCGCCGTTCAGCCGGCCGAGCCCGGACCGCTTCTCGCCGCCGAACGCGACGAGCGGCTCGTCGTGCACCGTCCCGTCGTTGACGTGGAACATCCCGGTGTCGATGCGCCGCGCGAACGCGACGCCCCGCTCCACGTCCCGCGTATGGACGGCCCCGCTCAGCCCGTACGGGGTGTCGTTCGCGACCGCCACCGCCTCCTCGTCCCCGTCGAACGGGATGAGGAGCGCGACCGGCCCGAAGATCTCCTGCCGCAGCACCGGGGAGTCGGCCGGCAGGCCCGTCAGGACGCTCGGCTCGACCAGATTGCCGACGGCCTTGCCGTGCAGCAGCGCGGTCGCGCCCTCCGCGAGTGCCTGGTCGACGACGCCCGAAACGGCCTCTGCCTGCGTGGAGTTGATGACCGGTCCGATGACGGTCGACGGGTCGCGCGGGTCGCCCACCTTGAGGGACCCGACCTTGGCGACGAACTTCTCGGTGAACTCCTTCTCCACCTTGCGGTCGACCAGGATCCGGTTGGCGGCCATGCAGACCTGGCCCTGGTGCACGTACCGGCTGAAGACCGCCGCGTCGACCGCGTAGTCGATGTCCGCGTCGTCGAGCACGGTCAGCGCGCTGTTGCCGCCCAGCTCCAGGACGGCGTGCTTGAACTGGGAGGCGCACACCGTCGCGACGTGCTGGCCCACCGCGTCGGAGCCGGTGAAGGAGATGACCTTCGGCACGGGGTGGGTGAGGAACGCGTCGCCTATCTCGGCGATGTCGGTGATGACGACGTTGAGCAGACCGGCCGGCAGGCCCGCGTCCTCGAAGATCTTCGCGACCAGGGAGCCACCGCAGACCGGGGTGTTCTGGTGCGGCTTGAGCACCACGCCGTTGCCGAGGGCCAGCGCGGGCGCGACCGACTTCAGCGACAGCAGGAACGGGAAGTTGAAGGGGCTGATGACGCCCACGACCCCGACGGGAACGCGGTAGAGCCGGTTCTGCTTGCCGTCGACGGGCGACGGGATGACCCGCCCCTGGGGGCGCAGCGCCAGCTGGATCGACTCGCGCAGGAACTCCTTGGCGAGATGCAGCTCGAACCCGGCCTTGAGCCGCGTACCGCCGAGCTCGTCGACGATCGCCTCGGATATCTCGTCCTCGCGCTCCTCGACCAGGCGCAGCGCCCGCTCGAAGACGAGGCGGCGCGTGTACGCGTTGGTGTCGGCCCAGCTCTTCTGCGCCCGCTCGGCCGCGCGGTAGGCCTCGTCGACCTCTTCGGCCGACGCCACGGTGATGGAGGCCAGCTTCTCACCGTTGTACGGGTTGAAGTCGATGATGTCCCACGCCCCGCGGCCGGGACGCCATGAACCGTCGATGTATTGCTGGGCCAGTTCGGTGAAGTAGGACATGAGATCCCTTGCTGCTGCCGGCAGACACCTAATGGCTCGTCATCTTACGTCTGTACCAGTCGAGTTGTGGCCTGGTTAGCACGCCAGCCCGATCGCCATCGATCGCAAGACGCGACAGAAGCGGTGCTTCTCGGCCAGTCCCGCTCAACCGGTACCGGTCAACCCGTCCTGGTCAACCAGTCCTGGTCAACCCGTCCCGGTCAGCCGCTCTTGGTCAGCAGTCCCCGGATGATGTCGACGCTCTCCTCCGGCGTCGGGCACTCCGACTGGAGCTGCTTCATCGACCGCGCGTACTGCGTGACGTCCTCGCGCTTGTCGAGGTAGAGCGCGCTGGTGAGCTGCTCCATGTAGACGATGTCGGAGAGGTCGGACTCCGGGAAGCTGAGCATCGCGAAGGCGCCGGTCTCACCCGAGTGGCCGCCGAATCCGAACGGCATGACCTGGAGCGTGACGTTGGGCCGCTCGGAGATGTCGATCAGATGCCGGAGCTGACCCTGCATCACCTTCGGCCCGCCGTACGGGCGTTGCAGCGCCGCCTCGTCGAGCACCACGTGGAACTCGGGGGCGTGCTCGGAGACGAGGAGCTTCTGCCGCTCGAGGCGCAGCGCCACACGCCGGTCGATGTCCGCCTTCGGCGCGTCCTTCATGCCCCGGGCGACGACCGCGTGCGCGTACCCCTCGGTCTGAAGCAGCCCGTGCACGAACTGCACCTCGTAGGCGCGGATGAGCGACGCGGCGCCCTCCAGGCCGACATAGGTGGGGAACCAGCCGGGCAGGACGTCCGAGTACGTGTGCCACCAGCCCGCGACGTTGGCCTCCTTGACGAGGGAGAGGAGCGCGCCGCGCTCGGCCTCATCGGCGACGCCGTACAGGGTCAGCAGGTCCTCGACGTCCCTGGCCTTGAAGCTCACCCGTCCCAACTCCATGCGGCTGATCTTCGATTCGGATGCGCGGATCGAGTAGCCGGCCGCTTCCCGGGTGATGCCGCGCGACTCGCGCAGGCGCCTCAGTTGCGAACCCAGCAGGATGCGTCGCACCACTGAGCCGCTCGACTCTCCCGCACTCACGTCGCTCCGCCCTCCCCATCGCTTCAGAAGCCGAAGTCTGCCACTAAAACGCTCCGGCCCGTACTCGTTCGGTTACAGAAACGGAAAGGTTGCGAAAGGTCTCCACAAGAAGTCGCGGGAAGAAAAGAGCAACAAGTGGTACGTGGGGGGACAGGCCGGGCGCGTGCACGTGCATCTGCCCTTGCATCTGCTGTACGCATTCGGAACGATGGCCCACGCACCACCGCTCCAATCGCTATGTACCGCGAATCCCGGGAGTGCCTCGCATGGGGACGAATGGACCGGCCATGCTCGAGCCGTTAAGGCAGGGGCTTCCGCCACTCGACCCTTCAGGCGTCTCCAGCTCCGCCTCCTGCGCACTTCCCGCACGGTACGAAGCGGTGGGCAGCGCTCGTAAGTTCACGCGCGGGACGCTCGACGGCTGGGACGTGGCGGAGAGATTCGACGACGTCTGTCTCGTCGTCTCCGAACTCGTCACCAATGCCCTGCGGCACGGGCTGCCCTCGGACACCCCGCGCACACAGGACCCGCCGGTGCGGCTGCACCTGATGCGCTGGACCTCGCGCCTGGTGTGCGCGGTGCGCGACCCCAGCGACGAGAGCCCCGTCGCCCGCGAGACGGACGACGACTTCAACGCCGAATCGGGCCGCGGCCTGTTCCTCGTCGACTCATTCAGCGACAGCTGGGGCTGGCACCCGCTGGCCGGCACGCTGAACGGGAAAGTGGTGTGGGCGCTGTTCCGGCTGTGAGGGCGGGCGGTTGAGCAACTGGCCGCTGGTTGCTGGTAGCTGACGACTGGTTACTGGTGCCTGGTTACTGGCAACTGACCACTGTCATCCGACGGCTGACATTTGACGTTATCTGTCAGCTGTCATCTGTCAGTTGATATCCGTCAGCTGTTACCTGTCACCGTCAGCCGGCAGCTGCTAGCTGTCCCCGGTCCTCGGTCCCCGGCCGTCGCTCACCTATTACTGGTCACCCGTCGGCTATCAGATGGTCGAACTCCCCGTCCTTGACGCCCAGCAGCATCGCCTCGATCTCGGCGGGCGTGTAGACGAGTGCCGGGCCCTCCGGGAAGTTCGAGTTGCGCATCGCCACTCGGCCCCCCGGCAATTTCGCGAACTCCACGCAGGAGCCCTGCGAGTTGCTGTGCCTGCTCTTCTGCCAGACCACACCGTGAAGCTCCGTGGCCGCCATGCCGTTGTACACGTGGTGCACAGGTCGCTCCCCGGTCGTGCTGTGGCCTATGAGGCTCATGTGGCCAGCGAGTCAGGTGTAGTGGTCAACTGTCCTGGATCATAGCTGCGTTCACATGCCGATGCATGGGCAGATGCACGTGCACGGGGGGTGTTCCCACGGTTACAGCTCTTCGAGCGTCTGCCCCAGCGCCCGCATGACATGCGAACGCCAGCCCCCGTCCATGATCTTCCGCGCCATCATCTGTGCCGGATCGTCCGGATCGAATCCGTCGTGCACTAGGAAGAGACGCGTGCCACGGCCTTCTGGCTCCAGGTTCCACGTAATGGTCCAGTCCGCAGAATTGGCCGGATCCCGGTCCTGCCACCGGACGCTGAGCATCCGCTGGTCCTCGTACGCGAGGACCTCGACGTCGAGGGTGCCGGAGAAGCCGGTGTTGGGTCGCGGCACGGTTGTCATCACGTACCGGTGGCCCACCTCGAGGCGGAAGTCCTCGCTGCCCGGCATCAGCCACTGGGCGATCAGTTCGGGTTCAGTCAGGGCGCGCCAGACCTTGGCGGGTGGGTGCGGGAGGAACTGGTCGACGGTGATGCTCGTGAGGCTCATGACCCGTCATCGTCGGGTATGCGCTCGAGGAGTTCGGCGAGCCCCTTCAGGCGGCCGCGCCAGAACCGCTCGTACGGATGGAGCCAGTCCTGCACTTCGGCCAGGGGGGTGGCCTCGAGCCGGTATATGCGCTGCCGTCCCGCTCGTTCCTCCGATACGAGGCCGGCCTCCCGGAGCACCTTGAGGTGTTCCGAGAGGCTCGGGCGGCGCATCGCGAAGTGGTCGGCCAGGGCCTGGACGGGCTGTGGGCCCTCGTCCCTGAGGAGGCGGAGCACCTCGCGGCGTGTCCCGTTGGCGAGCGCGGCGAACAGCCGGTCCTGGCCGGCGGTGTCGGTCGCGCTCGTCGTCGCCATCGGCGTCAGAAGCCTTCCTTCTCCGTGATGAGCATCAGTGAGTTGCCGTCCGGGTCGCTGAAGGCGGCCATGCGCCCCCACGGCACGTCGTCGGGGCCGGTGACCTCGGCTCCGGCGGCGGTGAGCCGCGCGCAGTCGGCGTCGACGTCGGTCGTCACCAACATGATCCCCCGCGTCGAACCGGGCGTGAAATCCCCCATGCCCGGGCCGGACAGCGTGAAGACTGTCTGTGCCCCGCGCGGTGCGACCTGGAGCCAGCGACCCGGCGGCATCTCGCGGTCGACGATGACGTCAAAGCCGAGTACGTCGACGTAGAACCGCAGCGCGCGGTCCTGGTCGGAGACGGGGAGTGTGATGAAGGAGGCGTGCGTGATGTTCGCGTGGCTGCTCATGCCCGGACTATAGGTAGGGATTTCCCTACGCGTCAAACGTAGGGAAATTCCTACGCGATACGTTGCCGGGTCCGGGTCCGGGTCCCGGGTTCCTGGTCCCGGGTTCGGGGTCCGTGCAGTGCCACTTGAGGACGGGAACTGACCGCAAGCCCCTCTACCTTCGTCAGTACAGGCAGCGAAACCGACGGAAGGCGGCCCACGATGGCGACTCACGGGAACGCGGAGGTCCGCGGCGACGAGCGCGGCACCCTCCTGATCTGCCTCGCCGAGCAGCGCGGCGCCATCCGCCGGACCGTGCTCGGGCTGAGTGACGAGCAGGCCGCGACGACCCCGAGCGCCAGCGCGCTGTCACTGTCCGGGCTGGTCAAGCACGTCGCCGAGACCGAGCAGGGCTGGGTGGCGCGGGCCCGGCAGGTCGCGCCCGACATGCAGCGCACCGAGGCGAACTGGGCCGACAGCTTCCGGCTCGTGGGCGACGAGAGTGTCGAGTCGGCGCTCGCCTACTGGGACAAGGTGGCGCTGGCCACCGAGGAGTTCATCCGGGCGGTGCCGAGCCTCGACGACACGTTTCCGCTGCCCCGCCATGACTGGTCCCCGCACGAGGGGGAGGCGTCCGTGCGGTGGATGCTGCTCCATCTGATCCGGGAGGCGGCCCGGCACGCGGGGCACGCGGACATCATCCGCGAGTCCCTCGACGGCAAGACGGCGTACGAGCTGGCCGCGATGGTTCAGGAGTGACGTCCTACGCTGGGGCCCATGTCAGCGATCCGTCTCCTGGTCCTCGGGGCCGTACGCCAGCACGGCCGCGCGCACGGTTACCAGGTGCGCAACGACCTCGAGTACTGGGGCGCGCACGAGTGGTCGAACGCCAAGCCCGGGTCGATCTATCACGCGCTCAAGCAGATGGCGAAGCAGGGATTCCTCGTCGCGCACGAGATCGCGCCGTCCACGGCCGGCGGCCCGCCGCGTACCGAGTACGAGATCACGGACAAGGGCACCGAGGAGTTCCACGCGCTGCTGCGTGAGGCGCTCGTGACGTACGACCAGAAGCCGGACATCCTCTCGGCCGCGCTCGGCTTCATCGTCGATCTGCCGCGCCGGGAGGCGGTGGAGTTGCTGCGGCGGCGCGTGGACGGCATCGAGGAGTGGCGGCGCGCGGTCACCGAGTACTACACGCCCGAGGACGGGCCCGGACGGCTCGGGCACATCGGCGAGATTATGAATTTCTGGGTGCACTCGGCCGACGCGGGCGCGGAGTGGACGCGGGGCCTGATCGGCCGGATCGAGGGCGGCGCGTACACGTTCGCGGGCGAGGGCGAGCCCTTTGTCGGGGTGCTCGCCGAGGGACAGGAGAACCCCTACGCCACGGGCGAGGCGCACCCCGAGGACCCTCGTTAGCCATCGCCGCCCATGTCATCACCAGACATCGTCCATTCCTCATTAATCAAGTTTGACTAACGATGGAGGCGGAGTTACCTTTCTCGTCGTAGTCAAATTTGAGTACCGAGATTCTCGGTGGGAGGAGCCGGATGACCGACGCGATCATCGTCGAGGGCGCACGGAAGAGGTACGGGGACAAATGGGCGCTGGACGGGTTCGACCTCACGGTCGCCCGCGGCACCGTGCACGGGCTGCTCGGGCCGAACGGCGCGGGCAAGACGACGGCCGTCCGCACCATGACGACGCTGCTGCGGGCCGACGAGGGCCGGGTCGAGGTGGCGGGTCACGACGTGCGGCGGCAGGCGGGCGAGGTGCGCCGCCGCATCGGGCTCCTCGGCCAGCACGCGGCGGTGGACGAGGAGCTCGGCGGGTGGCAGAACCTGGAGATGTTCGGACGCCTCCACCATCTGGGCGCCCGGCGCGCGCGGGTGCGGGCCGGCGAACTCCTAGAGCGCTTCGGGCTCGCCGGCACCGGGGGCAAGGCGGTCAGGCAGTACAGCGGCGGCATGCGGCGCCGCCTGGACCTGGCCGCCTCGCTCGTCACGGACCCGGAGGTGCTCTTCCTGGACGAGCCGACGACGGGCCTCGATCCGCGCGGGCGCGCCGAGGTGTGGGGCGCGGTGCGCTCGCTGGTCGGGGGCGGTACGACGGTGCTGCTGACGACGCAGTATCTGGAGGAGGCCGACCAGCTCGCCGACCGCGTGTCGGTCGTGGACCGGGGCCGGGTCGTCGCCGCGGGCACCGCCGACGAGCTCAAGGCCCGGCTCGGCGGTGACCGGATCGACGTCGTCGTGCGGGAGGGTTCCCAACTGGACGTAGTGGCAAGGCTGTTGCCGGACGGTGCCACGGTCGACGCGGACCGCCGGCTGGTCAGCGCGCCCGTCGCCGACCGGATGGCCGCGCTCACGGAGGTCGTGCGGGCGCTCCAGGGCGCGGGTGTGGAGGCGGAGGACATCGCGGTGCGCAGACCGACCCTGGACGAGGTGTTCCTGCATCTGACGGGATCGGGACGGCTGGGTCAGCCAGGACAGCCAGGACAGCCAGGACAGCCAGGACAGCCAGGACAGCCGGGACACAAGGGCGCGGCGGCACGCGGACCCGTGTCGGACCGGCCGGAGGTGACGGCATGAGTACGCCGACGAGATGGGCCGTCGCCGATTCGTGGACCATGACGCGGCGCGAGCTGGCGCACTGGGCGCGGCAGCCCACGCAGATCGTGGTCGGGCTGGTCTTCCCGGTGATGCTGCTGCTGATGTTCGGCTTCCTGATCGGCGGCGGCAAGGGAGTCGAGGGCGAGTACGTCGACTACCTGGTGCCGGGCATGCTCGCGCTGACCATGGCGTTCGGGCTCGAGGCGACGATGCTGGCGGTGACGCAGGATCTGAACAAGGGGGTGATCGACCGGTTCAGGTCGATGCCGATGGTCAACGGCGCGGTGCTGGTGGGCCGTTCGGCCGCCGACATGCTCCAGTCGGCCGCCGCGCTTGTCGTGATGACCGGCGTCGGTTACGCGATCGGCTGGCGCCCGCACGGCTCGGCCGGGACGTTCCTGGGCGCGCTCGGCCTGCTGCTCCTCTTCCGGTTCGCGATGCTGTGGATCGGCATCCACCTGGCGATGGTGGCGGGGAAGCCGGAGCTGATGCAGGCCGTGCAGATCCTCGTCTGGCCGGTCGGATTCCTGTCGAACGCGCTCGCCGAGCCCGGCTCGATGCCCGGCTGGCTGGGCACGGCCGTCGAGTGGAACCCGATGTCGCACACGGCGACTGCCGTACGGGACCTGTTCGGCGGGCCCGGCGGGGAGCCGGGGCACCTGTGGGCGGCGGTGCTGTGGCCGCTCGCGCTGCTCGCGGTGTTCTTCCCGCTGGCGGTACGGAAGTTCGCGGCCCTCAGTAAGTAGAGGCCCATGAGCAGTGGCGGCCCGTAAGCAGTGGCCCGTAAGCAGTGGCCCGTAAGCAGTGGCCCGTAAGCAGTGTCAGTGGTGGAAGCTGGTCGCCGCGTCCTTGTCGCGGGTCAACGGGTGGGACTGCTGCCGCAGTTCGGGCAGCAGCCGCCCGAGGTCGGCTAGGAAGAGCGCCGCCAGGTCGGCCGTGAAGCCGTTGCGGCACACCAGCCGCAGCACCGCCAGGTCCTGGCGGTGCGCGGGGAAGGTGTACGCGGGGACGAGCCAGCCGGACTCGCGCAGGCGGCGCGACACGTCGAAGACGTCGTACGCCTTCACGTCGGGTGCTGTCGTGAAGGTGACGACGGGCAGTTGGTCGCCGCGCGTGATGAGCTGGAAGTCGCCGAGGGCCTCGATGCGTTCGGCGAGGCCCCGGGCGACGTCCCGCGTCGACTGCTGCACGGCGCGGTAGCCCTCGCGGCCCAGGCGCAGGAACGTGTAGTACTGCGCGACGACCTGGGCGCCGGGCCGGGAGAAGTTCAGGGCGAAGGTCGGCATGTCGCCGCCCAGGTAATTGACCCGGAAGACCAGATCCTCCGGCAGGTCGTCCGCCGTACGCCACAGGGCCCAGCCGACGCCCGGGTAGACGAGGCCGTACTTGTGGCCCGACGTGTTGATGGACGACACCCGCGGCAGGCGGAAGTCCCAGACCAGTTCGGGGTCGATGAAGGGCGCGATCATGCCGCCGGAGGCGCCGTCGACGTGGACGGGGATGTCGAGGCCGGTCTTCTCCTGGAGGGTGTCGAGGGCGGCGCACAGCTCCTCGATCGGCTCGTACGAGCCGTCGAACGTCGAGCCGAGGATGCCGACGACACCGATGGTGTTCTCGTCGCACAGCTCGGCGGCGGCCTGCGGGTCGAGGTGGAAACGGTCGCCGTCCATGGGGACCTGGCGCGCCTCGACCTCCCAGAAGTTGCAGAACTTCTCCCAGCAGACCTGGACGTTGATGCCCATGACGAGGTTCGGGCGGGCCTGCCTGGACGGGTAGCGGTCGGCGTTGCGCTTCGTCCAGCGGCGCTTGAGGGCCATCCCGGCGAGCATGCACGCCTCGCTCGACCCGGTGGTCGAACAGCCGACGGCGCCGTCCGCGTCGGGCGCGTTCCACAGGTGGGCGAGCATCGACACGCAGCGCCGCTCCAGCTCCGCGGTGCGCGGGTACTCGTCCTTGTCGATCATGTTCTTGTCGCGGCACTCGCCCATCAGGACGCCGGCCTGCGGTTCCATCCATGTGGTGACGAACGTGGCGAGGTTGAGCCGTGCGTTGCCGTCGAGCATCAGCTCGTCGTGGACCAGCTGGTAGGCCGTGGAGGGTGGCATGGGGTTGTCGGGCAGCCGGTGCTTGGGCGGGGCGTCGGTCATGCCGCCGACCGGATTGGCCTCGCCGTAGAAGGGGTTGACGGCCATCGGGCTCTCGTCGTGATGGTGGGGACCGTGGTGCAGCGGCATGGTCGCGGGCTCCCTCGATACGCGGTCGTGGCCTCATCGTGAGGATACGGAGGAGTGGGGCGTACCGCCCGGCGACGGACGGACCGGCGGACGGGCAGGGGCGGCCGCTCTCAGCGGATGGCCGTGCCGTCGTCGTGGAGCTGCATCTGGGGGCGTCCGGTGACCAGGAGCCAGGCCGGCAGCGAGGCGATGCACAGCAGGACGAGGATCGGCGGGGACGCGACGAGGACGGCCGCGACGAACAGGCTGACCCAGCCCTGCCGTGTGATGGCGAGCAGGATGCCGAGGACGCCCGCCGCGACGCCGACGGCGGGGTGCACGCCCGGCACGAGCGCGTGGGCGAGGAGGCCGAAGGCCGTCCCGATGAAGACCGCGGGGAAGATCCGGCCGCCGCGGAATCCGCAGGAGGCGGCGATCAGCAGGGCCGCCAGCTTCACCACCGTCATCAGGGCGAACTGCCCGGCCGACCGGCCCTCGGGGTCCTTGGCCAGCTCGGCGACCTCGTTGAGGCCCTTGAAGAGCGTGAGATGGCCGCCGAGCGCGCCGAGCAGCCCGAGCACGAGCCCGCCGACGGGCAGCATCAGCATGGGGTGCTTGAGGCGTCCGAACGCGGCGTGTGTGTAAGGGAAGGCGTAGACGGCCGCCATGCCGAGGACCGCGGCCGTGGAGGCGACCACCAGGACGGAGAGGAGGTCGCCCACGCCCGGCCGGGGGAAGGCGGGCAGGCCGAGGTCGAAGCTGGGATGTCCGACGAGGGTCGTGGTCAGCGCGCCGGTGGCCGCCGCGGTGAGCGGCGCGAACAGGGCGTCCCACAGCGAGCCCTTCATCGGCTTGCCCGCGAGGGCCTCGGAGATGACGAGGGCGGCGGCGACGGGTGTGCCGAACAGCGCGCCGAGCGTGGCCGCCTCGGCCAGGGTGCCCCAAAGGACGGCGGGCAGGGCGGGCAGGGCCTTCGAGCCGAGCCAGAACGCGAGGCCGACGTTGGCCGCGATGATCGGGTTCTCCGGGCCGAGGCTGGGCCCGCCGGCCAGCATCAGCGCGGTCGCGACGAGCAGCCCGGGCAGCACGTAGGGCGGCAGCGGGCCGCTCTCGAGCCCGACGGTGGCCGGGTCGGGTCCCGCGTGACCGGGCGCCTTCCACACGACGAGGCCTACGAGGACGCCGGTCGCGGTCAGCATGACGATCATCCAGGCGGAGGAGTACCCGCCGATGCCGAGCGCGTCGGGCAGGTCCTCCCACAGCACGTGCTGGAGCTGCTCGGCGAGCTCGCTCACGCCGAGGAACAGCAGGCTGCACACGAGGCCCACGGCGAGCGCGGGGACGACCAGCGGCAGCAACGTCCGTGCCGGAGTGGTCTCCTGGGGCTCGGCCTGCGCGTCGGTGCTCACCGGCACACCATAAGCGGACGAAAGCGGCACAACACCCGGAGAATTCCCGCTTGCACCTCACGTGACGTGAGGCCGCACGCTGGGGCCCGTACCGCAACGACGACCCGTACCGACAACGACAGGAAGGGGGCGGGAGCCGTGAGCTACTCCGTGGGGCAGGTCGCCGGGTTCGCCGGCGTCACCGTGCGCACGCTGCACCACTACGACGAGATCGGTCTGCTCGCGCCGGTCGGGCGCAGCCACGCCGGCCACCGGCGCTACAGCGACGCCGACCTGGACCGGCTGCAGCAGATCCTGTTCTACCGGGAGCTCGGCTTCCCCCTCGACGAGGTCGCGGCCCTTCTCGACGACCCGGACGCGGACCCGCGCGCGCATCTGCGCCGCCAGCACGAACTGCTGACCGCCCGGATCAGCGAGCTCCAGAAGATGGCCGAGGCCGTGGAACACGCCATGGAGGCACGCAAGATGGGCATCAACCTCACGCCCGAGGAGAAGTTCGAGGTCTTCGGGGACAAGGATCCGGAACAGTACGCCGACGAGGCGCGGGAGCGCTGGGGCGGCACGGACTCGTACGCCGAGTCGCAGCGCCGCGCCGCCCGCTACACCAAGGACGACTGGAAGCGGATGCAGGCCGAGGTCGCGGACTGGGGCGAGCGCTACGCCTCCCTGATGGCGGCCGGCGAGCCCCCGACCGGTGAGCGGGCCATGGACATGGCCGAGGAACACCGGCAGCACATCACCAAGTGGTTCTACGAGTGCGGCTTCGAGATCCACTGCGGGCTCGGCGAGATGTACGTGGCCGACGAACGCTTCAAGGAGTTCTACGAGTCCATGCGGCCGGGCCTCGCCGAGCACCTGCGCGGCGCGATCCTCGCCAACGCCGCCCGCCACGCCTGACAGGCGCCTGGCCCGGGGTCACTCCCGGGCCAGGACCACGGCCGTGCCGTACGCGCACACCTCGGTGCCCACGTCCGCCGCCTCCGTGACGTCGAAGCGGAACATCAGCACCCCGTTGGCGCCGCGGGAGCGGGCCTGCTCGACGAGCCGCTCCATCGCCTGGTTACGGGTCTGCACCAGCGTCTTGGTGAGGCCCTTCAGCTCGCCGCCGATCATCGATTTGAGGCCGGCGCCGATCTGGCTGCCGAGGTGCCGGGAGCGGACCGTGAGGCCGAAGACCTCGCCGATCACCTTCTCCACCCGGTAGCCGGGCACGTCGTTCGTGGTGACGACGAGCACATCCGTCTGCGGATTCTGGCCGCCGCCGTAGTCTTCGATACCCATAGACACAGGTTTGCCACAGTTGACGCACCGTGCATCCTGAGAGGGCGGCTGGAACCTGGTGCCGTCATCCGGCGTTGATAACTTTGCACCGCCATTGCCCTTGCTTCACCACCCCTCAGGAGTCCGGAACCGTGACGACGCTTGCTCTCGGACCAAGCTGGCTGGACCCGGACCACCTTCTCAACACGTTCGGCATCTGGGGCCTGCTCCTGATCGTGTTCGCGGAGTCCGGCCTGCTCATCGGCTTCTTCCTGCCGGGCGACTCCCTGCTGTTCACGTGCGGCCTGCTGATCACCGCCGGCACGCTGGACTTCCCCCTGTGGGGCGCCGTCGGCCTGATCTGCGTCGCCGCGATCCTCGGTGACCAGGCGGGTTACCTCTTCGGCAAGAAGGTCGGCCCCTCGCTGTTCAACCGCCCGGACTCCCGCCTCTTCAAGCAGGAGAACGTGGTCAAGGCCCACGAGTTCTTCGAGAAGTACGGCCCGAAGTCCCTGGTCCTGGCGCGCTTCGTGCCCATCGTGCGCACGTTCACGCCGATCATCGCGGGCGTCAGCGGCATGAAGTACCGCTCGTTCATCACGTTCAACATCATCGGCGGCGTGCTCTGGGGCGCGGGCGTCACGCTCCTCGGCTCCTGGCTGGGCAACATCGAGTTCGTCCACAAGAACATCGAGGCGATCCTGATCCTGATCGTCCTGATCTCGGTGGTCCCCATCGCGATCGAGTTCCTGCGGGCGCGCAGCAAGTCGAAGAAGGCCGCGGCGGCGACGCCCCAGACGCAGACGCCGGCGCCGGGCCAGCGCGGCCGCCACGCGAAGCGCTAGAGCGCGAGGGCGCCTTCCAGGCCCTAGAAGCCTCGGGTCCGCTTCGCCGCCCGGCGCCCTTCCGCGCCGGGCGAGCGCAGGAACAGCCGCGCGATCTCGGACCCGAGGTTCACCCCGATCGCGATGGCCATGGCGAGAGCCGCCGCCTTCGTGAGCGACACCAGGCCCGCGTCCACGTCGTTCTGCGCGATGGCCAGCAGCCCGAAGTATGTGGCGGAACCCGGCAGCAGCGGCCCGATCGCCGCCGTGACGTACGGCAGCGCGGACGCGAACCGGTAACGCGAGAAGAGCTGCCCGAACAGGCCGACGAGCCCGGCCGCCGCCGCCGTGGAGGCGACCGGCGAGATCCCGCCGACGACGTGCATGGCCCCGTACACGACCCACGCCACACCGCCGTTCAGCGTCACCGCGAGCACGGTGGAGCGTTCCTGCTGGAGCAGGACGGCGAAGGCGAGCGAGAGCGCCATCGAGGCCGCGATCTGCCAGTAGGGGCGGTCGAGGACCTGGAGGGCCGCCTCCGGGTTCAGCTGCGCGTGCAGCTGCACGCCGAGATAGAGCACGACCAGGACGCCGATGACGATGCCGACGAAGAAGTACATGACTTCGAGCAGGCGCGCGGCCGCGGTGATGTAGTAGCCGGTCAGGCCGTCCTGCACGCCCGCCACGAGGGCCCGCCCCGGCAGCAGCGCGAACAGCCCACCGGTGATCACCGCGGAGGCGCGTACGTCCACGAGGTTGTGCGCGAGGGTCAGCAGGATCCCTATGGCGGCGGGCGGCATCGCGGCGACGGTGAACTGGTAGAACTCCGGCAGCCCGCGCCCGGCGCACAGCCAGGCCAGCCGGTCGCCGAGGATCGCGCCGAGCGCCGCCGCGACGAAGACGATCAGGTCACCGCCGACGAGGATCGAGGCGCCGCCCGCCAGGAGCCCGGTCGCCGCGGACAGCACCCAGCCGGGGTAGGGGTGGCGGTTGCGGCGGATCTCGGCGAGACGCCGGTAAGCCTCCTCCAGGGAGACGTCGACCTCTTCGTCGCTGATGTCGTACACCAGCTGGAACACGGCCGCGAGGCGCGTGTAGTCGGTGCCGCGCCGCCGCACGGTGCGCGAGGAGGTCACCGGGTCGTCGACCAGGGACGGCTGGTACGAGATCGACAACAGCGTGAACGTCACCGTCGGCTCGCAGCGGTCGAGGCCGTAGGAGCGGCACACGGCGAACATCGCCGCCTCCACGTCCTCGGCGCCCTCACCGCCCGCGAGGAGCAGCTCGCCGATGCGCAGGGTCAGGTCGAGGACGCGCGGGACGGCCGGCCCCTCGTCGTCGTGCTTCTGCACGGGCTCGGCCGCCGGGCGCTCGGCGACCGGCATGCGCAGCATCGTGCGCATCCGGTCCTGCCAGGGCGCCTCCTTGGTCAGTTTGACCATGGGGATGCCCTGCGCGGGGGTGAACGCGGGGGGCGCGTGCCGGGAGCTGTAGGTCTGCGGGGGAGTGAAGGCCGAACCGCTGGTGTCGGCGGGCGCGGCGGCCGGGGTGCTGAACCCGTCCGGGAGCGCGAACTCGGACGTCGTCTGCGACTCGTCCTGCTCGGGCACCGGGGTCTGCGGCACCACTCCCTGCGGCGGGGTGAAGGCGCTGCGTGCCTCGTCCGACTGCGGTTTGCGGTCTTCGGCCGCCTCCGGCTCCCGCTCCGTCACCAACTCGCCCTTCGTATGACGCTTGCGCACCTCCCGTACGCCTCAGTATGAGCACAGATACGCGCACGGGCCGCCCCACCCCCGAGGGAGTCGGACGGCCCGTGCGTGGCGGGGGAGGTCAGTGGCCGCCCTCGTCCTTGAAGCGCTTGTAGGACCGCTCGATCTCGGCCTCGGCCTCGGTGCGGCCGACCCAGTCGGCGCCCTCGACGGACTTGCCGGGCTCCAGGTCCTTGTAGACCTCGAAGAAGTGCTGGATCTCCAGACGGTCGAACTCGGACACGTGGTGGATGTCCCGCAGGTGCTCCACGCGGGGGTCCGAGGCAGGGACGCACAGCAGCTTGTCGTCGCCGCCGGCCTCGTCCGTCATACGGAACATGCCGATGGCGCGGCACTTGATGAGGCAGCCGGGGAAGGTCGGCTCCTCCAGGATGACCAGCGCGTCCAGCGGGTCCCCGTCCTCACCGAGCGTGTTCTCGACGAATCCGTAGTCGGCCGGGTAACTGGTCGAGGTGAAGAGTCGACGGTCCAGGCGGATCCGACCGGTCTCGTGGTCCACCTCGTACTTGTTCCGCGAACCCTTCGGAATCTCGATCGTGACGTCGAACTCCACCGGTGGCTCCTCCATGATCAACACATACGACTGGTGATTAAGTGTCCCTCACGCAGGTGTGTGATCGCGAAAGGGGCTGGTCCGTGGTGCCCGAGCTCAAGGCTTCGCAGGCAGTTTCACAGGCAGTGAAGGTGCTCACGAAGGTCAAGACCTGGCAGCTCACGGCGGGCGCTGCCACCCTGGGCCTGGCGCTCTCGGCCGTGGCGGTGGCCTCGGCCGGTCCGTGGGACTCCAGCGGTCAGCGTACGGCGGAGGCGCGCCGGGCTGCCTCCCAGGAGGCCGGGGGTGGCGCAGATCACGGCCGCGACGGCCGCGGCGGGCGCTCCGAGGAGCCGGACGCGGCCCCGAGCGCCCGTGCGGTGCTCGCGGCGCCGGGCGGCTCGGTCCCCAGCCCCGCGAAGGGCGCGCTCGCCGACGTGCTCGACCCGCTCCTGAACGACCCGGCCCTCGGCAAGCGGCGCACCGCGGCCGTCGTCGACGCGGCCACCGGTCAGCGGCTGTACGGCAAGAGCTCCGGCGACGCACTGACTCCCGCCTCGACCACGAAGCTCGCCACGGCCGTCGCCGCCCTGTCGATGCCGGGGTCCGACCACCGCATCGACACGAAGACCGTCATCGAGCCCGACTCGCACGAGGTCGTCCTCGTCGGCGGCGGCGACCCCACGCTCACCGCCCGCAAGGACGCCGGACCGAACGCGAGCCTGCGCGCGCTCGCCGACGCCACCGCCAAGGAGCTCAAGGGCCGGGACACGGACGAGATCACCCTCTCCTACGACACCTCGCTCTACTCGGGGCCGCTCCTGCACCCCATCGGGCCGAACGAGAACATCGCGCCGGTCAGCGCCCTCATGGCCGACGAGGCGCGCACGGACGACTCGTCGAGCGGTCCGGCTCCCCGCGAGTCCGACCCCGCCGCGGCCGCCGCGCGGAAGTTCGCGGATCTGCTGCACGACCGCGGCATCAGGACGAAGGGCCAGCCGGGCCCCCGCCGCGCCTCGGGCGACGCCGAGAAGCTGGCCAAGGTGTCGTCGCCGCCCGTATCGGCCCTGGTCGAGCGCATGCTGACGCACAGTGACAACGACATCGCGGAGGCCCTGGCCCGCCAGGTGGCCCTCGCCACGGACGGGGCCGCCAGCTTCGAGGGCGGGGGCAAGGGGATCCGCAAGGAGCTGGCCAAGCTCCGACTCCCGCTCTCCGGAAGCCACTTCGCGGACGGCAGCGGTCTCGACCGCGCCGACAAGGTCTCCGCCGACCTGCTCACCCAGGTCCTCGCGCACGCCGTCGAACGCGAGCGGCCGGGGCTGCGTCCCGTCCTCACCGGGCTGCCGGTCGCCGGCTTCACCGGCACGCTGAGCAAGCGGTACACCGACGAGGCCGACGCGGCGGGCATCGGCCTCGTACGGGCCAAGACCGGCACGCTGACCGGGGTGAACACGCTGGCCGGCACGGTCGTCGACGCGGACGGGCGGCTTCTGGTCTTCGCGTTCATGACGGACGGCACGGTGAACCCGGGACAGGCCCAGGCGGCCCTGGACCGGCTCGCGTCGACGGTCGCGAACTGCGGCTGCCGCTGACCCGTCCCGGCCGCCGTCCCCTAGGGGGCACAACCCGGGCGCCGTCCGGGGCCAAGCCCCTGTGCACCAGGACCCGAGCACGTACGGTTGACGCATGACGAGCATCGGTGACGCTTCTGGGATGGTCGACTGGAATCTCGCGGTGGCGACCGCGACCCGACTGGTGCGGCCGGGCCCGGAGGTGAGCCGGGACGAGGCGCGGGCGATCGTCGCGGAGCTGCGCCGCCACGCCAAGGCCTCCGAGGAGCATGTCCGCGGGTTCACGCGGATGGCCACCGAGGAGGTGCACGACACGCCCGTCCTCGTCGTCGACCGCCCCGGCTGGGTCCGGGCGAACGTGGCGGGGTTCAGGGAACTCCTCAAGCCCCTCCTGGACAAGATGGAGGAGCGGCGCGGTTCCGGTCCCGGCGGAGCGGTCCTCGGCGCCGTCGGTGGCAAGGTCACGGGCGTCGAGCTCGGGATGCTGCTCTCGTTCCTGTCCTCCCGTGTCCTCGGGCAGTACGAGACCTTCGCCCCCGCCACCCGGGACCTGCCGGCCGCGCCGAACGGCGGCGGAAGACTGCTCCTCGTCGCGCCGAACATCGTGCACGTGGAGCGCGAACTCGATGTGAGCCCGCACGACTTCAGGCTCTGGGTGTGCCTGCACGAGGAGACGCACCGCACGCAGTTCACGGCCGTGCCCTGGCTGCGCGACCACCTCGAGGGCGAGATCCAGTCATTCCTCGCCGAGACCGATGTCGACCCCATGACGTTCCTGGAGCGCATCCGGGAGGCCGCCCAGTCCCTGGCGGGCGCGCGCCCCGAGGGCGAGCAGGGCGAGGGCGACGACGGGGGCCGTTCCCTGGTCGAGCTCGTGCAGTCCCCGGCCCAGCGCGAGATCCTCACCCGGCTCACGGCCGTGATGTCACTGCTCGAAGGGCACGCGGACTTCGTGATGGACGGGGTCGGGCCCGCGGTGGTGCCGTCGGTGGGCGAGATCAGGGAGAAGTTCAAGGAGCGCCGCCAGAAGGGCGCGTCCCGCCTGGACCTGGCGCTGCGCAAGCTCCTGGGCCTCGACGCGAAGCTGCGCCAGTACCGCGACGGCGAGCGGTTCGTCAGGACCGTGGTGAACGAGGTGGGTATGGACGGATTCAATCGCGTATGGACATCGCCGAACACGCTCCCCACCAAGGCGGAGATCGCCAAACCGGCGGAATGGGTCGCGCGGGTGCACCGCAAGTCCGAGGGTGCACCGTAAGGCAGGGTCGTGAAACAAATACGGCCAACGGCAGGAGAACGCCCCCGTAATCACCCATCCGAGGGACCGTGGGCCGTGCGTAGGCGTGCAATGCTCGGGGAACGGCTCGGCTCTGTCACCATCGACACACTCTGAGTGACTGATATCGACGAGTCGCTGTTGAGTGACTGGTCCGAGCCACACCCCCACCGAAAACTTCATGAAGGGAACCGGACATGGGTCCCCATCCTGCGGTCGCGGCGATACGCCTGGCGGTCCGCCGCGTACTCCACGACGTACTCAATGATCACAGCGCCCCCCGGTCGGCGCCAGAGGCCCCGCGCACCCCGCCCCTGGTGCTGGTCGCCTGCTCCGGCGGTGCCGACTCCATGGCGCTCGCCTCCGCCCTCGCCTTCGAGGCCCCCAAGCTCGGCATCCGAGCCGGTGGCGTGACCGTCGACCACGGTCTGCAGCCCGGCTCCGATCTCCGCGCCGCCGAAGTCGTCGCGCGGCTCACCGCCCTGCGCCTCGACCCCGTCGAGTCCGCGACCGTGCACGTCGGCCGCGACGGCGGACCCGAAGCCGCGGCGAGGGACGCCAGATACCGCGCGCTCGACGCCGCCGCGGACCGCCACGGCGCCGCCGCGATCCTGCTCGGCCACACCCGCGACGACCAGGCAGAGACGGTCCTGCTCGGCCTCGCCCGCGGCTCCGGTATCCGCTCCCTGTCGGGAATGGCCGCGACCTCGGGGGTCGACGGCCGTTACCGCAGGCCCTTCCTCCGCCTCGACCGCCAGACCGCCCGCAAGGCGTGCATGGCCCAGTCGCTGCCCGTCTGGGACGACCCCCACAACACCGATCCGGCGTACACGCGCTCCCGGCTGCGCCACGAGGGGCTGCCCGCCCTGGAGAAGGCGCTCGGCAAGGGTGTCGTCGAGGCGCTCGCCCGTACGGCCCAGTTGTCCCGGGACGACGCCGACGCCCTGGACACGTGGGCCGCGCAGGCCGAAGCGATGGTGCGGGACCCCGCAGGGCTCCTGGAGTGCGCCAAGCTCTACGCGCTGCCGCCCGCCGTACGCCGCCGTGTACTGCGCCGCGCGGCCATCGAGGCCGGTGCTCCGGCGGGCGCTCTGTTCGCCCGGCACATCGAAGAGGTCGACCGTCTGATCACCGGATGGCGCGGCCAGGGGGAGATCAACCTCCCCGGCAAGGTCGTGGCTCAGCGGCAGGGTGGCAGACTGGTCATCCGGCAAGGCTGACGCGGGACGAGAGTCCTTGAGCGGCCGGTGGGACGACCGAAAGTGATGCGGGTGGACGCGAAAGACATGGGTACCGACCTTCAGTCGGTGCTCATCACCAAGGAAGAGATCGACGCGAAGCTGGTTGAGCTGGCCGCGAAGATCGATGCGGAATACGCGGGCAAGGACCTGCTGATCGTCGGTGTCCTCAAGGGCGCCGTGATGGTCATGGCGGACCTGGCGCGTGCGCTGTCCACCCCCGTCACGATGGACTGGATGGCGGTGTCCTCGTACGGCGCGGGCACCCAGTCGTCCGGCGTCGTGCGGATCCTCAAGGACCTCGACACCGACATCAAGGGCAGGCACGTCCTGATCGTCGAGGACATCATCGACTCCGGCCTGACGCTGTCGTGGCTGCTCACCAACCTCGGCACCCGCGAGCCCGCGAGCCTCGAGGTCTGCACGCTGCTGCGCAAGCCGGAGGCGGCGAAGGTGGCTATCGACGTGAAGTGGACCGGGTTCGATATCCCGAACGAGTTCGTCGTCGGGTACGGCCTGGACTACGCGGAGAAGTACCGGAACCTGCCGTTCGTCGGCACTCTGGCTCCGCACGTCTACGGCGGCTGAACCGTCGCCGAAGCGATGTGAGACGGTCGGGAACCCCTGCGGGTTTCCCGCCGTTGAAGCATGCATGGGCGAGATTCCCAGTCGTCCCCTGCGGCTTCGGGTGACAATGCTGGGGTACCGTCCGAAGAACAGTCTTCAAAACAGCCTTTATCAAACTCACTATGGCAGGAGGGACGGGGCGTCATCGCTCCGTATGGATGGACGTGAAGCGATACTTCCGTGGGCCGGTCATGTGGATCGTGCTGGCCGTCCTTGCCGTGGTCGTGTTGATGCAGGTCGTCGGTTCGTCCGGTGGCTACAAGACAGTGGACACCGGCCAGGTCATTCAGGCCATCAGCGATAACAAGGTGCAGTCGGCCAAGCTGACCACCGGCGACGAAAACAACATCAAGGTCGAGCTCAAGAACGACCAGAAGATCCAGGGCAGCAGCAAGATCCAGGCGAGCTACATCGGCGACCAGGGCGTCGAGGTGGCCAAGGATCTGCAGGCCAAGTTCGAGGACAAGCAGATCCCCGACGGGTACACCGTCGCCCCGACGAAGCAGAACGCCTTCGTGGGGATCCTGCTCTCCCTGCTCCCCTTTGTCCTGATCGTCGTCGTCTTCCTGTTCCTGATGAATCAGATGCAGGGCGGCGGCTCCCGAGTCATGCAGTTCGGGAAGTCCAAGGCGAAGCTCATCACCAAGGACACCCCGAAGACGACGTTCGCCGATGTGGCGGGCTCGGACGAGGCCGTCGAGGAGCTCCACGAGATCAAGGAGTTCCTCCAGGAGCCGGCGAAGTTCCAGGCCGTCGGCGCCAAGATCCCCAAGGGTGTGCTGCTCTACGGCCCGCCCGGAACCGGTAAGACGCTGCTCGCGCGCGCCGTCGCCGGTGAGGCGGGGGTCCCCTTCTACTCGATCTCGGGTTCCGACTTCGTCGAGATGTTCGTCGGTGTCGGTGCCTCCCGAGTCCGTGACCTGTTCGAGCAGGCCAAGGCGAACGCCCCGGCGATCGTCTTCGTCGACGAGATCGACGCCGTCGGCCGGCACCGCGGTGCGGGTCTCGGCGGCGGTCACGACGAGCGCGAGCAGACGCTCAACCAGCTGCTCGTCGAGATGGACGGCTTCGACGTGAAGGGCGGCGTCATCCTGATCGCCGCCACGAACCGGCCCGACATCCTCGACCCGGCGCTGCTGCGCCCGGGACGTTTCGACCGGCAGATCGCGGTCGACCGCCCGGACATGCAGGGCCGTCTGGAGATCCTCAAGGTTCACCAGAAGGGCAAGCCGGTCGCACCCGATGTCGATCTGTCCGCCGTCGCCCGGCGTACCCCGGGCTTCACCGGCGCCGACCTGGCGAACGTGCTGAACGAAGCGGCGCTCCTGACGGCGCGCAGCGACCTCAAGCTCGTCGACAACTCGATGCTGGACGAGGCGATCGACCGCGTGGTGGCGGGCCCGCAGAAGCGGACCCGGATCATGTCCGACAAGGAGAAGAAGATCACCGCGTACCACGAGGGCGGACACGCCCTGGTCGCGGCGGCTTCGCCCAACTCCGACCCGGTGCACAAGATCACGATCCTGTCCCGTGGACGGGCCCTCGGTTACACGATGGTCCTGCCCGACGAGGACAAGTACTCCACCACGCGTAACGAGATGCTCGACCAGCTCGCGTACATGCTGGGCGGGCGCGCGGCCGAGGAGCTGGTCTTCCACGACCCGACCACGGGCGCGGCGAACGACATCGAGAAGGCGACCGCGACCGCGCGGGCCATGGTCACGCAGTACGGCATGACCGAGCGGCTCGGCGCGATCAAGTTCGGCGGCGACAACACCGAGCCGTTCCTCGGCCGGGAGATGGCGCACCAGCGCGACTACTCGGAAGAGGTCGCCGCGCTCGTCGACGAAGAGGTCAAGAAGCTCATCGAGACCGCGCACAACGAGGCCTGGGAGATCCTCGTCGAGAACCGTGACGTTCTCGACAACCTGGTCCTCGCGCTCCTGGAGAAGGAGACGCTGAACAAGGAGCAGATCGCCGAGATCTTCGCTCCGATCGTGAAGCGCCCGGCCCGCCCCGCGTGGACCGGCTCCTCCCGCCGCACTCCGTCGACCCGCCCGCCGGTGCTCTCCCCCAGGGAGCTGTCACTGACGAACGGTTCGAACGGCGCGGCAACGGGCGTCGAGTCCGGGCTGGACATCGCTCCTACGGACAGCCCCGAGGCCTGATCACCCCGGAATGGATAACCGCGTCCCCCACGCCTTACGGTGTGGGGGACGCGGTTCTTTGTTCAAGGAAGAGGCACAGATGACCGACCCGGTGACGCTGGACGGCGAGGGTCCGATCGGCGAGTTCGACGAGAAGCGGGCCGAGAACGCCGTGCGCGAGCTGCTCATCGCGGTCGGGGAGGACCCGGACCGCGAGGGCCTCAAGCAGACGCCGGCGCGGGTGGCGCGGGCGTACAAGGAGATATTCGGGGGCCTGTGGCAGAAGCCCGAGGACGTTCTGACGACGACGTTCGACCTCGGTCACGACGAGATGGTCCTGGTGAAGGACATCGAGGTCCAGAGCAGCTGTGAGCACCATCTGGTGCCGTTCATCGGCGTCGCCCACGTCGGCTACATCCCGTCGACCGACGGCAAGATCACCGGCCTGTCGAAGCTGGCCCGCCTCGTGGACGTCTACGCCCGGCGCCCGCAGGTGCAGGAGCGTCTGACCACGCAGATCGCCGACTCCCTGATGGAGATCCTGGAGCCGCGCGGCGTGATCGTGGTCGTCGAGTGCGAGCACATGTGCATGACGATGCGCGGGGTGCGCAAGCAGGGCGCGAAGACCATCACGTCCGCGGTGCGCGGCCAGCTGCGCGACCCGGCGACGCGCAACGAGGCGATGAGCCTCATCATCGCGCGCTGAGCCCCGGCAGGCGCGCGGCCGGCCCCCGGCCTGGTCAGGCCGCCGGTGCGGCCCCGCCGTGGTCCTCGTCGTCGTCCTCCGGGAGCTTGCAGACGCGCTCCAGGAAGAGGGCGGCCGCTATCACGGCGATGCCGGTGAGGACCGAGAAGCCGGCGTAGATGGCCTGGTCGCGGCGGGCCGGGACATCGAGGTGTTCGAGCAGGAACGCGCCCGTGCCGCCGTACATCCCCGCGACGAGCGCGGCCACCAGCGCGCTGGCCTGGCCGAAGACGAGGGCGCGGGCCGCCATCAGCGGGTCGACTCCCTTGGCGCCGGGGCTCCGCTCGCGCTGGGCGCGCAGCCGGGCCCGGATCGAGAGCGCGGTCGCCAGCAGGATGACGGCGATCACGGCGAGGACGATCGGCGCCGCCAGCGGGACCCGCGGCAGCGTGCCGATCGAGTCCCACAGGCGGGCGCCCGCCCAGCTCAGTACACCGGCGACCACGAAGAGGCCGGCCAGTGTCCTGATGCGCAGTTGCTTCATTCCGGTGGTCGCCCCTCAGTCCCCGCGCTGTCTTCGTGTGCCCGCATGACCCTAACGACTATTCGGGCAGCTGGAGTTCCAGGTCGGCGCGCGGCGCGACGCCTTCGCGGGTGACCGCGGCGAGGAGGTCGGCCACGGGTCCGTGGCCCGGCAGCTGCGCCTCGGGCTCCACGTCGAACCAGGGGGCGAGGACGAAGGCCCGCTGGTGCGCGCGGGGGTGGGGGAGCGTGAGGACCGGGTCGTCGGAGACGACGTCGGCGTACGTGACGATGTCGACGTCGATCGTGCGGGCGCCCCAGCGCTCGTCACGGACGCGGTGGAAGGCCTCCTCGACGGCGTGCGCCCGTTCCAGGAGGGAGGACGGGGGCAGGGTCGTGCGGAGCACGATCACCGCGTTGAAGTACGCGGGCTGGCTGCCCGGCTCGACGCCCCACGGCTCGGTCTCGTAGACGGGCGAGACGGCCTTGACGCGGACGCCGGGGGTGTCCTCCAGGGCGTCGATGGCGCCCTGGATCGTCTCGAGGCGGTTCCCCAGATTCGAGCCGAGGGCGATCACCGCGTTTTTGGGGTTGGAGAGTGTGGTGTCGGCCGCGTCCACCTGTTCCACCACGGAGGCGGGCACCGGCTGTACGGTCGGGTCGCTGGGGCCCTCGGTGAAAGATGCAGTCATACTCGGCTCCGGGTGATGGTGACGGTCACATCGTCGAAGGGGACGGTGATCGGGGCGTCCGGCTTGTGGACGCAGACCTCGACCTCCAGGACTCCTTCGTGCTTGAGGCACGTCCCGGCGATGCGCTCGGCGAGCGTCTCGATGAGATCGACCGGATCGCCTTCGACGACGGCCACGACCTCCTCCGCCACGATGCCGTAGTGCACGGTCTTCGCCAGGTCGTCGTCGGCCGCGGCCGCGCGTGTGTCCAGTCCGAGCACCAGGTCCACGATGAAGGTCTGGCCTTCCTCGCGCTCCTTGGGGAAGACGCCATGGTGCCCGCGGGCCTTGAGGCCGCGCAGCGCGACACGATCCACGCGAATCACTCCTGCAATCGTCGGTAGCGGCGGGTTCGTACCGAGTGCGGTCGGCACACCAGCCTCGATCGAATCTACCTGCGGGCACCGACAGCGCTCGCCCGCGGGGGCTATGGACAGAGCGGCCCACCGCTGGTAGCCGCCCCTACCCACCAGCGCGGTCCGGCAATCCCGTGGGGCCCACGTGGACGATCCGCCTACCCCGTCAGGAGGCACTCAGGAGGGTGTCTCGTCGCTTTCTTCGCCGTCGTCGCGCTCGGACTCGGACTCGGCGAGTACGGGCGACGCGTGGTGCGACCACAGTTTCCAGCCGTCACGTGTGCGACGGAACACATTCGTGGCGACGACGCGCTGGCCCACGAGCGGGCCGAGCTCGTCGCCCTCCGCGGGGGCCGGGCCGCCGCTGAGGATGTTCTCGGTGCAGGTGATCAGTGCGGTGTCGGCGACGATGCTGATGTGCACATCCGTGAGGAAGAACTGGATGTACTCGGTGTTCGCCATGATCAGCGCGTACGAGCGCAGAACCTCGCCGCGGCCGGTGAGCACGGGCCAGCCGGGGTGCACGCAGCTGATGGACGTGTCCTCGGCCTCGTCGGACTCCTCGCTGTACGAGACGTCCTCGGGGGCGAGCCAGAGCGCCGTCAGCAGTTCGAAGTCGGCTCGCTCCAGAGCCTCGTAGAAGGCGCGGTTGGCGCTGTCCACGGCCTCCGCGTCGGTGCGCCGGGCTGCCGCACCGCGCGGCTCTTCGGGCTCCCTCGGTGGGGTCACTGGGCTCCCTCTACGGCGCGGGCGACACGGACCGCGTCGGCCGTCGCGCGGACCTCGTGGACGCGGACGGCCCAGGCGCCCTGGTGGGCCGCGATGGCGGAGACGGCGGCCGTGGCGGCGTCGCGCTCGCGCGCCGGGGGCGGGGCGCCCTGCTCGCCGGCCAGGACATGGCCGAGGAACCGCTTGCGGGACGCGGCGACCAGCAGGGGGTGGCCGAGCGCGCGCAGCTCCTTCAGGTGGGCCAGGAGCTTCAGATCGTGGGAGGCCTCCTTGGAGAAGCCGAGGCCCGGGTCGACGACGACGCGCTCGGGGGCGATGCCGCCCTCTATGACGGCCTCCACGCGCGCGTGGAGCTCGGCGACGACTTCGCAGACGACGTCCTCGTACGTGCCCTTGACGTTGCCTCCCTCCAGGAAGCCGCGCCAGTGCATGACGACGAAGGGGGCGCCCGCCGCGGCGACGGCGGGGATCATCGCCGGGTCGGCGAGGCCGCCGCTGACGTCGTTGACGAGAGAGGCGCCGGCCGCCAGGGAGCGCTCGGCCACCGAGGCGCGCATCGTGTCCACGGACACGGCGACGCCTTCGGAGGACAGGCCCCGCACGACGGGGATGACACGCTTGAGCTCCTCGTCCTCGTCGACGCGGGTGGCGCCGGGGCGGGTCGACTCACCGCCGACGTCGATCAGGTCGGCGCCCTGTGCGACCAGGTCGAGGCCGTGTTTCACGGCGGCCGTCGTGTCGAACCAGCGGCCGCCGTCGGAGAAGGAATCGGGCGTCACATTGACGACTCCCATGACCGCGCAGCGGTCCCATTCGGGAAGGCCTGTGACGTGGCCGCGACGGCCCTGCGACGTGCTCATGTCTTCAAGCCTAGGCCCGGCGGCCCGGTGGCCGTGCCACGGCCGGATCGCGGGCGGGCCTCAGGCGGCCCGCACCCCGCGCCGGCCCTCCGTCGTGCGAGCTGTCGTGCCAGGTGTCGTGGGCGCAGGGCCGGGGCACGGCCCTGCGCCGTCGCAGGAGGCGCGGCATGGCCAGGTTCACGAAGCCCTCCGCCTGCATGGCGGCGAAGCCGATCCGGGGCAGGTCGCGCGAGGAGCGGTAGACCACGAAGCGGGGTTCCCAGCGCGGCCGGAACTTCGCGTTGAACCGGTACAGAGACTCGATCTGGAACCAGCGGGACAGGAAGACCAGCAGTCCACGCCAGGCCCGCAGGACTGGGCCCGCGCCGATCTTGTCGCCGCGCGCGAGGGCCGCGCGGAACATCGCGAAGTTCAGCGAGATCCGTGTGATGCCGAGCTTCGGGGCGGCCTGGAGGGCGGCCACGATGAGGAGTTCGTTCATGCCGGGGTCGGCGGCGCGGTCGCGGCGCATCAGGTCCAGGGAGACGCCGTCGGTGCCCCAGGGAACGAAGTGGAGTACGGCCTTCAGGTCGCCGTGCGGGCCGGCCTGGTCGTCGGCCTTGTGGGCCGTGGCGACCAGGCAGTCGCCGTCCGCCGCGTCGCCGATGCGGCCGAGCGCCATGGAGAAGCCGCGTTCGGTGTCGGTGCCGCGCCAGTCGTCGGCGGCGCGGCGGATCCGCTCCAGTTCCCCGTCGCCGAGGTCACGGATGCGCCGTACCCGGGTCTCGTAGCCATTGCGCTCGATCCTCTTGACCATCTGGCGTACGTTGCGCATCGCACGCCCGGCCAGGGAGAAATCCGCGGTGTCCACCACCGCCTCGTCGCCCAGTTCGAGTGCGTCGAGGCCGGTCTCGCGGGTCCAGACCTCGCCGCCCGTCTCGGAGCAGCCCATGACGGCGGGGGTCCATGAGTGGGCCTTGGCCTCGTCCATGAACCGTTCGATGGCTCCGGGCCACGCCTCCACGTCCCCGACGGGGTCGCCGCTTGCGAGCATCACGCCCGACACGACGCGGTAGCAGACGGCCGCCTTGCCACTGGGCGAGAAGACGACCCCCTTGTCGCGGCGGAGCGCGAAATGGCCGAGGGAGTCGCGGGCGCCGTGCTTGTCCAGGAGGGTGCGCAGCCGTGCCTCGTCGTCCTCGGTGAGGCGTGCGGCCGGGTGTTCGGGGCGGAACGCCAGATAGACGGTCGTCAGCGCGGTGAGCAGGCCGAGCGCGCCGAGCGAGCACGCCACGGTCCAGGAGGTGCGGCCCGCGTAGTCGACGGGTCCGTCCATGCCGAACAGGCCGTACAGGACGTGTTCCAGACGGTCGGACAGGCTCGGGTCGCCCACCAGCTTCCTGGGGTGGGCGCTGACGATGACGAGGCCGATGACGATGGAACCGGCGCCCATGAGCACGAAGTTCGCGAGCGCCCGCCAGCGGCTGCGCGGGTCGGGCAGCGCCGCGAACTCATTCCGGTGGCGCAGCAGCAGCGTGAGGAGCACGAGCGGGATCAGCACACCGAACAGGGAGTGCCGGTACGCGAACTGCGCGAGCGCGCCGAGCGGCAGGAGCACCACGGCCGCGCGCCAGGCCCGCCGCTTGTGGCGGCGCAGCCCGTGGGCGAGGAGGAGCAGCAGGACACCCGTACTGATGGCGAGCGCGGCCGCGAACGGGCCGAGGGCGCCGGGCAGGACCTCGGCCAGCGCGTGCATGCGGCTGTGCCGGAACCGCGGGAAGACGCCCGCCGCGATGTCGAGGAGTCCGACGACGACGCAGGCACGGGCGATCAGGACGGGGACGGCCTCGGGCCGGGGGCCGCGCAGTATCCGGCGAAGTTGCCGCGTCCTGCCCGGAACCTCGACCGACATATCGGCATCTATCCTGACAGGCATCGCATCCCGTGGTTCCGCGAGAGGGCTCGAAGCCGGCGTCATTTCCGGCATCCGGTCACATTGCGCCCTCTAGGACGGGACTTGTGGGAGGCGGGTTCACTCGGCCAGGTAAACCGGCGGAAAAGGTTCAGTAAGCCAGAAAGCGCAGGCGGGTACAGCACGATGGGTCTCACGAGCAGCAAGGTCCTTGCGCTTACGGTCTTTCTGGCCGCGCTCCTCTTCGCCGGGACGGTCTGGCTGTGGCCACGCCTGGCGCGCCGCACCTGGGGATCCGTCGCCGGGCGGGTGGGCCTGCTGTTCGCGACGCAGCTCGCGCTGTTCCTCTCGGCCGGACTGGCCGTCAACCAGGCGTTCGGGTTCTACGCCTCGTGGGACGACCTCCTCGGGCGGGAGCAGGGCCAGGGCGTGGTGGCCGACCTCGGAACGGTCGGCACCCGGGGGCCACTGCAGGTGCTCGGCACGCGGGTCGTGAACGTGCCGGGCGGCTCACGGCCCAGAGTCGGCGGCCAGATCCAGAAGGTCGACATCGTCGGGAAGCGCTCGCACATCGCCACCTCCGCGTACGTCTATCTGCCGCCCGAATACTTCAAGGGCCGCCACCGGACCCGTACGTTCCCCGCCTCGGTCGTCCTGACCGGCTACCCCGGCACCGCCGAGGCGCTCATCAAGGGACTGCACTACCCGACCACCGCCCACGAGCAGGCCAAGGCGGGCGCCATGCGGCCGATGATCCTGGTGATGATGCGCCCGACCGTGGCGCCTCCGCGGGACACGGAGTGCGTGGACGTGCCGAACGGCCCGCAGACGGAGACGTTCTTCGCCCGGGACCTGCCCAAGATCATCTCGGCGCACTACAGGGTCACCGAGCGGCCGGGCGGCTGGGGCATCGTGGGCGACTCCACGGGCGGCTACTGCGCCCTGAAGCTCGCCGTGCACCATCCCCGTGTCTACGGCGCGGGGGCGGGCCTGTCCGCGTACTACAAGTCGCCGACCGATCCCACCACGGGCGACCTGTTCCACGGCGACGAGGCGCTGGAGCGGCACGCCGACCTGATGTGGACCCTGCGACACGGGAAGCCGCCCGCCACGTCGTTGCTGGTCACCACGAGCAAGCACGGCGAGAGCAACTACGGGAACACGATGAGGTTCATCCGCGAGGTGAAGCCGCCCACCGGGATCTCGTCGATCGTCCTGGACAGCGGCGGCCACAACTTCAACACCTGGCGCCGCGAGATCCCGGCCACGCTGGTGTGGCTGAGCGCGCGCATCACGGCGTAGGGGCGCCGACGGCATCGGGGCCTCACGCTGCGGGGCTCACGCGGCCTCAGGCCCCCGTCACCGTCTCCAGTTCGACCTCCGCGCGCGGGATGTCCCGGGCGTCGGCCGCCGTGGAGCGGCGCAGCGCCTCGTGCAGCCGCGCCGGAGTGAGGACGCCGAGGAAGCGCCCCTCGCTGTGCTCGTCGATGACGGCGATCCAGCCCGCGTCGTGCTGGAGCATCGTGGCGAACGCCTGCTTGAGGGAGGCGCCGACGGGCAGCCACGCCTCCATGCGGCGGGCGTGCTCGCGGACCGTGCCGCTCTGTACGCGCGCGTGCTCCGCGGAGATCCAGCCGTGCAGGTTGTTGTCGCCGTCGAGGACCACCGCCCAGGGGGCGTCGAGCTTCGCCGGCAGCGGGTCGTCGAGATGCACGACCGGCGGCTGCTCCAGGTCGCTCTCCTCGATGGGCGTGACGGACAGGCGCTTGAGGCCGCGGTCCGCGCCGACGAAGTCGGCCACGTACTCGTTCGCGGGCGCGCCCAGGACGGTCGACGGGGTGTCGAACTGCTCGATCCGGCCCTGCCCGTACACGGCGATCCGGTCGCCGAGCCGGACGGCCTCCTCGATGTCGTGCGTGACGAACAGGACCGTCTTGCGCACGGCCTGCTGGAGGCGCAGGAACTCGTTCTGCAGGTGTTCGCGCACGACGGGGTCGACCGCGCCGAACGGCTCGTCCATCAGGAGTACGGGCGGATCCGCCGCCAGCGCCCTCGCCACACCGACGCGTTGGCGCTGACCGCCGGAGAGCTGGTCGGGGTAGCGGTCGCCGAAGGTGCGCGGGTCGAGGCCGACGAGGTCGAGGAGTTCGGCGGCGCGCTCGCGGGCCTTGGCGCGCTTGACGCCGAGGAGGTGCGGGACGGTCGCCGTGTTGTCGAGGACCGTCTTGTGCGGGAAGAGGCCGACCTGCTGGATCACATAGCCGATGCGGCGCCGGAGTTGGACCGGGTCGATGCCGGATATGTCGTCGCCGTCGAGAAGTATCCGGCCTTCGCTCGGTTCGATGAGCCGGTTGACCATCTTCATCGTGGTGGTCTTGCCGCAGCCCGACGGGCCGACGAGCGTGACGAGTTCCCCCTCGTTCACCTCGAAGGACAGGTCGTCGACGGCCGTTGTCCCGTCGGCGTAGCGCTTGGTGACGTGCTCGAACCGGATCATGGGTCCCCATTGTGCCGGGCAGCCGCCGCCTGTGGGCGGCCGCTGTGTGAAGGCAATGTTGCGTCGTGAAGCGGGGTCTCGGCGATTGTCAGTGGCGGGGGCTAGGGTCGTCGGCAGTCGGAATCAGGCGCTCGCGCGAGCGGTTTCAAGACATATGTACGGGGATTCGGGGGAGGTGGGGCGGGTGAGCAGTCCCAATTGCATGGTGGCCAATGAGTGGGTGTGCGGGGAATACCTGCGCACCCGCAGGCAGGAGCTGGTCGACGCGGTCGTCCAGCACATCGGCATCACGGCCGCTTCCGTCGTGATCGGCGTACTGATCGCCTTCCCGCTGGCCCTCCTCGCCCGGCGCCGGCGCGCCTTCGCGGGCCCGGTGCTCGGGCTGACGACGGTGCTCTACACGATCCCGTCGCTGGCCATGTTCTCGCTGCTGCTCCCGCTGTTCGGGCTCTCCGCCTCGCTCGTGATCACCGGACTCGTCCTCTACACGCTGACGATCCTGGTGCGGAACTTCCTGGCGGGCCTCCAGGCCGTGCCGGACGAGGCGTCAGAAGCGGCCCGGGGCATGGGGTACGGGCCGGTCCGGCTGCTGTGGGAGGTCGAACTGCCGCTGGCGCTGCCCGCGATACTCGCGGGCGTGCGGATCGCCACGGTCTCCACGGTCGCGCTGACGACGGTCGGCGCGATCGTCGACTACGGCGGCCTGGGCACGCTGATCATGGACGGTCTCGACAGCGACTTCAAGGCCCAGGTGCTCACGGCGTCCGTGCTGTGCGTGCTCCTCGCCATGGGCGCCGATCTGCTGCTGCTCGGCCTCCAGCGGTGGCTGACCCCCTGGACCCGCGTCGCGTCCGGCGCGTCCCGCATACGCAGACGCACGGACCGCTCCGGCAGTCCGGACCGGGAGGGTGGCGGCTCCGGCGATCCGGAGCGACGTACGAAGAAGGCGGCGCAGGCGGCATGAGTGCGATATCGGGGGCCTACGACTGGCTGACGACGGGGTCCAACTGGCAGGGCGACAAGGGGGTGTGGCACCGCCTGGCCGAGCATCTGTACTTCAGCGGCGTCACCCTCGCCGTGTCCTGCCTGATCGCGCTGCCGCTCGCGCTGTGGCTCGGGCACATCGGCAAGGGCGGCGGACTCGCGGTCAACATCTCGAACGCGGGCCGCGCGGTGCCCACGCTCGCGGTGCTCGTCCTGCTCACGCTGACGCCGCTGGGCCGGCACGGGGACCTGCCGACGTTCATCGCGCTCGTGCTCTTCGCGGTGCCGCCGCTGCTGACCAACGCCTACATCGGGATGCGTGACGTCGACCGGGCCGTCGTGGAGGCGGCGCGGGGGATGGGGATGAGCGGGGGGCAGGTGTTCCGGCGCGTCGAGCTCCCGCTGGCGTACCCGATGGTCATGACCGGGATCCGGCTGGCGGCGGTGCAGGTGATCGCCACGGCGACGCTCGCCGCGATGGCGGGCAAGGGCGGGCTCGGGCGGATCATCACGGCCGGGTTCAACCTCCAGGACACCCCTCAGGTGGTCGCCGGCGCGGTCTTGGTGGCGTTGCTCGCACTGCTCGTGGAGGGTGTCCTGGCCGGTGCGGGGCGGGTGCTGAATCCGATGAAGGGCCGCTCCGGCGCGGCGGGCTGAATCCCGGCGGGTGCGGCGCGGCGGGCTGAACCCCGACGGGCGCCCCGGCGGGCGGGACGCCAACTTGATATCTCGTTACGGCTTTTCGATCATTCCGGCTTTCGATTGGGTGGACAACCATGAACAGCAGAACGCGACGGATCGCCGTGGCGGCGGTCGCCGTCGGTGCGCTCACCACCGGGCTCACCGCGTGCGGCGGGGACAGCCTGGAGGGCGGCAAGAGCGACAAGGCCGGCTCGGGCTCGGCCGGAAGCGGCAAGAAGGGCACGGTCGTCGTCGGCGCCGCCGGGTTCACCGAGTCGAAGGTGATGGCGGAGCTCTACAAGCAGGTTCTCGCCGACGCCGGATACTCCGCCTCGGTCAAGACCGTCGAGAACCGCGAGATCTACGAGCCGCAGCTCGCCAAGGGCGCGATCGACGTCGTCCCCGAATACGCGGCGACGCTCGCGGAATTCCTCAATCTCAAGAAGAACGGCGCGGACGCCAAGCCCGTCGCCTCAAGTGATCTTGATGCGACGGTCACCGCACTGCGCGGACTCGCCGGACCCGAGGGACTGACCGTGCTCGACGCCGGAGAGGCCGTCGACCAGAACGCCTTCGCGGTGAGCGCGGATTACGCGAAGCAGCACAGCCTCAAGACCCTTTCGGACCTCGGCAAGTCCGGCCAGAAGGTCAAGATCGCGGCCGGTGACGAATGCGAGAAGCGGCCCTTCTGCGCCCCGGGTCTCGAGAAGACGTACGGCATCAAGGTCAGCGGGATCGACCCCAAGGGAGTCGGCACCACGCAGGCCAAGCAGGCCGTCAAGAACGGTGAGGACCAGCTGGTCCTGACGACCACCACGGACGCCACGCTGAAGAACTTCGGCCTGGTGCTCCTGGAGGACGACAAGAAGCTCCAGAACGCGGACAACATCGTTCCGGTCGTGAACACCAAGGACGCGGGCGACAAGGAGATAGCCGCCGCACTCGGGAAGCTGACCAAGACGCTGACGACCGCCGATCTCGTCGATCTCAACCGGAAGGTCGACGCGGAACGCCAGAAGGAAGCCGATGTGGCCAAGGAGTATCTCCAGTCGAAGGGCCTTCTGAAGAACTGAACGGTCCGCGGAGGAGCTGATCGGCAAAGGCGCCGAGTTCAGGGGTGAAGGGGAGTGGCGGGACAGAAGACGACGGGATTTTGGCTGCCGGGGCACCACGATTCGCCTACGCGCGGTAAGTTTCTGGCCATGCCACGTGGACGTCACCGCCATTCCCCACCCCTGCACAGGCTGCTTCCCCCCTCGGCGATCGCAGGCGTCCCGCTCGTCTGCGCGGCCGGCGCCTGGCTGACCGCGGAGCCCTTCGTGCTGCGCGGCCTGGCCGGTGCCGCCGCCTGCGCCGCCGTGGTGGGCGCGGTCGTCATGCGCCGCTGGGACCGGCTCGCGGGCAAGCGCGTCGCCGATCTGAACCGGTCGCGGGCGAGCGACGAGTGGCACCACGACGAGCGGGTCGCCGAACTCGAGACCGACCTCGAGGAGTCGCGTGAGCTGCGCTTCAAGATGGAGGCGAAGCTGCGCGCCAAGCGCACGGAGCTGGCGGCCCTGCGCAACGAGCACGCGGCTCTGCTGCGGCGCTACGCGACCGCGGAGACGGAGCGGGCCACCGCCCTGGAAGGCCGCAGGCAGCTCGCGATAGAGGCCTCGGCCCCGGCGCGTGCGCTGCCCGCGGCCGTCTCCCCGGCACCCGGCGCCGAGCTGGTCCCGGCGCAGCGCGCCACGTCGGCCGGCGCGCCGGTGACGTCCCCGGTGCTCTATCTGCGGGCCAACGCCGCACTGGACCACATGGCCCGCGCCGCGAACCCTCCGCGGGGCGCAGGCCCGAAGGCCGGGGCACCCGAGGGCGGTGAGCCGCAGGGGAAGCCCGAGGCGGCCCGCGCACAGGAGCACGAGCACGTGGCCGCCCTGCCGTCCGGCGTCTCCGGTCACTTCACCGTCCCGGCCGCGGCGGCGGTCGTGCCGCCCGCGGCGGTGCGGCGGCCCCTGGTCGAGGGCGGATTCGACTTCTTCGGTACGAAGGGCGTGGCGCCCGCGGCCCTGGAGGCCGTGCAGAACACGGACCTCGCGGACGTCGTCGGCGAGGAGGCGCTCGCGCTCCACAAGGCGGACACGGAGGCCGAGTTCAAGCAGGCCGACGCCACGACCACGGGCGAGGGCGTCAGCCAGGTCATCGACCTGACCGCGCACGACGAGACGGAACAGATCGACGTGGCGGAGCTGCGATCGGCGATGCGGGCGTAAGTCCCGGCGGCCGGGACGTGGTTTCCGGCGGCGGGGACGGCAGCACGTACGACGTAAATGGGGCGGGCCCCGGTGTGTCACACACCGGGGCCCGCCCCGTCGTCATGCCGTCGCCCTCACGAAGCCATCCAGCGGTCCGGCCGTGCCACCTTCCGTCCCGTCCGTGAGCGGTCGGCCTGGGCGCGCAGGAGTTCCGCCGCCTCCCCGGCATCCCGCAGCCGGGCCGTCACCGTCTTGTCGGCGCCCGTGTCCACATGGACGTCGGCCACGCCCCGGAACCGCTCCCAGGGCCCTTGTGTGAGCCGTACACTCTGCACCTTCGCGTGGGGCACCAGCGCGAGCCGCCGCCGCACAAGGCCGTGCCGGGTCGCGAACACGGCGTCGGTCGTCGCGAGCCCGTTGCCCCGCCACCACACGGGCATGCACCACGCCGAGCGCTTCGGCGGCCGGGTGAACGCCTCCGCACCGGGCACCGTCACCCCCGGAAGCACCCGCTCCACCACGCCCTGGGCGACCTCGCGCGGCGCGACCGGCACGAGCACGGAGTTCGACGAGCCGGCCACGGCCAGTTCCACGCGCACCCAGCCGCGCCGCCGCCACAGCAGCGGCTCCACGATCCGAACGGTCTGCACCCGCCCGGGCGGCACCGTCTCGTGGTCGCGGTCGAGGAGACCGTGGTCGATGCGCAGGCCGTCCGGCGACTCGCCCACCGTCCAGTCGTACTCCTTGATGAAGCGGCCCACGCTGTTCGTGCCGGCGCCGCCCACGAGCGGGATGGCCACCGCGAGCACCGTCCACGGGTTGTGGGTGGCGAACCACAGCAGCGCTGGCACGACGAACGCGGCGAGCAGCATCGCCCAGGGACCGCCGGTGAGCAGGAGCGCGACGGCGAGCATGCGGGGCGGCACGTGCAGGATCTGCTCGGCCGGTGCCTCGCCGACGTCCCGCACGGTCTCGGGCGCGAACCCGGCGGCGCGGGCGAGCAGTTCGGCGCGCAGTTCGCGGGCCTCCCGCTCGCCGAGATAGGCGAGTTCGTCCTTCTTGTCCGTGCCGACGACGTCCAGTTTGAGCTTGGCGACGCCCACGAAGCGGGCGAGCAGCGGCTGGGTGACGTCCACGGCCTGGATCCGGTCGAGCCGGATGTGGGCGGTGCGGCGGAACAACAGGCCCGTACGGATGCGCAGTTCGGTGTCCGTGACGGAGAAGTGTGTGAACCACCAGGTCAGGAACCCGTAGAGGGCGGCGGCCGGGATCAGTACGGCGAGGCCGACGAGGAGAGTGGTCGAGGTGAGCTGGGCGAGCCGGCGCTGCGCCTCGTTCAGGTCGTGGACCGCCCAGCCGAGGACGATCGCGACGGGCGCCCAGGCGCGGCGCAGCGGGGTGACCGGGTGCAGGCGCCGCTCCGGCGCCTCGGCGGTCGCGGCCCGGTCCCGTACGCCCTCGTGGACGTCCGGGGCCGTCACAGCCCCGCCGATCGGGCCTCGCCGAGTTCGGTGAGCCGGTCGCGCAGGCGCTCGGCCTCGGCGGGCGTCAGGCCGGGGATCGTGGCGTCGGTCGCCGCGGCCGCCGTGTGCAGCTGAAGGCTCGCGAGCCCGAACTTCCGCTCGAGCGGCCCGGACGTGACCTCGACGAGCTGCATGCGCCCGTACGGCACGATCGTTTCCTCACGCCACAGGACGCCCCGGCTGATCAGCAGGTCGTCGGCGCGCTCGGCGTAGCGCCACGAACGCCAGTTGCGCCCGAGCATCGGCCATCCCCACAGCAGCCCGGCGAGCGGCAGCAGCGCGAACGCCGCCCATACGCCGCCGGCGAACGCCCCGAGCAGCACCCCCACCGCCACCGTCAGCGGCACCAGCCACAGCACGAGCAGCAGCCTGCGCACCTTCAGCAGTCCCCTGGGAAGCCCGGTCCACACCGGCTCCGCCCCGGATCCCGCCCTCGGAGCCGCCGTCCCCTCAGTCCCCGTTTCCATGCACCCACCCTACGTACGAGACACTGTTCCCATGACGCCCACGACGGAGACGACGGTCGGCATCGGCGGCGCCGCCGAGACCACCGACATGGTGCTCAACATCGGCCCGCAGCACCCGTCCACGCACGGGGTGCTGCGCCTGCGCCTCGTCCTCGACGGCGAGCGCATCCAGCAGGCCGAGCCGGTCATCGGCTACATGCACCGCGGCGCGGAGAAGCTCTTCGAGGCCCGCGACTACCGGCAGATCGTGATGCTGGCCAACCGCCACGACTGGCTCTCCGCCTTCTCGAGCGAACTCGGGGTCGTCCTCGCCGTCGAGCGGATGCTCGGCATGGAGGTCCCTGAGCGCGCGGTGTGGCTGCGCACCCTGCTCGCGGAGCTGAACCGGGTCCTCAACCATCTGATGTTCCTTGGTTCGTACCCGCTCGAACTGGGCGGAATCACCCCGGTGTTCTATGCCTTCCGGGAGCGCGAGGAACTCCAGAGCGTCATGGAGGAGATGTCCGGCGGCCGCATGCACTACATGTTCAACCGCGTCGGCGGCCTCAAGGAGGACGTCCCGGCCGGCTGGACCACCCGCGCACGCGCGGCGGTCGCCTCGGTCCGCTCGCGCATGGACGTGTACGACGACCTGGTCCTCGGCAACGAGATCTTCCGCGGCCGCACGCGCGACGTGGGCGTGCTGTCCCCGGAGGCGGTGCACTCCTACGGAGTGAGCGGTCCGATCGCCCGAGCCTCCGGAGTCGACTTCGACCTGCGCCGCGACGAGCCGTACCTCGCGTACGGGGAGCTCCAGGACACCCTGAAGGTCGTCACGCGCGGCGAGGGCGACTGCCTGGCCCGCTTCGAGGTCCTGCTGGAGCAGACCCACAACGCCCTGGACCTCGCCGACGCCTGCCTGGACCGGCTCGCCGAGCTGCCGCCCGGCCCCGTCAACCAGCGCCTCCCGAAGGTACTCAAGGCGCCCGAGGGCCACACGTACGCGTGGACCGAGAACCCGCTCGGGATCAACGGCTACTACCTGGTCAGCAAGGGCGAGAAGACGCCGTACCGGCTCAAGCTGCGGTCCGCCTCGTACAACAACATCCAGGCGCTCACCGAGCTGCTGCCCGGCACGCTCGTCTCGGACATGGTGGCGATCCTCGGGTCACTGTTCTTCGTCGTCGGCGACATCGACAAGTAGCAGGTCCCGCGCGCGTACGCCCACCGGCTGCACCAGCCAGCCGAAGTCGCCGAGCCCGCCCGCAGCGGTCAGCTCGGCGGCCTCGCCGGCTCCGGAGAGGGCCCGCACGTAGGCCGCCGGATCGCTGGAAGCGAGCGACAGCGGCGGACGGCCGCCGCTCACCCCGAGGGCGCGCAGGGCCGCGCGCTGCGTGAGGAGCAGGGCGCCCGGGAACGCGCACGCGTCGAGCGCCACATGGGCCGTGATGTCGCACGAGCCGTCCGGCACCGGCGGGGTCTCACGGCCCTCACGGAAGCCCGTGAGCGTCCCGAAGGGCGGCCGGGCATCCCGGGAGTGCGCGTAGTCGACGGCGACCGCCACGCCGCGCTCCAGCGTCCCCGCGGCCTCGGCCCAGGCGGTGTCCCTTGGGAGGCCGATCTCCGCGCGGAGCCCCGGTTCACCGGTGAGCGGCCACCACCGGGCCAGCCAGTCCGCCTCCGGACCGTCCATCACGGGCTCCCCGAGCTCCTCGGTCCCGTCCTGGAGTACGAGGACGTGGCGCGGCTCTCCGCAGGCGTCTGTCCCGACGACGTCCAGGGGGACGTTGTCGAGCCACTCGTTCGCGAAGAGGAGTCCGGTGACCCCCTTCGGGGGGCGTGCGCACCACTCGATGCGGTGGTCGAGGCCGGCGGGACGCTCCGCCCGTTCCACCGCGTACGCGCGCGTGCGGGCCGCCACGTCGGCGGGCAGCGCCCCCAGGACGCCCGTCACCAGCTCGCCGCGGCCCGCGCCCATGTCGACGAAGGCCAGCTCCGGCGGGGCCCCGAGCGCCTCGTCCACCCGGCACAGAAGCCGCGCGACGGCCCCGGCGAACAACGGCGACGCATGCACCGACGTGCGGAAATGCCCCGCGGGCCCCTCGGGCCTGCGATAGAAGCCGCAGGGCCCGTACAGCGCCTCCTCCGTCGCCTCGCGCCACCCACGCCCCGCACTCCACAGCTCGTTCGTCACAGGGAAAGGCTAGGTGCGGAGAAGGGGGCGGCCTCCACCTTGGGGAGTACGCCGGTGGCACTCGGATCGAACCTCCGGTTGACCCCTGCACACTGCACGCTTCTTTACGCTGGGTTACGTGCAGCGCCTCTACGACTTCTTCCGCCGGCACCCGACGTGGGTCGACAGCTTCTGGGCCGTCGTTCTCCTCGGGGTCTCCGGCATGAGTCTGGTCGCGGGGCAGCAGGACATGCAGGGCGACGCCCGCCTCCTGGGCATCCCCGTCGTCCTGGCGCTGAGCCTGGCCGTCGCCCTGCGCAGGCGTGTTCCCGAGCGGATGCTGATCCTCATCGCCGTCGTGGGCGTCTTCCAGCTCGTCGCGAACGTCCGCGTGCAGCCGGCCGACTTCGCCATGCTGGTGATCATCTACACCGTGGCGGCGGAGAGCCCGCGCTGGGCGTCCAGATTCGCGCTTGTCGGAGGCCTGTGCGCGGCGCCGCTCTCGCAGCTGCGCTGGCCGATGCACGAGACGAGCAGCGCGGGCAACGTGCTGATCACGGTCTTCCAGATGGTGCCGTTCGCCCTCGCCTGGGTGCTCGGTGACTCCGTCCGCACGCGCCGCGCCTACCTGGCGCAGCTGGAGGAGCGTGCCGCCCGTCTGGAGACGGAGCGCGAGGCCCAGTCGAAGGTCGCGGTCGCCGCCGAGCGGGCCCGGATCGCACGCGAACTGCACGACGTCGTCGCGCACAACGTGTCGGTGATGGTGGTGCAGGCGGACGGCGCCGCGTACGTGATGGACACCGCTCCGGAGCAGGCCAGGAAGGCCCTGGAGACGATCTCCGGGACCGGCCGGCAGGCGCTCGCCGAGATGCGGCGCCTCCTCGGAGTGCTGCGCACCGGTGAGCACCAGGAGAGCGGCGAGTACGTGCCGCAGCCCGACGTCGAGCAGCTCGACGAGCTGATAGAGCAGGTGCGCACCGCGGGCCTGCCCGTCGACTTCAAGGTCGAGGGCACCCCGCGCCCGCTGCCCAGCGGCGTGGAGCTGACCGCGTACCGCATCGTGCAGGAGGCGCTCACCAACACCCGTAAGCACGGCGGCGAGAACGCGGGCGCGAGCGTCCGCCTCGTCTACTTCGACGACGGCCTCGGTCTGCTCGTCGAGGACGACGGCAAGGGCGCCCCGCACGAGCTGTACGAGGACGGGGGCGCCGACGGCCGCGGGCACGGGCTCATCGGCATGCGGGAGCGCGTCGGTATGGTCGGCGGGACGCTCGACGCGGGACCGCGCCCCGGCGGCGGATTCCGGATCAGCGCGCTGCTGCCGCTCAAGCCCGCCCACTGACGCCGCACACGTATCGAACCCGACCTCGTACACGTACCGAAAGGGCCCCCTTCATGGCGATCCGCGTGATGCTCGTCGACGACCAGGTTCTGCTGCGCACCGGTTTCCGGATGGTGCTCGCCGCCCAGCCGGACATGGAGGTCGTCGCCGAGGCGGGCGACGGGGTCGAGGCCCTGGAGGTGCTGCGCGGCACGGCGGTCGACGTGGTCCTGAT
Source organism: Streptomyces sp. NPDC055400 (assembly GCF_053644375.1). Taxonomy (NCBI): domain Bacteria; kingdom Bacillati; phylum Actinomycetota; class Actinomycetes; order Kitasatosporales; family Streptomycetaceae; genus Streptomyces; species Streptomyces sp. NPDC055400. Next base: position 70,954 of record NZ_JBSHLM010000003.1, on the reverse strand, counting down.
GGACGTCCGCATGCCGAAGCTGGACGGCGTGGAGACGACGCGGCGGATCTGCCGGGAGGAGAACCCGCCGAAGGTGCTCATCCTGACGACGTTCGACCTCGACGAGTACGCGTTCTCGGGGCTGAAGGCCGGAGCGTCGGGGTTCATGCTCAAGGACGTGCCGCCCGGCGAGCTGCTCGCCGCGATCCGGGCCGTGCACAGCGGCGACGCGGTGGTCGCGCCGTCGACGACGCGGCGGCTGCTCGACCGCTTCGCGCCGATGCTGCCCAGCTCCGGGAAGGAGCCGCAGCTCGCCGAGCTCGGCCGGCTGACCGAGCGCGAGCGCGAGGTGATGATCCTCGTCGCGCAGGGCCTGTCGAACGGCGAGATCGCCGCCCGGCTCGTCCTGTCGGAGGCGACGGTGAAGACGCACGTGGGCCGCATCCTCACCAAGCTGAACCTGCGCGACCGCGTGCAGGTCGTCGTACTCGCCTACGAGACGGGGCTCGTACGGGCCGGCGGCGGAGGAGCTGCCTGACCGTCCCGAGCGGTCAGCGCAGGACGCCCTCGATGAAGTCGCTGCCGAGGCGCGCGACAGCCGTCAGGTCCAGCTGGTGCTGGACGTAGCGGCCCCGGCGGCGCGTGGTGATCAGGCCCGCCTTCTTGAGCACGGTCAGGTGCCGGGATATCTCCGGCGCCGTCATCCCGTGCGCGTCGGAGAGCTCGCTCGTCGTGTACGCGCCGCGGGCGAGGTGGCGGCACAGGCGCATGCGTACGGGGTGCGCGAGGGCCGTCATCCGGCGCGTGAGCTGCTCGACGGTGGCCGGTGTGGTGAGGCCGGGCGAGCCGACGGGATACGTGATCGCGGGCTGCCATCCGAAGCGGTGCAGCACCATGAGGTGCGGCCAGCCGAGGCTGGTCGGCACGAGAACGAGGCCGCCGTCCTCCGTGGTCGTACGGCCCACGGTGATCTTGTCGACCGTGATCAGGTTCGCCGGCTCGTCGAGCGTGACGACCGACGACACCGCCGTCAGCGCCTCGGCCAGGCCCTTGCGCCTCAGGAGCTCGGTCTTGTGCCGCGCGTCGGCGGCCAGCTGGTGGTGGATGCGGGCCCAGATGTCCGCGAAGAACGCCTCCTCGCAGTCCTCCACGAGCCTTCGGAACCAGGCGCGCACCGCGGGCGGGTCGTCCAGGAGCCGCTGGGTGAACTGGACCTGGGGCAGGCCGCGCGTGGCCGCGAGGTCCAGGGCGCGGCGGTGCATGTCCGGGTCGTCCAGGGGGTTGGCCTCGCGCAGCGCGTAGCTGTTCTGGCAGGTGAACTCCAGTGCCGCGTCGACGAACTGACGGTCGGTCAGTTTGTCGAGGAGGTCGAGCTCCTCGGCGAGGGTGGCGCCGGGCAGGGCGGCCCGGCCCGGGATCCCGGCGAACGGCGCGAACACGTCCGAGAACGTCGTCCGCCACAGGAAGTCCGCCTCGCACAGCCGGTCCGCGAGGCCGGGGTCGAGGCGCGCGGACACCGCCGTCGTCCAGCCCTGGAGCCCCGGGTGGTGCGCGGGCTCGGCCAGCGCGTGCAGCGCCATGCCCAGCTCGGACAGGGGCGAGGGCACGACGCTGATCCGCTCCGGGGCCAGCCCGCTGATGTCGATGCTCACGCTCATGACCCCATGGTGCACGCAGGGTCTGACAACCCGTTCTCGATTGACGTCTCCCGTCAATCGACGTGACCGGGCGGGGCCGCCGGGCGGAGTCTTCTTCAGGCCGGACCGAAGCGGCAAAGAGCAATGAATGTCAAGCAGCGCCAATAAAGCCCTGCAAAACAAATAAAGCTCTCTGAACAGCCGCATTTCTGGTCATGGCGTGACAATGAGAAGACCAGCGAGGGGTACGTCATGAGCGTCAATCAGCAGTACGCACTGGATGTCTACCGCGCCTCCCTGCACGGGGAGCCCGCCCCGCCGGCGCCGGGCGTCCACGACTGGAGCGCCATCCGCGAGCTGCGCGACTACCGCCGCTTCAGCGCGGTCGTCGCCGGCCGCCCGGCGCGCGGCCGGATCCGGGCGGCCCTGGCCCGCCTGATCCACCCGCAGCGCCGCGCGGCGGGCTGCTGACCCGGCCGGCCTCTGACGGACGCAGGCAGGGCGGCGCCGCTCAGGCGTCCCCGTCGGCGGTCTCCGGGGGGATCCGTGCCACGAAGTCCGCGACGGCCGCGCGGACGTCGTCGGCGGTCCATTCGAGCCCGCGGGCGGAGACCGTGACCTCGGTGACCGAAAGACCCGGAGGACCCTGCTCCCACCAGCGCCGGAACAGCGACGTCCGGGTCTGTTCGGCCTGCGTCACCGACGCCTCGTCGAGCCGTTTCGAGGCGTACGGCAGCCAGACCTGGAACTCGTGCGTGTGCGGTACCTCGGGGTGCACCCGCACCCACGGCACCCCGGCCTCGGCGAACCCTGCGCGCAGCGCCTCGGCGACCACGCGCGCGTGGGCCACGTAGTCGGGCACGCGCGGCAGCTCCCGCTCCAGGCCGACCAGGGCCGAGAGCACCGCGGGGAACTGCTGGAAGAGCTGGCCGCCGTAGCGGTGGCGCCAGGTCTTCGCCTCTTCGACGAACGACCGGGGCCCGGCGAGCGCCGCTCCGCTGAGGCCGCCGAGGGTCTTGTAGAACGACACGTACACGCTGTCGGCGAGATCGGCGATCTCGGCCAGGGAGCGCCCGAAGTGGGTGGTGCACTCCCACAGGCGTGCTCCGTCGAAGTGCACGACGGCGTCCCGTTCCCTGGCCGCCTCGGTGACGGCGACCAGCTCGTCCCAGGTGGGCAGGACATAACCGGCGTCCCGGAGCGGCAGTTCGAGCATCAGCGCGCCGAAGGGCTCGGCGAAGTCGCGCACCTCGTCGGCGCTCGGCAGCCGCGGCTCGCTCGTCGGGTGGACGGTCCGCAGGCCGCTCACGGCGCCGAAGGCACCGCGCTCGTGCCGCTCCGGGTGTGCCATCGGGTGCAGGGCGACGGTCGGGTTGCCCGTACGGCCCGCCCAGCAGCGCAGCGCGACCTGCTGCGCCATCGTGCCGGTGGGGAAGTAGGCCGCCGCCTCCGTGCCGAGGAGCCCCGCGACGCGTTCCTCCAGGTCGGCGACGATGCCGTCGCCGTACAGATCGCTGGTCTGGCCCGGGTCGGCGACCGACCACGCGGCCTCCGTGAGGGCCGTCAGGCGCTCACCGATGGTGGCGTCGAGGCCGTGCACGCCCAGGATCCGCTCCGCGCCCCGCACAGCCGCGGCGCGGCGGGCCCGCGCCTTCGTCGCGTCGTCCTCTGCGGTGTTCTCCCGCTCTTCGCTCTCCGTCATCCACCGATCATGTCGTACGCGCGTGCGGTTGCCCACAGCCTGTGGACGGACCGGAGCCGGCGGAGCAGATCGCGTTAACATGACGAGAAATCGTCCGGTACCCCGAGCGGACTGGAACGGAAGGCCGTCGTCCTGTGAACGCACCTCCTCGACCCGAACCCACCGACCCCAGGGACCGCCCCGCCCGGCTGACCGTCGGAGTGGTCGGCGCGGGCCGTGTCGGCCCCGCCCTCGCGGCCTCTCTGGCCCTGGCGGGACACCGCCCGGTCGCCGTCTCCGCGGTATCCGAGGGATCCGTGCGCCGGGCCGCCCTCATGCTGCCCGATGTCCCCGTCGTGACGCCCGCCGAGGTCCTCGTGCGGGCCGAACTCGTGCTCCTCACGGTGCCCGACGACGCGCTGCCCGGCCTCGTGGAAGGGCTCGTCGAGACCGGTTCCGTGCGCCCGGGACAGCTGATCGTGCACACCTCGGGGCGCTACGGCACCAAGCTGCTCGATCCCGCACTGCGGGCCGGCGCCCTGCCGCTCGCGCTGCACCCCGCGATGACGTTCACCGGCACCCCCGTAGATGTACAGCGGCTGGCCGGCTGCTCCTTCGGCGTGACCGCGCCCGAGGAGCTGCGGCTCGCAGCGGAGGCGCTCGTCATCGAGATGGGCGGCGAGCCCGAGTGGATCCGTGAGGAGTCGCGCCCGCTGTACCACGCGGCGCTCGCCCTCGGCGCGAACCACCTGGTCACGCTGGTCGCCGAGTCCATGGAACTGCTGCGGGCCGCGGGCGTCGAGGCCCCCGACCGGATGCTCGGCCCGCTGCTCGGCGCGGCCCTCGACAACGCCCTCAGGTCCGGCGACGCCGCGCTCACCGGGCCCGTCGCGCGCGGGGACGCGGGCACGGTCGCCGCCCATGTCACCGAGCTGCGCAAGCACGCGCCCCAGACCGTCGCCGGGTATCTGGCGATGGCCCGCGCCACCGCCGACCGTGCCCTCGCGCACGGCCTGCTCAAGCCCGAACTCGCCGAGGACCTCCTGGGGGTTCTGGCCGACGGCGCCGAGGGAGACCAGCGATGACCACCGTGCTGCACACCGCCGATGAGCTCCGCACGCGCGCGCGTGCGGGCCGCCGCGCCGTCGTCATGACCATGGGCGCCCTGCACGACGGCCACGCCGAACTGATCCGCACGGCGCGCTCGATCGCCGGCGCCGACGGCGAAGTGGTGACGACGGTCTTCGTGAACCCGCTCCAGTTCGGCGCGGGCGAGGACCTCGACCGCTATCCGCGCACCCTCGACTCCGACGTCAAGATCGCCGAACAGGCGGGCGCCGACGTCGTGTTCGCGCCCTCCGTGGACGAGGTCTACCCCGGCGGCGAGCCCCAGGTCCGCGTCACCGCGGGCCCCATGGGGGAGCGCCTCGAAGGCGCCTCGCGGCCCGGCCACTTCGACGGCATGCTCACCGTCGTCGCCAAGCTGCTCCACCTGACCGCGGCCGACATCGCGCTGTTCGGGCAGAAGGACGCCCAGCAGCTCGCTCTGATCCGCCGCATGGTGCGCGACCTGAACTTCGCCGTCGAGATCGTCGGCGTGCCCACCGTGCGCGAGCACGACGGCCTGGCCCTCTCCAGCCGCAACCGCTACCTCTCCGCCGAGGAGCGGCGCACCGCGCTCGCCCTCTCCCAGGCGCTCTTCGCCGGCCGCGACCGGCACGCCGCCCAGGAGGCCCTGCGCGCGCGTGCCCACGAAGCGCCCTCCACGCACGCGCGTGCCGACGCCCTGAACGCGATAGGCGAGGCCCGTGCCGCCGCCGACGCGCACGCCGTCGCGAAGGCCTCGCCCGGCGGCCCCGAAGCCGTCCGCGCCGCGGCCCGCCAGGTCCTCGACGAGGCCGCCCGCGTCCGGCCGCCGCTCACGCTCGACTACCTCGCTCTCGTCGACCCGGCCGACTTCACGGACGTGCAGCGCGGCCACATCGGAGAGGCCGTGCTCGCCGTCGCCGCCAGGGTCGGCTCGACGCGGCTGATCGACAACATCCCCTTGACCTTCGGAGCTCCCGTATGAGTGCCACAGGGACCACAGTCACCGGCACGGCGACCGGCATACGCCTGCACGCGCCCGCGCCCGGCTGGTCCGTCTCCGCCGACGTCGTGGTCGTCGGATCCGGCGTCGCCGGTCTCACCGCGGCCCTGCGCTGCCAGGCGGCAGGACTGCGGACCGTCGTCGTCACCAAGGCCCGCCTCGACGACGGCTCCACGCGCTGGGCGCAGGGCGGCATCGCGGCGGCACTCGGCGAGGGCGACACCCCCGAGCAGCACCTCGACGACACGCTCGTCGCGGGCGTGGGCCTGTGCGACGAGGAGGCTGTCCGCACCCTCGTCACGGAGGGCCCCGACGCCGTACGCCGCCTCATCGCGACCGGCGCCCACTTCGACGAGTCGGCGGACGGCGACATCGCGCTCACCCGTGAGGGCGGCCACCACCGCCGCCGCATCGCGCACGCGGGCGGCGACGCCACCGGCGCCGAGATCTCCCGCGCCCTCGTCGAGGCGGTACGCGCGCGGGGCATCAGGACCGTCGAGAACGCCCTGGTCCTCGATCTCCTCACGGACGACGACGGCCGCACGGCGGGCGTCTCCCTGCACGTCATGGGAGAGGGCCAGCACGACGGTGTGGGCGCCGCGCTCGCGCCCGCCGTGGTCCTCGCCACCGGCGGCATGGGCCAGGTCTTCTCGGCGACCACGAACCCGCACGTCTCCACCGGCGACGGCGTCGCGCTCGCCCTGCGCGCGGGCGCCGAGGTCTCCGACCTGGAGTTCGTGCAGTTCCACCCGACGGTGCTCTTCCTCGGCGCGGACGCGGAGGGCCAGCAGCCGCTGGTCTCCGAGGCCGTACGGGGAGAGGGCGCCCACCTCGTCGACGCCGACGGGGTGCGCTTCATGGCCGGCCAGCACGAACTGGCCGAGCTCGCCCCGCGCGACATCGTCGCCAAGGGCATCACGCGCCGCATGCAGGAGCAGGGCGCCGAGCACATGTACCTGGACGCCCGGCACTTCGGCGCCGAGATGTGGGAGAACCGGTTCCCCACGATCCTCGCCGCCTGCCGCTCCCACGGCATCGACCCGGTCACCGAGCCCATCCCCGTGGCCCCCGCCGCCCACTACGCCTCCGGAGGCGTCCGCACGGACCTCCTGGGCCGCACGACGGTCCCCGGCCTGTACGCGTGCGGAGAGGTCGCCTGCACCGGCGTCCACGGCGCGAACCGGCTCGCTTCCAACTCCCTCCTGGAGGGCCTGGTCTACGCCGAGCGCATCGCGGACGACATCGCCGCGAGCCACCGGGAAAACGGCCTCCACGCGCGCGTGCCCGCGCCCGTCCCGCACCCGGAGACCCCGACCCACCCCCTGATGCCGCCCGAGGCACGGTTCGCCATCCAGCGCGTCATGACGCAGGGCGCGGGCGTGCTGCGCTCCGCCGACTCCCTCGCCGAAGCCGCCGCGGGACTCGGCCGCATCCACGCCGAGGCGGCGGGCGCCCTCGCGGAGAACGGCAAGACCGCGGAGCCCGGCGTCGACACCTGGGAGGCCACCAACCTCCTGTGCGTCGCCCGCGTCCTCGTCGCCGCGGCCCGCCGCCGCGAGGAGACCCGCGGCTGCCACTGGCGGGAGGACCACGCCGAGCGCGACGACGCACAATGGCGCCGCCACATCGTCGTACGGCTGAATCCCGACCGGACGCTGGCCGCGCACACCACGCCCACCGCAGAATTCCCCCCGACCCGCCCCGAGCGCCGTACACACCAGCAGGAGCAGTGAGAGACGTGAGTACCCCCGACCTCCCCCTCGCCGAGAGCGGCGGCTGCGGCGACGGCTGCGGCTGCGGCGGAGCCGACGCCGACATGATGGAGTGCGGCCTCGACCCCGCCCTCGCCCAGCTCCTGGCCGACGCGGGGCTCGACCCCGTGGAGGTCGAGGACATCGCGCACATGGCCATCGCCGAAGACCTCGACATGGCTTCCGGCGGCGTGGACGTCACCACGGTCGCCACCATCCCCGAGGACGCCGTCGCCACCGCCGACTTCACCGCCCGTGAGGACGGCGTCGTGGCGGGCCTGCGTGTCGCAGAGGCCGTGCTCTCCGTGGTCTGCACCGACGAGTTCGAGGTCGAGCGGCACGTGGAGGACGGCGACCGGATCACCGCCGGGCAGAAGCTCCTCAGCGTCACCACCCTCACCCGCGACCTGCTGACCGCCGAGCGCAGCGCCCTCAACATCCTGTGCCGCCTGTCCGGCATCGCGACCGCCACGCGCGCGTGGGCGGACGCGCTGGAGGGGACGACGGCGAAGGTCCGTGACACCCGCAAGACGACGCCCGGCCTGCGCTCCCTGGAGAAGTTCGCCGTCCGCACGGGCGGCGGCGTCAACCACCGCATGTCGCTCTCGGACGCGGCCCTGGTCAAGGACAACCACGTGGTCGCCGCCGGCGGCGTCGCACAGGCCTTCAAGGCCGTACGGGAGTCCTTCCCGGGCCTCGCCGTCGAGGTCGAGGTCGACACCCTGGACCAGCTGCGCGAGGTCGTGGAGGCGGGCGCCGACCTGATCCTCCTGGACAACTTCACGCCGGCCGAGACCCAGGAGGCCGTCGCGGTCGTCGCCGGCCGCGCCCTCCTGGAGTCCTCGGGCCGGCTGACCCTGGCGAACGCGCGCGAGTACGCCGCGACGGGCGTCGACTTCCTCGCCGTGGGCGCCCTGACCCACTCGTCGCCGATCCTGGACATCGGCCTCGACCTGCGCGCGGCGGAGTAGCGCCATGCTGCTCACCATCGACGTAGGCAACACGCACACGGTCCTCGGCCTGTTCGACGGGGAGGAGATCGTCGAGCACTGGCGCATCTCCACCGACGCCCGCCGCACGGCCGACGAACTCGCCGTGCTTCTCCAGGGCCTGATGGGCATGCACCCGCTGCTCGGCGACGAGCTCGGCGACGGCATCGACGGCATCGCCATCTGTTCGACCGTCCCCTCGGTCCTGCACGAACTGCGCGAGGTCACCCGCCGCTACTACGGCGACGTCCCCGCCGTCCTGGTCGAACCCGGCATCAAGACCGGCGTCCCGATCCTCATGGACAACCCCAAGGAGGTCGGCGCCGACCGCATCATCAACGCGGTGGCGGCGGTCGAGCTCTACGGGGGGCCCGCCATCGTCGTCGACTTCGGCACGGCGACCACCTTCGACGCGGTCTCCGCGCGCGGGGAGTACGCCGGCGGCGTCATCGCCCCCGGCATCGAGATCTCCGTGGAGGCCCTGGGCGTCAAGGGCGCCCAGCTCCGCAAGATCGAGATCGCCCGCCCGCGCAGCGTCATCGGCAAGAACACCGTCGAAGCCATGCAGTCCGGCATCCTGTACGGCTTCGCGGGCCAGGTCGACGGCGTCGTGACCCGCATGGCGCGTGAACTCGCCGACGACCCGGACGACGTGACGGTCATCGCCACCGGGGGCCTTGCGCCCATGGTGCTCGGTGAGGCCGCGGTGATCGACGAGCACGAGCCGTGGCTCACCCTGATCGGCCTGCGCCTGGTCTACGAGCGGAACATCTCCCGCTCCTGACGCCCCTTTCGGCGGCGCGCTCTTTCGGCGGCGCCCCAACTGCCCCTTCGCGTACGGACTTTCGACAAGGCGTGCGCGAAGGGCGCAACCGTTCGTACGCTTCGCTCGTCTCCGCAGAGACGGGGCACGAGTCGGCATGCGATGGACGTGGGGCGAAATGTGGCGTAAGGGCAGAGAGTTGGCGGCTGCGACGGCGGCGATCGCGCTGACCGGGGTCGGTCTCACCGGTGCCACGGCCTGGGCCGCGGACCCCACGCCTCCCACACAGTCCTACGCCGTCATCACGGCGCCCGTACAGATAGCCGTCCCGGCGTCGGGTACGTCCATCGCCCCCGATGTGAGCTACAGCTTCGCCGACGACGGCGTGGAGGGGCTCCCGCTGCCGGAGAACGCCAAGCTGGTGATCGACGCGAGCGGCCTCGAGGGCATCGCCACGATCAAGGCCAAGAACGACCAGTGCACGGGGGTCGGCGCCGTCGTCACGTGCCTGGACAACGGCAATCTGCACGGCCCGTTCGAGCCCTTCACGCTCAGCGCGGTCGCCGGCACGAAGCCCGGCGACACCGGAACGCTGCGCTACGAGGTCACCGCGGACAAGGCCACCCCCGACACCGAGACCTCCAAGGTCGTCGTCGGCTCCCCGAAGATCCAGGTCGCCGCGCTGCCCGCCAGGTCCGGCCTGACACCAGGCCAGTCCGTCGGCTACCCCGTGGTCCTGCGCAACACCGGCAACCTGCCCACGGAACAGATCACCGTCCGCCTCACCGGCAGCCCGGGCGTCACGTTCGCGGGGAAGCACACCAACTGCCTGTACCTGCCGGGCGACTTCGGCAGGGACGACGCCGACGTGACCTGCGTGTTCAAGACGGCGATCGCCCCGGGTGAAACGGTTGGATTCTCCAACCCGCTCGAAGGGTCCCTGGGCAAGGACGCCTTCCACACCTGGACCGACATCACCGCCGAGGCCGTCCCGGCCTCCTCCGGTACGGACACCGGCGGCACCCCCGGCAAGGGCGCCGCGCTCACCCTGACCCCCGCCACGGGCACGGACTTCGCCGACACCCGCCGCGTGACGTATGACGCCGACAACGCCGCGGACTTCCTGGCGGTCGGCGCCGTCCTCGTCCCCGGCAAGAAGGGCTCCACCCACCCGCTCGCCTTCGGCCTGCGCAACGCGGGCCCCGCCGTGGTCGCCCACCCCGACAGCAAGCCCGTGGCCTACGCCGAGGTGACGCTCCCCAAGGGGGTCGTCGCCAAGAGCGTGCGCGTCGACGAGGAGCCCGACGACCAGGCGAGCGGCGACTGCTACACGTACACCGGCGGCAAGACCTCACCCTTCGAGCCGGGCCACCGCCGCTATCTCTGCCCGGACACCGTCTCCGAGGAGAGCGGAGACGGCCAGATGTACCGCTTCCAGGTCAGTTACGAGAAGGACCTCGCCGCCGGCGCCGCCCGTGGCACGGTCACCGTGCGCCCCGGGGACGGGATCGTCCTGAACGACCCGGACCAGTCGAACGACGAGGCGGCGATCACTGTCGGTGAGGCGTCCTCCTCCCCGTCGCCGTCCCCGTCGGCCTCGGGTGGCGCCGCGACCCCCTCGCCCTCCGCTTCCGCCACGGTCTCCGTGACGTCGGGCGGCTCGGGGACCTCGGGCACGTCCGGGTCTATGGCGGCGACGGGTGCCGGGTTCCTGCCGTGGCTGGCGGCGGCCGCTGCCGCGGCGCTCGGCGTGGGCGCGATCGTGTTCGCCATGTCGCGGCGCCGGGCCGAGTGACCTGGGTGCCCAGGGGCGGCTGACCGCACCCGGAGCCACGCCGCAAATTGGCGGTTAAGCGGATTTTGTCCGTTGTACTGCGTATCGTCGGTCCATGCCCACGCCCTACGGAAACCGCGGCGGCATGGCGTTCGGCGCTGAAGAGCTGCGTGTGCTCCGACGCGCCCTTGCCCTTGCCCTTCACCCGAGTCCTGTCTCCGCCGAGGACATCCAGGACTGCCTCCGGCTCGCCGAGTCGGTCGACGAGGCAGCCGACGAAGGCGCCCGTATCCGCGCCTTCCTGCTGGCCGACCTCGCCCGCTACCGGGCCGCCCTGCCCGGCACCGCCACCGGCTACCTGAAGCTGCTCGACGAGTCGCTCGCGGCGGGCTACCAGCCCGGCGCCGACGACCTCGCCGCCCTGCGCGCCCTGCGCGACAGCCCCTCCGCCGCCACCCTCCTCGAACGCTGCCGCACGATCACCGAGCGCGACGTGCGGGCCAGGCTCGAGGGCCGGGCGTCCGTGCGCGGGGAAGTGCGCGTGGTGCAGCCCCGCGTACCGGCCTCCCGCACCCGGCTGCATGCCCTGCCCGGGGGTCTCGCCGCCGCCGGGAAGCCGGCATCCGACCCCAGGCCCCCGGCGAACCCCCCGGCCCCACCGCGCCCCATGCCCACCCCGGCCGAGGTCTTCCCGCCCAAGCGCCGCCCCGCTCCCCCCGCGGCCCCGCCGCAGGAGCTCGCCGTCGGATAGCTACTCTGGGGGCATGGACTACGTCTCCGCGCTCGTGCCCCCCGTAGTGATGGCCGTCTTCTTCGTCGGTCTCATCGTGACGATCGTGAAGTCGCAGGGCGGCGACAAGAAGGCCAAGGAAGACGCGGCCGTCGACGCGGCGATCGCCCGCGCCGAGGCGGCCCGCCAGGCCGGCCCGCAGCCGAGCGACATCTGAGAAGGGCGCCCCACCGGGCGCCCTTTTTGTCGTTATTGGGCGCCGTTTGCCACGTCCGGCGCCCTATTCCCGACTTCTGCCACTAGTGTGCTGCTCGTGCCGCGCCCATTGGGAGAACTCGAAGACGCAGTGATGACACGGGTGTGGAAGTGGAACCGCCCCGTGACGGTTCGCGAAGTCCTGGAAGACCTCCAGCAGGACCGGTCCATCGCCTACACCACGGTCATGACCGTTTTGGACAATCTCCACCAGAAGGGCTGGGTGCGCCGCGAAGCGGAAGGCCGGGCCTATCGATATGAGGCCGTCTCCACTCGCGCCGCCTACTCCGCCGCGCTGATGAACGACGCGTGGTCCCAGAGTGACAACCCGGCGGCGGCTCTCGTCGCCTTCTTCGGCATGATGTCGCCGGAACAACGCCAAGCACTGAGCGATGCCGTGCGCATGGTGCAGGGACCTCAGGCGCAGACCCTCACGACTCAAGAGCCCGAAGCATCTGAAGGCCCCGAAGGGCCCCAGGCATCTGAAGGGCCGGAGGGGCCTCAAGGACCCGAAGGCACTGAAGGACCCGAGGAACCGGACCCGGACGCCGGGCGATAGCGTCCGCTCATGCCAGCACAGCTCCCCGAAGTCACCGCAAAAGCAGTCACCGTGCGCAGGGCGAGGACGGCCGATGTGCCGTCCGTGCGCCGACTCCTCGACGCGTACAGCCGCGAGGGGATCCTGCTCGACAAAGCCACCGTGACGCTTTACGAGGACATCCAGGAGTTCTGGGTCGCGGAACGGGACGACAACGCGGAGGTCGTCGGCTGCGGCGCTCTGCATGTCATGTGGGAAGACCTCGCGGAAGTCCGCACCCTCGCCGTGAATCCGGTGGTCAGGGGCGCGGGCGTGGGTCATCAGCTGCTCCAGAAGTTGCTTCAGACCGCGCGCTGGATCGGTGTTCGCCGGGTTTTCTGTCTCACCTTCGAAGTGGAGTTCTTCGCGAACCACGGCTTCGTGGAGATCGGAGAGGCGCCCGTCGATACCATCGACACCGATGTCTACAGCGAGCTCTTGCGTTCCTATGACGAGGGCGTCGCGGAGTTCCTCGGTCTCGAACGAGTGAAACCGAACACCTTGGGCAACAGCCGGATGCTTCTGCATCTGTGATCGCCCCCCGGTATTACTGAGCAGCTGCCTGCCCAGGTGCCCTATGTCCGAAACGCGCATCTTTCCGGGCTTCTCGGGGCGCTTGATCTCTCCTGGATCTCTCCCAGGGGTTTGTGTTTTTCCAGCAAAAGCGGTTTGCTTTCCGACGTACTGCGTACTGCATATAACAAGGGGACGGCGAATCAACGACTGAGGTCGTGGAGTCCGGCCCTACAGATATCGATGAAAGGAAATCCGGTGGCACAGAAGGTTCAGGTCCTTCTTGTCGACGACCTCGACGGTGGCGAGGCGGACGAGACCGTGACGTTCGCGTTGGACGGCAAGACTTACGAGATCGACCTCACCACCGCCAACGCGGACAAGCTCCGTGGACTTCTTGAGCCGTACCTCAAGGGTGGCCGTCGCACCGGAGGCCGTTCCGCCGGCGGACGCGGCAAGGCGCGCGCCGCGGTGGCAGGCGGCAGCCAGGACACGGCGCAGATCCGTGCCTGGGCCAAGGAGAACGGTTACGAGGTCAACGACCGCGGCCGTGTCCCCGCGTCCATCCGTGAGGCCTACGAGAAGGCCAACGGCTGAGCGCAGGCACGCCGCAGCCGGATCCGGTGGCACTGAGTCGCCGCCGTTTCCACCAGCCGTACGAGACCGGGGGCGCCCCCACCGCCCCCTACGGCCGAAAGCGCCGTCAGGGCCGGAAGCGTCGGCTCGACGTCGCATCCGGGCTCGGGGGGCCGCACCCAGACCGCGGCCTCCTGCGGGTCCGGCACTCCCGGGGGCGCGGGCGCGTCGATCCGCCCGCCGGCGCCGGCCACGGTGAGATCGAGGGACAGCGCCCCCCACTCCAGCCAGTCGAGCAGCCCCGGCAGCTCCTCCGCGCTGCCCGCGGCCACGAGCAGGCGCATCGTCTCCCCCTGCAGGGCCACCGGCCCCCCGGGGTCCAGCCGCCGCAGCACGGCACGTCCCGCCTCCGCGGGCAGCTCCAGTACGTCGAAGCGCAGCCCCGTCAGCAGCTGAAGGCCCTCGGGGCCCGGCGCGGTGGCCCAGCCGAGCGCGTTCTCGTACCACTCCCGCACCGGGTCGCCCGCGTCGAGCGGCCGACGGGGCAGGGGCACGGTGGGCACGATGGAGACCATGTCCGGAGCAACCGCCGGGAACCCTCATGAGTTACGCAGCGTTGTCAGGTGAGTGCGCAGAGTTTCCCGAATGGGGGCGCGCGGAGCTATTCAGCGGCGCAAGGGTGTTCGCCCGTAGCGGAGGGAACCGGGGCGCGCCGCATGGACTGTCACTGCTAGCGGGTAAGACATCCCTAGTGAGGAGGGGCGACACGTGGGTTCGGGTCGTCTTGCGTTCGCCATCGGCGTACTGATGGTGGGGGTAACTGCCTGGCCTGCGGGAACATCGTCTCGCACCATCGGTGTTGGAGCAGTTGTCGGCGTTCGGGGCAGGAGAACCTCCGAGATGGGGTCCGGGTGTCGGCAGTTGGAATGAGCGGTCCCCGCTTGCGGGACTAAGCTGCGGAAGGACAGGGAGGGGAGCGTCCCCTTACTGCCTGACCGCTCTGAGGAGCGATTAACGATGTTCGAGAGGTTCACCGACCGCGCGCGGCGGGTTGTCGTCCTGGCTCAGGAAGAAGCCCGGATGCTCAACCACAACTACATCGGCACCGAGCACATCCTCCTGGGCCTGATCCATGAGGGTGAGGGTGTCGCCGCTAAGGCCCTGGAGAGCCTCGGGATTTCGCTCGAGGCGGTCCGCCAGCAGGTGGAGGAGATCATCGGCCAGGGCCAGCAGGCCCCGTCCGGGCACATCCCCTTCACCCCCCGTGCCAAGAAGGTCCTGGAGCTGTCGCTCCGCGAGGCCCTTCAGCTGGGCCACAACTACATCGGCACGGAGCACATCCTGCTCGGCCTGATCCGCGAGGGCGAGGGCGTCGCCGCCCAGGTCCTGGTCAAGCTGGGCGCCGATCTCAACCGGGTGCGGCAGCAGGTCATCCAGCTGCTCTCCGGCTACCAGGGCAAGGAGACCGCCACCGCCGGCGGTCCTGCCGAGGGCACGCCCTCCACGTCCCTGGTCCTCGACCAGTTCGGCCGCAACCTCACCCAGGCTGCCCGCGAATCCAAGCTCGACCCGGTGATCGGGCGCGAGAAGGAGATCGAGCGGGTCATGCAGGTGCTGTCCCGCCGCACGAAGAACAACCCGGTCCTCATCGGCGAGCCCGGCGTCGGCAAGACCGCCGTCGTCGAGGGCCTCGCACAGGCCATCGTCAAGGGCGAGGTGCCCGAGACCCTCAAGGACAAGCACCTCTACACCCTCGACCTGGGCGCGCTGGTCGCCGGTTCCCGCTACCGCGGTGACTTCGAGGAGCGCCTGAAGAAGGTCCTCAAGGAGATCCGCACCCGCGGCGACATCATCCTGTTCATCGACGAGCTGCACACGCTGGTCGGTGCGGGTGCCGCCGAGGGCGCCATCGACGCCGCTTCGATCCTGAAGCCGATGCTGGCCCGTGGTGAACTGCAGACCATCGGCGCGACCACCCTCGACGAGTACCGCAAGCACCTGGAGAAGGACGCCGCTCTCGAGCGCCGCTTCCAGCCCATCCAGGTCGCGGAGCCGTCGCTGCCGCACACGATCGAGATCCTCAAGGGTCTGCGCGACCGCTACGAGGCCCACCACCGCGTCTCCATCACGGACGAGGCCCTCGTCCAGGCGGCGACGCTCGCCGACCGGTACATCTCGGACCGCTTCCTGCCGGACAAGGCGATCGACCTGATCGACGAGGCCGGTTCCCGGATGCGCATCCGCCGGATGACCGCGCCGCCGGACCTCCGCGAGTTCGACGAGAAGATCGCGGGCGTGCGCCGCGACAAGGAGTCGGCCATCGACTCCCAGGACTTCGAGAAGGCAGCTTCGCTCCGCGACAAGGAGAAGCAGCTGCTCGCGGGGAAGGCCAAGCGCGAGAAGGAGTGGAAGGCCGGCGACATGGACGTCGTCGCCGAGGTCGACGGCGATCTGATCGCCGAGGTCCTCGCGACCGCGACCGGCATTCCCGTCTTCAAGCTGACCGAGGAGGAGTCCTCGCGTCTGCTGCGCATGGAGGACGAGCTCCACAAGCGCGTCATCGGCCAGAAGGACGCCGTCAAGGCGCTCTCGAAGGCGATCCGCCGTACGCGTGCCGGTCTGAAGGACCCGAAGCGCCCCGGTGGCTCGTTCATCTTCGCGGGCCCGTCCGGTGTCGGTAAGACCGAGCTGTCCAAGGCGCTCGCCGAGTTCCTCTTCGGTGACGAGGACGCGCTGATCTCCCTCGACATGTCGGAGTTCAGTGAGAAGCACACGGTCTCGCGTCTCTTCGGTTCGCCCCCCGGTTACGTGGGCTACGAAGAGGGCGGCCAGCTGACGGAGAAGGTGCGGCGCAAGCCGTTCTCGGTGGTTCTCTTCGACGAGGTCGAGAAGGCCCACCCGGACATCTTCAACTCGCTGCTCCAGATCCTGGAGGACGGTCGCCTGACCGACTCCCAGGGCCGGGTCGTGGACTTCAAGAACACGGTCATCATCATGACGACCAACCTCGGCACGCGGGACATCTCGAAGGGCTTCAACCTCGGCTTCGCGGCCCAGGGCGACACGAAGTCCAACTACGAGCGCATGAAGAACAAGGTCTCGGACGAGCTCAAGCAGCACTTCCGCCCCGAGTTCCTCAACCGTGTGGACGACGTCGTCGTCTTCCCGCAGCTGACCCAGGACGACATCCTCCAGATCGTCGACCTGATGATCGGCAAGGTCGACGAGCGCCTCAAGGACCGGGACATGGGCATCGAGCTCAGCCAGTCCGCGAAGGAGCTCCTGGCCAAGAAGGGTTACGACCCCGTGCTCGGCGCGCGTCCGCTGCGTCGCACGATCCAGCGCGAGGTCGAGGACTCGCTCTCCGAGAAGATCCTCTTCGGCGAGCTGCGTCCGGGCCACATCGTGGTCGTCGACACGGAGGGCGAGGGTGACGCCAAGACGTTCACCTTCCGCGGCGAGGAGAAGTCCACGCTGCCGGACGTCCCGCCGATCGAGCAGGCGGCCGGCGGAGCCGGGCCGAATCTGAGCAAGGAGGCGTAACCCTTCGGGGACGCGCTGAGACGAAGGGGCTGCCCCGGGACTTCGGTCCTGGGACAGCCCCTTCGTCGCGCTCCCGGTCAGCGGCCCCACCGGTGGACGGTGACGCCGGCCTGCGGGAAGAGGCCGGCGTATACGTCGTCCGAGGCCGGTGCCGCGTCCTCGGCGAAGTAGAGGCGCACGTCGTGCGCGTACGGGACGGCGGGGGCGAAGCGGGAGACGTGTTCCTCGGTTCCCGCCTCCAGGTGGAGGGTGAGGACGCGGATCCCCGGAAGCGCGGTGGTCGGGCCGTGTGGGGGCAGGAGCCGGCCGCCCAGGGAAAGGCGGGTGAGTGCGGGGTGCCGGGCGAGCTGTTCCCAGTCGCGGGGGCCGGGCACGGCCGCGTCGCTGGACAGGTTCAGCCAGGTCAGCTCGGGGAAGGCGTCCAGGCCCGTGAGCCCGGTGGTCTCCGTGGCGCCTTGGCCGAGGATGAGCTGGTCGAGCGGTGCGCCGACCGGCAGGTACGCGGCGAGCGAGTCGCCGGGGACCGGCTGGATGACGCTGAGCGAGGTAAGGCCGGTCACCCGGGACAGGCCGGTGAGGGCCGGCAGTGCGGGCAGGCCGATCACCGACAGATGCCGTAGGCGCATCTCGGCGAGGGGCGCCAGGTCGCGGACCTCGGGGCAGTGCATCAGGGACAGGAAGCCGAGCGACGGCAGCGCGTGCAGGGCTCGCAGGTCCCGTATGTGGGGGTTGCCGCGGAGGGTCAGGTTCTGGGTGCCGGGATCCAGTGCTCCCATGAACGCGTCGAGCGGATGCTCCCCGCTGAGGTCGATCCGACGCCACGACGGCATGGTCCACA
This sequence comes from Streptomyces sp. NPDC055400, assembly GCF_053644375.1. Lineage (NCBI taxonomy): Bacteria > Bacillati > Actinomycetota > Actinomycetes > Kitasatosporales > Streptomycetaceae > Streptomyces > Streptomyces sp. NPDC055400. Next base: position 53,259 of record NZ_JBSHLM010000003.1, on the reverse strand, counting down.
GCGCCCTTACCTGCTCCGCGCTCGTGACGGTCAGGTCGAGCCCTTCCCGGCCCACATGCGCGAGCACCTCGTCCGCGTACTCCTGGGCGTCGAACCTCCGCCAGGTGCCGACGAGTTGGCGTCGTACGTCGAGTGACGTGTGCGAGCGGAAGCGCTTCAGGACCGGTAGCGAACCCTCGTGGCCCAGGCGGGAGGCCGTGGTCACCACCGCGTGGGCCTCATGGTCCGTCAGGCCCTGAGGGCCAGGGAGGAGTTCGAGCACGAACGGGCCCGCTTGCGCGAGCTGTTCGGCCTCCTGAGGTGTCCGGGGCGGGATGAGGGCGGCGGCCCGTTCCCGTACCTCTTCGAGGACCTCCTGCTCCACCGAGGAGGCGTCCTGGAGGCTCGCCAGGGCGAGCAGGGTGACCCGCGGGCTGTCCGCGGCCAGCAGGCCGCGCAGCAGCGTCGTCCGCTCGCGGGTGCGGGCGTGGGCCACCGCCATGCGCACGACGTCCTCCCACTGGGTGTCCCCGGCGTGGCCGAGCAGGACGTCGAGGTGGCCCTCCTCGACCGCGTAGCGCGCGCCGAGGTGGTCGAGGAACGTCCGGTGCGCGAAGTCGACCACCTGCGGGGCGGGGCTGCGCAGGACGCCGCTGCGCAGCAGGAGGTGGCGCAGGATCGTGGGGGCGTCGCCCTGGCGCGCGGCGTCGGGGACTGAGGGCAGGGCGCGTTCGAGCAGCGTGAGCGCGGTGGCCTCGTCCATCTCGGTGCGGCCCGCGAGCACGAGTGCGTAGGCGAGGCGCTGGAGGAGTTCGGTCTGGTCCTCGGTGTCGAGCTCGATGCCGTCGAGGCCGCCCATGCCGCGCTGGCGGTCGCGCTCGGTGAGGATCATCTGGAGCGCGGCGTCGTACAGGGCCTTGCGGCGCGGCGGCAGATAACCGCGGCGCGCGCGGTGGAGGGCGCAGATCATGCCGCACATGAGCGGATTGGTCGCCAGGAGCGACAGGTCCGGCTTGGCGCGCAGAGCGTCCAGGAGCGGTTCCTCGTGCTCGGCCGCGTCGGCGGCCGCGTGCCAGCGGCGTACGAACGCGTCGACCGTCCGGCGGCCCATGGGGGCGAGGGACAGCTCGGCGAACCCGTCCCCGGCCAGCCAGGCGGATCGTACGGCCGTGGGGCGGGCGGTGAGCAGCCAGCGGTTGCCGGGGAAGGCGCGGACGAGGCCGAGCAGCCAGTCGCGCACGCGGGGCCGCTCGGCCGAGGGGACCTCGTCCAGGCCGTCGACCATCACGAGGCCGCGCCCCGCCGTCAGGACGCGCTCGGCCCAGCCCTCCGGCGGGGTGTGCGGGCAGTCGGCCGAGGCGAGGAACGCGGCCGGAGCGGGGAGCCCCGCGGCGCGGATCAGGGTGCGCAGCGGCAGCACGTAGGGGATACGGCCCGTGGTGGTGATCGCCAGCCACTGGATGAGGGTCGTCTTGCCGGAGCCCGCCTCACCGCGCAGCAGGACCCGGTCGTGGCCGTCGAACGCGTCCTCGGCCCTGACCTGGACCGTCGTCGCTCCCTGAGGCTCGCCGTGCGCGTCCTCGGGGCCGGCCTCGCGGATGGCTTCGAGGCTCAGGTAGGCGGCGTCGAGGGGCCAGACATCGGGGGAGTCGCGCAGGTCGAGGCCGAAGATGGTGACGCGGTTGTGGCGCTGCGCGAGGTGGGCGCGGTAGCGGGCCTCGAAGGCCGTGTCCTGCGCGTCACGCGGTGAGGTGCGCGTGATCAGCGCGTCCACCTTGGCGATCAGCTCGGACTGGGCGCGGCTCTGCTCGACCAGCGTGCGGGCCACGAACGTGGAGCGCTGGGTGAAGAAGTGCAGGATGTGCAGGCAGGCCCACTCGGTGACCGAGTCGAGGAAGTAGGCGGCGTCGGCGGTGAGGCCAGGCGCGGGGGCCGAGTCGCGCAGGGTGCGGGCCAGCTGCCGGTGGCCGAGGCGGACCGCCTGGAGGTCGTCCATGTCCAGGTCGCCGAGGGCGAGGAGCCTGCGGGCGAGGGCGGCCGTGACCGCCTCCTGCTCGTCCGCGGGGAACGGGGGCTCGCCCGGGGGCTGCACGGCCTCCCGCACCAGGCGGGCGGCCAGGTGCCCGACCTCCTTCTCCCCGAGGGTCCGCTTCTCGCCGCGGAAGGTGACGAGGCCCGAGAGGCGTACGGGCTTGTCCACCAGGCCCGCGCCGGGGCCGTCGCGGGTGAGGAGCTGCTTCACCAGAGGCGAGAGCACGCTCGACGCCAGACGCGTGCCGAGGACTGCGGGATCCATCTGCGCTCCCCCCGAAGGCCGTGAAATCAGGCGCTTCAGCGTAGCCCGCGTCACATTCGCGGGTCTTTGGATCTTGCCCCCCGGTGACATGGCGCACAGGCGTTTTGTCCGGTACTAGACGCAATAGTGGATGTGTTGCGGGGGTGGGGGGTTGTTACGGCATCGATGGGTTATACCGAAATGTCCGTTTCTTGGATCGATAGGGCGTGGAGGCGGCGAGGCCCAAGGCGTAAGGGCGTGAAGTGGCCCTAAACCAGGGAATCAGGGCATAAAGCCGACAGATCGCAGGGAGTCTTCGAGGGCTGTCAAGAGGTTGAAGTCCTGACCTTTTGGTACGGCTTTGGGTAGTAGATGAGGCCTTTGAGTCGAGATGGGGTCCCGGGTTACCAATGAACAGCCAGCCCGGCACGTCACCAACGAGTGCCGGTCTGTCCCTGTCATCAACGCGGAGGTAATCCCCGAATGTCGAAGCGCACCATGACTCTTTCTTCCGGCTCGTCCCTGCTCCGTACTCGGGCGGCCGTCGTGACCGTCGCCATGGGAGCCACGGCGCTGCTGGGGGCCGGGGCCGCGGTCGCCGCCGAAAGCACTCAGGGAAGCGTCGCGCTGCCCGGCGTCGCCGCGGCTTCCGTCGAGGCGCAGGCCAAGGCCCAGGCCAAGGCCGCCGACCAGGCGAAGCAGCACGCCGCGACGGTCAAGAAGGCCGCCGCGAAGAAGGCCGCCGGCTGGATGGACCCGGTCAAGAACTACAAGCTGTCCGCGGGCTTCGGCCTCGGCGGCAACATGTGGTCGCACAAGCACTCCGGCCAGGACTTCGCCGTGCCGATCGGCACGAACGTCATGGCCGCCCACGGCGGCACCGTCGTCAAGGCCGGCCCCAACGGCGGCGGCGACGGCCCGGCGTACGGCAACGCCATCGTGATCAAGCACGGCAACGGCACGTACTCGCAGTACGCGCACCTGTCCCGCATCGACGTGCGCATAGGCCAGACGGTCTCCACCGGTCAGCACATCGCGCTCTCCGGCAACACCGGTAACTCCAGCGGCCCGCACCTGCACTTCGAGATCCGCACGACCCCGAACTACGGTTCCGCGATCAACCCGGTCAACTTCCTGCGCTCGGTCGGCGTCAGCGTCTGACCTGCACCAGCGAGCTCATCTGCGTAAACGAGCTCACCTGCACGAAGAGCACAACTGCATGACAGAACTCAGGCGCCCCGCTGCGCCTGGGTGATGAGATCGGTGGCGACCTCGAGGATGGCCTTGCGCTTTTCCTCGGGGTCGCCTTCGACGTCCTTGAGGACGAACAGGCCCGCGTGCATCGAGAAGATCGCGCTGAAGCAGCGGACCCGCTCGGTCAGGGTGGCGTCCTCCGGCAGGAGCTGGTCGAGGAGCGCCTTCATGCGGTCCTTGAACAGCTCGCCGATGCTCAGTTCGCGCATGGTCGCCTGGTTCTCCTGCATGAAGCGGAACAGCGGCCCCGCCCCATGCAGCGCCAGGCTGTAGCGCTCGATGAGCTCCTGCTTGGTCTCCAGGGTGCCGGGCTGCTCCCGGCCCCACTCGATCAGCTCGTCGATGGGCCGCGTCAGGTCCTCGAAGAGGCTGACGACGATGTCTTCCTTGGTCTTGAAGTGGTAGTAGAGCGCTGCCTTGGTGACGTCGAGGTGCTCGGCGATCTCGCGCAGCGAGGTCTTCTCGTAGCCCTGTTCGGCGAACAGTTCCAGCGCCACGTCCTGGATGCGCTGCCGCGTGTTCCCGCGGCGCTGCTTGCTGCTGCCCATCTGTGGCTGCTCCTTCGTGCTGGTGGCGGGACTTGGCGAAAACCCGAGAAAACTTACTTGACGCCCGGCTAGTTAGCGCTCTATCTTCCCTCAGTGTAGTCAACTTGCCGGGCGGCAAGTAAGTATCGGCAGGTAAGTAACCGGGGAGTGGGGATCATGGCGGAGACCGGAACAGTGGCGGTGGACACCGGCGGGGGCGGCGCGGCGGCCACCAAGGAGCGGCAGCCGCGCAGCGTGCGCGTCGTCCTGATGGCATTGATGATCGCGATGCTGCTCGCGATGCTCGACAACATGATCGTCGGCACCGCGATGCCCACGATCGTCGCCGACCTGGGCGGCCTCGAACACCTCTCGTGGGTCGTGACCGCGTACACGCTCGCGACCGCCGCCTCGACCCCCATCTGGGGCAAGGTCGGCGACATGTACGGCAGGAAGGGCGCCTTCCTGACCTCGATCGTGATCTTCCTGATCGGCTCCGGGCTCAGCGGCATGGCCCAGGACATGAACCAGCTCATCGCGTTCCGCGCGATCCAGGGTCTCGGCGCCGGTGGCCTGATGGTCGGCGTCATGGCCATCATCGGTGACCTGATTCCGCCGCGGGAGCGCGGCAAGTACCAGGGCATGATGGCCGGAGTCATGGCGCTCGCCATGATCGGCGGACCGCTCGTCGGCGGCGCGATCACCGACAACTGGGGCTGGCGCTGGTCCTTCTACATCAACCTGCCGCTCGGCCTTGTCGCCCTCGCCATGGTCACCGCGGTCCTGCACCTGCCGAAGAAGCGGTCGAAGGGGAAGATCGACTACCTCGGCGCCGCGCTGCTCACCGTCGGCATCACCTCGATCGTGCTCGTGACGACCTGGGGCGGCTCGCAGTACGCCTGGGGCTCCGCCGTGATCATGGAGCTCGCCGCGATCGGTGTCGCCGCGCTCGTCGGCTTCCTCTTCGTCCAGACGAAGGCGGCAGAGCCGATCATGCCGCTGCACATCTTCCGCAGCCGCAACTTCACGGTCATGTCCCTCATCGGCTTCGTCACCGGCTTCGTGATGTTCGGCGCCGTGCTCTTCCTGCCGCTGTACCAGCAGACGGTGCAGGGCGCGAACGCGACCAACTCCGGCCTGCTGCTCCTGCCGATGCTGCTCTCGATGATGGTCGTCTCGCTGGTCGCGGGCCGGGTCACCACCAGCACCGGCAAGTACAAGGTCTTCCCGCTGGTCGGCAGCGTCCTGATGGTGGCCGGACTCTTCCTGCTCGCACAGATGGACACGGACACCACGCGGTTCACGTCCGGCCTCTACATGGCCGTGCTCGGCGCGGGCATGGGCTGCCTGATGCAGATCACGATGCTGGTCGCGCAGAACAGCGTCGAGATGAAGGACATGGGCGTCGCCTCGTCCTCCACGACCCTGTTCCGTACGCTCGGCTCCTCCTTCGGTGTCGCGATCATGGGCGCGCTCTTCAACAACCGCGTCCAGGACGTGATGGCCGAGCGGGCCGGGGCGCTGGGCGGCAAGGTCACGCAGGAGTCCACGCAGCTGACCGCCGAGGGCCTGGCCAAGCTGCCGGCCGTGGCGCGTGACGCCTACCAGCACGCGGTGTCGGCCGGTACGCACTCGGCGTTCCTGCTCGGCTCGATCATCGCGGTCGTGGCGCTGATCGCGGCGGTCTTCGTGAAGGAGGTGCCGCTGCGGGGAGCGGGCCCCGCCAAGGCGGCGCCGGGCTCTCCCGAGGCCGCGGGTCCTGCGGACGCGCAGCCGGTCGACATGGCCAAGGCCGGTACGGCTACGGCCGCCGCGGCTGCGAGCGGTACAGCTGGGACCGGTACCGCCACGGCCGACGCGAAGCCGGTCGAGGGGGTCGCGGCTGGGGACGCCGCGGCGGACGGCAGGACGGTCTCCGAGACCGTCTGAGCGGGTCGTCCCGATCCTCCTCGGCTTGATGAAGGCCCCCGGTGCGCCATGTGCACCGGGGGCCTTAGCCGTGCCGTGGCCGGCGGGAGCGGGGCCGTTGTCAGTGGGGCGTGCCAGCATCGATGGCGTGGAGAAATTGCGGCAGCTGCGGCTCGCCAAGGACGCGATGGACCGCGACTGGGCCGAGGCGGATCTCGACCTGGACGCGGTGGCGGCGCATGCCGGCTATTCGCGCTACCACTTCGTGCGGTGCTTCAAGGAGGCGTACGGGGAGACGCCCGGGCAGTATCTGACGCGCCGCCGGATCGAGCGCGCGGAGGAGATGCTGAGAACGGCGGACCTGTCGGTCACGGAGATCTGCCGCTTGGTGGGATTCAGCAGCCTCGGCACGTTCTCGTCCCGGTTCAAGAGACAGACGGGCCTGACGCCGAGCGAGTACCGGGCGAAGCATGTGGGGCGCGGGGCGGCGCTCATCCCCGGGTGTTACGCGATGTTGTGGGCCGGCGGCTTCCCCGGCCGGGGACCTTCCGGTGGTACGGGTCCGGGGGCCGGCGAGGAGCGCAATTCTGGAGAAGCGGGGGCGGGGGGCGACTGCCTACGGTGACAGGGCACGGCCGGACTCCCCGGCACGTGGCCCGAACAACGCGGAGCGCATCATGATCAAGGGACTCGCCATTTCCACCGTCTGGGTTCTCGACCAGGACCGGGCCAAGGAGTTCTACACCGAGAAGCTGGGGCTCGAGGTGCGTACGGACATGACCATGGGCGAGGGCGGTATGCGCTGGCTGACCGTGGGCGCCAAGGACCAGCCGGACGTCGAGCTGACGCTGATGGTGCCCGGGGCGCCCGCGATGGACCCCGAGTCGGCCGAGGCCGTGAAGAAGCTGGTCTCCAAGGGCATCCTCGGGGCCGGCGTCCTGGTCACGGACGACATCCACGGGGACTACGCGAAGCTCAAGGAGCGCGGGGTCCAGTTCCTCCAGGAGCCGCAGGAGCGCCCGTACGGGACCGAGGCGATCTTCCGCGACGACTCCGGCAACTGGTTCTCGTTCACGCAGCGGAACGAAGGGCTCGACCTCGACAAGGAGTGGGCCACCAGCTAGGGGGCGTCCGGCGGTCACGGCCGGGGCCTCCCGTTCGGAGCCGCCCTCAGTCCGGCAGCCGCAGCATCGGGAAGCTTCCCGTGTTCGTCGGCGCGTGCTCCGGCAGCCACAGCACGGCGACCGCGCCCTCGGCCGGAGTCTTTGACGGAGCGCCCGGCGGGCGCACGTTGCGGAACGTGAGGCGGGCGCCGAGCACGCGCGCCTGGCCCGCTGCGATCGTCAGGCCGAGACCGTGCCCGTGGCCCGCGCGGTCCGCCGCGCCCGTACGGAAGCGGCTCGGCCCCTCGTCGAGCAGCTCCTCCGGGAACCCGGGTCCGTGATCGCGCACGCGCACCACCCGGCCCTCGACGCTGACCTCGACCGGCGGCTTGCCGTGCTTCGCGGCGTTGGCGAGGAGGTTGAAGAGGATGCGTTCGAGGCGGCGCGGGTCGGTGGTGACCTCCGACTCGTGCACCACGCTCACCCGTACGTCCGCGTGGCGCGCGCCGACCCGCCGCGTCACGAACTCGCCCAGCAGCAGGTCCTGGAGCTCGGCCCGCTCGGCCGCGCTGTCCAGACGCGCCACTTCGAGCACGTCCTCGACGAGCGTGCGCATCGCCTGGGCCCGGTCCTTGACCAGCTCGCTCGGGCGTCCGGGCGGCAGCAGCTCGGCTGCGGTGAGCAGCCCGGTCACCGGCGTACGCAGCTCGTGCGCGATGTCCGCGGTGACCCGGCGCTCGGCCTCGAGACGCTGCTTCAGGGCGTCGGCCATCGCGTCGACGGCCTGTGCGAGATCGTCGGTCTCGTCGCGTACGACGCCGCCGATGGCGTCCCCGACCCGTACGTCGGTCCGCCCCAGTGCGACCTCCCGGGCCGCGAGCGCCGCCTTGCGCAGGCGCCGTGACACCTGTCCGCCGATCAGCACTCCGAGGGCGCAGCCGCCGAAGACCACCGAGATCGAGCCGATGACCAGGGCCTGGTCGAGGTCCTTCATGACGGTGGCGCTGCGGTCGGTGAAGCGGGTGTGCACGGACAGCAGGCGTCCGTCGCCCAGCGGGACCGCGGCCCAGATGTCCGGTACGCCGCCGGCCTGTTCGGAGACGAAGGTGGCGCGCCGGCCGGCCATCGCCCTCTTCCGCAGGTCAGGGGGTATGCCCGGGTCGTCGACCTTGAAGCCGACGGGGAGGCCGCGCCCGGTGGCCTCGTACTGGCGCGCCACGAACTGGATGCGTTCGTCCTGCACGTCGCGCGCGTTGTCCAGCATCGAGACGCGGGCCGCGTTGTGCACGACCAGGCTCAGGGCGAGGGCGACGAGCGCTCCCACCAGGGCGATGGCGACGCTGATCTTCCAGCGCACCCCGGTGTGCAGCGCCGGGCGCAGCCGTCTCAGCGGCAGCCGCAGCGGCCGCCCGAGCCGGGCGCGCACGGTCGCGGCGGCCCCCCTCACATCCCGATCCCGTTCCTCGTCAGACCGTGAATGACCCGGCCGGCCCATGGACCCGGCCGAGTCGACGGTTCTCCCGACACCCCGCCCCGGCACGGCCCGTCAGGCCTTGAGCTTGTAGCCGAAGCCGCGGACCGTCTCGATCCGGTCCTGGCCGATCTTCGTGCGCAGCCGCTGCACATGGACGTCGACGACGCGGGTGTCCCCGCCCCAGCCGTAGTCCCACACGCGCTCCAGTAGCTTGTCGCGGGAGAGGACCGTGCCGGGCGCGGACGAGAACTCCAGGAGCAGCCGCATCTCCGTCGGCGTCAGCGCGACCGTGGCCCCGTCCTTGCGGACCTCCATGCCCTCGGTGTCGATCTCCAGATCGCCGAACTGCAGCACTCCGCCGTTCCCGCCGGAGGCGTCGGGGACGGCCGGCGCCGCACCGGACGCCGACCCGCTCGCATGCCCGAAGCGCCGCAGGACGGCCCGGATCCGCGCCACGAGGACGGCCCCGTCGAACGGCTTGGTCACGTAGTCGTCCGCACCCGCCTCCAGGCCGAGCACCACGTCGATCGAGTCGGCCCGCGCCGACAGCATGATCACGGGGACGGTGGACTCGTCACGGATGCGGCGGCACAGGCTCACGCCGTCCAGGCCCGGCACCATCACGTCGAGCAGTGCGATGTCGGGCCGGTCGGCGCGGAACGCCTCGAGGCCCGCGAGGCCGTCGGGCATGGCCGTGACCACGAAGCCGTCCCGCTCCAGGGCGAGCTGGGTGGCCTCGCGGATGACGTCGTCGTCCTCGACGAAGAGGACGTGGGTGTGCTCTGCCATCCGAATCCGCTGCTCCTGTTACGTCGTCCGCATGATGAAAGTGTCCGTCATCCGAAGGGCCGGGGCGGCCCGGTCCGGCCGCTCAGTCGGCGGACGGCTCCGGCGTGTCCCCGTTCACCGCGTTGCTGTAGTCGTTGTGCGTCCTGGCCTGCTCGACGAACCGGCCGGTGGTCCAGCGGTACGTCAGGACGTCCTCACCCGAGGGATACGCCACCGAGTCGCCCTTCTCGTACACCTGCTTGGTGACGACGAGGTCGCCCCGGTCTATCTCCGCGTACACCGGAGGTTCCTCGGCCTTGAAGACGTTCTCGTACTTCCCGCCGGTGTCCCGGTACACGTAGCTGCCGATGCTGACGGCGTCCGAGCAGGTCATGACGTTGACCACGACGTCGTTCGACGTGTTCCCCGTCAGGTTCCCGTACGACACGTCGACCGGGTACTCGTGCCCCACGCAGGGCTTGAGGTCGCGCTTGACCTCCGTGCTCACCGAGGGGTCGTCCTTGACGAGCCGGACCGCGTTCACCTGCTTGGGCGCGGGGGAGGCCGGGGAGGACGACGCGGCCTTCGGGGCGGCGGAGGCCCCCGGGTCCGAGCGGGCGGGCCCCTCGTCACGGGCGCCGGTGCCGCCGGCCGAGCAGGCCGTGAGGGCGCCGAGGAAAAGGCCGACGGCGGCGAGCGCGGCCACCGCCGTACTCCCCGCCTTCAGGACCCGGGCGGCACGTATGCCTAGGCCGCGCAACGCTCCGTCTCCTCCCGTTCGAGCGCGCGGTGGCCGGACTCGTGGCGGTCCCGGCTCTCCAGCTCCTCGCGGAGCCGGGCCAGCGCCCGGTGCAGCGTGCTCTTCACGGTTCCGGCCGACATGCCGAGTGCGGCGGCCGTCTCCTCTGTGGACATCTGCTCCCAGTGTCGCAGCACCACGACACTGCGCTGCTTGGGAGCCAGCACCTTCATGATGTCCATGAGGAGCGCGCGGTCGGCGTGCTGCTCGGTCGAGTCGTCGATGCTCGCGTCGGGCAGCTGCTCGGTGGGCACCTCTTCGAGCTTGCGGGCGCGCCACCACTCCGTACGCGTATTGATCATGACGCGGCGCAGATAGGCGTCGGCGAGACGCTTGTCGGCTATGCCGTCCCAGCGGCCGAACGTCCGCACCAGCGCGGTCTGCAGCAGGTCCTGGGCGTCGACGGGGTCCGGCACGAGGCGCCGGGCGCTGCGCAGCAGGGCGTCCTGCCGAGTGCGGACGTACTCCTCGAACTCGAGCACCTCGCCGTGCGCCATGCCAACCGCCTCCCGTTCGCGAACCGTTCGCGCTTTCCCTGTCCGTCACCTGTAGGTGATCGGTACACGGGAGAAGCTACGGAGGCGTTGTCACGGGGTTGTCCGCTTCAGCATGCGGCGGGCGCACGGCTGTCCGTCGGTTGTGTAACAGACGTAAGGCGTGGGTAAACCCGTACGCCCGTCAGCTCAGCGGCAGCCGGTACAGCCCGTCCGGCATCGGCTCCACGAGCCCGTCCGCCACGAGCCCGTCGAGGGCGCGCGCCCGCTGCACCGGCTCGTCCCACACGCGGTCCAACGCCGCCTGGGGAACGGGCGAGACGGCCTCCCGCAGCACGGCGAGCAGCTTCCCGCGCACCTGCCGGTCCGTGCCCGCGTACGTCTGCCCGCGCCGGGGCGGACCGACGTGGTCGGGCTTGCCGGCGAGCCGCCAGGCGCACTGGGCGGCGATGGGACAGCGGTGGCAACTCTCGTTCTTCGCCGTGCAGATGAGGGCGCCGAGCTCCATGGAGGCCGCGGCCCAGCGCGAGGCCGTCGACTCCTGCTCGGGCAACAGGGCGCGGGCGAGCTTGCGTTCGGCCGCGGTCGTGGCGTTCGGCGGGTACTGCACACCGCTCACGGCGCGCGCGAACACACGCCGCACGTTCGTGTCCAGGACGGCGTGCCGCTGCCCGTACGCGAAGGAGGCCACGGCGGCGGCCGTGTACTCACCGATGCCCGGCAGCGCGAGGAGCTGGGCGTGAGCGGTGGGTACGTCGCCGTTGTGCCGCTCCGTTATGGCGACGGCCGCGCCGTGCAGCCGCAGGGCGCGGCGGGGATAGCCGAGTCTGCCCCAGGCGCGCACGGCCTCGCCGGGCGCCTCCTTGGCCAGATCGGCGGGGCGCGGCCACCGCGCGAGCCACTGCTCGTACACGGGAAGGACGCGGCTCACCGGCGTCTGCTGGAGCATGAACTCGCTGACCATCACACCCCAGGGACCCGCGTCGGGGCGGCGCCACGGCAGGTCGCGGGCATTCTTCGCGAACCAGTCGATGACGGGGGCGTGCAGGGACTCGGTGCTGGTGTTCGTGGGCGCAGTCATGGCAGGACGATCCTGCCACGGGGAGCGGGGACGGCGCGGACACCCTGCGACGCAAACGGGTTGGCTCACCCTCGCGCGCTTGACGCCCACCGCTTGTACCTGCGGAAGACGTGAGACCACCAGCCCGCAGTACAGGCCCTCTCCAGGGCGGCCCTGGCCGTCCCCGTAGTCACCACGGAGCGCCTCGGCCCGAACGAGCGGCCGGCGGCGGAGTGGCTGGTCCTCATGGGCGCGCCGCGTTCGGCGTGGTCTTCCCCTGGCTGATCGGGTGCCGGTACCACGACGCGGTGCCGTGGGCGAAGCCGGTGATGTCGCGATGGAGGCCGGAGTCGAAGATTCCCATGTCACGGACGGTAGGGAAGGGTCACATCCGGCGATGGTCTCGTCCTGTACCTGACGAAAGACAGGGGTTGTCCCCGCGCCGGAACGGCCGCCCGGGACTATGATCCGCAAAACTCGCGGGCCGAGGCGGCGGGTGGGGGCGGGAGAACGGACGGATCTCTCGTACAGTTTGCGCCGTGGGATCTCTGCGCAATCCGATCGGGCCGCTTCCCTCCACCATCTACTGGCGACGGAGGGCCGTTCTGCTGTCCATGGTGGCGCTGCTCGCGCTGCTGATCGTGTGGGCCGTCAACTCCGGTGGCGGAGGCGGCAGGAACAGCGCCGGTGGTTCGAACGGCAAGAGCGCCGCGCCCTCTTCCATCACGCCCGGCCCCTCCGGGTCCGGACCCGCGATCAGCGAACACCCGGGCGGCCGCGACGAGTCGGGCGGCGGCGGTGGTGGTGACGGCGGTTCCTCGGACGGCGACAACGGTGACGGCTCAGGCTCGGACACGGCCGGCTCAGGGGCGGGATCCGATGACGACGCGAAGGGCGGCACAGGCGCGGGCGACCGACTCCCCGCGGGCTCGAGCCTCCCCGACTGCACGACAGGCGGCGTGACCCTGACGCTGCGCAGCGTCCACAACTCGTACGCGCCCGGAGACAAGCCGAGGTTCGAGCTGACGGCCAAGAACACGACGGCGAAGGACTGCAAGATCGATCTCGGCCCGAAGAACGCGATCCTGACGATCACTCAGGCATCCAGCGACGACGAGATCTGGTCCTCCGGCGACTGCCCCCAGGGCTCCGGCAGCCTCCTGCTACGCGTACCGGCAGGCGCCCACATCACGCACACGATCGAATGGGACCGCAAGGCAAGCGCCCCCCAGTGCGCAACCCCGACCGCAGGCCCGGCAACGCCGGGAACCTACCTGGTAGAGGCAAAGGCAGCCCAACTCCCCAGGGCCCAGGCATCTTTCGTACTGGCCAAGGACTAACAGACAAATCCGCCTGACGGGCCCCACCACCGATCGGCCGCGGACGAGTCAGAAGGAAACGAACGCCCCACCGGCGATCAGCCGCGTAAGAAACGGCAGGACCGACGAACGCCCCACCGGCGATCAGCCCTGTACGAGACAGAGGGGCCGACGAACGGCCCACCGGCGGGCGGCCGCGTACGAGACAGAGGGGCCGACGAACGGCCCACCGGCGATCAGCCCTGTACGAAACGGCAGGACCGACGAACGGCCCACCGGCGGGCGGCCGCGTACGAAACGGGAGGGGCCGTGGCGGGATGTGCGCGCGGAGCCACCAGCACCACGCGCAGGTAATCAGCTGGGTGACGAGGCCCCGTAGAACAGCGAGCACGTACATCCCGGCGCGGCCCCGCACCCGAAGACGGCGATGCGCCCCCACCTGAAGACGGCGATGCGCCCCCACCTGAAGACGGCGATGCGCCCCCACCTGAAGACGGCGATGCGCCCCCACCTGAAGACGGCGACAGGCCCCGCACCCGCACCTGAAGACGGCGACAGGCCCCCCACCCGAAGAACACGGCGAGGACCCCACACCCCAACCCGGCGGCAGCCTAGACGTACCGCTCCAGGATCGAAGACTCAGCCAACCGCGAGAGCCCTTCCCGCACGCTCCGGGCGCGAGCCTCCCCGACGCCGTCCACAGTCTGCAGATCATCGACGCTGGCGGCGAGCAGCTTCTGCAACCCGCCGAAGTGCTCGACAAGCCGGTCAATGATCGCCCCAGGCAGCCGGGGCACCTTCGCCAGCAGCCGGAACCCGCGAGGCGAAATGGCCGAGTCGAGGGTCTCCGGGGACCCGGTGTACCCCAACGCGCGTGCCACAGTGGACAGTTCAAGAAGCTCGGCATGCGACAGCGCATCGAGCTCGAACAGCGCCTCATCAACGGTCCGGGACCGCTTGGCAGTGGGCTCCGGCACATAGTCCCGAATGACGAGCTCCCGCTCGGGCTCGACGCCGGCGATCAGCTCGTCGAGCTGAAGGGCGAGCAGTCGCCCGTCCGTCCCGAGCTCCACCACGTACTCGGCGATCTCGGTGGCGATGCGCCGCACCATCTCCAGCCGCTGCGCCACCGCGGTCACATCGCGCACGGTGACGAGATCCTCGATCTCGAGCGCGGAGAGCGTCCCGGCCACCTCGTCCAAGCGGAGCTTGTACCGCTCGAGAGTCGCCAGCGCCTGATTCGCCCGGGAGAGAATCGCCGCCGAGTCCTCGAGGACGCGCCGCTGCCCGTCCACGTAAAGGGCGATGAGCCGCATCGACTGCGACACGGAGACCACAGGGAAACTGACCTGCTTGCTCACGCGGTCCGCCGTGCGGTGCCGCGTACCCGTCTCCTCCGTGGGGATCGTGGGGTCGGGCACCAGCTGGACGCCCGCCCGCAGGATCTTGGTGATGTCCTTGTCGATGACGATGCCGCCGTCGAGCTTGCACAGCTCGCGCAGGCGCGTCGCGGTGAACTCGACGTCCAGGATGAACCCGCCGGTACACATCGACTCGACGGTCTTGTCCCAGCCGAGAACGATGAGTCCGCCGGTGTTGCCGCGGAGGATTCGCTCGAGGCCGTCACGCAGCGCCGTACCGGGCGCGACGGCGCTCAGTGAGGCGCGCATCAGCCCATCGGCACCGGAGCTCCCGCCGGACTTGCCGGGAGCTGCTGCCCGGTCGTTGGCTGCCACTGCACTCCTCCGGTCGCAGATGTCACAGATATTGCAGACATCTGTCGCAGACATCGCAGATGTCACAGATGTCGCAGATCCTGCGGAACTTGCAGATCTTGAATGCCCAGGGTTCGTACGCACGGGCGAGACCAGGGCAAAGTCTACCGGCGCTCCTCCGTCTCCCGTGGGGCCTCTCGGCGACGGCTCCTGGGCAGCACGCGCAGAGCGTCCCCCATGTCGGCGACTTCGGTGACCTTCATACCGGCAGGGACCTTGCCGGGATCGCTCGGCACGAGGGCGTGGGTGAAGCCGAGCCGGTGCGCCTCGGCGAGCCGGCGCTGCACGCCGGTCACCCGTCTGACCTCGCCCGCGAGGCCCACTTCACCGATCGCGACGAGGTTCTTGGGGAGCGGGGTGTCGCTGGCGGCGCTGGCGAGGGCGAGCGCGATGGCGAGGTCCGCGGCGGGCTCGGAGAGCTTCACGCCGCCGACGGTCGCGGAGTAGATGTCCCGCTTTCCCAGGGCGCTGATCCGCCCGCGCTGCTCGAGCACGGCGAGCATCATCGAGACGCGGGAGGTCTCCAAGCCGGACGTCGTACGCCGGGGGGACGGGATCTGGGAGTCGACGGTGAGGGCCTGGACCTCGGCGACGAGAGGCCGCCGCCCCTCCAGGGTGACGGTGAGACACGTCCCGGGAACGGGCTCGTCGCGGCGGGTGAGGAACAGCCCGCTGGGGTCGGCGAGTCCCGTGATGCCCTCGTCGTGGAGCTCGAAGCAGCCGACCTCGTCGGTCGTCCCGTACCGGTTCTTCACGCCGCGGACGAGGCGAAGGCGCGCGTGCCGGTCGCCTTCGAAGGAGAGGACGACGTCCACGAGGTGTTCCAGGAGGCGGGGTCCGGCGATGGCGCCGTCCTTGGTGACGTGGCCCACGAGGAGGGTGGCCATGCCGCGCTCCTTGGAGGCGCGGATCAGGGCGCCGGCGACCTCGCGGACCTGGGCCATGCCGCCGGGGGCGCCGTCGATCTCGGGGGAGGCGACGGTCTGCACGGAGTCCATGATCAGGAGGCTGGGCTTGACGACGTCCAAGTGGCCGAGGACCGCGGACAGGTCTGTCTCGGCGGCGAGATACAGATGGTCGTCGATCGCCTTGATGCGGTCGGCGCGCATCCGGACCTGGCTGGCCGACTCCTCGCCGGTGACGTACAGCGTGCGGTGCTCGTCGCTGGCGGCCTTGGCGGCGACGTCGAGCAGGAGGGTGGACTTGCCGACGCCGGGCTCACCGGCGAGCAGCACGACGGCGCCGGGGACGAGGCCTCCGCCGAGGACCCGGTCGAGCTCGGGCACGCCGGTGGAGCGGGCGGTGGCCTGCCGCCCGTCGACCTGGCCGATCGGGACGGCGGACGTCGTGACCCGGCCGGGCGCGGTCGTCCGCACGGCGGGCGCGCCGTACTCCTCGACCGTCCCCCACGCCTGGCACTCGCCGCAGCGACCCAGCCATTTCGCCGTCTGCCAGCCGCACTCGGTGCAGCGGTAGGACGGCCGGTCCTTGCCGGATTTCGTACGGGCAGCCATGCACCGAACCGTAACCGAGACCACTGACAGCCCGGCGCCGGCCACCGCCGATCACCATCCGCCCCCTCGCGGGAGGCCCCGCGCCGGGTGTGCGCCCGTGCGCCCCGGCGCACATAAATGCGCCGAGCACATGTTCCCACGTACGGAATTTGGTATTCCCGTCCCCTTTTGAGGGATCGTTTCACCCGTACGGATTAAATGTCCCCAAGGGGGAGGAAGGGTGCGGCACCATCCGCCTACGGTCGCACGGGTGATGACCAGCAGGCCGGAAACCCCCACGCAGACCACCGGCGCACACCGGGCGCACCGCGACGGGCGCGGGCGACCTGCGCCGCGGACCGTACCCCAGCGCCCGACATCGCGCTACGAGCCTTATCTGGACGGCCTGTTCACGTACTGCCTGTCCGTCCTGTGCGATCACGACGACGCCCTCGCGGCGCTGGGCGACGCCCTCGCGCTCGCCGAACGCCGCGGCTCCCGCGGCCCCGAATCCGAGAGCGACCGCAAGGCGTGGCTGTACGCGCTCGCGCGCTGGTCGTGCCTGCGGGCGCTCGCGGAGGCGAAGCGCCGCAGACAGGGGACGCACGCATCGGGCAGGCCCCGCCCCGAACCCCCGCCCGCCAAAGAGACCCCCTCCGAAGAGATCCAGGCGCAGCGCCGTCGAGAGCTGGCGCTCCTGGCCTGGCCGGAGGCGGCCGGCACGACGCCCGAGCAGCGCGAGGCGCTGGAGCTGGCCGTACGTCACCAGCTGTCGCCCCGAGAGGTCGCCGCCGCGCTGGGCACGGACCCGGCGCTCACCCGCGAGCTGCTCGCCTCCGCCGCCTGTGAGGTGGAACGCACCCGCGCCGCGCTGGCCGTAGTGGAGACGGGCACCTGCCCGAGCGTCGCCCGCCTCACCGGGGACAACCAGCTGCTGCTGAGCTCCGCCCTGCGCCGCGAGCTGGTCCGGCACGTCGACGACTGCCCCCGCTGCCGCCGCACCGCCGAGCGTGCCACTCCCGGCGCCTGGCCCGGCACCACGGTCACCCCGGCCGCCCTGCCCCTGGCGACGGCCCCCCGCGCGGCCCTGCACCGGGCGATGGCCCATGGCAACCGCTCCCAGCGCGGCGCGGCACCCCGCTTCGACCGGCGCGGCTTCCCGATGGACCCCAAGGACCACGCCGCCCGCCGCGACCGGCTACGCGCGCGTGCCGTCACGACGACGGTCGTCGCCACCGTCGTGGCCGCTCCGGTGCTGGCGCTGTGGGCGGCGTACCGGGGAGCGCCGCAGACGGGCGAGGGACAGGACGGGCGCTCGATCAGCGCGAGCGAGGCCGGCGACCCGGGCGGGCTCGACGGCAACCGCGCGGACGGCGCGTACGAGAACGCGGGCAACGCGCGCACGACCCCCGACCCCCGTTTCACCGCGGGCAGCCGCTCCCCGGACGTCTCCGTGGAGGTCATCAGCCCCGGCGGGCCCTCGCGCTCGGGCCCGGGCCGGCTCACCGTGGAGGCGCAGCCGAGCGGCTCCGCGACCCTCATCACGCTGACGGCGTCCGGGAGTTCACCGGTCCACTGGTCCGCGCACACCGGAGCGGGCTGGCTCTATCTGACGAGCACGTCGGGAACGCTGCGGCCCGGCGAGTCGTTCACGATCCGGGTGTACGTCGATCACGACCGGGAGCCCGCCGGTCACTGGTGGGCGCGCATCGGCATCGACCCCTCCGGGGCCGTCATCTCCATAGAGGGACACGGGCGTTCGGGCCCCTCGCAGCCCGGCACCTCGGACCCGGGCCCCGACCCGTCGCACACGGGCAACCCGGGCCCCGGCCCTTCGGACCCCACGCCGTCCGACCCCACGCCGTCGGACCCCGGCCCGTCCGACCCGGACCCCACTCCGTCCGACCAGAGCCCCACGCCGTCCGAGCCGTCACCGAGCCCGTCGGCCCCCACGGACTCGTCACCGCCGCCGAGCGGCGGCGGCGCGAGCCCGAGCGGCGGCTAGGGCGGAGGGGACAGGCCCTAGGAAGCGGTGGCCGGATCCGCCGGATGCGGTGCGAGCAGCGGCAGCTGGGAGGCCAGGCGCTCCTCGCACAGCTCGGCGAGGCGGTCGTAGCCCTCCTTGCCCATGAGCTCGGTCAGCTCGGGGCGGTAGGAGACGTACACCGGGTCGCCCGCGCCGTGGGCCGACGTCGCCGAGGTGCACCACCAGTGCAGGTCGTGGCCGCCCGGGCCCCAGCCGCGGCGGTCGTACTCACCGATGGACACCTGGAGCACGCGGGTGTCGTCGGGCCGGTCGATCCACTCGTAGGTCCGGCGGATCGGGAGCTGCCAGCACACGTCCGGCTTGGTCTCCAGGGGCTCGCGGCCCTCCTTGATCGCCAGGATGTGCAGCGAGCAGCCCGCGCCGCCCTTGAAACCGGGACGGTTCTGGAAGATGCACGAGCCGTTGTACGGGCGGGTCTGGCGCTCGCCGTCCTCGTCCTTGGAGACCCAGCCCGTCTGCGTACCGACCTCGTGGTGCTGCCAGATGTCGGGTGTGAGCCGCGCCACGAAGCCGGCCACGCGCTTCTCGTCGTCCTCGTCGGAGAAGTGGGCGCCGAGCGTGCAGCAGCCGTCGTCCGCGCGGCCTGCCTGGATGCCCTGGCAGCCGCTCCCGAAGATGCAGCTCCAGCGCGAGGTCAGCCACGTCAGATCGCAGCGGAAGATCTGCTCGTCGTCCGCGGGGTCGGGGAACTCGACCCAGGCGCGGGCGAAGTCCAGGCCCTTCTCGTCCGGGACGGAACCTTTCGCCGAGCCCTTGGACGACGAGCCCTGGGAAGACGAGCCCTTAGGAGACGATCCCTTTGAAGGGGAGCCCTTCGCGGACGACCCCTTTGAGCCCTTCGAAGTTGCCGTCTTCGCCGATGACTCGTTCAGCGGTGACCCCTTAGTTCCTGATTCTTTGGTTCCTGATTCCTTCGACTTCGGCGCCTTCGACGGCTTGGTGGCCGACTTGGCTTCCTTGTCGCTCTTGACGCGCTTGTCGCTCTTGTCGGCGTTGACCTTTTTCGTCTTTGGCACGGTTCCAGGGTAAGCGCGCTGTGGTGCCCTCGGGGACTGACGTCCGCCCCAGGCGCAGTAGCGTTCCGTTTATGAGACTCGGTGTCCTCGACGTGGGTTCGAACACGGTGCACTTGCTTGTGGTGGACGCGCACCCGGGCGCGCGACCGCTGCCCGCGCACTCGCACAAGGCGGAGCTGCGGCTCGCGCAGCTCCTCGACGACCGCGGCGCCATCAGCCCCGACGGCGTGGCCCGGCTGACCGCCACCGTGCGGGACGCCCTGGAGGCGGCCGAGGACAAAGGCGTCGAGGACATCGTCCCCTTCGCCACCTCCGCCGTACGCGAGGCGAGCAACGCGGACGAGGTCCTCGCCCGGGTCAAGAAGGACACCGGCGTCGAGCTGCGCGTCCTCACCGGCGAGGAGGAGGCCCGGCTCACCTTCCTCGCGGCCCGCCGCTGGTTCGGCTGGTCGGCCGGGAAGCTGCTTGTCCTGGACATCGGCGGCGGCTCCCTCGAGATCGCGTACGGCATCGACGAGGAGCCCGACGCCGCGGTGTCGCTGCCGCTCGGGGCGGGGCGCCTGACGGCGGGCTGGCTGCCGGGCGACCCGCCGGACCCCGCGGACATCAAGGCGCTGCGCCGGCACGTGCGGGCGCAGATCGCGCGCTCGGTCGGGGAGTTCACGCGCTTCGGCAAACCCGATCACGTCGTCGCCACGTCCAAGACGTTCAAGCAGCTCGCGCGTCTGGCCGGAGCGGCGCGCTCCACCGAGGGGCTGTACGTCCAGCGGGATCTGAAGCGCAAGTCCCTGGAGGACTGGGTGCCGCGCCTCGCCGCGATGACGGAGGCGGAGCGCGCCGAGCTCCCCGGCGTGTCGGAGGGCCGGGCGGGCCAGCTGCTCGCGGGCGCGCTGGTGGCCGAGGGGGCCATGGACCTGTTCGGGGTCGAGACCCTGGAGGTCTGCCCCTGGGCGCTCCGGGAGGGCGTGATCCTCAGGCGGCTCGACCACATGCCGGGGGACTGACAGGACGTACCGCGGGCCGCGGCCCGGTCACGGGCACCCGGGCCGCGGTGGCTCCCGCCACCGCCCGGGGCCGCCCGCCGGGGCCGCCCGCCGGGGCCGCCGGATTGAGGCGCACCCCACAGCGTCCGCCCGCCGATCGCCTCCCCGGGGCTCAGCCGGGGCCCGTACTCTGTCTCCGTGGCAGAACCAGTGGTGCGCATCCCGGATGCGAAGGTCGCCCTGTCGACGGCCTCGGTCTATCCGGAGTCGACGGCGACGGCCTTCGAGATCGCGGCACGCCTGGGCTACGACGGTGTCGAGGTCATGGTCTGGACCGACCCCGTCAGCCAGGACATCGAGGCCCTGCGCCGGCTCTCCGACTACCACCAGGTCCCGATCCTCGCCGTGCACGCGCCCTGTCTGCTGATCACACAGCGCGTCTGGTCCACCGACCCGTGGACAAAGCTCCAGCGCGCGAAGTCGGCGGCCGAGAAGCTCGGCGCGTCCACGGTCGTCGTCCACCCGCCCTTCCGCTGGCAGCGCCAGTACGCACGCGACTTCGTCGACGGCATCTGGCGCATGGCCGACGAGACGGACGTCCGCTTCGCTGTCGAGAACATGTACCCCTGGCGCTACCGTGACCGCGAGATGCTCGCGTACGCCCCGGACTGGGACGTCACCAAGGACGACTACCGGCACTTCACGATCGACCTCAGCCACACCGCGACGGCCCGCACCGACGCGATGTCGATGATCGACCGCATGGGCGACCGCCTCGGCCACGTCCACCTCGCCGACGGCGGCGGCTCCAGCAAGGACGAGCACCTGGTCCCCGGCCGCGGCACGCAGCCCTGTGCCGAGCTCCTGGAGCGCCTCGCCCTGACCGGCTTCGACGGGCACGTCGTCATCGAGGTCAACACCCGTCGCGCCATGTCCAGCGCCGAACGTGAGGCCGACCTCGCCGAGGCCCTCGCCTTCACCCGGCTCCACCTCGCGTCGTCGGTCCGGGTCCCCCGCTCATGACGGACCCGGACGTCCCTCCCGCACGCCGCAGAGGGCGGCCCTCCCGCACGCAGACGGAGGCGGCCGGCCCCGCGACCCGCGACCGCATCCTGGAGGCGGCCCGCGCGGAGTTCTCCGAGCGCGGCTACGAGAAGACGTCGGTACGCGGCATCGCCAAGGCGGCGGGCGTGGACGCGGCGCTCGTGCACCACTACTTCGGTACGAAGGAGCAGGTCTTCGAGGCGTCCGTCGAGGTGGCCTTCGCTCCCGCGCTGAACGCGCCGTCCGCCATCGAGGACGGCCCGATGGACGGGGTGGGCGAGCGTCTCACCCGCTTCATCTTCTCCGTGTGGGAGAACCCGGCGACCCGCGCCCCGCTCCTCGCGATCGTCCGCTCGGCCGTGAACAACGAGACCGCGGCGGCCGTCTTCCGGCGCCTGGTCGCCGTACAGCTGATGCGGAAGATCGCCCGGCAGCTGGACCTGCCGCCCGAGGAGGCCGAGCTCAGGGCGGAGCTGGCGGCTGCGCAGCTCGTGGGGGTCGCGATGCTGCGGTACGTGATCAAGATGGAACCGCTGGCGTCGGCCGGCACGGAGCGGATCATCGAGCGGGTGGCACCGGTGGTGCAGGGGCATCTGACGGGGGAGTGACGAGGCCTCCGGCCGGCTGGACGGGACATACAGCGAGACGCCCGTCCCGCATTCCGGACGCCCCGTCCGGATCCTGGATCGGCGGCGTAGGCTCGATAGCAGCCATATCTGCCGCACGGGCCCGTATGCGGGCCCTTGAAGGAGCGAGCGACGATGCCCGAGCTGAGGTCCCGCACAGTCACCCATGGACGCAACATGGCGGGCGCGCGCGCCCTTATGCGCGCCTCCGGGGTACCCGGTGCGGACATCGGCCGGAAGCCGATCATCGCCGTGGCCAACTCGTTCACCGAGTTCGTGCCCGGCCACACCCACCTGCAGCCGGTCGGCCGCATCGTCTCCGACGCGATCACGGCGGCGGGCGGCATCGCACGCGAGTTCAACACGATCGCCGTCGACGACGGCATCGCGATGGGCCACGGCGGCATGCTCTACTCGCTCCCCTCCCGCGACCTGATCGCGGACAGCGTCGAGTACATGGTCGAGGCGCACTGCGCCGACGCCCTGATCTGCATCTCGAACTGCGACAAGATCACGCCCGGCATGCTGATGGCGGCCCTGCGCCTGAACATCCCGACGGTCTTCGTCTCCGGCGGCCCGATGGAGTCCGGCCGCGCCACCCTGGTCGACGGCACCGTCCGCACGCTCGACCTGGTCGACGCGATCTCCGACGCCGTGAACGACAAGATCTCGGACGAGGACATCCTCCGTATCGAGGAGAACGCCTGTCCGACCTGCGGCTCCTGTTCCGGCATGTTCACGGCCAACTCGATGAACTGCCTGACCGAGGTCATCGGCCTCTCCCTCCCCGGCAACGGCTCGGTCCTCGCGACGCACACGGCCCGCAAGGCGCTGTACGAGAACGCGGCCCGCACCGTCATGGACATCACGCGCCGCTACTACGAGGAGGACGACGAGTCGGTCCTGCCGCGTAACGTCGCCACCTTCGCCGCCTTCCAGAACGCCATGGCCCTCGACATCGCCATGGGCGGCTCCACCAACACGATCCTGCACCTGCTGGCCGCCGCGCAGGAGGCGGGCGTCGCCTTCGGCCTGGACGACATCAACGAGGTCTCGCGCCGCGTGCCGTGCCTCGCCAAGGTCGCGCCGAACGTGGCGAAGGACCGCACGTACTACATGGAGGACGTGCACCGCGCCGGCGGCATCCCCGCCCTCCTCGGCGAGCTGTACCGGGCCGGCCTCCTGAACGAGGACGTGCACTCCGTCCACAGTCCGTCGCTCTCCGACTGGCTGAAGACGTGGGACGTGCGCGCGGGCTCCCCGTCCGCTGAGGCCGTCGAGATGTGGCACGCGGCCCCCGGCTGCGTCCGCTCGGCGGAGGCGTTCTCCCAGTCGGAGCGCTGGGAGGCGCTCGACGTGGACGCCGAGAACGGCTGCATCCGGTCCGCCGAGCACGCGTACTCGAAGGACGGCGGACTCGCGGTCCTCAGGGGCAACCTGGCGGTCGACGGCTGCGTCGTGAAGACGGCGGGCGTCGACGAGTCGATCTGGACGTTCGAGGGTCCGGCGGTCGTCTGCGAGTCGCAGGAGGAAGCCGTCGACAAGATCCTCAAGAAGGAGATCACGCACGGCGACGTCGTGGTCATCCGCTACGAGGGCCCCAAGGGCGGCCCCGGCATGCAGGAGATGCTCTACCCGACGTCGTTCCTCAAGGGCCGCGGCCTCGGCAAGACCTGTGCCCTGGTCACGGACGGCCGCTTCTCCGGCGGCACGTCGGGCCTGTCCATCGGTCACGCCTCGCCCGAGGCGGCGTCCGGCGGCACGATCGCCCTCGTCCAGGACGGCGACCGCATCCGCATCGACATCCCGAACCGCTCGATCGAACTCCTCGTCCCCGATGCGGAGCTGGCCGCCCGCCGCGAGGCCCTGAACGGCGTCTACGCCCCGGTCGCCCGGGAACGCAAGGTCTCGGCGGCGCTGCGCGCCTACGCCGCGATGGCCACGAGCGCGGACAAGGGCGCGGTGCGGGACGTCTCGAAGCTGGGCTGAGGACCGGCTGCCGCCGGACGAGGCGGTGGCGTGAGTGCGTCTGCCCGCCCGGCGGCGATTTCGCTGCCGGGCGGGTTCATGTCTGTACGGCGGCTGTCCTTGTGCCTGTACGGCGACATGCCTGTACACCGACCGTGCCTGACCTGAGTGGTGCCGGCCCACGTCACCAGCGCCCGGGCTCCCGCCCGTCCAACGCGAACACACTCCCGTCCGGCGCGCTCCCGTAGACGCGCCCTCCCTCACCCACGACGGGCGCGGGCAACTCCCCGACCACGCGCCCGGGTTCACTCCCGAGCCGGGGGCGCGTCTGGCCCAGGGGCCTGCCGGTACGGGCGTCGGTGGCGAGGAGGCGGCCGTCGGGGGCGGTGAGGTAGAGCGACCGGTCCGATACGACGGGCCGCGAGGGGCGGCTGACCGAGGTCTCCAGGCGCCAGCTGACCGCGTCCCGCGGCCTCGTCGCCGTGGTGTCGACGGCGACGAGTGAGCCGCCGGCTCCGTATACGTAGGCGATGCCGCCGCTCTCCGTGGCCTCGGCCTGGTCCGCGGGCGTCGTCAGAGGGAAGCGATGTGTGGTCCGGTCGCCGGTGTCGAGCCGTACGACGGCGTCCACCAGGAGATCCGTGTCGGTGGACAGCAGATACACGGCTCCGTCCGATGCGCCGAAGGGGCTGAGGCTGCCGGCTGCCCGGACGGTCCACCGCACGGCGCCCCCGCGGGCGCTGATCGCGCTGACCGACGTGGTGCCTCCGTCGGCGGACGCCGTCACGGCGAAGAAGTCGCCGTCGCCGCGCGGTCCGGCGATCCACCGGGTGCCGAGGCCTCCGACGCGCTTCGTCCACCGCGGCTCGCCGGTCGCGCTGTTCAGGGCGCGCACGGTACCGCCCGATCCGATCAGCAGCGTCGTGTCCACGCCGTGCTCCACGGTCTCGTACGCGGACGCGTCGACGTCCCAGCGCTCCTCGCCCGTACGGGGATCCAGTGCCCTGACCCGGCCGTCGTCGACCAGGTGCAGGAGTCCTCCGGACAGCGTGGGCGCGGCCGGAGCGGACCGCTGCGGGGTCGTGCCGGAGGGGTGCCGCTCGCGGGGCGCGGCGGAGGCCCACACGACGTGGCCGTTCCGCGGGTCGAGCCGCGTTGTTCTGCCGCCGCCGCTGACGCAGTAGAGGGCGCCCGGCCCGGAGGCGCACGCCGGGGCGGTGTCCGCTCCACCGAGGTTCTTGTGCCAGGGCTTGAAGGATCCGGCTTGCCGCACGGCCGTTCCGCCGGAGTCGGTCCCGCCACCGCCTTCCGCCGTGTACAGCGCGATGCCTGCGCCGACCGCTGCCAGCGCGAGCACGGCTCCTGCCGTCAGCGCCCAGCGGCGACGGTGCCGCGGTGACGTCGGCGTGGCTCTTTCGCTCGGCCGAGGGTGGGTGGGCTGGTCAGCCCGGGACGCGGGGGAGTCCTGGGCGGTGGGTGTGGAGGTGGGCGCGGGCCGGGTCTGGCGGCGGATCCGACGGGTCCACTGGGCGTTCCGCTCGCGTCCGCCGTCCGCGTCCGGCTGCCTGTCCGCGTCCCGCAGCCCGCTCGGGGGCCGCTGGGCGGGTATGAACGCACCCCCCCCGGAACCCGCTGCCCCGGCACCGGCCCCGGCACCGGTCCCGGTTCCCGTCACGGCCGGGGAAGGCTGCCGCAGCGCCTCCATGATCTCTGCGGGCAGAGGCCGTTGACCGGGTTCCTTCGCGAGGCAACGCCTGATCAGCGGCGCGAGGTCCTCGGGCACCCCCGCCAGGTCCGGCTCGTTGTGGACGACTTGGTAGGCGACGATGTACGGGCTGTTCGAGTCGAAGGGCCCACGCCCCGTCGCCGCGTGGGCCAGCACGGCGCCCATGGCGAACACATCCGCGGCGGGCCCCACTTCACGCGGCCGCTGGAACTGCTCGGGCGCCATGAACGGCGGCGAGCCGATCAACTTGCCCGTCTCGGTCCGCAGATCACTGTCCGTCGGGCGGGAGATGCCGAAGTCGATGACTTTCGGACCGTCGGCGGCGAGGAGGACGTTGCTCGGCTTGAGGTCGCGGTGCACGACGCCGGCACGATGGATGTCGCGCAGCGCCTCGGCGAGCCCCGCACCCAGCCTGCGCAGGTCGCCGGACGCCAGAGCGCCGTTCCGCTTCACCCGCTCGGCGAGTGTGTCGCCGGGGATGAACAGCGTGGCCATCCACGGCAGTCCGGCATTCGGGTCGGCGTCGACCACCGGCGCGGTGAAGGCGCCGCTGACCCTTCGCGCGGCGTTCACCTCTTGCCGGAAACGAGCCCTGAACTCGGGATCCGCCGCGTACTCGGCATGTACGACCTTGATGGCGAGACGCAGCCCCGAAGCGGACGTCGCCAGGTGCACCACACCCATGCCGCCCGCGCCGAGGCATGACTCAAGACGGTACTGCCCGGCGTACTCAGGATGTTCCGCTTCCGGGCCCGGCCCGGTGCTGCGCAGCGGCGACATCGCCCACCCCCGTGTCTGTGTCCGCAAGCGCGACGCACGGAGCCTAGTCGATGGTGCGTGCGATGTCGGAAGGGCTTGCTAGCCTGCGCGGGTCGCGCGACACGTACGCGTGTTCAGAGATGTCAGAGATGTCAGAGACGTCAGAGTGATCAACGGGGGAGAGCGGCATGGCTGTTGAGGACGGCGCGGGAACGGTTGAGGGCATCGCGGCGGAGGAGGCCGGGGGCACGGCACAGGAGCTGAGCGCCGACGCGCTCGCCATCCGCTACCCGGTCGCCCCCGGAGTCCGCCTGAAGGTACGCAGCGGACCCGGCACCCACTACCAGCTGGTCAAGGTCCTGCCGCTCGGCGCCCGCGTGCCGATCAACTGCCAGAAGCCGGGCGAGAGCATCAGCGGCACATACGGCACGACGAACCTCTGGGACAACATCGCCAATGGTCAGTACGTGTCGGACGCGTATGTGAAGACCGGCAGCGACGGTTACGTGGCCCCGCGCTGCGCGTAGCGGATGGCGGGCGGGGGCCTTCGGCTCCCGCCCCTCAACCGGCGTGGCTACCGCTGCCCACCCCCCGCTTCCTCAAGAAGGATCCGCGCCAGCTCCCGCGGCCGGGAGAACATCGGCCAGTGCCCCGTGTCCATCTCCCGCAGCCGCCAGCCCTCGCCGCGCAGAAGCACGGCCACGTCATCACTCGGCTCGGGCCCGTCGAGCAGGCACTTGATGTACGTCGCCGGCAGCTCGCCCAGCGAGCGGGACAGCACGGCCGGCTCCGACAGGGACGCCCCCGGGTGCGGCGTGGCCCCGCTCACGAACCGCGCGATCTGCGCGTCGTCGAGCCCCTGCTCCGCGCACTCGGGCGCAGTCAGCGGCGGCCAGTCACCACCGTTCGCGGCGAGTACGGCCTCCAGAGCCGCCGGCCCCTGCCACCACGCGGACACGAAGGACTCCCCGTCCGCCGGAACATTCGAGTCGACGAACACCACGCGCCTCAGCCGGTCACCGATCCGCTCGGCGGCCTGACCGACCGGAATGCCCGCGTAGCTGTGCCCGACCAGCACGACATCGCGCAGTCCGAGGCGCTCCACCTCGTCGACGATGTCCTGGACATGGGTCTTCTGCCCCGCCGGAACGCCCTGCTTGTCGGCGACCCCGGTGAGCGTCACGGCGTGCGCGCCGTGCCCCGCCGCGCGCAGGTCCGGCACCACCTCGTCCCACGCCCACGCTCCGAGCCACGCCCCTGCGACCAGTACGTAATCCGTCATGCGGGCAATGTAGGGGAGGGGTCTGACAATCCACAGGACCCGCCCGGCGCCACCCAAGCCCCACTCAGGCCCCACCCGAGCCAGGCCTCCGAACCCGAAGCCGCCGAGGGAGCCCGCCATAATCGACTTGTGAGCGACGAATCCGGCACCCCCGCCCCCGAGACCCCGGAAGCAGCCGGCGGCATCCCCGCAGGCCCCCAGCCCGAGGAGATCCGTTTCTTCGGCAGGACCTGGGTGGAGCACGACGGCGGCTACGCCTGGCGTCGCGCCGCCGTCGGCGCGGGCGCGCTCGCCGGCGCGGCGGCCGGCTGTTTCGTGCTGCGCTTCGCGTACGAGGGCCTGGCCATCGCCGACGTCGGCTCCTTCGTGAACGTACTCGTCGTCCTGATGTTCGCGATCTGCAGCGCCCTCGCCTTCCGCCGCACGTGGGAGGGCTTCTCCAAGCGCCCGGACCCCGAGGCGCAGGCGTCCCTGCGCGGCTTCATGTCGATCGGCTTCGTCGGCGTACTGCTCGCGTACTGCCTGCGCTGCTTCTCCGAGGCCCCGGGCGAGAAACTCCGCAGGCAGGAGTACGCGACCGCCCGCGAACAGTTCGAACGCCGCAGCACGCGCCGCACCGGCAACCCGTCGAGGAAGAAGCGCAAGGGCTGACACACCCCCCAGGCGCGAACACAGCCCCCCACGCACGGACGGGCGACGAGGCACCGCCCGAGCCGCTCACCGCGTACTGACGAGAGTCCCCCGCGCAGGACAGGATGGCGGCATGACCACCGTCTCGCGCGCCCACTCGTTCAACACCGCCGCCGCCCAGTACGCCGCGAACCGCCCGTCCTACCCGCCCGCCCTCCTCGACGCCGTCGAGGAAGCCGCCGGACGGCCCCTCGCCGGCGCCCGCGTGGCCGACGTAGGCGCGGGCACCGGCATCTCGACCGCCCTCCTGCACGCGCGCGGCGCGCGCGTGGTCGCCGTCGAACCGGGCGAGGGCATGGCGGCCGAGTTCCGCCGGGCGCTGCCCGGCGTGCCGATCGTGCGGGGCGACGGCAACGCCCTCCCGCTCGCCGACGCCTGCCTCGACCTCCTCACCTACGCCCAGTCGTGGCACTGGACCGAGCCGGCCCGCTCGGCCCCCGAGGCGACGCGGGTCCTGCGCCGGGGCGGCGTGCTCGCGCTGTGGTGGAACACCGTTGCTCTCGACGTCCCGTGGATCGCCGCGCAGCACGAGCGCATCGCGCGCCACGTGGGCGTGGAGACGGGCGCCAGGCAGCGCCCCGACGAGGCCCGCGCCATCGAACTGTCGGGCCTTGCGGGCCTGCCGGGCCTGGGCGAGGTCACGCTGCGCCATGTGCGGTGGAGCCGGAACGTCCCGCTGGACACGCACCTCGCCAACATCGGCAGCCACTCGGCGTTCCTCGTCCTGGAGGAGGGCGACGCGCAGGCCTTCCTCACCGAGGAGCGCACCCGCCTCGGCGATCTCTTCCCGGACGGCACGGTGGAGGAGACCTACGTGGTCGAACTCCTGGTGGCCGTCCGCACCTGATCCACACTCCTCGCGACACCGGCCGCCGCCGTCACCGCGAGCACCACCGCCTCGCCGCGATGCTCACGCCACAGCGGCACCAACTCCCGTACCGGCACCAGCTTGCAGCCCGCGTGCACCAGGAGCCTCGCGAGCGCCGCCACCGGGATCAGCCCCAGCGCGGCGGGCAGCACGGCCGCGAACAGCAGCAGCCACACCCCGTGCAGGATCCGCGACGCCTTGGTCCGCGCCCCGGCCCGCACATCGGCAGCGCTCCGCACGATCACGGCGGTCATGGGCAGCGCACCGAGCACCCCGCACACCGTGTTCCCGGCGCCCTGGGCGATCGGCTCCTTGTCGTAGTCCGTCCGCGGCCCGCGGTGCAGCCGGTCCACGGCCGCCGCGCTGAACAGGGACTCCGCGGACGCGATCAGCGCGAACGCGAGGACCGTGCCGACGTCCCCGGCCCGGGTTACGTCCTGATGTCCCCTGAAGCGCGGAGTCACCCGTCCGCGGACGTCCCGGTTCCGGTCGACCCCCCGAGCGCCGGCGCCGCCAATGCGCCCCAGAACGCTTGACGGCCCGGCCTCGTCGGAGGGATATTCATCGCATGATGAATATCCCCGAGGGGTCATCCTCCCCGGAGCCATCCCCTTCTCCCTCCGCTTCGCCGGAACCCCCGGCGGCCGCCGCACACGCCGCCGTACACGCCACCGGCCTCACCGTCGTCCGAGGCCCCCGCCCCGTCCTGCACGCCCTGGACTTCGCCGTGCCCCGAGGCCAGATCACCGGTCTCCTCGGCCCCTCGGGCTGCGGCAAGTCCACGCTCATGCGCGCGATCGTCGGAACCCAGGCCAAGGTCACCGGCACGCTCACCGTCCTCGGCCACCCGGCGGGCTCCGCGGAACTCCGCTCCCGCATCGGATACGTCACCCAAGCCCCCTCCGTATACGCCGACCTGACGGTCCGCCAGAACCTGGACTACTTCTCGGCAGTACTCCAGCCCGGCCGCGCCGCCGCCTCCCACCGCCGCGACGACGTCGCCCGCGTCATCGCCGAAGTGGACCTGACCTCCCACGCCGACGCCCTGGCGGGCAACCTCTCGGGCGGCCAGCTCAGCCGCGTCTCCCTCGCCGTCGCCCTCCTCGGCACCCCCGAACTCCTCGTCCTCGACGAACCGACCGTCGGCCTCGACCCCGTCCTGCGCCGCGACCTGTGGAACCTCTTCCACTCCATCGCCGCCGAGCGC
This sequence comes from Streptomyces sp. NPDC055400, assembly GCF_053644375.1. Lineage (NCBI taxonomy): Bacteria > Bacillati > Actinomycetota > Actinomycetes > Kitasatosporales > Streptomycetaceae > Streptomyces > Streptomyces sp. NPDC055400. Next base: position 22,815 of record NZ_JBSHLM010000003.1, on the reverse strand, counting down.
GGTGCCACGCTCCTCGTCTCCTCCCACGTGATGGACGAGGCCGAGCGCTGCCACCGCCTCCTCCTCATGCGCGAGGGCGAGATCCTCGCCGACGACAGCCCCGACGCCCTGCGGACCGCCACCGGCGCCGACACCGTCGAAGACGCCTTCCTCCACCTCGTCGACCAGGCCGACACCCTCCAGCGGAGCCCCCGATGAACGCAGCCCGCACGCTCGCCACCGCAGCCCGAGTCCTGCGCCAGCTCCGCCACGACCCGCGCTCCATCGCCCTGATGCTGCTCGTCCCGTGCGTGATGCTCTTCCTGCTCCGCTACGTCTTCGACGGCAGCCCCGGCACCTTCGACTCCATCGGCGCCTCCCTCCTCGGCATCTTCCCGCTCATCACGATGTTCCTGGTCACGTCCATCGCCACCCTGCGCGAACGCACCTCGGGCACCCTCGAACGCCTCCTCGCGATGCCCCTGGGCAAGGGCGACCTCATCGCCGGCTACGCCCTCGCCTTCGGCGCCCTCGCGGTCGTCCAGTCCCTCCTGGCGACGGCCCTCGCCCTGTGGGGCCTCGGTCTCGACGTCACCGGTTCCGCCTGGCTCCTGCTCCTGGTCGCCCTCCTCGACGCCCTGCTCGGCACCGCCCTCGGCCTCTTCGTCTCCGCCTTCGCGGCCTCCGAGTTCCAGGCCGTCCAGTTCATGCCGGCGGTGATCTTCCCCCAGCTGCTCCTGTGCGGCCTGTTCATCTCGCGCGACAAGATGCAGCCCGTCCTCGAAGGGATCTCCAACGTCCTCCCCATGTCGTACGCCGTCGACGGCATGAACGAAGTCCTCCGCCACACCGACCTCACCGCCGGCTTCATCCTCGACGCGGCCGTCGTCGCCGGCTGTGCCGTTCTCGTCCTGGCCCTCGGCGCCGCGACGCTCCGCCGCCGTACGGCCTGACCGCCGCCGATGCGAGGATGACCCCGACGGACGCAACCGCACCGAACCCCGCGCCCCGAAGGGTGGCCTCCATGCCCCAGCAGCACGTCGCAGTCCTCGGCACCGGAAAGATCGGCGAGGCCCTGCTCAGCGGAATGATCCGAGCGGGCTGGGCCCCGGCCAACCTCCTGGTCACGGCCCGCCGCCCGGAACGCGCCGAGGAGCTCCGCACCCGCTACGGCGTCACCCCCGTCACCAACGCGGAGGCCGCCAAGCAGGCCGACACCCTGATCCTCACGGTCAAGCCCCAGGACATGGGCACGCTCCTCACGGAACTCGCCCCGCACCTCCCCGCCGACCGCCTGGTCATCAGCGGCGCGGCGGGCATCCCCACCACCTTCTTCGAGGAGCGCCTGCCCGAAGGCACCCCCGTCGTGCGCGTCATGACGAACACGCCCGCCCTCGTCGACGAGGCCATGTCCGTCATCTCCGCCGGCTCCCACGCCACGGCAGCCCACCTCGCCCACGCCGAGGAGATCTTCGGTGGCGTGGGCAAGACGCTCCGCGTGCCCGAGTCCCAGCAGGACGCCTGCACGGCCCTGTCCGGCTCGGGCCCGGCGTACTTCTTCTACCTGGTCGAGGCCATGACCGACGCGGGCATCCTGCTGGGCCTGCCCCGCGACAAGGCCCACGACCTGATCGTCCAGTCCGCGATCGGCGCCGCGACGATGCTCCGTGACAGCGGCGAGCACCCCGTCAAGCTCCGCGAAAACGTCACCTCCCCCGCCGGCACGACGATCAACGCCATCCGCGAACTCGAGAACCACGGAGTCCGCGCGGCCATGATCGCCGCCCTGGAAGCCGCCCGGGACCGCAGCCGAGAACTGGCCTCCGGCAACAGCTGACCCACTGCCCTGCGCCCTCCACCGCCGCCCGCGCCCGAGTGCTGCGCGGGCGGCGACGTGGGAAGGACGGCGATGCGAGAGCGGCCCTCACTCGGCGCCGCGGTCCATCAGTGAGAAGAACGTGTCACCGCGGACGACCTCGAAGGGGTCCTCCAGCAGTGCGGCGAGGTCCGCGATATCGCTCGGGGTCCAGTCCCAGGCGTTGATCGCGGCGGCGATGAACATCGGCTTCGACGGGTCCCGCCCCTCGATGTGCCGGAGCAGCGCGTCGCGGAACTCCTTGCCCTTCCCCTGCGGGTAGAAGTTGCCGATCACCGGGATCCCGGCCGGCCTCACCTGCAGATCGCCCGTCTCCCAGGACTGGATGACGCCGCGCACCGGCGTGTTCTTGCGGTAGGACGCCATGACCCGCTCGCCGAACGGGACCCAGCCGTCGCCCGCGGTGTTGCGGGGATTGTAGGCGTAGGCCAGATCCATGCCGGTGCGGCGCAGGAAGCGGCCGCTGAGCGCCGTGTACGCGTCCAGAGCCTCCTCGGGCCAGGACCCGGGGTAGGTGTAACCGGCCCCGGACGGGCCGGAGATGAGCAGGTCGTTGGCGGTCGCGGTCTTCTGGTAGTACGCGAGCAGCGCCGGTCCGATGTCGGCGAGCAGCGGGCTCACCGTCCAGTTGACGGGGACGGTGCCGCGCTTCGGGTCGTCCCAGATGTCCCGCATCCGGCGCTGGCAGTACTGGATGTTGTCGCCCTCGCCGACCGTCAGCGTCACGTACACGCGGTTGCGGAGCTCGGCCTTCGGGCTGGGCCGTACCCGGTCGGAGATCTTCGCCGGGGTGCCGGCGTGCACGGTGCCGTTCATGTAGAAGTCGGCGGGCACGACCGGGATGCCGTGCTGCGAGGCGCGGTCGACGCCGCCCCACTCGCCGGCCACGTCGTTGGAGAACCAGCCGGTGTACGGGGTGGTCGGCTCGAGCCTGGCGAACGTCTCGTCCAGCAGCTTGCCGGTGTCGCCCGACGGCGGCAGCCACAGCACCATGCCCCGGCTCGCCACCACGTAGTCCCGGAAGTACGGGAAGGGCTCGACACGGGTGGGCGCGGTCGTGGTGGCGGTGACCAGGTACTGGTTCCACATGTCGACGTCGACCGTGAGTACCTTGGCGCCGGCGGGCGCGGTGAAGCGGTAGACGAAGTAGCCGCCGCCGTCGCTGAACCGGTTCGACCTGTCCCCGACGGAGGAGTTGAGGCCGTCGAACAGGTACGGCTTCTCGGCGTCGGTGCCCGGCGTGAACGAGGCGATGTCCCTGCCGTCCGCCTTCACGGTGACCGAGGCGACCGAGGCGCCCCAGCCGTCGTCCCCGAAGGAGTCCTGGAACCGGAGGTAGACATCGTTGTCGCCGCCGAGCTCCGGGCTGAGGTCGAGCGTGCGGACCTTGCGGTTGGAGACGTCGCGGATCCGCTCGGTCTCCCGTGCGACCTCGCGCCACTTCACCCCGTCCACGCTGACGGTCCGGCTCGGCGGCAGGCCGGCCAGCAGGGCGTGGCTGCAGTGCGGGAAGAGGTGGTCGAGCTGCCAGCGGTAGGTGGCCAGGACGTCGCCGGCGTCGAAGCGGCCGCGCAGGTCGGTGACGGTCTTCAGGCCGTGGGTCTTCGCCTGTTCGGCGGTGGCGGCGACGGCGCCGTGGAGCCCGGCGAGCGTGGTGGCGACGTTCACCGAGTCGGGCACCTCGGGGTCGACGAGGACGGCGCCGCGCACCTCGTCGCGGTAGCGGCCGACCAGGTCGAGGGCGTCGGCGTGGTGGGTGGTCTTCGCGCCGGTGCCGGCGAGCCAGCGCAGGTCGGTCTCGCCGCTGTCGAAGGTGAAGTAGAGCCGTGGATCGCGCCGGTTGACGATGCCCTGAAGGGTCGTCAGCAGCAATTGGTCGTTGCCGTTCAGCTTGCTGACGTCGGCGACGTCGAGCCGGGTGGCGCGGCCGAAGGACGGCAGGAGGCGGGCCGCGGCGCCGCGCTCGGCGGCCCCTGCCTGTTGCGGCAGACAGATCCCGAGACTTCCGGCTGCCAGGACCGCGCCGCCCGCCTGCAGGAGATTTCTTCGTGACACCATCGACGATCACTGCTCCTCGAAAGCCTGACATCGTTGTAAACAGTCGGCGAAAGTAAGCCGGTCGAGGCCGCTTGTCCATGGGGTACGCGCAGATTTCTGCCGGGGTGGACCAAGTTTGCGGCGACTGCCGGGCAATGACGTCCCAGGTGTTGACGGCCTTGCGTCAACTGATCTACGTTGCGCCGCACTTGGGTTTCCATCGTTGTAACTCGGTCACCGGGAGCATGAGTTGAACAGACGTACCCTCCTTGCCGCCTCCCTCGCCGCCGCTGCCACCGCCGCCGTCTCGGGCTGCGGCAGCGGGTCCGGCCGCAAGCCGGGTGAGCTCGAGGTCCTCTACCGCGTGGAGAAGACCTGGCCGCACCTGGAGAAGATGCTGAAGGAGGCCAAGAAGGAGTACGAGGCCGCGCACAAGGGCGTCACCGTCAAGCTGACACCGGTCCAGGGCAGCAGCGAGGACTACTACACCAAGCTCGCCCTCCTGAACCGCTCGCCCGGCTCCGCCCCCGACGTCTACTTCCACGACACCTTCCAGGTCAACGCCGACGTCGCGGCCAAGAAGCTGGCCCCGCTGGACTCCTACCTCGCCAAGTGGCCCGACTGGGAGAAGCAGTTCCCGAAGTCGCTGCGCCAGGCGGCCCGGGGCCTGGACGGCAAGACGTACGGCGTTCCGGTCTCCACCGACAACCGCGGCCTCTGGTACAGCAAGGACGTCTTCAGGTCCGCGGGGCTGCCCGAGAACTGGGCCCCCAAGACCTGGGACGACATCCTCGACGCGGCCCGCACCATCAAGCGCAAGGTGCGCGGCGTCACCCCGTTCTGCATGTACTCCGCGAAGATCCACGGCGAGGGCGCCACCATGCAGGGCTTCGAGATGCTCCTGTACGGCACTCCCGGCGGCACCCTCTTCGACCACGGCAAGTGGGTGGCGCGGAGCAAGGGCATCACCGACTCCCTGAAGTTCATCGACACGATCCAACGCGAGGACCTCGGACCCAGGAAGGCCGACGCCCTCAACGCCAAGCTCGCCGACAAGGCGCTGTTCGAGTGGTTCCCCGAGGGCAAGCTCGGCATCAGCCTGGACGGCGGCTGGATCTCCGGCTCCTGGAAGCCGGCCGGACCGCACCCGTGGCCGGAGTGGACCAGGACGATGGGCTGGGTCCCGATGCCCACGCAGGGCGGCGAGGCGCCGGGCGCCGTGAGCATGTCGGGCGGCTGGGTCATGGCGGTCAGCTCGTACAGCAAGCTCAAGCAGAAGGGCTTCGACTTCATCACCGTCGCCCTGAACAAGAAGAACGCCGCCATGTACTCCGAGGGCTCCGGCGACCTCGCCGTCCGCAAGGACGTGGCGTCCGACCCGGCGTACCTCAAGAGCGACCCCTCGATCGCGTTCTGGACGGACCTCGCGAAGGTGACCCACTACCGGCCCGCCTACGAGCAGTACCCGAAGGTCTCCGCGCAGATCCAGGAGGCGATGGAGGCGGTCACCACCGGAAGCAGGTCCCCGGCGGACGCGGCGAAGCGGTACGCCCAGGAAGTGAGCCGGATCGTCGGTGCGGACAACGTTGTCTCGACCTCATGACGCTGACCGCCTCCGCCCCGGCGACGCGCGCCCCTGCGAAGACGCCGTCGCCGGGCCGCCGCTCGCTGCGGTGGCTCCTGCCGCTCGCGCCGGCCCTGGTCCTGATCGCGGTCTTCCTGGTGGGGCCGGTCCTGTGGAGCGTCTGGATCGCCTTCACCAACGAGACCCTCACCGGGTCGGCCTCCGTGAACTCGCACTTCGTCGGCCTGGACAACTTCACCCGGCTCTTCGGCGACGACGCGTTCACCGGCTCCCTGATGCGCACCCTCGTCTTCGTCCTGTTCTCGGCCGTGCTCGGCCAGAACGTGCTCGGCCTGCTCATCGCCCTGGTGCTCCGCGGCAAGAACCGGGCCGTCAGAGGCGTGGTGAACGGCGTCGTCATCGCTGCCTGGGTCGTCCCCGAAGTCGTCGCCGCCGCCTGCTGGTTCTCCTTCCTCGACGAGAAGGGCACGCTCAACTCGGTGCTCGGCGTACACCAGGAGTGGCTGGTCTCCGCGCCGATGCTCGCCGTGATCCTCGCCAACACCTGGCGGGGCACCGCGTTCTCCATGCTCGTCTACTCGGCGGCCCTGTCCGAGGTGCCCCGTGACGTGATGGAGGCCGCGAAGATCGACGGCGCGTCCACCGGCCGCACCTTCTTCAGCGTCACCCTGCCGCTGATCCAGCGCTCCGTGCTCTCCAACCTGATGCTGACCACCCTGCAGACCCTCGCGAGCTTCGGCCTGATCTACGCGCTGACCGGCGGCGGCCCCGGCGAGGAGAGCCAGACCACTCCGCTGTACATGTACGAGCAGGCGTTCAAGTACTTCGAGGTCGGCTACGGCAGCGCCATCGCCCTGGTGATGCTTCTGTCCGGCGCACTGCTGTCGCTGGTGTACCTGCGGCTGATCAAGGTGGAGGACCGATGACCCGCTGGGGCGCGCGCACCGCGTCGCACGCCGTGATCGCGCTGATCACGCTCTGCTTCCTCGGCCCGTTCGTGTGGGTGCTGCTCTCCTCCGTGCAGCCCGGCTCCTCGCCCGCGGCCGAGCCGTCCTTCTCCTTCTCGCTCACCAACTTCCGGGCCGTCCTGAACTGGGACACGGTGTACGGGCCGCTGCTCAACTCCGTGATCATCTCCGGGTCCACGGCCCTGCTCACGGTCGTCGTCTCCGGCCTGGCCGCCTACCCCCTCTCGCGCTACCGGCTGCGCTACAAACGGCACTTCATGCTCACGCTGCTGTTCTCGACGGGCCTGCCGCTGACAGCGATCATGGTGCCGGTCTACGCGATGTTCTTCCGCTTCCAGCTGTACGGCTCCGTCCCGGCGATGGTGCTGTTCCTGACGGCCGGCGCGCTGCCGTTCGCCATCTGGATGATGAAGAACTTCATGGACGGCGTGCCGGTCAGCCTGGAGGAGGCCGCCTGGGTGGACGGCGCGGGCTGGGTCCAGTCACTGCGCCGCGTGGTGGCACCCCTGATGGCGCCGGGCGTCGCCGTCGTCGCGATCTTCGTGTTCGTCGGTCAGTGGGGCAACTTCTTCGTCCCGTTCGTGCTGCTCGACACCCCGGAGAAGCAGCCGGCCGCGGTCACCATCTACTCGTTCTTCTCTCAGTACGGCCAGGTGGCGTACGGGCAGCTGGCGGCGTTCTCCGTCATCTACACCACGCCGGCCGTCCTGCTCTACGTCCTCGTCAACAAGTACCTCTCCGGTTCCTTCAACATGGCCGGATCGGTGAAGGGATAGCACGGTGCGCATCATCGGTGTCGAGCCGACCGACCTGTTCGTCGGTCCCGCGGACAACCCCCTGCAAGTCGTCCGCGTCGCACTCAGCGAGCCCGCCCCGGTCGTCGTCACCGGCCCCGGCGCATACGGCGAGACCACCGCGGGAGAGCCGGGCGAGCCCGTGGAGATCGGGGTGCGCTGCGAAGCCGCGCCCGGCGCCGTCGTCCCCCTCACGGTGACCGCAGGCGATCAGGTGGCGCACGGCGAACTGACCGTGGCGGAGCCGGGCTGGACGGTGTGGATGGTGCCGCACTTCCACTACGACCCGGTGTGGTGGAACACGCAGGCCGCGTACACCACCACCTGGGACGACGCGGGCGACACGGCGCAGCGGTTCCGTATCGACTGGCAGTACACCGGCTTCGAGCTGATGCGGCTGCACCTGCAGACCGCGCGCCGTGACCCCGACTACCGGTTCGTGCTGGCCGAGGTCGACTACCTCAAGCCGTACTGGGACGCGCACCCCGGCGACCGCGCCTATCTGCGCCGCCTCCTGCGCGAGGGCCGCGTCGAGCTGATGGGCGGCACCTACAACGAACCCAACACGAACCTCACCTCCGCCGAGTCGACCGTCCGCAACCTCGTGTACGGCATCGGTTTCCAGCGCGGCGTCATGGGCGGCGACCCGCGGACAGCCTGGCAGCTGGACGTTTTCGGGCACGATCCGCAGTTCCCCGGGCTCGCCGCCGACGCCGGGCTCACCTCGTCGTCGTGGGCACGCGGCCCGCACCACCAGTGGGGCCCGATGCTCACCGACCGCGACCGGGAGCAGGACGGCTGGGGCGACCCGTCGGCGATGCAGTTCCCCGCCGAGTTCGAGTGGCTCTCGCCCAGCGGCCGCGGCGTCCTCACCCACTACATGCCGGCCCACTACAGCGCCGGATGGTGGATGGACTCCGCCACCAGTCTCGCCGAGGCGCAGGAAGCGGTCCTGGAGCTGTACCGGCTGATGAAGAACGTCGCCGCGACCCGCAACCTGCTCCTCCCCGTCGGCACCGACTACACCCCGCCCAACCGCTGGGTCACCGAGATCCACCGGGACTTCGCCGCCCGCTACACCTGGCCGCGCCTGAAGTGCGCCCTGCCGAGCGAGTTCTTCGCGGCCGTACGCGGCGAGCTGACCGAACCCTCGCCGCAGACCCGGGACATGAACCCGGTCTACACCGGCAAGGACGTGTCGTTCATCGACACCAAGCAGGCGCAGCGCGCCGCCGAGTCGCTGCTCACGGAGGCCGAGACGTTCGCCACCCTGGCTTCCGTCGAGACGGGCGCGGACTACCCGCACGCCCGCATCGACAAGGCGTGGCGGCAGCTCGCGTACGGCGCGCACCACGACGCGATCACCGGCTCCGAGTCCGACCAGGTCTACCTCGACCTGCTCACCAGCTGGCGGGAGGCGTACGACACGGGGCGCGACGTCCTGGACGTCTCGCTGCGCCGGCTCGGCCCCGCCGCCGAGGACACGGTGACCGTCTTCAACCCGTCGGCGTGGCCGCGCACCGACCTCGTCCGCATCCGCCTCGCCCACCCCGAACCCGGCTTTGACGGCTGGGAGCTGGCGGACGGCACGCCGCTCGTCCTGGAGCATGCGCGCCACCACGGGGACGGCTCGCGCGCCGAGGCCGACGTGGTCTTCCTCGCCGCCGATGTCCCGGCGCTCGGCTACCGCACCTTCCGCCCCCGCCCCTCCCGTACGGCATCGCACTGGGCGCCGTCGCCCGACGGCACGACCCGCATCGCGAACTCCACGCACGCCCTCGAAGTGGACCCGCGACGCGGCGGCTGCGTCTCCCGGCTGACCGTCGGGGGCCGCGAACTGCTCCGGACCGGCCGCGTCGGCAACGAACTCCTGGTCTACGAGGAGTACCCGGCGCACCCCCGCTATCACGAGGGCCCCTGGCACCTCGTGCCGAACGGGGCCGTGACCGGCTCGGCGTCCGCGCCCGCCGCGTCCGTGCGGACCGAGACGAGCGCCCTCGGCGAGCGGATCACGGTGACCGGCACGGTCGGCCCGGTGCGGTACACGCAGACCCTCACCCTCTGGCACGGCGTCGACCGTCTCGACGGCGTCACGCACATCGACGCGTTCGACGGCGCCGACCGGCTGCTGCGGCTGCGCTGGCCGGTGCGCGTGCCCGGCGCGCTGCCCGTCAGCGAGGTCGCGAACGCCGTCATCGGGCGCGGGTTCGGCCTGATCGACGTCGACTCGGCGGAGCATCCCTGGACCCTCGACAACCCGGCGAACAACTGGTTCGCCCTGTCGTCCACCGCACGCGTCCGGCTCCCCGACGGGGACCGCGCCCTCGGCATCGCCGAGATCGTCACGCCCGACGGCGCCGGTGCCAAGGACCTCGCCGTCGCCCTGGTGCAGGCGGGCGTGACCAGCACCTGCTCGGCCGCGCCCGGCGCCCGCTACGGCGACCTCGCCGTGGACTCCAACCTCCCCGACGTACGCATCGCGATCGGTGGCCCGGACGAAAACCCGTTCACCGCCGAAGTGCTGACGGGGGAGTACGCCGCCGCGTTCGCCGCGCAGCTGGCGGCGACCGGCCGGGCCCGCCTGTGGGTCCCGGCCGACAGCCCGCTGGAGAAGGTGTGGGTGCCGGGCGCCGACCTGCGCGCCGCGCACGCGCTGCCGGTGCTCGTCGTGGCCGGTGAGGGCGCGGTGGACGACCTGGTCGCCGACCTGGACGACGCGACGATCGAGGTCGCGGACGGCGGCCCGCTCACCGAACCGCCGCTCGACGACTACACGGTCGCCCTCGTCAACCAGGGAGTTCCCGGCTTCGCGGTGGACTCCGGCGGCGCCCTGCACCTGTCGCTGATGCGCTCCTGCACCGGCTGGCCGTCCGGCGTGTGGATCGACCCGCCGCGGCGCACGCACCCGGACGGCTCCACGTTCCAGCAGCAGCACTGGACCCACTCCTTCGACTACACGCTCATGGCCGGACCGGGCGACTGGCGCGCGCAGAACGTGGTCCCGCGCGCCCACGACGTCAACCACCCGCTGCGCGCGGTACGCGGCGAGCGCGCGGGCCAGCCGGAGAAGCGGTCCTTCCTCGCGGTGGAACCGGCGGGCCAGGTCGTCCTCAGCGCGCTCAAGCCGACGGGGAACCCCCTGTCGGAGGGTGAACTGCCGGGCCCCGTATCGGGGTTGACGATGCGCCTTTACGAGGCGACCGGCCGGCCGGTCCAGGCCCGTCTGGCCACGGACCTCCCCCTCACCGACGCACACCGCGCCACCCTGCTTGAGCGCCCGCAGGCTCCCCTCGCCGGGCTCACCGTCGACCTCGGCGGCATGGACATCGCCACGGTCGTCGCCCGGCTCCCGCAGGCGCGCGGAGGGGTGGAGCCCGGCCGCGAGCCGGACCAGCCGGTGTTCACCCGCTACTGGCTGCACAACACCGGCCCGGCCCCGACCGGGAACCTGCCGGTGGCCGTCCACCTGCACCCGCCGGTGCTGCGCGGCGCGGGCGAGGTCACGCTCACCGTGGCGTCCGGCCTCACGGAAGCGTCCACCGCCGGAGAGGTCCAGCTGCTGCTCCCGGAGGGCTGGTCGGCGGACACGGCAGCGGTGCCGTACGACCTCGAACCGGGCGGTCACCTCGCCCGCGAGATGCGCGTTGCGCCACCCCCGTCGGCGGAACCGGGAACGTACTGGCTGCGGGCGCGCACGACGTACGAAGGGCAGACCTTCGAGGACGTGACCCGCGTCCTGATCGGCGAGGCTCCGGCGGCCGAGCCCGCGGCGACCCTCCGGACGACGGCGCTGCGACTGGCACGGGGGGAGGCGGGAACGCTCGACGTACACGTCACGTCGGACGCCCGTACTCCCGTCCACGTGCAGGCCCAGCTCATCAGTCCCTGGCAGACCTTCGAGCTGTTCCCGCACTGGAACACGGGCGCGGAGATCCCGGCGCGGGGTGAGCGCACGCTGAGCTTCCCGGTGGCCGTCCCCGCCGGCACCCGGCCCGGCCGCTGGTGGGCCGTCGTCAAACTGGCCGCCGCGGGCCATCTGCACTACACCGAGGCGGTCGAGATCGAGGTCGTCCCGTGACACACCCCCACATCGCCGCCCGGGTCGGTGACCGGACCTTCACCGAGGCCGAGGTGGAGGCCCGGGTGGCCGCACTCCGAAGCGGCCCCCTGGCGCCCCGCCTGCCCCGCCCCGGCACCGCGGACGCGCGCAACCTGCGCCGCTGGGTGGTCCAGGTCATGACGTACGAGGCGGTCGTCGAAGAGGAAGCGGCGGCGCTGAACCTGCCACCGCAGCCACCGCAGGCCAAAGCCGGGTTGAGCCTGGCCGACGCCCTGCGGATGGGTGGCGTGACGGCGGCGGTCCTGACGTCGCTGCCGGTGGCCCCCGCGGTACGCGCCCGGGTCACGGCCGACATCGCCGTACCGGAGCCCGCCGTCCGCGACTACTACGTTCGCAACGGTGACGTGCACCCCGGCCCGTACGAAGCGGAGCGCCCCGCCATCGAGCGCGAACTCCACCAAGTGGCCGCCGACCGCCACTTCACACTGTGGCTGGAACGCCGCCACGCAGAGTCGGTGACCCTGATGCCCGGGTACGAACACCCCGCGGACCCCCACCACACGGACGCCACGCATCGTCACTAGCCCCCGATGGACAGGAGCTGTCTCTGTGGCCGAACTCGACGACCTGCTGCAGCGAGCACGACGGATCCACGACCTGTACGACGAGCTGAACCTGCGCGAACGAGGGCGGGTGTGGACCCGGGAGGAGTTCGTGCTCGGCTTCATGGGCGACGTCGGCGACCTCGCCAAGCTGGTGATGGCCGAGGAGGGCGCCCGGGAGATGCCCGGCGGGCGGCAGGCACTCGAACACGAACTGGCCGACTGCCTGTGGTCCGTGCTGATTCTGGCGCACCGTTACGACGTGGACCTTCGGGCCGCCTTCGGCCGCACGATGACGGACCTGGAGCAGGCCATCACCGCGCGGCTTCCCGAGGAAGGGTGAGCCGGATGGACCGGGAGGCCATGGACCTCGACGCGTACGCCGCCCGGACGCGCACCGGGCCCTGCTACATCTGCGCTTACCTCGCGGGGGACCCGGACTACCGGCACGAGACCGTCTACGAGGATGACGCGCATGTGGCCTACCTGGACAGATACCCGACGCTGCCGGGCAAGGTACTGGTCGCGCCGAAGGCGCACATCGAGCACGTCGTCCGGGACCTGGACGAGGCGGCGTACAGCAGGCTGATGCTCGTGGTGCGCAGGGTGGCGCTGGCGGTGGAGGCGGTGTTCGCGCCGGAGCGGACGTACCTGCTGTCGCTGGGCAGCGGGCAGGGCAACAGTCACCTGCACTGGCACATAGCCGGACTGCCGCCGGGCGTGCCCTACGAGCGGCAGCAGTATCACGCCCTCATGACGGAGAACGGGGTGCTCGCACCCACCGCACAGGAGAGCGCGGACGTCGCGGACAGGCTGCGCCGGGCGATCGGCTGAGGGCCTGGCCAGGGACATGGAACCGCCCGGTGGGACCGGCAAGGCTGCCGGTCCCACCGGGCGGTTCGGGTGTCGCGGCACCTACTGACCGCCGAGCCCCGTCGTGGCCACGGACTTCACCATCTGGCGCTGGAAGATCATGAAGACCAGGATGAGTGGCACGGAAGCGAGCAGTCCGGAGGCGGCCAGCTGCGCGTACTGCAGTCCGTAGGAGTCCTTGACCGTCGCCAGGCCGACCGGCAGCGTCATCAGGGACTGGTCGCTGGTGCTGATGAACGGCCACAGGAAGTTGTTCCACGCGCCGATGAAGACGAAGACCGCCACGGCGGACAGGATCGGACGGGACAGCGGCAGGACGACGCTGAGGAACACCCGGGCGTTGCTCGCACCGTCGAGCCGGGCCGCCTCCTCCAGCTCACGCGGGATGGCGTCGAAGAACCTCTTCAGGATGTACACCATCGGCGGCGCCACGACCTGCGGCAGGATCATGCCGGCGTAGGTGTCCACGAGGTTCAGCGAGAGCATCTCGCGGAACAGCGGCACGATCAGGATCTGCGGCGGCACCATGATCGACGCGATCGTCGCGGCGAACAGCAGCCGCCGGCCCCGGAAGAGCGTGCGCGAGAACCCGTACGCCGCGAGCGCGGACACCGCGACGGTCAGCACCGTGACCATCGCCGCCACGAAGAAGCTGTTCAGCGCCCACACGGGGATCTTGCCGTGGCTGAATATCTTGCCGTAGGCGGCGGCCGTGAAGCCGTGCTCCGGTATCCAGCCGTCCCCGACGGAGGCCGCGTCGGGTTCCGTCTTGAGCGAGGTCACCAGCGCCCAGGCGATGGGCGCCAGCCACATCACGGCCATCAGCCCGAGCGCGGCCCAGGCGCCCGCCTTGGCGCCGGTCCCCGAGCCCAGTACCTGCTGCGGCCGGGTGCTGCGCCGGACCCGCGCGCGGCTCTCGGCCCCGCGCGCCGGCCGGGCCTCCGGGCGGATCAGGGTGTCGGCAGTCATCGTCACGCCTCCTTGCGCGAGAAGAACCTGAGCTGCCCGATGGAGAGGATCAGCAGCAGGGCGAAGAAGATGTACGACATGGCGGCGGCGTAGCCGAGCCGGTAGCCGGTGAACCCGGTGTCGAAGATGTACTCGAGGACCGGCCGGGTGGAGCCGTCCGGACCGCCCTTGGTGAGCAGGAAGATCTGGTCGAACACCTTGAGCGAGGCCAGCACCTGCAACACCGTGATCAGCGCGGTCGTCCGGTGGAGCTGGGGGATGGTGATGGACCAGAGGCGGCGCCAGGCACCGGCGCCGTCGATCGCGGCGGCTTCGTAGAGCTGGTCGGGCACGGACTGCAGGGCGGCCAGATACAGCAGGAAGTTGAAGCCGACGGTCCACCAGACGGTGATCAGGACCACCGACCACATGGCGTAGCGCTCCTCCACCAGCCAGCCGACGCCGTCCAGGCCGATCGCGTCGAGGAAGGTGTTGAGCATGCCGGAGTCCGTCTGGAACAGCAGGAGCCCGACCTGCCAGATCACGGCACTGGTGAGGAGGTACGGCGCGAAGAAGGAGAGCCGCCACAGCCACTGGCCGGGCAGCCCGGCGTGCACGAGAAGTGCCATGACCAGGGCGAAGACGACGAGCGGGACGGTGGACATAACCGTGAAGAGCACGGTGTGGCCGATCGTCTCCCACATCTTCGAGTCGGTGAGGGCCTCGGTGTAGTTGCCGAACCCGGCGAACGTGGAGTCCCCCCGGCCGGTGAGGCTGGAGTTGGTGAAGCTCATCCACAGGCCCCAGACGAGCGGCACCACGAGGAAGAGCCCGAAGACCACCACGAACGGGGCGACGAACAGGGGCCCGGACGTGCGGCCCAGCACTGAGCGGCGAGCCGGACCGGCGCCGCGGGTTGGCCATGTACTCATGACATTGCTGTCCTCTCGTGGCGTGTCAGGCGGGATTCGGCTTGCCGAGGTAGATGTCGAGGGCCGTGATCATCTTGTCGACGGCGGTCGCTGCGGAGTTGGCGCCCACCAGCGCGGTCTGCATGGCCTGGCACAGCTGCACCTGGGCATCGGCGCCGGCGCCCATGAACCAGGCCGGCGGGTCGAGGGCCGGCGAATTCGCCGCGGGCGCGTAGTCGATCTGCGGTTCCAGGTGCTGGTACTTCCGCGACTCGACGACCGGCAGATAGCCGGGGATGTGGCCGGCCTTGGCCCAGGTGAAACTCGCCTTGAACAGCTCGGCGACAAGGCGGTGCGTCGTGCGCCGCCGCTCGGGGTCGGGGTTCTTCTGGTGCGGCAGGACGAACATGTGGCTGTCGGCCCACGACGCGGGCCTGTCGTAGATCTGCGGGAAGGGCGCGGCCCCCAGCTCCATCCCCTTGATCTGGCTGAACGCGGCCGAGTCCCACTCGCCGGTGAAGATGAAGGGGGCCTTGCGGCCGGCGAAGGAGCCCACGGAGGTGGCCGGGTCCATGGTCCGGCACTGGGGCGCGGTCAGCTGCTGCATGAAGGTGATGACCTTCACGGCGGCGTCCCGGTCGATGGCGGCCTTCTTGCCGGACAGGTCGAACTCGCCGCCTGTCTGTGTGAACAGCGACCAGAACATCCGCCAGTTCTGGGCGGTGTCGTTGACGTGCCCGTACACCGGACCGAGCCCGCCCTTGTTGACGGACCGCAGCCGCTTGGCCGCGTCCAGATAACCCTCGGGCCCGTCGAAGGACAGCAACTTCCCGTCACTGTCGACCAGTTCGGCCTTGGCCATCACCTCCTTGTCGTAGAAGACGACGAAGGGGTGGGTGTCGAGCGGCAGCGCGTACTGATCGCCCTGGTACGTGCCGCGCCTGTACGTCTTCGGGTTGAGCGTCCGCGGTGTGACGCCGAGCTCCTCGAAGAGGTCCATGTCCCACGGGTCGAGCAGCCCGCCGGGCGCGTAACCCGCGAACCGCGACGCGTGCAGGATCGCCACGTCCGGTGCACGGCCGCCGGCCGAGGCCATGGCCAGCTTGGTGTAGTACGAGGCGCCCCAGTCGAGGACCGTGGTGGTGGTCTTCAGCCCCGGCACCCGCCGCTCGACCCGGGCCACCATGTCCTTCATCAGGCCGCCGTCACCGCCGGTGAACGGGTTCCAGTACTGGATGGCGCTGGTGCTCGCGGTGGCGATCGAGCCGCACGCGCTCAGCGCCGGTGCCGTCGCGGCCGCGGCGGATCCGAACAGGGCGCCGCGCAGCACGTTTCTGCGGGAGACGGCCATCACGCCGCCCCCTCGGTGTCCGACTCGACGGAGGCCGGGCGCAGCTGGGCGGCACGCACCCGCTCGACGTCGAGCTTGACGGAGCGGTCGAAGCGGTAGATGCCGTTCTGCTCCTGGAACACGTCGGTGAGCTGGGTGTAGCAGTAGCCGAACATGTCCGGGTCGTCGAGGAGCACCCCGGTCAGACCGGCGAAGCGCTGCTGGAACTCCTCCTCGTCCCGGGGCCGCTGCCCGTATCCCCACGAGGCGTCCCGGTCCTCACCGCCTGCCGCCGCGGCCTCCTCCGGGTTCCACCAGATCCCGCCGAACTCGCTGCAGAAATACGGCTGTCCGCGGTACGGCACCGACCATGCGGTCTCGCCCGGCTCGTCCTGCGGATTGACGAACGGCGCGTTCTTGTCGAGCCCCGCCATCAGTTCCCGGAAGGCTTCGGGGTCCTGCTCGTAGCAGTGCGAGTCGTAGACGTCCGTCTCGGCCACGCGGTGGGAGTAGCCGGAGGCGTCGAGCACCGGGCGCGAGGTGTCGGCAGCCTTGGTGGCGAGGAACATCGCACGGGTCGCGTCGTCGAGCGCGGTGTGCCGGTCGTGGAGCTGCTGACGGGTCTCGTTGAGCGGGCACCAGCCGATGATCGAGGGGTGCGAGTAGTCCCGCTCGACGGCCTCCAGCCACTGGGCGGCGAAGCCTGCGGTCTGCTGCTGGTTGTCGCCGCTCAGCGGGCCGCTGCTCGCGCCCCAGTCGCCGAACTCGCCCCACACCAGGTAGCCCAGGCGGTCCGCGTGGTGGAGGAAGCGCTCCTCGAAGACCTTCTGGTGCAGGCGGGCCCCGTTGAACCCGGCGGCGAGCGACAGCTCGATGTCACGGACCAGCGCGGCGTCGTCGGGCGCCGTCATCAGACCGTCCGGGTACCAGCCCTGGTCGAGGACGAGGCGCTGGAAGACCGGCTTGCCGTTGAGCAGGACACGCTTGCCCTCGATGGTGACCGAGCGCAGCCCCGCGGTGCAGCGGGCACTGTCGACCACGGTGCCGGAGCCGTTCACCACGTCGAGGTGGATCTCGTACAGGTGCGGGTCCTCGGGCGACCAGGTCCTGCGCCGATCCTCCGGGAGGGGCAGCACGAGGCGCGGCGCGAGATCGAGGTGGGCCGCGACCGAAGCCTCGACCACGGTGCCCTGCTCGTCGGTGAGCCGCGCCCGGATGCGATGGCCCGCGCGGCTGCCGGACAGGGGAAGTTCGAGGTGGAAGCAGCCGGCGGCGAGGTCCGGCGTGATGCGGGGCCGCCCCAGATGAGTGTCGGCCACCGGCTCCAGCCACACCGACTGCCAGATCCCGGTCGTGCGCGTGTAGAGGCAGCTGTAGTTGGCGTACTGGTCGGACTGCTTGCCACGGGCCTGCGGGCCCTGCCGGGAGTCCCTGGCGCGCACGACGACGACCGCCTCGTCGCCCGCGCTCACGACCCCGCCGAGGTCGGCGCTGAAGGAGGTGAACCCGCCGCTGTGGCGAGCCACTTCACGCCCGTTGACCCACACGGTGGCGTCGTGGTCGACGGCCCCGAAGTGCAGGACGGGACGCCGGCCCCGCCAGTCCTCGGGGATCCGGACCGTGCGGCGGTACCAGACGGCCCGGTGGAAGTCGGTGTCCCCGATGCCCGACAGCTCCGACTCCGGGCAGAAGGGGACAGTGATCCGCCCGGACAGCTCCGCGTGGACCAGGCCGCGCTCGAGTCCGCTGTCTCCCGGGTCGAAGGCGAACTGCCAGGTGCCGTTGAGGGTGAGCCAGTCGTCCCGGACGAAGCCGGGGCGAGGGTACTCGGGGCGGGGGCGCTCTTCAGACAGAGTTGACATCGTTGTCTCCTGGGACGGCCTCAGCGATGGCGCTCATCACAGCACAGGACTTACATCGTTAAAAAGACCTGTGTGCCAGGTAGTTGAACGAACTCGTCGAGCGGCCCCGCCCGCGTGGCTCGCTGTCGCACACTCCGCGGCTGTCGGGGCGGCAACGATGCAGCCCAGAAGGCAACGACTGCCCTCATCCACTCCTGCGCCACGAGACGTCCGGCCGTGGCGCCCAGCAGGACAGCGGACTGCGAGACAGCCGTGCACAGGGGCTGGCCCCATGCCAGATACCCGACGCTCGCCCCCGTGGACCGGGAGCGAGCGCATCCCGACGGCGTGGCTCAAAGACGCCATTCACCCAGTGCACTACACAGGCAACTACCCACCGTTCTCGAACGCGGGCGCTTCACGGGTGATTGCCGACGGTTCTCGGGCGCGGGCGCTTCGCGGGTGATTGCCGACGGTTCTCGGGCAGGTGCGCTTCAGAGGTGATTGCCGACCGTTCTCGAACGCCGGCACTGCGCAGGCAACTGGCGAGCTTCCGTTCTCGAACGCTCCTTAGGAAGCGCCGCAAGGTGGCCGAGGCCGCCGAGGCTTTCGTTTCGCCGGAGTTGCACTGGCCGGACCGGTCGGTGCCCCGTCATCGGCCGCGCGGCGAACAGGTCGACGACGTTCGGCGCGGCGGCCAGAAGTCGTACCGGACGGACCTCGCCCACCTCGAACTCCGGCCCCGCCGGCATGGACCTCACCGAATCCGGAGGAGCGGGCTGGCGCAGCGGGCGGGCAGGTGCGGGGAGGCTGGCGCAGCAGGCGGGCAGGCGGGCAGGCGGGCAGGCGGGCAGGCGGGCAGGCGGGCAGGTGCTGCGGGCATGTGCTGTGGGCATGCAGGCAGGCGCAGCAGGCGGCGCGGTGACGGGCGGGTCGACGCCGAGCGGTGTGCACAGGGTCCGCACCCCGGTCGCGGCGGCGAGGACTCCCGTGCCGACGGGATGTCCCCGCGTGCGGACACCGCTCCATGTACGCGACCGTGTCGCGCCGCGCAGCGCCGCGCCGTGTCGCGCAGCGACAGTGCGGGCGTCGCGTGGAGCACGCGGACACCGGGTGAGCCGACCGCCTCCGGGAGAATGGTGCGGGCGGCGGCGGGATCGAGGCCGATGCCGGAGGACGTGTGGAGCGCGCGTGCGGGCAGAACCCGCCGGCTGAGCTCGAAGCCGGGGATCTGGTTCCCGGTGGAGACTCATGACTGCTGACCGGTCTTCGCTGGGGTGCCGTCTGACGAAGTGGCAGCGGTGCAACCCCAGTGGAGATACCCGCAGCACCAGCCCGGTTCTCCTCGCCCCGGCGAACCACTGGCTCTGCGAATAACACGGGCACGGCGACGGTCCACACCGTCACGGCAACGCCCTGCACCGATACGACGGCGCTCCCCGCCGGCACCACGCCACCCGGCACCGATCCTCACCGGAACACATCCCCACCCGCGCCTGCCGGCCGGCGTCACGTCCGAGGTGCTGGCGTCTGCCCGGTCACGTCCGAGGAGCCGACGTCTGCCGCGTCACGTCCGAGGCGCGGGCGCCTGCCGCCTCGCCCGAGGCGCCCGAGGCGCCCGCGCCCGGCCGTCACACGCGAAGCGCCCCCGCCCAAGCCACGACCTCCGTCGTCGTGACCACCCGGGCGAAGCCGCCCCCGTGGAGTGTGACCGCCGAGGCCTGTGCCAGCTCCTCCGCTGTGCGGTGCCAGCCGAACGGGCCCTCCAGGTCGAAGGTGTACGTCGCGTCCAGCGCGAACAGCACCTCGTAACCCAGATTCCCGCCCATCCGCGCCGTTGTCTCCGCGCACATGTTGGTCTGGATCCCGGCCACCACGAACTGCCTGATACCGGCCGCCCTGAGCCACGCGTCCAGGTCCGGCGTCCCGTAGAACGCCGAGTTCACGGACTTCGTCACCAGGAGCTCCGCCCCGTCCCCCTTTCCGCGCCGCTCTTCCACGTACTCCTTGAAGCCGTTCCCAGCGTGCCCCGGCCGCAACGGTGACTGCGGCTTCGGTGAGTCGTGCCGCACGAAGACGACCGGCCGCCCTGTCGACTGCCACGTGTCGATCAGCGACGCGATGTTCTCGTCAGCCCCACGGTTGTTCCGCGGTCCCCAGAACTCCTCTTCCTCGAACCCCTTCTGTACGTCCACCACGATCAGCGCTGCGTTCTCTGCGATCTCCATGCCCACGATGCTCCCGCCCGGAGCGCGCCCGCCCCAGAGGTACAAAAGACAGCGATCGATGGTTTACTGCCACCGTGTCGCACGCAGACCCGCACTCACCCCCGCACCCCACCCAGCGCATCGCCCTCCTCGCCTTCCCCGGCATCCGGGCCTTCGATGTCTCCGTCATCACCGAGGTCTGGGGCACCGACCGCACCGACCGCGGCGTCCCTCCCTTCGACCTGCGCCGCGTCGCCGAAGACCGCACGCCCGTCCCCATGCGAGGCGGACTCACCCTCACCCCCGATCGCACCCTTACCTGGCTGACACGCCTCGCGCCCGCCACCGATCTGCTCGTCGTCCCCGGCCTCGACGACCACCTCACCCCCGCGCCCGAACCGGTCCTCGAGTCCCTGCGCCGCGCCCACGCCCGCGGCGTCACCATCGCCGCCCTCTGCGGCGGCGCCTTCACACTCGCCCAAGCCGGCCTACTGGACGGCCGCCGCGCGATCACCCACTGGAACCTCGTCGACCTGCTCCGCGCCCATCACCCCCTGGTCACCGTCGAACCCGACGCCCTCTTCATCGAGGACGACAACATCTGGACCGCCGCAGGCACAGCCGCCGGCATCGATCTCTGCCTGCACCTCGTCCGCAGGACCCACGGCGCGGAGACCGCCGCCACCATCGCCCGATCGATGGTCACGGCCCCCTTCCGCACAGGAACGCAGGCCCAGTTCATCGAGCACCCCACGCCACGGGCCGACCGCGACGCCGATGCGCTCACCTCCGTACGCGCATACGCACTCCAGCACCTCCACGAACCGCTCACCGTCGCCGGCCTCGCCGCCCGCGCCGGCATGTCCTCGCGCTCCTTCGCCCGTCACTTCACCGCAGCGACCGGCACCACCCCGCTGCGCTGGCTCCTGGACCAGCGCATGGCGGCAGCGCAGAAGCTGCTCGAACGCACCGACCTCCCTATGCCCGAAGTCGCACGCCGCGCGGGCTTCGGTAGCGAGGTCACGATGCGCCAGCACTTCGCATCGCGCCTCGCCACCAGCCCACGCTCCTACCGGGCCTCATTCGCCCAGCGGCCCGTCACCTTCTCCTGAGAACGGTCCTCCTAAGAACGGCCCTCCTTAGGACGCCCCTATATAGGGACGCTCAGGCAGCGGGAAGCAGTCCGATCGCCCTATAGGCGGCGTCCACGGTTGGCTTCGCCATCTCCCTCGCCCGCTCAGCACCCCGCCGCAACACCTCCTCTACATACGCGGTATCCGCGACCAGTTCCTTGTGCCTCTTCTGCAGGGGCACCAGAAGCTCCACCACGGCCTCCGCGGTCGCCTTCTTCAGCGCGCCATACGACTCATATACACCGCTCAGGCTCTCCGGGTTCCCACCCTCACAAGCGGCCAGAATCTCCAGCAGATTCGACACCCCGGGCTTGGCCTCGCGGTCGTACTCGACCTCCGCGCCGCTGTCTGTCACCGCCCGCAGGATCTTCTTCCGCACGACGTCAGGCTCGTCGAGGAGATAGACGATCCCGGCGCCGTTGTCGTGCGACTTCCCCATCTTGGAAGTCGGGTCCTGGAGGTCCATGACCCGTGCCGCGACCGCGGGCGGCGTGGCCCGCGGCACCGCGAACGTGTGCCCGTACCGCTGGTTGAACCGCACCGCGAGATCCCGGGTGAGCTCGACGTGCTGCGTCTGGTCATCACCCACAGGAACCTCGTCGGCCCGATAGGCGAGGATGTCCGCCGCCATCAGCACGGGGTACGTCAGCAGCGAGAGCCGAACACTCCCGCCCCGCTCCCGCTCGCGCGCGGACTTCTCCTTGTACTGGATCATCCGCCGCATCTCGCCGTCCGTGGCGACGCACTCGAGGAGATACGACAGCCGGGCGTGCTCGTCCACATGACTCTGTACGAACACGGTGCACACCTCGGGATCGAGCCCCGAGGCAAGAAGCAGCGTCGCCGCCTGCTTACTGAGCCGGTGCACCCGCGCGGGATCGTGGTCCACGGTCAGCGCGTGCAGATCGACGACGCTGAACAGCGCGTCAGCTCTGTGCTGATCGACTTCCGCCCACTGACGTACGGCGCCCAGATAGTTCCCCAGGGTCAGATGCCCGGTCGGCTTGACCCCGCTGAAGATTCGCGTCATCACTCCACCTCCTGGTCGGGACCGCCGCTGCCCGGCTGCCGGGCTCCGTGGTCTCCAGGAGGGAGATACAAGAACGGCCGCCGAGGCGGCGGCCGTTGGGTACATGCTTGTGCCGGCCGCCGTCAGGCGGCCCACCACTCCTGGGTGTGCGCATGCGTAGTCACGAGCCCAAGAGTAGCCGTCACAGGCGTG
Organism: Streptomyces sp. NPDC055400; assembly: GCF_053644375.1. NCBI lineage: Bacteria > Bacillati > Actinomycetota > Actinomycetes > Kitasatosporales > Streptomycetaceae > Streptomyces > Streptomyces sp. NPDC055400. The sequence goes on along the minus strand of NZ_JBSHLM010000003.1, from coordinate 449 downwards.
AAGTTGACACACCTGGGCCCCGTACGTAGTGTTCTCCGAGTTGCCCGACGTGAGCTCCGGTCCCTGACCGGTCCCCGGGTGGCCATTCCGCAAGAACCATTCAACGATCGATGTCGCGTCTCTCTGAGATGCGCCACGTTTCGTTTTCATGCGCCTTTGCGAAATGAGGAATCCGCGTTCGAAAGGACGCCCCCGATTAGCTCGGGGGGCAGGACTCCGCTAAAGTCTCACTCGTCGGAACGGCCCAACAGCCGCGAAGACAAGCCCCGCTGACTGGGAATCAGGCCCGAAAGGATCTGATAGAGTCGGAACCGCCGGAAAGGGAAACGCGAAAGGCCGAAAGGCCGGAGTGGGAACCTGAAAGGCGCCGAGGAAATCGGACGCGAAAGAGTCTGATAGAGTCGGAAACGCAAGACCGAAGGGAAACTGCCCGGAGGAAAGCCTGAGAG